>NZ_AUKO01000021.1:0-177792 GCF_000424785.1 Streptomyces sp. CNT360 | reverse complement strand
CCGTCCAAGGCGGCGGCCTTGTCGGGGTCGGAGGGCTGGTGCCAGTCGAAGACGAGCTCGACATCGTCGGGCAACTCGATGTCGGAGGTACGGAAGTCGGCACCGTCCTTCTTGGCGGCCGCACCGCTCTCACGAGGGCTCGCGGAGGACTCCGGCGAGCCCTTGGCACCGTCGATCTTGTCGTCCTTCCCGCCGTCACCCCCACCCCCGCACCCGGCGAGCAACAGGGCCGAGGCGGCGCCGACGGCGGCCAACGAGACGGCGGGGCGGGAGAGTCGCACAACGGGCTCCAGTACATCAGGTGACTGTCGTGAACCTGACCGTAGCAAGCGTCACCACCCGATCGCTCCCCGTGCACAGAAGTCAGGAAGCCCACGCCCCATGCGGGACCTGGACGGGATGTTTCCGGATGTCGGCCACGTACAGCGCCAGTCGGTGTTCGCCGACCGTCTCCTGGCCACGGCGTCGGCCGCTCCGCCTCGCCCGAGGCCATCGGTGAGGTACGGCCGCTGCTCGCCGAGTGCGCCTGGGCCTTCAGCCGCGGAGTGCGCTCCGGACCCACCAGAATCCCCGGGCGCCGGGCGCAAAGTGCGCTCCTCGCGGCGCGTCCCGTCGAGCACGGCATCGCGCATTTGAAGAGCTGGCGGGGCGCCGGCTCGGACGCCGCGAGTACATCAGCGGCACCGTGCAAGCCGTCGCCCCGCCCTGGGGCCCCGCCAGCAGACCGCGGGTCTGATCCCGGCACGGACGAGGTGGCATGCCACGCCACAGCGCGGCCCGCGGCGCCTCACCGCCTGCCGGGCACGGGCGCGTCAGACCTGGACCATGGCGATTTCGCGCCGTCGCACGTGCTTGGTGAGAACGGTCAGCAAGTAGACCTGCACGGCGAGGGTGACGGCTCCGAGGCATGCGGCGCTCACCGAACCGGGCATCATGAACGCGGTGTGGGACACGAGAATCCCGCCGATCAGCCAGATGCGATGCCGGTCGCTCCAATTGGCAGCCGCTTGCCAGCGCAGCACGAGAAGGCCGAAGGGCACGGCTGTCAGGGCCGCGACGAACAGCCGCTGGAGGGGTGACATCAGGTCGCCGAGCAGCAGTTGGGGCCCCAGGCCCAGAGGGAGCAGCGTGGTCAGGAAGGCCATCGTCAGGTACAGGGAGACGAATCCGACCGCTCCCGGGTGAGGCGCGGTCCGGGCCGTGCGGACACGACTGGTGCGGCGGCGGGGCAGCACCACCAGCGCGAGCACCCAGAGCACGGCGATGAGGGCGCAGAACACCGCAGTCCAGCCCCACGGCGTCCGGTATCCGGGATCCATGGCTCCGGAGAGGAGAGCGCGGAGCCCGAACACGCCCACGATCGCCAGGGCGACGGCGCCGATCAGGCCTTTCCTGCCCAGGTACGGCCGGTTGCGCTGTGCCGGGAAGAGTAGGTTGGCCAGGCCGATCGGCACGAGGACGCTGAGCACGACGTGGATGCCGATCTGCGATTCCCAGTAGGTCACGTTCACGCCGAGGTAGCGCAGGCCCCATTCGGCGGCGCCGTACATCCGGGGGCTGGTCAGGGCTTGCAGGCCCAGTCCGTCTTCCGCCAGTTGGTAGGCCACGCCCAGGAGCACCAGACTCGGCCAGCCGCCACCGGCCCGCACGACGGCCTCGCGGATCACCAGGACACCGGCCCCGTACATCACCACGAGCAAGGGAAGGAGCAGCCACGTCTTCGGCACCGCGACCGCGGTGAACGTCAATTCCGCGCACGCAGTGGTCAGCAGTGCGAGCCCCCAGGGGGCACGGTTCCAGGACCGTTTCCTGTTTCCGCGCGTCGCTCCCCTTGTCCTGACGAAGTTCGGATTGTGCGATGGCGGCAGATCAACGTTCTTCATGGGTCCTCAGAAGTTCTTCGAGTTTCGCGTTCTGTGCTTGCGTCATCGTCACGGCCTGCTGCTCGAACGCCGCTCGTTCCGCGGGGTCCTCGGGCATCGGCGGGGCCATGTCGGGGTGCAGTCGTGAGCGCTCCAGCCAGGCGCCGATGTCCGCGTTGCCCGCCCAACGCAGCTGCTCCGCGTTCCCGGACAGGGTGTAGCGGAGCCAGTCCACGTCCGTCCTGGGGTTCGGTGTGACGGGGCAGAGTCCGTTCTTGACGGTGTCGTCGGAACACGTCGCCTCGACATGGGCGATCAGGGCGGCGCTGAACACCGGCTGGCACACCCGCACCGACTGAAGGGTGATCACTTCGTCCTGGAAGACCGGAACGACGGGGAGTTGTCTGATGGCGTCCGCCGTGCAGTCCACGTGCAGCACACGAGGGCCGGTCGGGATCGTGCCGCCGTCGAGTTCGATGTCCGTCTCGTTGATCCGTTTCACTCGGCCGAGGCGGACGACATCGTCGATCCTGCGCAGTTGCTGCAGTTCTGCCTGGGAAACGGTCGCGCAGCGGAACGCCGTCGGCCGCTCCTGGGGGGAGATCCGCAGTAGCTCGCCGACAGCGTCCAGCCTCTCGAAGAGGTCGGGCACGGATGCGGCGCCCATGATGGCTTCGTGCTTGGCTGCGTAGTCCCTCATGAGATCTTCGACTCGGCGGAGGGGGCGTGGTTGCACCTTCGCCCGGTCGAGGAGCCACGGCGCGCGGGGCATGATCCAGGTGAGGTCCCTGGGTGCGACCCCTTGCTCCAGCAGCCAGAGGCAGGCGTCGATCCCGGTCTTGCCGGCGCCGACGACGACGTACCGGTCGTAGGGTTCGCGAACGCCGGGCAGAGCGTTGGGCGGTGCGATGGAGATGCCGGGGGCCACCTGGAACTCCGGCGGTCGCATGGCCGGCACCGTCACACCCTGGTACGTGGTGTCCACGACCTTCCGGCGCACGGTTACCCGGTGTTCCTCGCCCGACGTCGTCCGGCGGAACCGTCCGTCGCCCTGGTACTCGGCCATGGGGAAGTAGGAGACCCGCCCGGTCGGCAGGAATGTGTGGCGCATGACCTGGTCGTAGTAGTCGCAGATCTCGGCCGCGCCCGCCAGTTCGTACAGTCCGGCGTTCCAGCCGGCCTGGTCGACCAGACCGGCTCCGAGCGGGCGGGAGTTCACGCCGTACATGACGGAAGGCTGATGGAGCCGCACGTAGGGATAGGCGAGGGTCCAGTGCCCGCCCGGCCGGTGGTAGCGGTCGACCATGGTCACCGTTGCCCGCGTCTCGCTCAGCAGTGTGTCCACGAAGGCCATCGCCGTCGCGCCGGCGCCGATCACCAGGTAGTCGGTCTCTGTTTCGTTCACCATCGGGTTCTGCTTTCTTTCCTCGGTCGAGCTCGGGCTCGACGCTGTGGTCGGTCCTGGAGGCGGCTCAGCCGCTGCTCGCCGCTGCCGTCATCGCGGTGATGGCACCCTGCGTCCGGACGATGGCCTTGCGCACCGCGGGGCTGATGGACTGGCCCCGCGCGATGTCGGACATGCGCCGCCGCACCTGTTTGCGCCGGCCGTTGGGCACCGCCCGGCGCCACAGCTTCGAGGCGTGCAGCACGCCGATCAGGGCGGCGGTGCGCTCGTGAGGGGCCTGTCCGTTGAGGACGGTCGCGGTGAGTCTGGCGCGCACTTCGGCCTCGGCCGACGGGTCACTCACCGGGTAGCGATGTGCGGGGAGCATGCCGAGCAGCCAGGTCCGCCTGCGGTGCAGCACACCGCGCTCCACGAGTGCGGTGAAGGCCCGGTCGGGTGCGCCGCCACGCGTCCGGCGCAGCACTTTCGAGACCCGCACTCCGTCGGCCACCTCGGCGAGCACGGCGTCCAGGTGCCCGATCCCGGTCGGGGACGGGTCCAGCACGGTGACGGTGTCGTTCTCGCCGACGGTGATCCTGTGGAGGAGGGCCAGTTCGACGACGCCCGCGCCGGCCACCGCCCAGTCGAGACCGAGGCGCATCCTGCCTCCGCCGGTCCCGTTGTCGAGGGCGATCAGGGCGACTTCTTCGGCGATGGTGAGTTCTGGCATGGTGCTGCTCTTTCGCTCGTGCCTGGCTTGGTCATGCGTGCCGCGGGGCGCCGACGCGGTGAAGGTGCGGCAGTGCCCGCCGGTAGGGGTCCGGCGAACCGGTTCTGCGGTACGGGATGCCGGTCGGGGCGCAGTACGCACGCGCCGCGAGGTGCGCTATCGGCCCGCGCAGGAGGTTCGGCCGCTCGTCCTCGCCGCGCAGGGGCGCCCCCTTGTGGTCCGAGGGCGGGGAGGGAGCCCGTGCAGACGCCCCGGATCCTCTGGTGCACCGGTGCTTGTCCGTCCATCGGCCGTCGCCCATGCCGCTGCCGGCCTGCCCGGCCAGGCTGACGGCGCCGAACCCTGAGCAGGTGCTACGTCGGACACCGGTCGAGTCGGCGGGGAGACGGGGAGGGGTGGGACGGGTGCGCGCAACCGTCTGTGGTGCGCGCCGAGGGGCGTGCGCCGGGATGCGTGCTCGCCCCACCAGGTTGCGTACGGTGTATCGGTCGCATGCGTACAGCGTATTGGTGCGGTTCGATCGGTCAATATTTTCGGCTTGATAGGCCGAACAAAGTGCACTACCCTGCGCGAAGTGAACTAGTTCGCTTGACGGGTCGTCGAGGGGGCTACGAGGAGATCGGGAGATACGCATGCCGTCCGTGGCCCAGCCGGAGCCGCTCTATCTGCGTATCGCGGAAGAGATCGAAGCCAGGATCCGGTCCGGTGATCTCCGGCCAGGCGAGCGCCTGCCGTCGATCCGCCAGATCGCAGACCGCTGGAGCGTCGCGATCGCGACGGCCACCAGGGTGGTGGCCACCCTGCGCGAGGAGGGGCTGGCCGAGACGAAGGTCGGCTCCGGCACGGTGGTCAGCTCCTCGCCCGGCCGACCCCGGCCGACCGGGCGGGCGAAAGCACCCGCCTCCCGGTTGCCGACCGGTTCGGGCGGCGCGAAACAGGCGCTCAGCCGGGAGCATCTGCTGCGGACGGCCATCGGGATCGCCGACGTCGAGGGGTGCGACGCCGTCTCCATGCGACGGGTCGCCGCCGAACTGGGGGTGGGGCCCATGTCGCTCTACCGGCACATCGCGAACAAGGACGACCTCGTGACGCAGATGGCCGATCTGGTCTTCGGCGAAGCGGAACTACCCGATCCGGGGCCCGCAGGCTGGCGGGCCAAGCTCGAACTGGTCGCGCGGCGGCAATGGGCGCTGTGCTGGCGGCACCTCTGGCTGCCCCGAGCGGTCTCGTTCACCCGCCCGTCGCTCGCGCCGAACATGATGGTGCACACCGAGTGGATCCTGCGTGCACTCGACGGTCTCGGCCTTCCGTTGCGGACGAGGATGCAGGAGGCGCTGGCGCTGCACTCACTGGTGCTCCACGTCGCACTGTCCACTGCGGACGAAGCGGAGGCCGTGCAGGAGACCGGGGTGACACTCGCCCGGTGGCTGCAGGCGCAGCAGGCGCGGACCGAGGAACTGTTCGCGAGCGGGCGGTTCCCGTTGCTCGCGCAGGTGCACGAGGAAACGGCCCCTGACCTCGACGAGCTGTTCGAGTACAGCCTCGCCCGGCATCTCGACGGTTTCGCGATCCTGGTGGGTGAGCGGTGAGTGCAACCGCACGGCCGGTTCGCACGCGCGGGTGCCGATCCGGCTCCTGACCGTCGTCCCGGCCGTGCCGGCGAGCCCGCCCGTCACGGCGTACATCCGCTGCGGGGTCGGCGGGGCGGTGGAGGCGGCCCCCGCACTGGTTGCTGGTTCAGCCCGTCGGGCAAGAAGGTGGCTTGGCGGCGCCAGGCGTCGGGCGCGGTGTCCGCGACCGCACGCGCGAGCCGACGGTCCGCAGGTCCCGGTCGCCGCCCCGGACGACCTCGCAGAGGATTACTGGAACTTGCAGGCCGAGCGCGACCGCGTCGAGCACTTTCCCCCAGCCGATGACTCCGCAGGCCACCGTGAGGCGCCTCCAACGGGCCCCCGGGTCAACGCCGTAGGCCGACGGCGCAGCGCAACGGTGGAGGTCATCGTCGGTCGGGACGGGGGCGTCGTACCGGCTTGCGGAAGAGGGCGGTCCACAGGAACGCCTTGCCGAAGTGGGCCGAGTCCTCGGGGAGATGGCGCATGCGGCGGAGTTCGACCTCTTCGAGGTCCCGGAAGAGGTGACGCAGGGAGGAGGGGGTGTAGGCGAGACCTCCGTGCAGGCTCCCCCCGCGGTACAGCTCGGCGTCGGACAGGCAGCTGCCACCCTCGTCGCCGTGCGCGGCGAAGCAGGTGAGGGAGAAGTGGCCGCCCGGGGCGAGGGCGGTGTCCAGGAGAGACAGGTAGCTGATGCGGCGGTGCGGCGGAAGGTGGTGGAAGAAGCCCGAGTCGTGGATCAGGTCGTACGGGCCGCCGGGAACCGGGCCGGGGCCGGACAGGAGAGCGAAGGCGTCACCGCACAGGAAGGTGACGCCCTCGGCGACCCCGGCCTCGCGGGCCCGGTCCGCTGCCCAGCGCAGGGCGGAGGCGGACAGGTCGACGGCTGTCACCTCGAAGCCGCGCGAGGCGAGGTGGAGGGCGTTGCGGCCGGGCCCGCACCCGAGGTCGAGGGCGCGGCCGGGGCGGAGGAGACCGCGTTCCAGGTAGGACGCGAGGCTCTCGTCGGGTGCGGCGACGAAGAAGGGCACCTGCCGGGAGCGGTCCGCGTAGAAGGCGTCCCACCAGCGGGCGGCGCCGCTCCCCCGCCCGGTACCCCCTTCGGTGAACAGGCCGTCCAACAGGTGCAGCAGATCGTCGACGGTACGCACCTGTCGGTCCACGCCCCGTCCCTCCTCCGCCCCTCCCACCTCTCCGATTTCTTCCATCTCTTTCCGTCTCTTCTGTCGTACCCGCTGCTTCCCTCGCTTGCGTTGCGGGAACGCGGGCGGCAACTGTCAGTGGTGGAAGTCATGATGACGCGTATGACGACCAAGACAGCGCCCGCGCCCGAGACGCGGCACGAACTGGCCCGCCAACGCCTCGCGCCCGAGGACGCCGAGCGGGGATCGGGCTGCTCGAACCCGGCGGGCGCCTGCGGAAGGCGCACGAAGGCCGACCGGTGGTCGGAGAGTTGGGCAAGGTGCCGCGCCTGCCGGTGGGGGTGGAGTGACCCGTGTGGGAGGGACACGGCCCACTGTCGTGCGTCGCGGTGATCGGCTACGGGGCGCCGCGCTCGGTGGCCGCCGAGCAGGGGCGCGGGCTGCCGTTACGGGCGGACGGTCGGCTCGCGTTCCTCCACTACGACGGCGAGGACGGCATCGGCATGGTCGATCCGGGCGACCCGGGACGGCAGTGCGGCTGACCGCGTCGACCGGGTGGTCACCGCTGCTGACCGCGCACGCGGAGAGGTCTCGGTCCGTTCAGGCTGGCGATGTTGGAGGTCGCCTAGCGCGCCGGACCGACTTGTGACCTGTAGGGAGGAGCGTGACATGCCTTGCGGGTGGGTTGATTACCTACGTACCATTTGCCTGAATCCGCGAAAGTGGCGTCCGACGCCTGCCACCGCTACTGAAGACGCAGGTCAGACAGTCTACTCCCCGCGCACGCGGGGGTGGCCCCTCCCCCACCACCAAGCGCAGCACGGCGACCTGCTACTCCCCGCGCACGCGGGGGTGGCCCCACTCGCGTCGCCGCCTCCCTCTTCACCTCCCCCTGCTCCCCGCGCACGCGGGGGTGGCCCCCGCAGGTCACCTGTCACAGCAGGGGGAGGGTGCTGCTCCCCGCGCACGCGGGGGTGGCCCCCTCTTTCAAATCCCGAGCTTTGGCGAGATGCTCTGCTCCCCGCGCACGCGGGGGTGGCCCCGGCGTAGGTCGCCGTGCGCGCTGCGCGGGACCCTGCTCCCCGCGCACGCGGGGGTGGCCCGGCGTCGAAGTCGCCCTCGCGGAGCATGCGCATCTGCTCCCCGCGCACGCGGGGGTGGCCCCTGGGCGAGCCGCTCGGTGTAGGCGGTGGTGTCCTGCTCCCCGCGCACGCGGGGGTGGCCCCAGGTGCATCTCGATCAGGTAGGTGCTGTCGGACTGCTCCCCGCGCACGCGGGGGTGGTCCCGCGGTACAGCCGAGGCACACGAGCGACTGACACTGCTCCCCGCACACGCGGGGGTGGTCCCACGCGCCGCTGAGCTATACCCGGCAGATCGGCCTGCTCCCCGCACACGCGGGGGTGGTCCCTCACCCGTGGACATCGTCCAAAACGTCGGCCGCTGCTCCCCGCACACGCGGGGATGGTCCCACCGCCGCCAAGGTGTTGCCGATCAAGAAGCTCTGCTCCCCGCGCACGCGGGGATGGTCCCTATCTCGGCGGCCTCGGGTGTGGCCTGGATGCCTGCTCCCCGCACACGCGGAGGTGGTCCCTGGTCGGGGGTGTTCATCGGGTCCTCTCGGTGCTGCTCCCCGCGCACGCGGGGGTGGTCCCGTCGCCGCAGGCGTCAGCCCGAACCGGGCGGCCTGCTCCCCGCGTACGCGGCAATGGTGCCGCCTGGATCACCGCGCTGCCGGTCGCGGTCATCTGCTCTTCGCGCCGACGCGTCGGCCCATCGCTGTTCGGCGCCGCGGTGCGCTGGCTGGAGGCCGACCGGCCGGGGCTGGAACGGGAAGGCGTCCAGGTGCGGGCGGGCGGCCCGGACTGGCCGGAGTCGATTCTCCGGTTCGCCGCCGAGGGGAACGGCACGCTGGCCGAAATGGTGCTGTGGCCACCGGCGAGACCGAGCCGGAGTACGCCGCCCCCGACGCGGACCCGGTGTGGTGCGGGCACCAAGAGCTGACGTCCACCGACGAGGTGGGCGCCGCGCTCGACGTGCTCGGCTGGGGGCACGCTCTCCGTACCCACGGCTCCGCCACCTCCCCGCCGAGGGCAGGTACGGCATGTGCGGCGCGCACGGCATGTCCGTACGGATACCGGCGCTGGGCGGCGCGCCCGCCGCCTTCCTCGTGCTGATGGCGCACGACCGCGCCTTCGCCCAGGGCGTCGGAGACGGCTGGGTGGAGGACCGCGCCTGCCTGGAGCAGTACTTCCAGAAGGCCGGCGGTTGGCCGCGGGACCGGCGGTGACACCGCTGCGTGGGGACGCGGTGACGGGGGGGGATGCTCGGCGGGACGGTGACGGGCCTGGGCACGCGACCGCGCCCCGTCCGGTACGGACGAGGCGCGGTACGCGGGTGTGCGCGGGGGCGCTGAACTCACCGCGTCGGCCGGTCCGTGCCACGCATCGGCCGCCGACTCGATCAGCCCGTCGGGTGGGTCGCTCGGGACGGGCTACTTCTTGCCGTCGCCCTTGCCGCCCTGGCCACCCTTGCCGTTGTCCCCACCGGGACCCATCGTCTCGTAGATCTCCTTGCACATGGGGCAGACCGGGTACTTCTTGGGGTCGCGCCCCGGAACCCAGACCTTGCCGCAGAGCGCGACGACAGGGGTCCCGTCCATCGCGCTCGCCATGATCTTGTCCTTCTGGACATAGTGGGCGAACCGCTCGTGATCGCCGTCACCGTGCGATGTCTGCGGGGTCGGTTCGACGAGTGTGCCGGTGCCCGCCCCGCGCTCGGGCTCAAGAGTGCTCATGCAGTCCAAGGGTACTCATGCGGCCGGAACACGTCAGGCATGGGCGGTGAGCCGCGTCACCCGTCCGAGGCGGTCCGACGTCCGCGGTGCGGGAAGGCGTGCAGGGTGCCGGGCGAGGGGTTGCCGCTCAGTTCAGCGAGGGGTCGTCCGGGTACGTCGCGACCAGCGCCAACTCGCTGCGCTGCCGCCGCAGTACGGACCGCCACAGCCGCTCGGGGGCCGGCGAGGAGACGTCGCCGGGCTCGGACTCGACCACGTACCAGGCGCCCTCGGACAGTTCCTTCTCCAACTGTCCCGGGCCCCAGCCCGCATACCCCGCGAAGATCCGGAGAGAGCCCAGCTCGGCGGCGAGCAGCTCGGGCGGGGCCTCCAGATCGACGAGGCCGATGGCGCCGTGCACCCGGCGCCATCCCAGAGGGCCGTCGGCGTCGAGTACGGCCCCCAACGCCTCCGCAGCGGCCGCAGCCTCCGCGGTTTCGGCATCGTCTGCGACCTCCCCGGCCTGTGCGGCTTCTCCCGCTCGGGGGGCGTCCGGGACCTCCCCGTCCTCTCCGGCCCGTGCGGCTTCTCCGGCTCCGGCAGCCCCAGCTCCCGCTCCGGCAGCCCCCGGGACCTCCCCGGCCTCTGCGGCTCCGGGAGCCTCCGCGACCTTCCCTGCCTCTGCCGCTTCCGCAGCATCTGCAGCGTCCGCGACCCGACCGGCCACTGCGGCCCCGTCCGCGTCCGCGGCATCACCGGCGTCCCCGGCGGCCGTACCCGCCGCTGCGTCTGCGCCGTCACCGGCGCCCGCGGCGGCCGTACCCTCCGCCGCTGCACCCGCTTCGGCCGCTGCACCCGTTCCCGCGGCTGCACCCGTTGCCGCGGCTGCGCCCGTTCCCGGGGCTGCACCCGTTCCCGGGGCTGCTCCCGATTCCGGGGTTGCCCCCGGTCCCGCCGCGTCCGCAGCCTCCGCCCCCTCCGCAGACCGCGACTCCTCCGCAGAACGCAAACCCTCCGCAGAACGTGGCGCTCCCCCAGACCGCGGTGTCTGCGAAGACCCTCCGGCATCGTCCGCGGACCGCCCGGCGTCCGCGGGCCGTGTGACGTCGTCCACGCCCGCCCGGCCCGTCGTCTCCGCCGCATCCGCAGCCGTCACACCGTCACCGGCGTCGGTCCCGGCCTTGCCGGAACCGTCGGCGTCACCGGAGCCCGACTCGCCGGGAGGGCGCTGCACATCACTCTCCGCGCCCGTGGCGTCACCGTCCACACCGCGGCCCCCACCGGCCCCCTCGGCGCGCCCAGCTCCCTCAACGCCCGCAGCGCTGCCCGTGCTCTCAGCGCTGGGGGCACCCGCGTCGGGGCCCTCTGAGGGGCCTTCCGGGGCACCAGGATTGCCCCGGACGTGCGGGTGGCTCGGACCACCCGAGCCACCCGACGGCACCACGGCGACCCCGAGTGCCGCGTCCAGGGAGACGGGACCGCCCTGGAAGACGACGCCCGGCTCGCCCGTGAGCGGGGCCCACGGCTCCAGGATGTCGCCGACGTTCACCGGGGTGGGACGGTTGAGGACCACGCCCAGTGAGCCCGCCTCGTCGTGGTCGAGGAGGAGCACCACCGCGCGGTCGAAGTTCGGATCGGCCAGCACCGGTGTGGCGACGAGCAGTCGCCCGGTGAGCGAGGACACCTCGGTCATACGGCAATGATCCCGCACCCGCGCCCGTCGCGGGGACCCCTTGGCGGGATCGGAGGGGAGCACAGGAGGGGCGGACGGACGCGGGCGGACCGCGCGGAGCGGCGGTCCGCCCGTCCGCGGCGCGGCGGACCGGGCACCGCGCCACGCTGAGCGACGAGAAGCCGACCCAGCGTGTTATTGCTCACCTGTGACAGTCCCAGGCCCCCCTCGCGCTTGGGTAGGGGCCGGAGTGGGCCATTACGCTTGCCTGTTGTCCTATCCCGTCTCGCGGAATCGCGGAGATCCATGACCGACAGCCCAGCCGACGTACTCCTCGTCCACGGTGGCGCCCCGCTCGAAGGGGAGATCCGTGTCCGGGGTGCGAAGAACCTCGTCCCCAAGGCCATGGTCGCCGCGCTGCTGGGCAGCGAACCGAGCCGCCTGCGCAACGTGCCCGACATCCGCGATGTCCGGGTCGTACGCGGGCTGCTCCAGTTGCACGGCGTGACGGTGGGCACGGGGAGCGAGCCCGGCGAGCTGGTGCTCGATCCGTCGCACGTGGAGAGCGCCAACGTCGCGGACATCGACGCGCACGCGGGCTCCTCCAGGATCCCGATCCTCTTCTGCGGTCCGCTGCTGCACCGGCTCGGCCACGCCTTCATCCCGGGCCTGGGCGGCTGCGACATCGGCGGGCGCCCGGTGGACTTCCACTTCGACGTGCTGCGCAAGTTCGGCGCGACGATCGAGAAGCGGGCCGACGGCCAGTACCTGGAGGCCCCGCAGCGGCTGCGCGGCACCAAGATCCGGCTGCCGTACCCGTCGGTCGGCTCCACGGAGCAGGTGCTGCTGACGGCGGTGCTGGCCGACGGCGTCACGGAGCTGTCGAACGCCGCCGTGGAGCCGGAGATCGAGGACCTGATCTGCGTCCTGCAGAAGATGGGCGCGATCATCTCGATGGACACGGACCGTACGATCCGCATCACGGGTGTGGACAAGCTCGGCGGCTACACGCACCGCGCGCTGCCGGACCGGCTGGAGGCGGCCTCCTGGGCGAGCGCCGCGCTGGCGACCGAGGGCAGCGTGTTCGTACGCGGCGCCGAACAGCGCTCGATGATCACCTTCCTCAACACCTACCGCAAGGTCGGCGGGGCCTTCGAGATCGGTGACGAGGGCATCCGCTTCTGGCATCCGGGCGGCCCGCTGAACGCCATCGCGCTGGAGACGGACGTGCACCCCGGCTTCCAGACGGACTGGCAGCAGCCGCTGGTGGTCGCGCTGACGCAGGCGTCGGGGCTGTCGATCGTGCACGAGACGGTGTACGAGTCGCGGCTGGGCTTCACCTCGGCGCTCAACCAGATGGGGGCGCACATCCAGCTCTACCGCGAGTGCCTGGGCGGCATGCCGTGCCGCTTCGGGCAGCGCAACTTCCTGCACTCGGCGGTGGTCTCCGGGCCGACCAGGCTGCAGGGCACCGATCTGGTCATCCCTGACCTGCGGGGCGGTTTCTCGTATCTGATCGCCGCGCTGGCCGCGCAGGGCACCTCGCGGGTGCACGGCATCGACCTGATCAACCGGGGTTACGAGAACTTCCAGCAGAAGCTGGTGGACCTGGGCGCCAAGTTCGAGCACCCGTGACGGCCGCGGGCCCGCCCCGGGAGGGAGCGGGCCCGTGAGCGTGCGACCTTCGGTCAGCCCGCCGTGAGCGGGTAGTGGTCCGAGAGGTTGTCGTAGGTGTACTTCTTGCCCCAGCTCGTCACCGTCCAGGGCTCCGTACGTTCCTTGACCACGTGGTTCGTCCAGTGGTCCGGGCGGGCGTGGCCGCGGCGGTGCAGGACGTGGTCGAGGTCCTCGGACGGGTCGTCGGGGTAGCGGTCGGCGGCGATGGAGTTCTCCTTCGTGTCGAAGGAGCAGGGGTGTCCGGTGTGCGTGTCGGGGGGTACGAGCCCGGCGTCGGAGAGCATCGAGGGGTATGCGGCGCCGTGGCGGTCGACGTTCAGATCACCGGCGACGAGGACCTGTTCGCCGGCCGGGATGTGCCGGGCGTCCAGGAAGGCGCCGATCTCCTTGAACTGCCCGGAACGGACGGAGACGTCCTCTCCGTCGCCGCACGCGGAGTCGGTGGCCTGGGTGTGGGTGCCGACGACGTGCACCCTGGTACCCCGCACGTCCAGTACGGCGTAGACGAAGCCCTTGTTGGAGAGGGCGTCGGAGCCGCAGCCGTCCGCGAAGATGTGCTGTTCCTTGTGCAGGACCGGCCACCTGCTGAGCAGGGTGACACCGCCGTCCTCGGGTGCGGCGTCCGAGTACCCGCCGCTGGTGGCGTCCCATCCGCTCCTGCTCCGGCCGACCACCGGGGTCTGGTACGGGTAGCGGTCGGCGGCGTCCTTCTTGAGCGCGTCGGACGCGGAGTTGTCGAACGCCTCTTCAAGGACGACGACGTCCTGGCCCTGGAAGAAGTCCGCCTCGGCGATGGCCTCGGCCCGGTGGTCCTGGCCCCAGTGGGGATACAGGTTCTTGCTGAAGAGGAAGGTGTTGTAGTTGAGCACCTTCAGCCGGGGCGTGTCCCCGGACCGCGGCTGAGCGGCTGCCGGGGCGGCCGCCGCCAGGGCGACGGTGGCGGCCAGCAGGGCGGCGGCCACAGCAGTAGCGGCGCCCGGGGCGGCGCGCCGGGAGCGCAGGGCGCTGGTCACGCGGTCTCCTCCACGAGGACGGGGTTGTCGTGCGGGGTGAGCGTGCACCGGGCGCCCGGTGCCAGCGCGCCGGCCTCCCAGCTCGGCAGGTCGGCCTTGGCCTCGGCGCCGGTCGCGGTGGTCAGGTGGAGCCGGGTGGTGCCGCCGAGGAAGGTGGCGACCCGCACCGTGGCCTCCTCCCCCTGGCCGTCCCGGTCGCCGTCGCGCTCGCCGGAGGTCACTTTCAGCTGCTCGGGCCGCAGCAGGACGTCCACCGTGCGCCCGGCGGGCGGGCAGTCGCCGTGCACCGGCAGCCGCCGGCCCAGGACCTCGACGGTGTCCTCGTCGCGGACGACACCGGGCAGCCGGTTCATGGTGCCGACGAACTCGGCGACGAACGGCGTGGCGGGCCGGTCGTACAGCTCGCTGGGCGGGGCGCACTGCTCCAGGCGGCCGTCCTTCATCACGGCGACCCGGTCGGCCATGGACAGCGCCTCCTCCTGGTCGTGGGTGACGAAGACGGTGGTGATGCCCAGCTCCAGTTGGAGGCGGCGGATCTCCTCCCGCAACTGGAGCCGCACCTTGGCGTCCAGCGCGGACAGCGGTTCGTCGAGCAGCAGGACGCGGGGGCGGATCGCCAGGGCGCGGGCGAGGGCGACGCGCTGCTGCTGGCCGCCGGAGAGCTGGTGGGGGTAGTGCTTGTCGCGGCCGGGCAGCCCGACGAGTTCGAGGAGTTCGGTGGCGCGGGCCGCGCGCTCGGCCTTGGACACCTTGCGGACGCGCAGCCCGTAGGCGACGTTCTCGGCGGCCGTCATGTTGGGGAAGAGGCTGTAGGACTGGAAGACCATGCCGATGTCGCGCCGGTTGGCGGCGACGCCGGTGATGTCGTCGCCGCCCATCAGCAGTTCGCCGCTGTCGGCGGTCTCGAAGCCGGCGATGATGCGCAGCGCCGTGGTCTTGCCGCAGCCGGACGGGCCGAGGAGAGCGACGAGTTCGCCGGGGGCGATGTCCAGGTCGAGCCCGGCGAGCGCCGTGGTGGCGCCGAAGGAGCGGCGCAGCCCCCGCAGGCGCAGCCCGACGCCGCCGCTGCCCGCCCGGGACGCGGCCGCCGGTCCCTCCGGCTGCTCCTTCACGGTGGACGGTGTGGTGGTGGTCATGCGGTGGTCTTCCTCCCCTTACGGGCCCGCCCGCCGGCGAGGTTGGTGAGCAGGAGCAGCAGGCCCCAGGTGATGAGCAGGCTGAGCATGGCGGCGGCGACGGACAGCTGGGCCTCGTACTCGCCGACCTGGACCATCCACACGGAGAACGGTTCGAAGCCGAGGACGGTGGCCACCGTGTACTCGCCCAGCACCATGGCGAGGCTGAGTACGGCGCCGCTGACGATGGCGGGCCGCAGGTTGGGCACCACGACGCGCCACAGGGTGGCCGCCCTGGAGGCGCCGAGGCTGCGGGAGGCCTCCACCAGTGTTCTGAGGTCGACGGCGCGCAGCCCCGCGTCCAGGGAGCGGTACAGGAACGGCAGCGACATGACGGTGTAGACGAGGACGAGCACCAGCGGGAAGCTCTTGTTCTGCAGCGCCTGGAAGGTGCCCCACAGCGGGGTGTCCGTCAGGTCGTCCTGCCAGGACAGCACGGTGCCGACCCCGGCGACGAGGGCGACCGGCGGCACGATCAGCGGCACCATGCACAGCACCTCCACCACGCGCCGCAGCCTGGGCAGCCGCAGGGCGACCACGACCATGGTGGGCACCATCAGCAGCAGTCCCAGGGCGACGGTGGTCAGCCCGAGCCGGAGGGAGAGACCGAGGCTGGTGGCCATGCCGTCGTCGCCCAGCCCCTTGGCGTACGCGTCGAAGGTGAGGCCCTTGGCGGGGTCGTCGACGGTGAACCAGAGCGAGGCCGCGACGGGGACGAGGAAGTACAGCGCGGCGAGCAGCAGTACGAGCACGCCGCCCCAGGGGCGCCGGCGCGCCGAGGGGGCCGGTGCGGGGGCCGCATCCGGTGCAGGGGCCGCGCCGGGAGCGGGGCTCACGGTCGGTGCCGGTGCCGGGGTCGCGCTCGTCGGGGTGGTCGCGGTGGTACCGGTCGGCCCAGTCACCCTAGCCATCGGTTGCTCCGTCGTTGCAGCGGGATCTGTACGGCCATGACCAGCAGCGCGATCACCACCATGTTGAGGCTCATGGCGAGGGCGAGGTTCTCCTGGCCGACGAGGACGTTCCCGGAAAGGGCGTTGGCGATCTGGATGGTGATCAGCGGCACCGAGGAGCCGGTCATCACGGCGGCGGTGGCGTGCGAGGCGAAGGCGGTGCCGAACATCAGCACGGCACCACCCAGCAGCGAGGGCGTCAGCACGGGCAGCCCGACGTGCCGCCAGAACTGGGCGCGGGTCGCCCCGCAGGAGGCGGCGGCCTCCCGCCACTGGGTGCGGACCCCGTCCAGCGCGGGCAGGACGGTGACGACCATCAGCGGCACCATGAAGTACAGGTAGGCCAGCACCAGTCCGGTGAAGGTGTAGAGGCTGAAGCCGGTGGCCTTCAGGTGCAGCAGCCGCGTCACCGTCCCGGTGGTGCCGAGGGTGGCGATGAAGGCGAAGGCCAGCGGGGCGCCGCTGAAGTTGGCGAAGACGCCGGAGGCCGAGACGACGGCCTTGCGCAGCGCGCTGTTGCGGGAGGCCAGTACCGCCTGGGCGACGACGGTGCCCAGCACCGTGGCCACCACGGCGCTGAGCAGCGAGAGTTTCACGCTGCCGGCGAGTCCGGTGGCGTAGGCGCCGGAGAGGGAGGCGTGCACGTTCTCCAGGCTCGCGTGGCTCGCGCCGGTGTCCGGGTCGACCACGGTGAAGGCGTTGTAGGCCAACGTGCAGGCGGGCAGCCCGAAGCAGGCGGCCATGAAGGCGAAGAACGGGACGACGGCGGGCCAGCGCCAGCGGCGCACGCGGGCGAGTCCGCCGGCTCTCCGCCCGGCGGGCGCGGCTGCCGGAGGCGCCGGCTCGTCGCTCGTGGAGGCGGGGGTGGGGGTTGTCACAGCCATCAGCTGACCGCCGCGCCCCAGCCCTGGCTGATGGCCTTCTGCGCCTTGGCCTCCTGGCCGGCGCTGGGGAACTTCGGGGTGCCGTCGACGTCGGGGAGCTTAGCGGCGGCCTTCTTGTCGGCGGTGCCGTTCTTCTCCATCTCCTCCAGCAGCGCGGGCCTCGAGAAGCCCTTGAGCCAGATGTTCTGGCCCTCGGGGCTGTAGAGGAACTCCAACCACAGCCGGGCGGCGGCCGGATGGGGCGCGTAGGTGTTGACGGCCTGGTTGTAGTACTGCGAGTACTGGCCGTCCCGGGGGACGTCCACCTTCCAGTCGACGCCCTTGGACTTCAACTCGGCGCCGTATCCGAGGTTGAGGTAGTCCCAGTCGATGGAGACGGGCGTCTCGCCCTTCTGGATGGTCGCCTTGGTGGACTCGACGGGCACGTAGTTGCCGCTCTTCTTCAGCTTCTTGAAGAAGTCGAGGCCGGGCTGCACATCGCCGAAGCCGCCGCCGTTCGCGAGAGCCGCGGCGATGACCGCGGAGAACGCCGAGGAGGACTCGTTCGGGTTGCCGTTGAGCGCGACCTTGCCCTTGTACTGCGGCTTCAGAAGGTCCTTGAAGGTCTTGGGGCACTCCTTGACGGCCTTGGCGTCGCAGCCGATGGAGATGTAGCCGCCGTAGTTGTTCATGTAGGAGGCGTCCGGCTGCTTCTGCGAACCGGGTATGTCCTTCCAGCCCTTGACCTTGTAGGGGGCCAGCAGCTTCTTGGTCTTGGCGGCGCGCATGAAGGAGGTGCCCAGGTCGAGGGCGTCGACGGCACGGTCCTGGCCCTTGCGCTTGGCGGCGGCGTTGAGGGCGCCCTGGCTGCTGCCGCCCGGGTCCTCGTTGTGCACCTCGATGCCGTACTTCTTCTCGAACGCCTTGATCATCTCGCCGTAGTTGGCCCAGGTCGGCGCGAGGGCGTAGACGTTCAGCTCGCCCTCCTTCTTGGCCGCCTCCACCAGCTTGTCCATGCCGCCCAGGTCCGCGGCGGAGCGGGCCTTGCCCGCCTCGCCGCCCGAGCCCTGGGCCGGCGCCGAACCGCAGCCGGTGGCCACGGCGGAGAGGGTGACGGCCGCTGCCGCGGCGGCCAGCAGTCGGCCGCCTCGGGGGCTTCGGCGGCTGTGATGGTGTGCCTTCACGTCTCTACTCCCGGGGTTCGCGCCCGCCACCTGTATGGACAAGCTCGATTCATTGAGCTTGGGCAAGCTAACAGCACCCACCCCCCGGAGCAAAGCCCGGGGCATCGCCAAACCCCCAGCTCAAAGCGTTGTTTGCGAACAGGTTTAGCGCTGCTGAACTGCGGTTATACGCATCTGCCACGCCCGTTGATGTGCATAGCACTGCGCACAGGTGGCATGATCGGACGAAGCCCGCACGCAGCAGCCCCCGGCACCACCCCAGGCGCAGAGCAGCACATCGAGGAGTCGCCCCATGACCGAGCCCCGGCGTCACGAGCGCATCGCCGACGAGCTGCGCGGCGCCATCGCCGACGGGCGCTATCCGGTCGGGGCCGCACTGCCCTCGGAGGCCGAACTCGCCACCGCACACGGCGCATCCCGCGGCACCGTGCGACAGGCCGTCGCCGCGCTCCTCGCCGAAGGGCTCATCGGCTCCCGCCAGGGCGCCCGCCGCGTCGTGCTGTCCACCACGCCCAGCCAGAGCTTCACCGAGCTGCGCAGCTTCGCCCAGTGGGCCCGGGCCGGCGGCCGCACCGCGGGCGGCCAGGTGCTGACCGCCTCCTGGGACGTGGCCCGCACCGACGAGGCCGGGCTGCTCCAGCTGCGGCACGGGGCGCCGGTGTGGCGGGTGCTGCGGCTGCGCACCCTCGACGGGGAACCGGTGCTGCTGGAGCGCACCGTCTACGCGGAGTGGATCTCACCGGCCGTGCAGGCGCTGCCCGACGACTGCGAGTCCGTCACCCAGCAGCTCTACGACGACACCGGGCTGGTCTTCGCCCACGGGGAGCACCACATCGACGCCGTCGCCGCCGGCACCGCGGACGCCGAGCACCTGCGGCTGCGCCGGGGCAGCCCGCTGCTGCGCGTACGGCGCACCACCACGACCGCCGACGGGCGGCCCGTCGAGTCCTCCGACGACCGCTACCGCCCGGGGTCCGTCGTCTTCACCGTCCGCAACTCGACCCAGACCAACCCGCTCGCACGCACCCTCCCCCAGCCGTCGGCCGGAAGGTGTCCCGACTGACCTGCGCTTCTCCCCGCTCCCGGGCCCCCCGCCTCCGGCCGGGAGTGCCCCCACGACCGCCGTCCCCCACACGTGCCTCTTGCGCACCGCACTCCGGTGCCGGGGGTACGCCCCGCGTGCGCCCGCGGGTGCACGCCGTCCACGCGCCGCAGCGCACCGGCGCCCCGTCCCCGCCCCTTCTCCCAGAAGAGCGAGCCCGCATTGCCCACCACCCTCACGCCCGCCACCCGCCCGGCTGCTCTGCTGTGCGACATGGACGGCACCCTCGTCGACACCGAGCGCGACTGGCTGGCCACCCTGGCCGAGCTGCTGGCCGCGCACGGCGCCGCAGCCGACCAGGCCGCACTCGCCCCCTTCGCGGGCCTGCCGCTCGACGGAGCCGCCACCCTGGTCGCCGAGCGCACCGACCTGGCGGCCGACGCGGCCGAGGCCCAGCTCGGCGAGACCTTCACGGCACGGGTACGGGCCGGCGTGACCGTCCAGCCGGGAGCCCTCTCCCTGCTCGACTCCGCCCGCGCACTCGGCATCCCTGTGGCGCTCGTCACCGCGTCCGAGCGCCCCATCGCCGACCTCGTGCTCGACACGCTGGGACGGCACCGCTTCACCTGCTCCGTCGCCCACCGGGAGACCGAACGGGGCAAGCCCCACCCCGACCCCTACCTGGCCGCCGCACGCCTGCTGGAAGCGGCCCCCGAGTCCTGTCTGGCCGTGGAGGACACCCCCACCGGTGCCGCCTCCGCGCTGGCCGCGGGCTGCCGCGTGCTGGCCGTCCCCACGGTCGACGGCATCCCCGAGGGCCCCGGCACGCTGCTGGTGGGCTCCCTGGAAGAGGTCGACCTCACCCGGCTGCCCTTCGCCGCCCCGGCCCCCTGAGACCGCCTCCTGGGCCCTCTCGCGGCTTCCCGGGCACCTGGGCGGGACGAGCAGGACGAAGGGGACGAAGGAGCCCTGAAGGCGGGTCCGGCAGCCCAGGAAGCCGGAAGGCCGCCGGGCTCCCGGACATGCCGGAAGGGCGGCCTCCCCGCGGGGAGGCCGCCCTTGGCGTTTGTCGTGCTCTGCGGCTTACTTGCCCTTCGCCGCTTCCTTGAGCTTGGAGCCCGCCGACACCTTGACGCTGTACCCGGCCGGGATCTCGATCGGGTCACCGGTCTGCGGGTTGCGGGCGGTGCGCGCGGCCCGGTGGGCGCGCTCGAAGGTGAGGAAGCCGGGGATGGTGACCTTCTCGTCGCCCTTGGCGACGACCTCGCCGACGGTCTCGGCGAAGGCCGACAGGATGGCGTCGGCGTCCTTGCGGGTCACCTCGGCCCGCTCGGACAGAGCGGCCACCAGCTCACTGCGGTTCATAATTCGTACTCCCGTGTTCTTCTTGCCGATGAGGCGTGCCACGCGGCAGAGCCGCATTTCAGACCAAGCGAAGCCGATGCTGCCAGGGCCCTACGACAGTTCCCGGACCCGGGTCCGCCTTCGGGCCCGCGCGCCCCGTGGGGTGTCCCCCTGGACAAGGTCCTCGGCGGGGTTACCCCCTCGGACGAAGTCCCTGGGGATGCATCCTGCCCCTACCTGCGGCGGGAAAGCCAATCCGATGTCTTCCGGGCGTCCCCGGTTGCCGCCACCCTAGAGGGCCGCCCGGGTGAACCTTCCCCCGACGCGCCGGGCCATCGGATCAGGCGAACTCCCGGCGGACCGGCGGGACCCGGAGGAGACCCGGACGGGCCGGAACCGGGACCCGGACGGTCAGGACGGGGCCGGAAACCGGCGCCCGAACGGGTCGGGACGATCGGGACGGTCCGGATGATCGGGACGGTCAGGACGGTCAGGACGGTCAGGACGGTCAGGACGGTCAGGACAGAGCCTGGGCGGAGTCCCTGGCCGCCGGCTCGCTCAGCGCGCTCTTGCCGGTGGCCTGGACGGCCTCACGCACGGCACCGGCGACCGCGCCGGAGACCTTCTCGTTGAAGACGCTGGGGATGATGTAGTTCGGGTTCAGCTCGTCCTCGCCGACCACGTCCGCCAGCGCACGCGCCGCCGCCAGCATCATGGTGTCGGTCACAGTACGGGACTGGGCGTCGAGCAGGCCGCGGAAGACGCCCGGGAAGACCAGCACGTTGTTGATCTGGTTCGGGAAGTCGGAGCGGCCGGTCGCCACCACGGCCGCGGACTCGCGGGCCGCCGCCGGGTCGACCTCCGGGTCGGGGTTGGCGAGCGCGAAGACGACGGCACCCTCGGCCATCCTGGCCACGTCGTCGCCGTCCAGCACGTTCGGTGCGGAGACGCCGATGAAGACGTCGGCGTCGACCACGGCCTCCTTGAGGGTGCCGGTGTGGCCCTCGGCGTTGGTGTTCTCGGCGACCCACCGCATCGGCGAGCTCGCATCGGCCTCGGCCACGTCCTTGCGCCCGCCGTGCACCACGCCGTGGATGTCGGCGACGACGGCGTGCTTGACGCCCGCCTCCAGCAGCAGCTTCAGGATGGCCGTACCCGCCGCGCCGGCGCCGGACATCACGACGCGGATGTCCTCGATCCGCTTGTCGACCACGCGCAGCGCGTTGTAGAGCGAGGCGAGCACGACGATGGCCGTGCCGTGCTGGTCGTCGTGGAAGACGGGGATGTCCACGGCCTCCCGCAGCCGCGCCTCGATCTCGAAGCAGCGGGGTGCGGAGATGTCCTCCAGGTTGATACCGGCGAAGCCGGGTGCCAGCGCCTTGACGATTTCGACGATGGCGTCCGTGTCCTGGGTGTCCAGGCAGATCGGCCAGGCGTCGATCCCGGCGAACCGCTTGAAGAGGGCCGCCTTGCCCTCCATGACGGGCAGCGCGGCCTGCGGGCCGATGTTGCCCAGGCCCAGCACCGCGGAGCCGTCGGTGACGACGGCGACGCTGTTGCGCTTGATGGTCAGCCGCCTGGCGTCCTCGGGGTGCTCGGCGATCTGTGTGCAGACGCGCGCCACGCCGGGCGTGTAGATCATGGACAGGTCGTCACGGTTGCGAATCGGATGCTTGGACGACATCTCGATCTTGCCGCCGAGGTGCATCAGGAAGGTTCGGTCCGAGACCTTGCCGAGTGTGACGCCCTCGATGGAGCGCAGCTCGGCGACGATCTCGTCGGCGTGCGCGGTCGAGCTGGCCGCGATCGTGACGTCGATCCGCAGCCGCTCGTGGCCCGAGGCGGTGACGTCGAGGCCGGTGACCGAGCCGCCGGACGACTCCACGACCGTGGTGAGCTGACTGACCGCCGTCCCGCCTGCGGGGACCTCCAGGCGGACCGTCATCGAGTAGGAGACGCTTGGCGCCATTGCCGACTTCCCTCTGCTTTCCCTTGTCACGTTGTGCACGTGCCCGCCCCACTCCGCCGCGTTTTTTACGGCCAGCGGCGCGGCACGTCAACAGATCGTCCCACCTACCCCTCGGTACGCGGTAACGCATCCCTGCTTCCGGAAATCGTATTCCACCATCCGAGAGGCTGTCACCCCCGGGCCGGGGCCCACTCCTTCGCAGGAAAATCGCCATCAATCTCCCTGAAACAGACAGAATCCGCCTAAGATCGCCCCGCACACTGCACTGCACTTCATGGGAGACCCGCAACATGGCTCAGGGCACGGTCAAGTGGTTCAACGCGGAGAAGGGATACGGCTTCATCGCTCAAGAGGGCGGCGGACCGGACGTCTTCGTGCACTACAGCTCGATCGACAGTGAGGGATACCGCAGTCTGGAAGACTCCCAGCGCGTCGAGTTCGAGATCACCCAGGGCCGCAAGGGGCCCCAGGCCGACGGGGTCCGCGTGGTCGGCTGACGCCGACGGGCCCCGCACACACGAGAGGGCTCCCACCGTGGTGACGGTGGGAGCCCTCTCGCTGTTGCGACGTTCAATGACACCGACCCGCCAGCTCGCCTCGCGGCAAGTGGGCGCTCGAAGCGCCTATGGTTGGGCCCGGGGGCATGGATCGGGCCGGTGCCACATCCAGGCTAACAAACACCCTGGAACTGTCATTCCCCCTCGCGGGCTCTTCCTTGAACCCCCGCTCGCACCTGCACCGCACGGCCCCGGGTGTGACGGCTCACCCCTCACGGTCCCCTTCCACTGCCCCGCCCGGGGCCCCGCGCCATCGGGCCCGGCGGGGTGGCGGGGTCAGTCGGGGCGGAGGATGTCGGGGATGCCGGCGGCATCGGGGAGGTCTTCGGGGGTGCTGAGGATCTCCAGGCGCTGGGTGGCGCGGGTGAGGGCGACGTACAGGGTGCGCAGCCCGGCGGGGGACTCGTCCGCGATCCGGGCGGGCGAGACGACGAGCGTGGCGTCGTACTCCAGGCCCTTGGCCTCCAGGCTGCCGAGGGCGACCACCCGTTCTCCGAGGCCCGCGAACCACTCGCGGGCCTCGTCGCGCAGGGCCATGGCGACGACGACGCCCACGGTGCCCTCGACCTCCCCCAGCAGCCGCTCGGCGGCGGCGCGGACCGAGGCACCCAGGTCGTCACCGGCGACGGCGAACCCGGGTTCGATCCCGGTGGAGCGCACGGCGCGCGGCGGTGTGCTGCCGGGCATGGCCAGCGCCAGCACCCGGTCGGCGAGGACGGCCAGCTCGGCGGGGTTGCGGTAGTTGACGGTCAGCTCGAAGCGGCGGCGGGGCCGCTTGCCGAGGGCCTCGTCGCGGGCCGCGGCGGCCTCGTCGGGGTCGGTCCAGGAGGACTGGGCGGGGTCGCCGACGATCGTCCAGGTCGCGTGGCGGCCCCGGCGCCCCACCATCCGCCACTGCATGGGGGTGAGGTCCTGTGCCTCGTCGACGATGACGTGCGCGTACTCGGTACGTTCTCCAGCCGCACTCCCCCGCTGCCGGGCGCCGGCGTCGCGGTCGGCCGCGGTGGTCAGCTCCTCCAGCCCGGTGAGCTGGTCGAGCGGGTCGACCTCGCGCTTCCTGGGACGGGCGGGCACGCCCAGCAGGGTGCGCAACTCGTCGAGGAGGGCGACGTCGTGGGCGGACAGTTCGCCCTCACCGTTCCGGGTCAGCCGCGCGGCCAGCGCCTTGGCGAGGGTGCGGACCTCGCCGGGCCGCAGCACCCGGCGGGCCCAGCGGGCGAGCCGGTGCTCGTCGGTCATGGCTCCGAGTACCTCGCGGGGGCTCAGCTCGGGCCACCAGGCGTCGAGGAAGGCACCGAACGTGTCCTCGCCCGCGACGTCCTCGTCGAAGCCGGCGCGGGCCTCGGCGGCCAGTTCGGGGTCGGCGGCGAGATCGGCGTAGCGGCGGCGGGCGCCGGACTTCTCCCACAGGGCGTCCAGCAGCAGTTTGCGCGCCCGTGGCCGCATCAGGTTGACGGGGGCGGTGCCGCCGAGTACCTGACGGCGCACAGCGGCGAGTTCGGTGGCGTCCAGTTCGACGCGCGCCCCCGACACGACCACACGCAACCGCTCGGGCACGGGCGTGCGCAGCCCCATGTCGAGCGCCCCGCGGGCGGCCTTGCGCAGCACCTTCACCATGCGTGCCGAGCCCTTGATCCGGGCGACCCGCTGAGGGTCGTACGTGGTGGCCACGGCGCCGGCCGTCTCCTCGGCGAGGGAGCCGAGCGCCCGGATGGCGACCTGGCCCTCCTCGCCCAGGGACGGCAGCACCCCCTCCGTGTAGGAGACCAGCAGCGGGGTCGGCGAGACGATGAGGATGCCGCCCGCGTAGCGCCGTCTGTCCTGGTAGAGCAGGTAGGCGGCACGGTGCAGGGCCACGGCGGTCTTGCCGGTGCCGGGGCCGCCCTCGACCTCGGTGACGGAGGCGGCGGGGGCGCGGATCACCTCGTCCTGCTCGGCCTGGATGGAGGCGACGATGTCGCGCATGGCGTGCCCGCGGGCCTGGCCGAGGGCGGCCATCAACGCGCCGTCGCCGACGACGGCGAGCGGTTCCCCGTTCAGCCGGGCCCGCACCTCGGGCAGCAGCAGGTCGTCCTCGACGCTGTGCACGCGGCGGCCCTTGCTGCGGATGACGCGGCGGCGTACGACCCGGCCGGGGGCGACGGGGGTGGCGCGGTAGAAGGGAGCGGCGGCGGGGGCCCGCCAGTCGATGACCAGCGGCGCGTAGTCGGCGTCGAGGACGCCGAGGCGGCCGATGTGCAGCGTCTCGGCGATGTCGGCGACCTCGACCCGCCCGCCGTCCGGCCCGCCCTGATCCCCCGGTCCGTCCGGTCCGGAGCCGCTGCCCGCCGGCTCCTCGCGGACAGCCCCGTCGGCGGGCTCCACGGAGGTGTACGCACCGTCGGGGCCGCGCTCGCCCGTCTTGCCCTCCAGCAGGTCGACACGGCCGAAGAGGAAGTCCTCGAACTCGCTGTTGAGACGGTTGAGGTGGACACTGGCGTGGAAAACCTGCGCGTCCCGCTCGGCCAGCGCGCCCGGCGTGCCGACCTGGGCGCGTTTGGAGGCGTCCTCCATGAGGAACTCGGCCTCGTGGATCTTCTCCACCAGGCGCCGGTACACCCGGTCGAGATGGACCTGCTCCGCGTGGATCTCGCGGTCGCGGACCGTCTCAGGTTCCGCTTCGTGCTGCGCGTTCAACGCGGCGGCCCCCTTCTGCGTTCCTAGGGCAGCCGTCAACCGTACGCGATTCCACCCCGCCGGGCCCGCCCGACAGGGCTCCGGACGCGCTGCCGCCCCCCTCACACGGAGGACGCGAGCGGATGGGCCCGCAGCCGGATGCCGTAGTGGCGGCGCAGCCGGTGGGTCTCCAGCAGGCTGAGCGCCGTCACCGTCACCGGGGCGCCGAGGACGAAGACGACACCGAGGGTCAGGCTCAGCCCGTGCAGGTCGCCCGTGACCAGGTCGGGGACGGCCGTCAGCCACGCCGTCACCGAGGCCAGCAGCGGCGGCAGTGCGCGGTGCACGGCTCCGGTGCCGAAGAAGTTGGCGTTCAGCCGTACGGCCGCGCAGCCCAGGAACACCATGAGCCACAGGCCCAGCGGGCCCAGGACGAGGACGAACAGTCCGGTGCCGGGTGCCGCGCGCATCACGGTGAACGTCAGCAGCACGGTCGCCACGAAGCGGAGCAGCAGGTTGAGCGCCCCCCACAGCGGGCCCCGCAGCGGCCGGAGCGGGCCGCTGCTGCGCCAGACCAGCAGCAGTGCGCCGACGGTCAGCGGTGTGACGACGAGCAGCACCAGCGAGGCGACCACCACGTTCTCCAGCGCCTCGTCCATGGAGAAGCCGCCCGCCACGACGGTGTAGACGCCCAGCGCCGTCACCATTCCGGCGACGACGCGGATCCGTTTCAGTCCCTCGACCAACGGGTCGACCGGTTCGGGTATCCACGGCGGGTGGAAGACGGCCCGCGCCGCGTTCTGCGGGCGGGCGAGCTTGCGCCGCGGCGGACGGGGCGGCGGCCCGGGTGGGGCTGGAGCCCCGGGAGGGCCGTGACCGTACGGGGGCGCACCCCGACCGGGCGGCGGCCCTCCGGCGGCGCGGTACCCGCCCTGCGGTGGTACGTACCGCCGTCCGCCGCCACCGTAACCGCCGTTCCTGGCCACGCAGTTCCCCCTTCGTGCGGTGCCCGCATCATGATCGGCAGGAGAGTCTAAGGGGCACCGCCGCCGACCTGCCTTCGGCGTGCGGGGGCGTCAGTTCGACGTCAGCCCGCCGTCCACGGCCAGTGCCGACCCGGTGGAGAACGAGGCACGGTCGCTGCACAGCCACAGGGCCGCCTCGGCTATCTCGACCGGTTCGGCCATGCGCTTCTGCATCTGCCGGGCGACGAAGGCCTCCTCCAACTCCGGCCGGGCTTCGACCACTTCGTTGATCATGTCCGTGCGCGTGGTGCCGACGACCAGGGTGTTGATGCGGATGTTGTGCGCGGCGTACTCGGCTGCGGCGGCCCTGGTCATACCGAGCACCGCGTGCTTGGCGGCGACATAGGGGACGGGCGCCCCGGTGGCCACCATGGCCGCGGTGCTCGACGTGTTGACGATCGCGCCCTTCCCGGCTTCGAGCATCACGGGGATCTGGGAGCGCAGGCAGTTCCAGGTGCCCCCCACGTTCACGTCCATCATGCGGTCGAAGAGAGCCTGGTCGAGCTCGTGCAGGGGCGACAGGTCGTCGCCGACGAAGCCCGCGTTGTTGAAGGCGGCGTCCAGCGCGCCGAAGTGCTCGCGCGTCGCGTCCACGGCGCGCTGCACGTCCTCGGCGACCGCGACGTCGCCCGTACTGATCTCGGCCCGGCCGCCGGTCCCGGCTATCTCCCGGGCGAGTTGCCTCAGCGCGCCCTCGCGGCGCGCCATCAGCAGGACCGCCGCCCCCTCGGCAGCGAACAGGCGAGCGGCCGCCTCACCGATCCCGCTCGATGCTCCCGTGATCATTACGGCCTTGCCGGCCAGCATTCCATGCCTCTCAGTCATGCCATGAGTAAAGCCTGTTCCACGCCCGGCCACCCCTCGGTTCCCCAGTGCCCAGTCCCCGACGAGGCCGGGCGTTCGGCCCGCGCGCCGGCGGCACGGTGCGATGGCATATAGTTCCTGCGTGGAAGGAAATAAAGTGGGCGACTCGACATGGCTGATCGTCAGGGAGCTGCACAGGGCCGCGCAGCTCCAACGGCGGGCGGCAGCTCGTTCGCCCCTGGGGCCGGTGGCCCTGGGGCTGCTCAACCTGGCCGCGCAGGCGCCGGTACGCCCCTCGCAGGCGGCCAAGGAGCTTCAGGTACCGGCGCAGTCGATCACGCGCGCGGTGGCGGACCTCATGGAGGACGGGCTGGTGCGCCGGGTCGGGAACGCGGCGGACGGGCGCTCGTACGCGGTGGAGCTGACCGAGCAGGGAACGCGCGCCCGAACGGAGTTCCGGAAGCAGGTGTCGGCGGACTTCTCCCGGCTGCTGGCGGACTGGGACGAGGAAGAGATCGACACCTTCGCGGCCCAACTGAGCCGCCTGGTCTCCGCCCTGGCCGCCGACCTCCCCGAAGGCCCGCCCCGGACGCGGAAGGCGAACCCTTGGACGCGGAGCGGGACATGACGGCGGAACCGGTGGGCGGCGGCAGCCGGCGGGGGCACCTTGCAGCCGGGGGCCGGGCCGGGGAGTGCGACGTGCTGGTCGTCGGCGGCGGGCTGGTCGGTCTGGCGGCCGGTGCGTTCCTCGCCCGGCAAGGGGTGGAGGTGCTGCTCGCGGAGCGGCACGAGGAGACCTCCCGCCACCCGAAGGCGCGCCTGATCAACGCCAGGTCCATGGAGCTGTACCGCGCCCTCGGCGTGGAGCAGGCCATTCGTGCCGCCGGGGAGCCGAGCGCCGGTTTCGTGGTGGCCGACAACCTCGCCGGCGCCCACGAGTCGTGGATCGAGCCGCCGGAGGAGACGGTGGCCGACCAGGGCGTGAGCCCCGTGGGGCCGTATTCCTGCGACCAGCAGCGGATCGAGCCGATCCTGCGGGAGCGCGCTGCCGCCCTCGGCGCGGACGTGCGGTTCGGCACCCGGGTCACCGACGTGGCGCAGGACGGCGACGGTGTCACCGCACGGCTGCACGGCCCGCACGACGGGACGGAATCCGTCCGCGCGCGCTTCCTCGTCGCGTGCGACGGCGCCCGCAGCGGCATCCGCACGCAGGTGGGCATCGGGCTGGACGGCGAGCCGGTCCCCGGCACGGCGGTCAGCGTGCTCTTCCGCGCCGACCTCCGGGCCGCGGTGCGCGGTCGCCGGGTGGACGCGCTGATGGCCCGCGACGCCGGTGCCTTCCTCTTCGCCCGCGGGGACGAGGACGAGAGAACGTGGCAGTTGGGCACCCACCTGCGGCCCGGCTGGGACGCGGAGGACCCCGCGGACCTGACCCGCCTGCTCGTCCCCGTCGTCCGCGCCGCCACCGGGCTGCCCCACCTCACGCCGGACCTGGAGAGCGTCCTGACCTGGACCACCGGGGCGTACACCGCCGAACGCCTGCGCCACGGCCGTATCTTCCTGGCCGGTGACGCGGCCCACCAGATGCCGCCGTACGGCGGCTTCGGCGGGAACACCGGGGTCCACGACGCACACAACCTGGCCTGGAAACTGGCCGCCGTCTGCCGTGGCGACGCCTCGGCGGCCCTGCTGGACACCTACCAGAGCGAACGGGCACCCCTGGCGGCCCTGACCGTCGCCCAGGCGCTGCTGCGCTCCCGTAAGACACCCGGGCAACCCGCGCCTGTCGAACAGATCGACGCCACCACGCTGGCCCTCGGCTTCCGCTACCCCGCCCCCGGTGCCGCGCCGACGGACGACGCCGCAGACGCCGCCCCGGTGGAGGACCCGGCCGAGCCGAGCGGCGAGCCCGGCACCCGCGCCCCGCATGTGGCGCTGGTCCCCGGCGCGGCAGCGGACAGCACACTGGACCTGCTCGACCCGGTGGGGTTCACCTTCGTCGCGGGCTCCGACAGCGCCACCGCGGCAGCGCTATGCACCACCCCGGTCCCCGGGGTCCGCGTCCGCACCCTCGCTGCGGACGACATCGACGCCCGCTATCGGCGCAGGTGGGAAGACATCTACGCGGGGCCCCACTGCGACGGCGTCCTGATCCGCCCCGACCACGCCGTCGCCTGGCGCGCCCCCGGGAATCCGGCCGACCCCGTCCCCAGCGTCCGGAGAGCCGTCCGGGCCGTACTCCACCCCGGGGCCCGGTGACCTCGGCACCGTCGGAGGCTCTTTCCCCCGCACACCGGTGGACAACGAGGGCCCGAGCGGCTCGGCTCGGTAGCATGCCGCGCATGGCCATCAAGCTGGAGAACGTCGGCATCGCCGTGCGCGACCTCGAAGCAACGATCTCCTTCTTCACCGACCTCGGCCTCACGGTCGTCGGCCGTGACACCGTCAGCGGCGAGTGGACCGACACCGCCGTCGGCCTCGACGGCAACCATGCCGACGTCGCGATGCTCCAGACGCCGGACGGGCACGGCCGCCTCGAACTCTTCGATTACGTCCACCCCGAAGCGATCGAGTCGGACCCCACTCTCCCCAACGAGATCGGCATGCATCGCGTCGCCTTCTCGGTCGACGACATCGACAAGGCCCTGGAGACAGCCGCACGGCACGGATGCCGTCCGCTGCGCGGCGTGGCGACCTACGAGGACGTCTACAAGCTCACGTACGTCCGCGGCCCCAGCGGCATCATCGTGATGCTCGCCGAGGAACTGAAGAAGAACTGACGGCCGATCGACCGACCGGCCTCACCTCGTACTGCGGTGAGCTCGGAGACCCGCTCACCTTCGGCCCCTGACGCCTGGGCACCACCGGGTTCCGCCGCTACCGCGAGCCGGGGGAGTCCGCACCCGTGCAGCAGTCGGTGAACTCCGCCCACACCACCTTTCCCGGGTTCCGCTCCCCCACGCCCCACTTGTCCGCCAGCGCGTCCACCAGCACCAGTCCGCGGCCCGACTCCGCGTCGTCGTCCACGCGCGCGACACGGGGTGCGCCTCCGCCGCTGTCGTGCACCTCGACCCGGAGCAGGCCGTCATGGTCGAGCCAGACCATGACGCGGTAACCCCGCCCCGGCGGTACGCCGTGCAGCAGCGCGTTGGTCGCCATCTCGCTGACGCAGAGGACCACGTCGTCCAACCGTTCGCGAGCGACGCCCCACGCGGTGAGAGCTTCCCGCACAAATGCGCGAGAACGTGGAATGGAACGGCGCTCCCTGCGGTAGAAGTGCTCACGGAAATGAGGCAGATGTGTTTCCCGGTTCATGGGAGAACCGTGTCCCTGCGTGGATACGCTCACCAGTGGTCGAGGTCGTACGGCTCCGTTGTACGGCTCCCGCATCAGCTCAACCGGGCGTGGGTTGGGGAGAGACACCGGCATGCCTCAGAAAAAGCGTCAGAAGAACGCGTCCGCGATGAAGATGGTCGGTCAGCTTCTGGCCAACTACCGCCGCGCTCGCGGCTTCACCCAGCGGGACCTGGCCACGGCCCTGTGTGTCGACGAGGAGACGATCGCCTCCATCGAACAGGGCCGACGCCCCCTCAAGAGCGATCTCGCTGCGCGGCTGGACGCCCTCCTGGAGACCGACGGCTCCCTCCTGGTGGCCGTCGCCAACCTCCCGGAGATGGACAAGTACCCGCTGTGGGCGGAAGAGTTCATCGACCGGGAGCGGGACGCCTTGGCCATCGACTGGTTCGAGAACCAAGTGCTGCCCGGGCTCCTGCAGACCGAGGGGTACGCCCGCGCGGTCTTCCGCAGCAAGGAGCCGCCCCTGGACGCGGACGAACTCGAACTCCAGGTGGCCGCGCGCATGGAGCGGCAAAAGGTGCTCCAGCGGAAGACTCCGCCCTCCGCCAGCTTCGTCATCTCCGAGGCCGTACTGCTCGACCGCCTCGGTGGCGACGCCGTGCGGCGAGAGCAACTGCGGCGCCTCCGGCGGGACGCGGACCTCCCGGGGCTGTCGATTCAGGTCATGCCGCTGGGGCGCGAGAGCCATGCGGCGCTCTCTGGCCCGTTCATCTTGTTGGAGACTCCTGACCATGAGCACCTGTCGTACATGGAAACACCGCGAGGCAGCATGCTTGTCTCCGAACCGGATGAAGTCAGCAGCATGACGCGGCAATATGCGATGCTGCGAACGCAGGCTCTCAATACCGAGGAGTCGAGAAGCCTGCTGGACCGACTGCTAGGAGAGGCATGAAGAACGTACAGTCCACACCCGGCACCGATGACCTGGCGTGGTTCAAGTCCAGCTACAGCAGCGAGCAGGGCGGCGCCTGCCTAGAAGCGGCCTACACCTGGCACAAATCCAGCCACAGCGCCAGCGAAGGAGGCGCCTGCGTCGAGGTCGCCACCTGCCCCCACGCCGTGCACATCCGAGACTCCAAAAACCCCACCGGCCCCGCACTCGCCCTCACCCCCACTGCCTGGGCCAACTTCACGGCATACGCGGCGACCGAGAGGCAATAAGCAGAGACATGGCACCGGTCGAGAACTCCACGTGGTTCAAATCCAGCTACAGCGGGACCGAAGGCGGCAACTGCCTCGAAGCCGCCTACACCTGGCACAAATCCAGCCACAGCGCCAGCGAAGGAGGCGCCTGCGTGGAGGTCGCCACCTGCCCCCACGCCGTACACATCCGGGACTCCAAGAACCCCACCGGCCCCGCACTCGCCCTCACCCCCACCGCTTGGGCGGACTTCACGGCGTACGCGGTGACGGAGGGCTGAGCCCCCACCGGTTGGGGGCGCACTCCGCGACTCGCAGGTGCCGGACCGCAGATCACAACGCTTCGCAAAAAAGTTCCCGACCCGGTGAACCTTTTCGTGCCGCTCGGCATCTGATCTTATACGCGACCCGGTGAAGCTCCAGGGTTCGCGACCGGACGGGCCGGTGATCCCGGCGCTCCGGAGGAGCGCGGTGAACCGATCCGTCCCCGCGTCCGTGGTACTAGACCGAGCTTTGCGCGCCGTACCGCGCTCCCCCCGCACGGAGCGCGACGGCAGCGCAGTTGACGATCGTTACGCAGAAGCGGAGCACCCCCACATGACTGCCAGAAACCGCACCCTTTACAAGGTCATCGCAGGCGTTGCCGGCGGCGGCGCCCTGCTCGCCGCCACCCCGCTGGTCGCGTCGGCCGTGACCTCCGACGACCCGCCGCCGACGGTGGCCGCCAAGGGCGCCACCCTGGTGGACACCGGAAGCGGCGAGTCGCTCATGGACAAGAGCGCGGACAAGGCCCTTCCGATGGCGAGCACGACGAAGATCATGGTCGCCTCCGTGGTGCTCGACGACAAGAACGTGGACCTCGACCAGAAGGTTCCCGTCAAGCAGGCGTACCGCGACTACGTCGAGGACAACCACACCAGCACGGCGGACCTCCAGACCGGCGACAAGGTCTCCCTCCACCAGCTCCTCTACGCCTCGCTGCTGCCCTCGGGAGCGGACGCCGCCTACGCGTTGGCCGACACCCTCGGCGACGGGTCCACCTCGAAGGACCGGGTGGACTCCTTCGTGGAGAAGATGAACGACAAGGCCGACGAGCTGCGCCTGACCCGGACGACGTACACGACCTTCGACGGTTCGTCGGCCGAGGACACCAGCACGCCGAGCAACCTGGCGAAGCTGGCGGAGCACGCCATGCAGAACGCGACCTTCCGCAAGGTCGTCAAGACCAAGAAGTACGAGACCGAGGCGCCGGCGGCCAACGGCCACACCCGTTACTACACCTGGACCACCACCAACAAGCTGCTCGGCGAGTACGACGGCGTCGTCGGCGTCAAGACCGGTACGACGTCCAAGGCGGGCGAGTGCCTGGTCTTCGCGGCCGACCGCGGTGACAAGCACCTCGTCGGCACCGTGCTCAACAGCAAGAAGCGCTACGAAGACGCCGGGAAGATGCTGGACTACGGCTTCGGCGCGGACGACGCGAAGGACCTCGACCTGGACAAGTCCGCCAAGAAGGAGCGCGACTGACAGTCCGCGGCTGACAGCCTCCCTCTTCGCCTCGGCCCCTGGCAGGATGCTCCTGCGCCAGGGGCCGAGTCGTTGCTACGGGGCGGCCGGGAGCACCGCGGTGACCGCCCGGCGGACCGCGTCCGCGTCCGGCGGGGCGCCGGTGCGGTCCGCGAACAGCAGGTGCGCGGCGCCGATCAGGGTGGGGGCCAAAACGTCGACGTCGGCGTCGGCCGGCACGCGGCCCAGCTTTCGTTCGGCGTCGAGATAGGCCGCGACCATCGCGGCGGCCTCGGCGAGCAGCGGCACACCCGTGGGGCGGGCCGCGCGCAGCCTGGCGCGCAGCCCGTCGCGGGAGATGACGAGCCCGACCAGGGCGACGGCCACGGACCGGAAGAGAGTTGTCAGCGCGTCGGTGAGGTTACCGGCGACCGTGCCGGTCCCCGCCGCGTCGCACAGGGCGCGGGACTGCTCGTCGAGCCGAGCGGTGCGGTCGAGCACCAGGGCGGCGAGGAACGCGTCGAAGTCCGCGAAGTGCCGGTGCAGCACGCCCTTGGCGCAGCCGGCTTCCGTGGTGACGGCGCGGCTGGTGAGGGCGCTCGGCCCCTCGCGGAGCAGCACGCGCTCGGCGGCGTCGAAGAGCTGGCCGCGTACGTCGCGGAGGTGCACTCCCGTCGGCACCGGTCCCCCTTCCCTCCATGAATGGGCGGGTGCCCAATCTATCGCCCTGCTCGGGGTCCTCGCCTTGTCGAGTGGGCGTACGCCCACTACAGTGGGCACATGCCCACTTCAGCGCCGGACGGCGCGCGGACACCCGAGCCCGCGTCCCACCAGGAACGCAGCATGGCCGAGTCGTTCGGCTCGGACGCGGCACGCTACGACCGCGCCAGGCCCCGCTATCCGGACGCTCTCGTGCAGCGCATCGCCGCCGGAAGCCCGGGGCCCGACGTCCTCGACGTCGGCTGCGGAACCGGTATCGCCGCCCGCCAGTTCCAGGCGGCGGGCTGCCGGGTGCTGGGCGTCGACGTCGATGCGCGCATGGCCGCGTACGCGCGCAGCGCCGGACTGGAGACGGAGGTCGCCTCGTTCGAGGACTGGGACCCGGACGGGCGCACTTTCGACACTGTCGTGGCGGGACAGGCCTGGCACTGGGTGGACCCGGTCGCGGGAGCGGTCAAGGCGGCCCGCCTGCTGCACCCGGCCGGGCGGCTCGCCCTGTTCTGGAACGTCTTCCAGCCGTCTGCCGACGTGGCGGAGGCGTTCCACGCGGCCTACTGCCGGGTCCTGCCCGACGCCCCGTTCAACCCCTGGAGCCCGTCCGCACTCAGCGGCTCCGCCCCGCTGCGCGCTGCGGCCGACGGAATACGGCAGACCGGCACGTTCGACGAGGCGGAGGAGTGGCGGTTCGACTGGCAGCGGACCTACACGCGTGACGAGTGGCTCGAACTTCTGCCGACCAGCGGACTGGCGGGCCGCATCCCCGCCGCCACGATGACGGAGCTCCAGGCCGCGACCGGTGCCGCCATCGACGCTCTGGGCGGCGCCTTCACCATGCCGTACACCTCCCTCGTCCTCACGGCCAGGCGGGCGGGACACGACCGGACCGGGTGAAACCGGCCCTACGCTCCGCCCCGTCCGCCGTGCCCACCCGTCGTACGACCGGCGTGTCCGCCGGTGGCGCGGTCACCGGCGTCCGCTCCGCCGTCCCCGACGACCTCGCGTGCCATGGTCACCAGGTCCGGAACGGCCGGGTGTCCCGGGCCCTCGCGCCAGGCGAGGACGACGGGTACGGCCGGGGCGTCCACCAGCGGGCGGTACACCAGCGAGGGATGGGTGTGGTTGCGCGGCGTGGCGGTCGTGGAGACCCCCATGGCGCGGCCCGCCGCGATCGCGACGAGCCACTCGTCTGTGTTGGTCACCTCGACGGTGGAGGCGGGACGGGCCGTCGGCGGCCACAGGTCCGGAGTCGTCGTCCCGGAAACGGTGTTGACGGCCAGCGGGTAGGCGGCGAGGTCCGCCAGGGTGACCTGCGACAGCGACGCCAGCGGACTGTCCGCCGACACGACCCCCACCCGCCGCTCCCTGAGCAGCACCCTGGTGGCGAGCCCGGAGCCGGTGACGGTGCCGCGCAGCAGGGCGGCGTCCACCGTGCCCTGGGCGAGCCCCGCGGTGGCCTCGTCGATGCGGCGCAGTTCCAGCGGGATGTCCGGGTACGTCTCGTCCCAACGGCGCAGCAGCGGCACGGTGTGGTCGCCCAGCGCCGCCCAGGTGTGGCCGACGCGGAGCGGCCAGGACCTCAGACCGCGGGGGTCGAGGGCGGCGTCCACCCCCGCCAGGGCCACGGCGGCCTTGTCGTGGAACAGGCGCCCCGCGGCGGTCAGTTCGAGGTGGTGCGTGGAGCGGTCGACGAGCCGCGCACCGAGGTGGCGCTCGATCTGCCGCAGCGTACGGGAGAGAGCGGGCTGCCCCACGTGGAGGCGGGCGGCGGCCCGGGTGACGTTGCCCTCCTCTGCGATGGCGAGGAAGGCCCGCAGATGGCGCAGCTCGATGGTCATGCCTGCCAAGCATAACCGCTGCGGAATCGGCATTTCACGCCCGGTTCCCGGCTCTCTAGCGTGCAGACCATGACCTCTGCGGCCCGCGCCTCCTCGGACCACGCCTCACCTGCGTCCGCCTCACCCGTCCCCGCGTGCCCGGCACCCGTTGCGTCCGGCCCGCCGGTTGCGTCCGCGTCCGGATCCGGGTCCGCGCCTGATGCCGTCCCCGTTCCCGTCCGCGGGGGTGCCGGGCGCGGCAGCCTGGCCGGTGTCGGCCTCGTCCTGGCCGGGACGCTGTCCGTCCAGTTCGGGTCCGCCTGTGCCGCGCTGCTCTTCCCCAGGGCCGGGGCGCTGGGCACCGTCGCCCTGCGGGTGGCGCTCGCCGCGGTCCTGCTGCTGGTCGTCACCCGCCCCCGGCTGCGCGGCCACACCCGCAGCGACTGGGCCGTGGCCGGCGGCTTCGGTCTGGCCCTCGGCGGCATGAACATCCTCTTCTACCAGGCCATCGCCCACATCCCGCTGGGTCCTGCCGTCACCCTCGAAGTGCTCGGCCCCCTGCTCCTGTCCGCCGTCGCCTCCCGACGGGCCGGCAGCCTGCTGTGGGCGGCCCTCGCCCTGGCCGGGGTCTTCCTGCTGGGCCGCGGCGGCTACGACCAGCTCACCGTCCCCGGCGTGGCCTTCGCGCTGGCTGCCGGGGCGATGTGGGCGGCGTACATCGTCCTCAACGCCCGCGCCGGGGCCCGGTTTCCCCGGCTGGACGCGCTGACCGTCGCCATGACCGTCGCCGCACTCGTCAGCCTCCCGCTGGGGATCGCCTCGTCCGGTACGAGGCTCCTCGAACCGGGCGTGCTCCTGCTGGGTCTGGCCATCGCGGTGCTGTCCTCGGGCGTGCCCTACACCCTGGAACTGCTCGCCCTGCGCCGCCTCCCCGCCGCCACGTTCGCGGTACTGACGAGCCTGGCGCCGGCCGTCGCCGCGCTGGCCGGGTACCTGGTGCTGGACCAAGGGCTGTCGCTGTTGCAGTGCGCCGCGATCGCCCTGGTGGTCGCGGCGAGTGCGGGCGCGGTACGGACGAGCAAGCGGTGAGCACCGAGGCCGCGGTCGGCGGGGCACCGGTGGCCGGTGCTGCACCCGTCGCCGGTGCTGCACCCGTGGCCGGTGCCGCACCCGTGGCCGGTGCTGCACCCATGGCCGGTGCCGCACCCGTGGTCGGTACGACACCCGTGGTCGGTGCGGCGCCCATGACCGGCGCGGCAGCCCTTACGCGTGGTGCGGCAGCCGCCCTGACGGCCCGGCGCTCCGGGGCCGGGGCTTCTGTCAAGCTCCTGCGGGGGGTGCCTGGGTAATGGCCGGGTGGAGGGCTTCCACGTCCGTCGTCAAGCCCGAGTTGGTCATGCGACGGCTGGTTCGGGGGTGCGTGGTTCGTCGAAGGTGCGTCGCGGAGCACGACGCAGAGCACGCTGATGCGGTGGCGGGCGAGGCGGAAGAGGGCTTGCATGTGGGTTTTCCCGCGTGCCGCCCGGCATTTGTCGTAACAGGTGCGGGAGTCGGGGTCATGCAGGGCGGCGAAGGACGATGACGGCCTGTTCATCGAGGGCGTCGAAGATGTCGTCGATCAGCCGGGCGGCCATGCGCTGGGCCCCGGGCCGAATCACCTCGACGAGTCTGCGGCGACCGGCTTTCCGCAGCGCCGCCGGGGAGCCGTGGCGTTCCAGCAGCCGGGTTACGGCGGGGTGGTCCAGACGCGGCCCGAGGACGCGCTCCAGGCTGGGGTGGAACTGGGTGAGCAGGCCGCGTATCCGGTTGGAGGTGCAAGTGGCCTCGGCCGCGAGGTCCTGGGCGAAGCCGACGAGCACGGTCAGCTCGGCGGTGGTCTCGTCGGTGAGCTCCAGCGAGCGCAGGGTGTACGGCATGGTGCGGGCCGCGTCCGCGATCACGGCGTCGGTCTTGGCCTCGCCCGGATACAGGTCGGGGATCCGGCGCACGGCCAGGCCGGGCAGGTAGGCGACCTGGCAGCCGGCATCCCGGGCGACCGTGAGCGGGAGGGCGCCGATGGAGGCGGGCTGGTCCACGATGACCAGGACGGTGCCGCACTTCGCGGTCAGCTTGTCGAAGACGGCCCGCAGTTTCGGCTCGCTGTTGGGCAGCTGCTTGTCGAGGACCTTCTTGCCGACCGGTCAGCCCATGGCCGTGATGAGCACTCCTGCCGACGTCCAGGCCGAGGAAGACGCCCACGACTTCGGTGTCAGCGGACCTCGGCAACGGTGCCGCCATCCGGACGCCGCGCCCCGCGGACAACGCCCGGCCGCAGGACGCCCACTCGGCGGTTCCGGATCGCCCGGGGTTCGCGGGCCCCCGCCGACGTACGGCCTCTCCCCGCCAGCTCCCTCTCCAGCGCGGGCGGGCACCCGCTCCGACCCGGCCCTGTCCTGCACGGACACCCGGACGGCCGGCGGCGTGGCCCCGTCACCCGCGGGGCGCATAGTGCTGCGGCAGGTCACGCTGCGCGGGCGGCGGCAGATTGCGGGGTGGCGTCTCGACCGGGGGCGCGGACGCGGGGCGCACACCACCGGCGCGCTCCCAGCCCGCACAGGCCCTGGGGTGATAGCGGCGGGCAGGCGGCACCAGACGCCAGCACCGGTGGATCAGCCGCCCGAGACGGCGCAGCCTGCGCTCGTCCCGCACCGTCCAGGTGTAGCCCAGCCGACGCCGCACGGCCGCCGGGAAGAACCCGACGGTGAACCACACGAACGCCCGCGCCTGCACCCTGCGCACCCGCCGCCACACCACCTCGGGAAGCAGCCGCAGCGCCGGGGGCCGGGCCAGCTCCGCCATGTCCAGCACGTCCCGGGTGGGCCGGTTGTCCTCCAGCACCTCCGCCGCCATGTGCTCCCAGTACGAACGGAAGTCCTCCCAGGTGGCCGGGACGGGACGCATGCTCATCCCGTACATCCGCCACCACTGCACATGCTCGTCGAAGAGCTGCCGTTTCTCCGCCTCCGTCAGTCCCGGGCCGAGCCGGTCGGCCACCAGCAGGGTGAGGACGAAGAACGTCGCGTGCGCCCAGTAGAACGTGTCCGGGTCGAGAGCGTGGTACGGGCGGCCGTGCCGGTCGACGCCCTTGATCGTGTCGTGGTACCCCCGCACCTGCCGTGCCGTGCGGGCCGCACGCGGCCCGTCGTAGACGACACCCCCGATGGGGTAGAGCGAACGGAACAGCCGCTGCCAGCGCTCCTCGAAGAACCGCGAGTGCTCGGCGACCCCCGCGCCCAACTGCGGATGCATGTTCTGCATCGCCCCTGCCCAGGGAGCCAGCAGCACGCCGCGCCAGTCCCCGAAGTACCGCCAGGTCAGCGAATCGGGACCCAGAGGTTCGGGAAGACCGCGCCCGGCCATGGCCTCAGCTCCCCGCAGCGGCACCGTTGGCAGCCGCCTGCCGGGCGTCGAGCGCCTTCTTCAACGCGGGGCCCGCAGCACCGGCCCGGGCGGTCAGTTCCTTGAGGCGGCGGCGGTTGCGGTGCCGTACGCCCCAGCCCAGCTCCGGACAGAGGCGCGCGAGCGCCGCGAAAGAGGCCAGCGCGGCGCGGGACGGCTCGACGGTGTCGACCGGCTCGCTGCCCGTCAGGGTGGTGACGGCCTCCGCGCGCAGCGCACCGGGCAGCTGCCCGTCCCGCACGGTGACCTGCTTGCGGCGCAGTGGCCTGGACCGGATCGAGACAAGCCCCGACCTGGTCAGATCCTCCTCCACCGCCTGACACGTCTCCTGGCGCTCCTTGGACACGAGGGCTCGCCACCGGCGGGGCCGCCAGTACCCCTCGATGCGGCGCAGCACCGCGTCCAGCACGGGATCGCCCGTGCGCCGGCTACCGACAGGGCGGGCCTTCCCTCTGTCGTCCTTGAGGAAGCCCCGCACCTCCAGCTCGGCCAGCGCACCCGCCGTGACGGCGTACCGCAGCCCGTCACCCCGGGTGAGCACCTCCCTCTCGGCGTCACACGCCACCAGGAAGAGCCGCCTCGGCAAACTGTCCGGCATCCCATCCATCTCCCCATGACAGCACGCCCCACCGACACCCGGAACCCCGACCAACGGACAAGAGCTGCCCGCCCTGGCAGCCGAGAAGGGGCACGGCCGCCGAAGCCCCCACCCCACGCGGCCGGAAAGGGGGGTGCGGGTGGCGAAGCCCCCGCCACCCGCACCGCAGCCGCGCAAAAACGACGAAGGCGAGGCAGCCCACGCACACCGTGAGCACGCCACCACCCCGCGTAAGGGACCAACCCCCACGCCACCGGGGGGCACGCATACCGAAACCTTCGCCCCACACCGCCGAGAAGGGGGTGCGGGTGGCAAAGCCCCCGCAACGCGCGGCGCAGCCGCGCAAAAACGACGAAGGCGAGGCGGCCCACGCACACCGTGGGCACACCACCACCCCGGATGAGGGACCAACCCCCACGCCACCGGCGGCACGCACACCGAAACCTTCGCCCCACACCGCCGAGAAGGGGGTGCGGGTGGCAAAGCCCCCGCAACGCGCGGCGCAGCCGCGCAAAAACGACGAAGGCGAGGCGGCCCACGCACACCGTGGGCACACCTCGCCTCTCGCCTCCGTGGAGATGGCGGGAATCGAACCCGCGTCCAACGAAGTGGAAACAGGGCTTCTCCGAGCGCAGTCCGCTGCGATTTTCTCGGCCCCGGAGATCACGCGGACAAGTCTCCGACGGGCCCAGTCACTGTGTGATGTCCCGATAGACCCCGTGACCGGACCTATGCGGTGAGTTCCCTTAGCTGATGCCAGGAACCGGGGCGGGAACTACCCCGGGCTGACACTTCGCAGGTCGCTGCTCAGGCAGCGAGGGCGAAGGAATCGCGCTTGGTGTTGGCGATTATTTTTTTGCGGCACGTGGTTAACGAGATCATTGCCGCGTTCCTCGGCTCGCTTCCCCTGCTTCGACGTTCGCTGTCGAAACCGATCATCCCCATGTTGAGTTGACAAACTCTGCCCCGCCTCGGGGGCTGACGCCCATGGTACGTGACCCGTGCGCACCTGTGCCAACCATTTGGCACCCCGGCGTATTCCCCGCTTCCCCGGGTCACCCGGCCATGCTGCGCTGCCGGCGCCGGGCGGCGGACACCGCGCGCTCGGCCTCCCGGCGGTCCTGCTTCTCGCGGAGCGTCTGCCGCTTGTCGTACTCCTTCTTGCCCCGCGCGAGGGCGATCTCCACCTTGGCCCGGCCGCGGTAGAAGTAGAGCTGGAGCGGGACGAGGGTGAGCCCCGTCTCCTGGAGCTTGCCCGTCAGCTTGTCGATCTCCGCACGGTGCAGCAGCAGCTTCCGCTTGCGGCGGGCGGCGTGGTTGGTCCACGTGCCCTGCGCGTACTCCGGGATGTGCACATTGTGCAGCCAGACCTCGCCGCCGTCGACCTGGGCGAAGCCGTCGACGAGGGAGGCGCGGCCCTGGCGCAGGGACTTGACCTCGGTGCCGGTCAGCGCGATGCCGCACTCGTACGTGTCGAGCACCACGTAGTCGTGGCGCGCCTTCTTGTTCTGCGCGACGAGCTTCCGGGCGTCCTTGTCGTCCTTGCTCTTGGCCTTGGCCTTGGTCCGTTGCGTCTTCATCTTCGCCATAGCCCGGCCATTCTCCCATTAGGACCGGGCTTCGAGGCCACTCAATACTGTCCTGGCCCGCTCGGTGGAGGCGTCCGCGTCACGGACGGTGAGGTCGGGTGCCAGGCCGTGGCCCTCCACGTCGCGACCCGATGGAGTCGTGTAATGACCAACCGTCAGTTCCGCGACGGAGCCGTCGGACTGGTGCTCCGGCAGCTGGACCGAACCCTTGCCGAAGGTGCGGGCACCGACGACGACGGCACGGCCCCGGTCCTGGAGCGCCCCGGTCAGCAGCTCGGCGGCGCTCATCGTCCCCCCGTCGACCAGGACGACGACGGGGTGCCGCTCCACGTCGACGCCGCCGGCGCGGTCCCGCTCGGCGTACAGGGCGTGCTGGGTGCCGTGCTCGTCGTAGGTGGCCACGAGCCCGCCGTCGAGGAAGGCGGAGGCCGCGGTGACGGCCTCGTCGACCAGGCCGCCGGCGTTGCCGCGCAGGTCGAGGACGATGCCGCCGTCGGCGGGCACCCGCTCGCGCACGGCCTCGCGGACGCGGGCACCGGACCCGCGGGTGAAGGCACCGACCTTGATACGGGTGGCCTTGCCGCCCAGCCGTTCGACGCGCACCGACTCCGCCGTCAGCTCCGCACGCCGCAGGGTGCGGGTCAGCTCCCGCCCGTCGCGCGTCAGGTGCAGGGTGACGTGGGTGCCGGCCGCGGCGGCGCCCGTCGGGGAGCCGGCATCGGAGCCGCGCAGCAGGGCCACCACAGCCGTCACCGGCTTGCCGCTCACGCTGCGTCCGGACACCGAGCGCAGCCGGTCACCGGCGCGTACCCCGGCGTCGTCGGCGGGGCTGCCCGGTTGCACCCGGTCCACCTCGACCACCTGGCCGTGCCGCCCACCGTGCCGCTTCCCGTGCCGCTTCCCGTGCCGTTCGCCGGCGGCGGGTGTGGCACGGGTCTGGCGTACGGAGATGCCGACGCCCACGTAGGTGCCGTCCAGGGAGCGGCGCAGCCCCTCGTACTCGCGGGCCGTGTAGGCCGCGGACCAGCGGTCGCCGCTGCGGCTGACGACGGCGTCCGCGTCGGCGTCGTCCGCGCGCTCCCGGAGCGCCGACGCCTCCCGGGGGTCGCGGAGCGGACGGGGCTTGCCGTCGGCGGCGGCGTGGGCCGCGCCCCCCGCGCCGTGCGCCGCGGGTGCGGACGAGCCGAGGGCGGTCAGCTCACCGCCGAAGGCCCCGGTGGCGGCGCCGGTCGCCAGTACGCCGGCGAAGACCACTGTCAGGGCCCCGCGCCGCGGCCGGCGCGGGCGCGTATCGAGGAACCACGAGCCTGGCATGGTCCGGAGTGTAGGACAGTGCGGGGCGCCGTACGGGCGGTTGCGCCGAGGGCACCCCGCGTCCTGTGTCACACCTTCAGGTACTTGCGCAACGTGATGAACGCTGCTGCCGCGGGCACCAGCACCCCCACCGCGAGGATGAACGGCAGCACCTTGATGACTGCGTCCCAGCCGATGAAGTTGATCAGCAGGATCTTCTGCTGGAGCCAGTTGTTGATCAGGAAGTACTTGCCGAGCACCAGCAGCACGCAGGCGAACCCGGCCCCGATCAGGCCCGCGATGGCCGCCTCCAGGATGAACGGCATCTGGATGTAGAAGCTGGAGGCGCCGACCAGCCGCATGATGCCGGTCTCCCGGCGGCGGCTGAACGCCGAGACCCGCACCGTGTTGACGATCAGCAGCAGTGCCACCACCAGCATCAGCGCCATCACGCACAGGGCGGCGATGTTCATGCCGTTCAAAAGGTTGAAGATGTTCTCCAGCAGGCTGCGCTGGTCCTGCACCTCCTGGACGCCCGCTCTGCCGGAGAACGCCGTCTGGAGGACCTGGTACTTCGTCGGATCCTTCAGCTTGACCCGGTAGGACTCCTGCATCTGGTCCGGCGTCAACGAGTCGGCCAGCGGCGAGTCCTTGAAGTCCTGCTTGTAGTGCTTGTACGCCTGGTCCGCGGACTCGTGGTAGATCTTCTCGACGACGTCGAGCTTGTCGAGGTCGTTCTTGATCTCCTGCTTCTGCTGCGCCGTGACGGCGCCCTTGTCGCAGTTGGGGTCCGACGAGGCGTCGTTCTTGTTGCACAGGTAGATGGAGACCTGGACCTTGTCGTACCAGAACCCCTTCATCGTGCTCACCTGCTCACGTGCGAGCAGGGAGCCACCCGCCAGCGCGAGCGACAGGGCGACGGAGACGATCACCGCGAAGGTCATCGTGAGATTGCGACGGAGACCGACGCTGATCTCCGACAGTACGAACTGGGCGCGCATGGCGTCCTTTCCTCAGCTTTCCTCAGTGCTGGTATCCGTAGACGCCGCGCGACTGGTCGCGCACGAGACGACCCGTCTCCAGCTCGACAACGCGCTTGCGCATCTGGTCGACGATCTGCTGGTCGTGGGTGGCCATCACCACGGTGGTCCCCGTGCGGTTGATGCGGTCGAGCAACTTCATGATGCCGACGGAGGTCTGCGGGTCCAGGTTGCCCGTCGGCTCGTCGGCGATCAGCAGCATGGGCCGGTTGGCGAACGCCCGCGCGATGGCCACCCGCTGCTGCTCACCACCCGACAGCTCCCCCGGCATCCGCTCCTCCTTGCCGCCCAGGCCGACGAGGTCGAGGACTTCGGGCACCGTCTTGCGGATCTGGCCGCGGGACTTTCCGATGACCTCCAGGGCGAACGCCACGTTCTCGCCCACGGTCTTGTTGCCCAGCAGCCGGAAGTCCTGGAAGACGGTGCCGAGCTGACGCCGCATGTGCGGCACCTTCCAGTTGGACAGCTTCGCCAGATCCTTGCCCAGCACGTGCACCTGCCCCGTGCTGGCGCGCTCCTCGCGCAGGATCAGCCGCAGGAAGGTGGACTTTCCGGACCCGGAGGAGCCCACCAGGAAGACGAACTCGCCGCGTTCGATCTCCAGCGACACGTCGCGGAGCGCGGGGCGGTTCTGCTTGGGATAGGACTTGGAGACGCTGTCGAATCGGATCACGGATACACCACGTCGGCCTGGGTAGGGGCAACGGAAGCCGCGGTGCGGCCCCCTGGGACACCTGGGGCGTCAGCCCGGGGTGCGGTGTGGGCGACCATACGCGAAGCGTGGCGTGCCGCGCACGCGGCACCGGCATGCACCACCCGCACCAGCCCCCCACCTGCCTGTTTCTGCACGAGCCCCCGTCACCTGGCAGAGTGGAGTGAAGCACCCATGGGGAACGAATCACACACGGGTGTCGTTGGCGCGACTGAGGAGGAGTTCGCATGACGTGCGACCGACTGGTGTGTGCCAACTGTGCGGGACCCGTGAGCGAGGGCCGCTGCGCCGTCTGCCGCGCCCACCGCGAGCGCCTGCACCGCGAGTCCCCGCTCGCGCATCTGTCCCCCGCCGCGCTGATCGCCCTGCTGGCGACGTTGATAGCGGTGGCCCTGGTGGCACAGAAGGTCGCGACCGCGTAACTCCGCGTACGGCGCCCGCTTCCTGTCGTCTCGTCCGGCCCCGGGCCTCTCCGTTCGTGCCTGACACGGCAACGCGCCGGATGCGGTGGCCCGAAGGCCACCCCACCCGGCGCGGAGTGTGACCGCTCAGTTACAGTGCGGTACGGATGGTCAGGCCGCGGTACGGCGGTTGACCATGCGGGGCATCAGGCGGAAGCCGATACCACCGGCGATCATCGTCGCGGCGCCCACCAGGAGGAAGGTCGTCTCGGCCGAACCGGTCTCGGCGAGCTCGTCCTTCTGCGGGGCCGGCTTGCTGTCCTGGACCGGCTGGCTGCCGCCGTTGTCCGGGTTGGCGCCGCCGCCCTGGCAGTTCACGTTGTCGCCGTCGAGCTCACAGGTGTCGTCGTCGCCACCGCCGCCACCGGAGGTCGCGGGCTCCTCGCCGCCACCGTTGCCGCCGCTGTTCCCGCCGTTCCCACCGCTGTTCCCGCCGTTGTCGCCGCCGCCGTTGTTCCCGCCGTTGCTGCCGGAACCGCCGTCGTCGCCGCCACCGTTGTTGCTGGAACCGCCGTCGTTGCCACCGTTGCTGCCGGAGCCACCGTCGTCGCCGCCGTTGTCACCGGGGCCGCCGTTGTTCCCGCCGTTGTTGCCGGAACCGCCGTCGTCGCCGCCGTTGTCACCGGGACCGCCGTCGTCGCCGCCGTTGTCGCCGGGACCGCCGTCGTTGCCGCCGATGGAGACGGTGCCGTTGATGCCACCGTCGTCACCGCCACCGTCGATGCCGCCGTCGTCGCCACCGCCGCTGATGCCGCCGTCGTCTCCGCCGTCGTCACCGCCGTTGCCGCCGCCGCCGAAGATCCCGCCGAGGAAACCGCCGTCGTCTCCGCCCTGGGCGGAGGCACCGCTGTCCCCTCCGATGCCCGTCGCCTGCGCGGCACCCGCCGCGGTCAGCGAGGCGCCGGCCGCGAACACGGTCGCGGCGGCTATCCGCGCGACCCGCAGCCGCGTCTTCGATTTGCTCATCTTCCAACTACCCCCAGTAGCTGTACTCGTCCATGGGGCAGCCGCGCACGGAGCGCATGAGCACCGGGCGCGCCGTCGAGGCGTACTGGTTGATCCCCACCCCGGGCTGCCGCCGTTCGTCACCGGGGCGCTTCCCGCCCCGTACTTCGCGCCCCTGACACAGGCATGCCGAGCGAACAGCTTTCCCCAGCACTCACATGCGCGTCAAGCGAAGACCGGATGAACGGCCCGACGGACCGTCAGCGCGCCGCCTGTTCCTGCTGCTTGCGCCAGCGGATTCCGGCCTCCAGAAAGCCGTCGATGTCGCCGTCGAGCACGGACTGGGGGTTGCCGACCTCGTGCTCGGTGCGCAGGTCCTTGACCATCTGGTAGGGGTGCAGCACGTACGAACGCATCTGGCTGCCCCAGGAGTTGCCGCCGTCCCCCTTGAGGGCGTCCATCTTGGCCTGCTCCTCCTGGCGGCGGTGGGCCAGCAGGCGGGCCTGCATGACGCGCATGGCGGCGGCGCGGTTCTGGATCTGCGACTTCTCGTTCTGGCAGGAGACGACGATGCCGGTGGGGATGTGGGTCATGCGGACCGCAGAGTCCGTGGTGTTGACCGACTGGCCGCCCGGTCCCGACGACCGGAAGACGTCGATCCGCAGCTCGTTCTCCGGAATGTCGATGTGGTCGACCTGCTCCACCACGGGCAGCACCTCGACCCCCGCGAACGAGGTCTGGCGGCGGCCCTGGTTGTCGAACGGCGAGATCCGCACCATCCGGTGGGTGCCCTGCTCCACGGAGAGCGTCCCGTAGGCGTAGGGGGCCTTCACGGTGAAGGTCGCGGACTTGATGCCCGCCTCCTCCGCGTAGGAGGTGTCGAACACCTCGGTGGGGTAGCCGCGCCGCTCCGCCCAGCGCAGGTACATGCGCAGAAGCTGCTCGGCGAAGTCGGCGGCGTCCACGCCGCCCGCCTCCGCCCGGACGCTGACGACCGCCTCACGCGGGTCGTACTCGCCCGACAGCAGGGTGCGGACCTCCAGCTCGCCCACACTCTTGCGGACGGACTCCAGCTCGGTCTCGGCCTCGGCGCGCGCGTCGGCGTCACCCTCGTCCTCGGCCAGTTCGAAGAGCACCCCGACGTCGTCGATGCGCCCGCGCAGCTCCTCCACCTTGCGCAACTGCCCCTGGAGGTAGGAGAGCCGGCTGGTCACCTGCTGTGCGCGCTCGACGTCGTCCCACAGGTCCGGTGCCGCCGCCTGCTCCTCGAGTGCGGCCAGATCGGACCGCATCGTGTCCAGGTCAAGGACGGCCTCGATCGACTCCATGGTGGAGGAGAGGGACTTCAGCTCTTCGGATACATCGACGACTGCCACGCTCCCCACCCTAACCGCAAGCCGCCACCCTGGGCCTTAGCCCACTTGGGCGTCACGCTCCGCGTTCCGGTGTGCGGTCAGTGTGGTCACCAGCACGTCCCGGCGCGCCGGACGGGTGGCGTCCGCCGGGCGGATCGGGTCCACCTCGTGCAGGGTGGCGCGGTCGTCGCCGAGCAGCAGGGTGCCGCGCTCGTGCAGCGTGGCGGCCAGCACCTGGGTCCCGTCGGGCTGGTAGACGGTGCTCATGCCGCCCACCGCGTTCTGCCTGTCGACCACCAGGGAGGTCACCAGGGTGACGCCGTCGCGGTGCCGGCCCTCCGGGGCGGGCTGCCCGTCGCTGTCGGCGGAGGCGACGGTCCGGAAGGGGTGCACCTTGACGCTCCACTCGTCGGCGTCGTGCAGGCAGGTGGCGATTTGGCCGAGCGTCCTGATCAGCGACTTGAACAGCGGGTCGGCCACGAAGGCGTCGGTCAGCGGTGCGAAGTGGCGGGCCTCGCCGACGTGCAGCGGGTTGGTCTGCTCGGGCTGCTCGAAAGCCGGGTGCGGCAGGGGGCGCAGAGACCCGCCGCGGTCCAGCAGGAAGTGCCCGTACCGGCGCAGGCGGTGGGTGCCGTGCCGGACCGCGTACGCGTCCACCAGCAGGTCCTCCCAGTGGGACGCGAAGTGGCGCCAGTCCTGTGGATCGGCGGCCACGCAGCGCGAGACGGCAGCCGGCGGCATCAGGTAGGTCCGTTCGGACAGCAGTGCCTGCCGGGCCTCGGCGACCTCGCCCGCGCTCTTCACCGTCTGAGCACCCGCTATGTCCTCCATGGGAAGAATGCTCCTACGCTCCTGCGGGGTCCGCATCCGGGCTCTCCGCGGCCGATCCGGCAGGCGCGGGACCCGGCTCGGGCTGCAACGGCGTACGCAGCGCCGACGCGCCGGTGCGCCACGCCTCCAGCAGCGCGGCACCCAGCCTCTCCTCCAGGAAGACCGTGGCGTCGGCCCCGAACGCGATCTGCGGCTCCTGCCCCGGCTCGCTCTCCAGCAGGCCGCCGACCACGTCCCGGCGCACCACCTGCTCGTGCACGGCGTCGGCCTCCACGTGCTCGTCGTAGAAGTGCTCCGCCGCCGGCCCGGCCGCCAGCCTGCGCATGGCGGCGGCGAGCCGGCGGGACCCCGGCGAGGAGGTGATCTCCACGCACGCGAAGTGCCCCACGAGGGCGCCGCGCAGCCGGCGGTGCAGCCCGCACAGCGACATCAGGTTGACCAGGGCGAGGGCCTCGGCCGGTGCGGTGTCCAGGTAGCGGCCGTAGGTGTCGTCCAGGTCCAGGTCGCGCATCAGGTCGGCGAAGAGCTGCGCGTGCACCCTCTCGGCCCGGCCCGCGCCGAACTCGTCGTACTCGACGGCCACCATCGCCGCCTTGGCCCGGCCGGTCAGCCGCGGGATCACCCAGGCGTGCGGGTCCGCCTCCTTCAGGTGGTAGAGGGAACGCAGGGCCGCGTACTCGCGCAGCTGCCACCGCTCCCCGTGGTACTGGAGGTGGTGGGCGACGCCTCCGCTCTCCTCGCCGGCCGGTTCGACGGGCTCGACCAGCAGCTCTCCCAGCGCGTCGTCGGCGGTGCGCCCGCCGGGCACGTCCGCACGGAGAGCGGCCCAGAAGCGGTCCTCCAGGGCACGGCGCACCCGCAGCAGGTCGGGGTCCCATTCGCGGTCCTCGGCCACCCGGGCGAAGCCGCGGTAGTGCAGCTCGTAGAGGACGTACAGGGCGAGCTGGAGGTCCTCGCCGTAGGGGTCGGCGTGCGCGGCGCGGGCCGGGAGGGAGGCGAGGTCCGCCTCGGCGCCGCCCAGAGCGGCCACCACGCCCGACGAGAGCGGTCCGCGCGCCTCGGGCAGTGCGGGCCCGTCAGCGGCGGCGCGACGGCCCGCTGCCGCGGGGCTCGGTGCCGCGGTGTCGTCGGCCTGCCCGGGGGCCGGCCTCGTGGTCGCCGTCATGGGTGCGCTCCCGTCGTGTCGGCTCTCGGGCCTGCACGCTCCGTATGCCGGACGCGGTACGCGGGCCGTGCACGGTCCGCGTACCCAGGTGGCACGCGGGGCTCGGCAGCCCGAGTACCCGTGGGCGGGCGCGCGCAACGGACCCGTCCCGTCCTACGACATGGCCAGCCAGCCGCCGACGGCGAGCACCACCGCGACCACCGCGACCAGCACGGCCACCACCCCTATCGTGAGCCGCCGCCGGCGTTCGGCAACCCGGTGATGCCGCGCGGACCCCGCCCGCGCCTCCCCGCTCGCCCGGGGCGCCCGTGCGGTGCCGTGCGCCCCTCCGGCCAGCTCGTCCGCACCCGGCACCCGCATGCTCGTGTGGGTGTCCCGGTTCGCGTCGGGCCCCACCCGCGCATGCACGAGCGGTACGGCACCGCCGGTGGCCGGGAGGGAGCCGCCCTGGGGGTCGCCGGCTCCCCGTGCTGCGCCCGCACCGCCGTCCGGGTGCCCAGGGCCCGTGTCGTAGTCCGCGGAGCCGGGGGGACCGACGGCCTCCTCGTCCGCCTCGTAGCCGTCCTCCGGGTGCTCGGCGTACTCGTCCAGGTCCAGCGGCGGCAGCCCCTCCAGCGCGGGCAGCAGCTCGCGCAACTGGGCCGACAGCTCGGCCGCCCGCAGCCGGGAGGCGGGCGCCTTGGCCAGGCACTGGTGGATGAGCTGCCACAGCTCGTCCGGGATGCCGGGCAGCGGCGCGACGGTCTCGGTCACGTGCCGCCGCAGCACCGCGCCGGGGTGGCCGCCGCCGAAGGGTGTGAAGCCCGCGAGGAGCTCGTACAGGACGGTGGCCAGCGCGTAGATGTCGACGGCGGCGCGCGGCGGCAGCCCCTCCACGATCTCGGGCGCCAGGTAGTCGGGGGTGCCGATGATGGAGGTGGCGCGGGTGCGGCTGGGCGAGTCGATGAGCTTGGCGATGCCGAAGTCGGTCAGCAGCGCGGGCGGCGCCCCGCCGGGCCCTTCCAGGGAGAGGGCGTCCAGGAGCACGTTCTCCGGCTTGACGTCCCGGTGCACCAGGCCCGCGGCGTGCGCGGCCGCCAGCGCGTCCGCGACGTCGGCCGCGACGGCGACGGCCGCCTCCGGGGACAGCCGGCGGTCCCGCTCCAGCCGGGTGCGCAGGTCCGTGCCCCGCACCAGGTCCATGACGAGCGCCAGTTCGTTCCCGTCCACCACCAGGTCGCGGACGCCGACGACGCGGGGGTGGTCGAGGTGGAGCAGGGCGCTGCGCTCCTGCACGAACCGTTCGACCAGGTCCTGGTCGGCGGCCAGGTCCTCGCGCAGCAGCTTGATGGCGACCGCACCCTCGGGTCCGTCGCCGAGCCACACCGTTCCGGCGCTGCCGCGCCCCAGGATCCGGTGTGCCGTGTAGCGACTGCCGATCTTCCGTGCCATGGCGACAAAGCTACGCGGCGGGGCGCCGCTTGGGAGCCCCGGATACCGGTAACTGTCACTTCTGCGGGGGAAATCCCTCTTTGGAAATCGACAAATCCCCAAGGTCGGCGACACCGGGGGCCGCGCGGTGCTCTCCCGTGTCCGGCCCCCGGCCGGTCAGCCGTTGAACTTCGAGAAGAAGTCGCCTATCTGCCCGACGACATCCTTCGCGGACTGCCAGAAGCTCTTGCCCTCGGCCCACCACTCGGGCACCGGCGTGAAGTTCCAGAGCAGCACGCACACCACGACGATGATGAGGATCATGAACAGGCAGCCCTTGAGGCAGCCGAGGCCCGGGATCCGCATCGGGTTCGCGCTGCGCTGCCGCGGCTCACGGCGCGGCCTCGGCTCCCGCGGCGGACGCGCGTCCTGCGGCGGACGCGGCTCCCGGCGCCGGGGCGGCTCCGGTTCGTACCGCTGCGGAGGCTGCTGCGGCGGGCCCTGCCGTGCGGGGGGACGCTGCCCGCCGTACTGCTGCGGCGGCTGGCCGTAGCCCTGCTGTCCGTATCCCTGCTGCCCGTACCCCTGCTGTCCGTAGTCCTGGTTGCCGTACGGGCCCTGCGGCGGCTCCGGCGGGCGGCGCTGCGGACGGCGGCGCAGCGGATCCATGCTCGGGTCCAGCGGCTGGAACTGGGTCTGCTCGTTGCGGTCCCGCGCCGCCCTGAGCTGGTTCTCCCACGGGTGCGGGCCGTCCTGCTGCGGGGCGCCCGGCGGCGGGTTGCCCGGAACCGGGGGCATCACCTGCGTCGGGTCGGCGTTGCCACCGCCCTGCCCGCCGGGCCCGCCCTGGGGACCGCCCGTCTGCGGCAGCACGTTCGTCTCCGCGGAGGGGTCGTAGTGACCGCCCGCGCCCGCCGCCGCGGCACCGGCGGCCGCGCCCGCGGCCCCGGCCGCCGCCGCACCGGCCGCACCGCTGTGCGGGAGCACCTGGGTCGGGTCGGAAGCGCCCGCTCCGGCGGCCCCGGCGCCCTGTGTGCCGGTCTCCGGGACCGGCGCCGGCGTCGGGTCAGGAGCCAGCAGCGCGCCCACGCCGAGCGCCGCGCCGGCCGCCTGCGGGGTGGCCTGGGCGCCGATGCCGTCGGCGACCGTCCGCAGCCCGCGCGCCAGGTTCTCGGCGCTGGGCCGCTCGTCCGGGTTCTTGCGCAGGCAGCGCTCGATGACCGTCCACAGCGGGTTGGGGATGTTCGCGGGGCGCTCGGGGTCCTGCGCCAGGTGCTGGTGCAGCACCGCCAGCGCGTTGTCGCCGCTGAACGGCGGACGTCCCGTGACCAGCTCGTACAGCACGATGCCCGCGCCGTAGATGTCCACCGCCGACGTCTGCGGGCGGCCCTCGGCCGACTCCGGCGCCACGTACGCCGGGGTGCCGACGAACTCCTGCGTACGGGTCAGCCCCGGGGAGTCGGCCAGACGTGCGATACCGAAGTCCGTCAGCATCGGACGCATCCCGGTCTCGTCCTCGGTGAGCAGGACGTTCGCCGGCTTCAGGTCCCGGTGCACCACTCCGTCCGCGTGGCTGGCGGCCAGCGCGTCGGCCACCTGCGCGGTCACCAGAGACGCCGCGATGGGCGAGAACGGGCCGTTCTCGCGCAGGTAACGGTGCAGATCCGGGCCCTCGATCAGGTCCATGACGAGCGCCAGCAGATCGCCCTCGACCACCAGGTCGCGGGTTCTGACGATGTTGTGGTGCGTCAGCCGCAGGAGGACGGAGCGCTCCCGCAGGAAGCGCATCACCACATCGGGGTCGCTCGCCAGCTCCTCCTTGAGGACCTTGATCGCGACGGTCTCGCCGGGCTGACCGGCCACCGCCGCCTCCGAGCCCGCCGTCTCCCGCTGGCGAGCCCGCCAGACGGTGCCCGTGGCGCCGCGCCCCAGCGGCTCTTCGAGCAGGTACTTGCTGCCTACCGGCCGCACGTCGTTACCCCAATCGTTGCGCTGACCTGCTGTTTCATCCCTACAGAGTTTCGCAGAGCCATTGCATAGCGCTCATAGGGCAAGTAATTATCGATGCCATGACGACAGCCTCGAACCCCTTCCGGCGCTTGCTCCGGTCGTGGGAACTGTCCCTGCGGTCCAACAATCACAGCCCTGAAACCATCCGTGCGTATATCCGATCGGCCACACTCTTCACCGACTATCTCACCCAACCGGCCCCGCCCCCGGCCGACAGCGGGATCGATCCGGTCGAGCCCGTCGACGACGTCCTCGACATCAGCCGCGCTCACGTGCGCGCGTTCACTGTGCATGAGGTAGAACGCACCTCTGCTAGTTCCGCCCGTTCCCGATTTCTCGGCGTGCAGGCGTGGCTCAAGTGGCTCGTTGCCGAGGAAGAGATAGACAGCTCGCCTGCGAACGGCCTGTCGGCGCCGAAGACCGAGGCCCCCGAGGTCCCGATCTTGTCAACCGACGACCTCACGAAGCTACTCAAGGTCGTGACTGGCCGCGGGTGGCCCGAGCTGCGCGACAAGGCGATCATCATGCTTTGGCTCGACTCGGGAGTGCGGCTGTCCGAGGTCACGAACCGCACCGTCGACGACGTCGACCTCGACATGCAGGTGCTGCACGTGATGGGCAAGGGCAAGCGCGCCCGCGCCGTCCCGTTCGGCGTGAAGACCGCGCAGGCCCTCGACCGGTACCTGCGAGCACGCTCGAAGCGGCCCGAGGCGAAGACGTACGACGCGCTGTGGCTCGGAGTGAAGACGAAGAACCCGCTCACGACGTCGGGGGCGGGCAAGCTGCTCGCTCGCCGGTCGGAAGAGGCCGGGATCGGCCGCGTCCACCCCCACCAGTTCCGGCACACCTTCGCGCACATGTGGCTATCCGACGGCGGCAACGAGACCGACCTCATGCGTATCACGGGGTGGAAGAGCCGCAGCATGCTCGACCGCTACGCGGCATCGGCCGGCGCCGAGCGGGCCCGCAAGGCGCATCGTGCGCTCTCACCCGGCGACCGGCTGTAGGCGGGGCTCAGGGCTCGGCGGCGTACCGCACGTGCATGCCGCCGAGCGGCCGTTGCAGGCCGAGGGCGGTCAAGAGCAGGGCCTCGGCCTCGGTGATCTGCGCGGGGTCGTAGGCCATGCGTATTCGCTGACCCCCGTCCCGGTAGAGGACTGGTCGCCCATGGTCGAGTTCCGCTCGCTCGACGACGACATGTGTCACAAGTCCCCCTGTCCCACCTGATCAAGACCGCACGTTCCGCACAGGTGTTCGATGCACGCGAGGCAGGGCTCACTCTACGACCATCCGGCATATGCACCTAGTAGTCACACGAGAAAACACCTGACACAGGGTTCGCTTGTGAAGATCTGGCGAAAGTGGAGACAAAAGGGGACGGTCAGGCTTGCTCGGCCGAGTCCTCGTCGGCCCACCGCTGCGCGACGGCCCGCGCCTTCGGGGTGTCGTCGTCACCCTCGGCGCCGAGCATCTTCACGAGGCGCACCTGCGGGTCGCCTTCGAGTTCGACGTCGTCGTACCCGATCAGTTGGAAGTGCGCGGCAACGCCGACGACGTCGCGCGGGATGCCGAGGCCGGCCGCGATGGCCGAGACGAGTTCGGGGGTGACCTTGTAGCTCTCCCCGGCGACGATCTTGCCTACGAGTCCGTTGCTCGGGCGGTACTGCGTGTCGGGATCGAAGGCCCGCCGAACGAACTCGGCTACCGAGAGCCGGTCGCTACCGCGGTGCGTCCCGACGTGCTGCTGTACGAGCTCCGTCAACGCGTCGCGCCGCTGGGCCATATTCAATCTCTCTCTGTCGTGTCCACGGTCCCCCGCCCGTCGGGCGGTGAAAGTGCCTGGTCACGCGGTCCTGCATACTCCTGACGCCTAGCATTGTCCACGAATGCGGATGCGGGCGATACGCCTACCCGTCTCATGGTGAAATCTTTCCGATTTGCGCGCCCCCGGGGTGTTGGACAGCGCGCCGCCGCTGTGCTTACCTGTCCGCATCCATGGATGTGGATGGAGGGACGTTGCACATGCGCCGCCTGCGCCTCACCGATCCGGAACTGCTGCGGCTGCTCATGCGCTGGTCACGGGGCGGCCCGCTGTCGGTCCGGGCCGTGGCCGGCGCGGCGGCGGTGTCGAAGAGCAAGATTCACGACTTGGTCACCGGCACCCGCTGCACGACCGTCACGCCGGAGGTCGCCGACCGCATCGCGCAGGCGGTGCACGTCGACCGCGACTCTCTTTTTTTGCCCGCGTCATCCACGTCCATGGATGCGGATGATCGTCGATAGGGAGCTGCCGACATGGACACGAACGACCGGTCGCTGCGTATGCGACTCGCCTCGTACAGGTCATGGGGGAACACCGCGGACCGCTCGGCCCGCACCGCCCCCGCCCGCAGGGCTGCCGACGCCCGGTTTCTCGACCAGGCCCGCGAGCTGCACCCGGGCGCGAGCGAGGCGCAGCTCGAACAGGCCGCCGAGATGCTCCGCAAGGCGCACTTCACCGAGCTCGCGCGGCGCTCGGCCGCCTCGCGCCGCATCCGCAGCGCGGAGAACGCGAAGGAACGGCAGCGCCGGATCGAGCAGCAGCTCGCCGCCGCGCCCCGCGAGGACGACGCAGCCGCCGCATGACAGCGGGGCCGCTTCGGACCGGCATCCGAACGCGACCCCTGCGGCTCACCCCTCACCCCATGGTCAGAAAGCGAGGCGATCGCCGTGATCGCACAGCCTACCGAGCGCCCGGCCGCCGGAGTGGCGCAGACGAACGACAACCGCGTCGCCGTCGAGGCGCTGCTCGGGTACCTCCCGCTGCCCGCCCCGCCGCTCGTCGCGCGGCCCGACGCCGTGCACATCACCGTGACCGACGTCGACGACCTGAGTGCGTGGGTGTACGCCCTCGGCGGCGAGGTGCATCGCGGACCGGCCGCGGACGGCGCGGCGTTGTGGACGCTGCGCACCGCGACACCGGTACGGGCGGACGGCTCGACCGTCGCGATCCTCGTGCACCCCGCGGTCGTCGACGGCGATCTCGTCCTCGTCGAGGTCCGGCGGGCGGTGGCGAATGTCTGACGCAGCCATGCCCGTTGACGGGCCGTTCCGTATCTACGTCGAGGCGATCCCCGCCGGTGCGGTGCTCGACGTCGAGGCGTTCGTCGAGCACGTCGTGCACGACGTCGTCGAGCTGCTGCTCGGCGACACGTACGGCGAGAGGTTCGACGCGCTGATCGACGCGCAGCCGGTCGACCGGTACATCGTGCAGCGGCCCGGCGACCTGCCGTTCGAGTCCCTCGTCGCCGGGCTGACGGCCGCGGTCGACACGAAGATGCCGGTCTACGGCGCGCAGGTGAAACGCCTCGGCGATCGGCTGCGAGCCATCGCGGCGCCGAAGGCCGTTCCCGCGCAGCGCACCGAGGGCGGTGCGGCCGCGTGACCGCGCTCGACGACGCCCGTCGCACGGCGGGTGAGCTGCTGCTCAGGACGACCGGCAGCGAACGGCCCGAGTGGCGCGCGACGTTCCTCGGCATCGCGGAAGAACCGAACGCCATCGGCCCCGTGTGCACCGACGAGGACCACGTCGACTCGGAAGACCCCTCGGCCTTCGGCTGCTGCCCCGAGCCGCTCGTCGAGGTCGACCCGCCGCTCGTCGACTACCTCGTCGCGCTGCTCAACGCCGACCGCGAAGGCGGCGCCCGGTGACCGATCCCAGGAACGCCGTCGCGACCGACCGCGGCCGCTACTACTCCGACCCCGCCGGGGGCCCCGCCTTGATCAGCGTCACGAACGCCGCCGGCAGCAGCGTGCACAAGCCCGCGCTTGTGCCGTGGGGCGCCGGGCTCGTCGCCGACCACGTGATCGCGAGCCCGATCGAGGTCGCCCGCCGTGCCCGTACCGAGCCGAGCGCGCTGCGCCGCGAACTCGTCGCGCTGCCGAACAACAACCGGGAACGGGCTGCCGACTTGGGATCGCGAGTGCACCACCGTGCGCACGCGATCGTCATCGGCGCCCCGTACCCGGCCGACCCCGAAGTCGAGCCGTACGCGGTGCAGCTCGCGAAGTGGTTCCGCCTGTGGCGCGTCGACTTCGAGCACGACGTCGAGGCCGTCGAGACGACCGTTCTCAACCGCCGTCACGGCTACGCCGGTACGGGCGATCTGTGGCTGTGGCTGCCGACCGGTCCGGGCGGGCGCCGCGAGCTGTGGCTGATCGACTACAAGACGAGCGCGAAGAAACCCGCGACGACGGTCTACGCCGAGCAGCCGTATCAACTCGCCGCGTACCGGTGGGCCGAGGTCGCGCTGCTCGCGGACGACTCCGAGGTGCCCGCGCCGCGGCCGCGCCGTACGGCCGTGCTCAACCTGCGGCCGCGCTCGCACCGGCTGATCGAACTTCCCTCCGACCGCGCGGTGTTCCGCGCGTTCCTCGGCGCGCTGCGCAGTGCCCGCCACCTGCACGAAGCGCCCGCCGAATACCCCTCGATCCTGCCGCCGTGGGCGCCGGGGTCTGCTGCACGAAAGGCGGCGTGACCCGTGGGTTCCCGCATCATGACCATGAAGCGGCAGGCGGCCGAGCTCGGCCGTATCCGCACCGGCTACAGCCGACCGAACTCGGACCCGAAGAAGCGGCCGATCCCGGTCAAGAGCAAGACGTTCGTACTGTCCTCGCACAGCCGCGACTACGTCGCCGCGGCGGCCGAGCTGTACGGCGGCCGCGTCGAGGAGTGGACGCCGCAGAACCAATCCGTCGCGCAGTACCGGGTGATCACCGAGGCGAGCGAGCTGCGGGCGATCCTGCCGCAGGGCGACCCGCTGTCGCAGTCGTACGAGATGTGGTCGGGCGGTGGCTGCGCCCGGCGCTGCGACGGCGAGACCGAGCAGCTCACCCGGCGCCCGTGCCTGTGCCTGGCGCAGTACGGCGACGAGTGGCACCTGCGGTCGGCGCGCGAGGTGTGCAAGCCGACGTCGCGTATCAACGTGATGTTGCCCGACCTTCCCGACCTCGGCGTGTGGCGACTTGAGAGCAAGTCGTATTACGCGGCCGACGCCATGGCGGGCGGGATCGACACCGTGCTCGCCGCGACCGAGGGCCGGTCGATGATGCCGGTCCGCATGTGGATCGAGCAGCGCACGCGGGTCGCGGACGGGCAGACGAAGAACTTCCCGGTCGTCATGGTCGTGCCGTCGCTGCCGAAGCTGCGGCACGCGCTCAACGGGCCGATCTCGACGGCGGCCGCGCTCGACCCGAGCAGCCTCGACCGCCCGGCGATCGCCGCGGCCCCGGCCGAGCTGCCCGACTACCTCGCCGACGCCCGCGGCTGCTCGACGGCCGACGAGGTGCGCGGGGTGTGGCGCCGGGCGAACGAGGCGGGGCACGTCGCCCGCGACGGGTCCGACGAGCTGTCGCAGCAGCTCATGCAGATCGCCCGCGACGTCGAGGCCGGGATCGACCCGCGTACCGGAGTCGTCGAGGACGACCAGGACGAGGCCGAGCTCGACGACGACTGCGCGGTCGAGGCCGAGATCGTCGAGGACGCCGAGCCGCCTACCGCGTGGCCGGCAGTCGCGCAGCCCGGCGGGGGTGCCCGGTGACCCCCTGGCACATGGGCAGGCTGTGCGCCTTCGACCTTGAGACGACCGGCACGGACGTCGAGGCCGACCGCATTGTGACCGCCGCCGTGATCGGGCTCGGCGGTGGCGCCGACACCGAGCCGTCGTCGTGGCTCGCCGACCCCGGCGTCGAGATTCCCGACGGCGCCGCGGCCGTGCACGGCATCACGACCGAGCACGCCCGCGCGAAGGGCCGCCCGGCCGTCGAGGTCGTTGACGAGGTCGCGGCCGCCGTCGCGGGCTACCTCGGCACGGGTGTGCCGGTCGTCGGGCACAACGTGCCGTACGACCTCACGCTGCTCGACCGCGAGTGCCGCCGGTACGAACTGCCCCCGCTGCTCGACCGGTTCGTCGACGACGTGTTGTGGCCGGTGATCGATACCCGCGTGCTCGACACGCACGCGCTGCCGTACCGCAAGCGCCCCTCGGAGACACAGGGCGCCCGGCAGCTCGTCACCCTCGCGCAGGTCTACGGGCTGCCGTGGGCCGAGGACGACGCGCACGGCTGCGAGTACGACGCGATGCAGGCCGCGCGGATCGCGTACCGGATCGGATGGCTCGCCCACACCGACCGCGAGCAGTGGCCCGAGCCGATCCGCACCGCCCGCCGCCCGCGGTTCCACGCGTTCGCCGACCTCGGCCTCGAAGAGCTGCATCACCTGCAAATCCGGCTCGCCGCCGAGCAAGCCGAGGGGCTCGAAAAGCACTTCCGCAAGACCAGCCCCGAGGCGGAGGTCGACCGCTCGTGGCCGCTGCGCCCGTGGGCCGAGATCACCGAGGGGGCACCGGCATGACGCACCGCATCAGGCTCGTTGACTTCGACGAGCAGCCGCTCGTCGTCCTGGTCGACGAGGACGGCGTCGCCGAGGTCTACGGCGACGGCATGTGCAAGCTGCGGGCGGCCGCGATCCTGCGGTTCGTCGCGGCGCAGCTCGCCGCCGAGCACCCGGCCGGCGCGTGCCTGCCGCAGCCGGAACCGCAACACGACCGCCCCGTCGAGCCGTTGATCAGCCACGCGGGCACCCTCGACCGCGAGCGGCGGCTGTGGACGGACGGGACCGGCCACGCGTGGGACCTCTCCCTTGCGTGGGCCGACGTGCACGAGCGGGCGTGGCGGTGGCACGGCAGCCTCGACCGGCAGGGCACACCGATCATGCGCAGCAGCGACGGGTCGGCGTCCGAGCCGCTCGACGTCGTGCGCGCCGTGTGGGGCCCGCTCGCCCCGGTGATCGGGGGCGACGCATGACGGCCGCCCTCGGGCTCGTCGCGCCCGGCACCGTGTCACCGCTCGTCGACCCGGTCCTCGCTCCGGCGGGGCTGCGGGTGATCGGCCTCGATCTGTCGATCACGTCGACCGGCGTGTGCCTGCCCGACGGCACGACGTACCGGATCAAGACGCAGGCCCGCGAGGGCGACCGGCGGCTGCTCCACATCCGCGACAGCGTCGCCGACGACCTCGCCGAGCACCGGCCGCACCTCGCGGTGATCGAGGATCTGCCGACCAAGATGCAGGCGACCGCGGTCAAGGGCATCGGCGGCGTGCACGGCGTCGTGAAAGCGGCGCTGCTCGACGCGGGCGTGCCGTACGCGCTGCTCGCCCCCGCGACGCTCAAGAAGTACGCGGCCGATCACGGCAACGCCGACAAGGCCCGCATGGCTGCGGCCGCGTACCTCGCGGCCGGTGTCGAGTTCGCCGACGACAAGGGCGGCGACCAGTGCGACGCCTGGTGGCTGCGCGCTGCCGGTCACGACGCCTGCGGGGCCCCGCTGTTCGACATGCCGACGGCGCAGCGTGACCGGCTGTCGGTGGTCGAATGGCCGGTCGGCCTGCGGCAGCGGCACGTCTCGGGGGCCGCCGCATGACGCTGCGCATCGGTTCTCTGTGCTCGGGATACGGCGGGCTCGACATTGCCGTCGGCGAGGTGCTCGGCGCCTCGGTGGCGTGGCACTGCCAGTACGACCCGGACGACCGCCACCAGTACGCGGCCGCGATCCTCGCGCACCACTGGCCCGAGGTCCCCAACCACGGCGACATAACGGCCGTCGACTGGTCACAGGCCGAGCCGGTCGACGTTCTGACGGCGGGGTTCCCCTGCCAAGACCTCTCCCTCGCCGGCAAGCGCGCCGGGATCGCCGAGGGCACCCGCTCGGGGCTGTGGCTGCACGTCGCCCGAGCTATCGAAGTCCTGCGACCCCGCTTGGTGGTGATCGAAAATGTCCGCGGAATCCTCTCGCAGAACGCTGATCGCGGAGTGGAACCCCGGTCTGAGGATCTGGACCGTACCGGCGGCTCAGCCCTCGTTCTTCGAGCTCTTGGCGCCGTACTCGGCGACCTGGCCGGCCTCGGGTTCGATGCGGAATGGGCAGGCGTACGGGCTGCGGAGATCCTCGCTCCGCATGACCGGTTCCGCGAGTTCATCCTCGCGTTCCCTCGGGATGCTGCTGCCGACCCCGACGACGAAGGAGGGGAACGGGCCCGGCCGGTTGGACGGGAACCGCAACGACACGTTGCGGGCCCGGATCGCCGCGTTGCCGACGCCGCGAGCGCGCGACTGGAAGGGCGACGGGTTCGAGGACGGGCTGCCGAACGTGGTGAAGCTGCTCAAGACTCCGACCTCGAACCTCGCGGTGAACGGGGGCACGCAGCACCCGGACAAGAGGAAGCAGGGCGGGCACGGCCCGACGCTCGCGGACGAGGTCGAGAAGGGCATGCCGCTGCTGCCGACGCCGAAGGCGACGGACGGCTCGAAGGGCGGACCGAACCAGCGGGGCAGCTCGGGCGATCTGACACTGCCGAGCGCGGCCGTGCGGCTCATGCCGACGCCGACGGCCGGGGACGCGACGGACACGGCGAACTTCCGGACGGACGGGACGCCGTACGGGGACGGGTACGGGCAAACGCTCACGGACGCGGCGCGGCTGCTGCCGACGCCGACAGCGACGGCGTACGGCTCGAACCAGTCGGAGAGCGAAGGGGCGGCGGTGCGCCCGTCGTTGACCTCGCTCGCCCCGACGCTGCTGCCGACGCCGGTCGCGGCCGACGCGGACCGGTCGACGTCCACCTACACACGTGGCAACCCGACGTTGCGTGGGGCGACTTCGAGCGGGCGGTCAGGCGGTGGGAAGCGGCGTGCGGAAGCCACGCCCCCCGGCCAACTGACGATAGAGGTCGCCTGGATCCGCTGTTCGTCGAGTGGATGATGGGTGTCCCCCGCGGCCATGTGACCGGCGTGCCCGCGCCTGCGGGCATGACCTCCGCAGGGCTGCGGAACGCGCGGCTCAAAGCCCTCGGCAACGGCGTCGTTCCGCCGCAGGCGGCCGCCGCCCTGCGCCATCTGCTCACGCGCATGCCCGAGCGGGCACTGCGCCGACTGCTCGGCCGCGCCGCATGACCGGCGTCGGCCCGACGATCTGCGGCCCGAACCCCGGATACGGGCTGCGAGTGCGCCTCGACCACGCGAAGGCGAAGGGCCTCGCCTCGGCCGACTTCGCGTGCCCCTGCCGCCGACCGGCCGAGGACGCGGTCGGTTACGAGGCGGTCGAGGCCCTCGTGATCCGGGCCGAGCGGCACATGCGCGACGAGTGCCCCGATCCCCAGGTGCGGAAGGCGGCCGCGCTGCGGTCCGCCCGCCGCAAGCAGCACGCCAGCAAGTGAAGGACGTGACACCCATGCCGAAGATCGACAACGACACCGAGGTCGAGGTGAAGCTCGACAGCGGGGCCGCCTTCCTGCACGCCGCCCTCACCGCCGATCAGCGGCGCGGGCTCTTCGAGCGGCCCGGCACGAGCGTGTTCGCGATCGTGCAACTGCGCAGCACCTCGTACACCGGCCACGCCGAAGGCGAGGACAAAGACCCGCAAGTGAAGCTGCGGGTCACCCTCGCCGAGGTCGCGCAGGACGACCGGCAGGCACACCTCGTCGCCGAGGTCATGCGCGCCATGATGCGCCGCCGGAAGATGAACGACACCCTCGACGAACTCGGGCCCGGCGCGCACGACGCCGAGCACGCGGTCGCCGAGGCGCTCGACGCGCACCCGACCGAGTCGGACTATCAGGCGCACCTCGACCGCAAGCGGCACGGCAGCCGGATCGAGCAGCACGGATGACCCGGCCACCCCGCCGCAACGGCGACGCGCGGCGCGTGCGCTGCCGCTGCGGCCAAACGGTTCTGCGGCAGCTCGTCGGCCACCGGGCGGCGCTCGACGTCACCGCGGACGCCCGCGAGTTGACCGCGGCCGAGGCCGCCGCCCTGGTCGAGCCGAACCGGCTCGCGTGGTGCCTGCGCACCGTCGCCGGCGGGCCCGACCTGCGGTGGCTCGGCGGCAGGCACCCGCCCGACTGCCCGCACCCGCACGTGATCGACCACCAGTGCGCGGCGCCCGCGGCCCCGCAGCCGCGCCCCCGCACGTCCCGTACACCCGCCCACGAGGGGCAGCTCACCCTCGACGCGTAGGAGCAAGTCCGATGCCCTGGTTCGTCATTGACGACAGCGCCCACACCCACCCGAAGGTGGTCGCCGCCGGTAACGCGGCGTTGGGGTTGTGGCTGCGCTGCGGCTCGTACGTGTCGCAGCACTTGACCGACGGCATCGTGCCCGGCGCGGTCGCGAAGATGTACGGCTCGAAGCCGCAGATCACGAAGCTCGTCGCCGCCGGGCTGTGGCACGAGCACGGGCACACCTGCCCGCGGCCCGACTGTCAGCAGCCGGCGCCGGGCGACTTCGTGATTCACGACTACCTCGAATACAACCCGTCGCGCGCGAAGGTGCAGGGCCGCAAGAGCCGCGAGGCGGAGAAGAAGCGGCGGCAGCGCGCGGGGCCCGGCGGCGACGGGGGCGGCACACCGCGGCCGCCCCGGCGGAACGAGGCCCCGAGGGACGGTGGCCCGCAGACCCCGCGGCCGATCCCCGCCGACTGGCAGCCGAGCGACGAGGACGTACGCGCCGCGCAGCTTGCGCGCGCCGACGCGGGCCGCGAGCAACTCACCGCGCAGCAACTCGTCGCCGTGACGCGGAAGTTCGTCCGTCGGCAGCTCGACGACCGCGTGTGCGCCGTGGCGTGGGGCGGCCGGTGGCAGCAGTGGGCCGAGAACGAACGCACCGACCCACCGCCGGGGGCGGGCGGCGGGGTCGTCGTGCCGTTCAACGCCGTGCAGCAGAGCAAGGGGCAGCAGCAGCGCGCGGGACTGGCGCGGCTGCTCGACCAGACCGGGGAGGTCTGAGGATGGACGCGAAAGACGTGATCAGGCTGCTCGGCGAGATCAGCCTCGTCGACGACCGGGTCGTGAAGACCGACGAGGCCGAGCAAGAGGCGCAAGTTCGGCTGTGGGCCGTCGCGTTGCGCGAGGTCCCGCTCGACTTCGCGGGCGAGGCGGTCGGCCGCCACTATGCCGAGTCGGCGTGGCCGGTGATGCAGAAGGACATCACCTCACGGTGGCGCGACACCGTCCGCGACCGTATGGCGAGGCATGTCGGCACGTTCGAGCCGAGCGCGCACCCGCAGCTCGACCCGGACGACTCCGCCGGGTACGTGCACGCGCTGCGCGCCGGGCGGTCCGCTGTCGTCACGGGCGCCGAGCAGCCCCGCGAGGTGCGAGAGCTCGTCGGCCGGATCGGGCGCGCGGTCGAGCCGGCCCCGGCGACCGAGGGCTACCTCGCGGCGAAAGCGGCGCTGTTCCCGAAGCGGGAGCGTCCGACCGGCCCGCCCGAACTCGCCGTGCGCTGCCGTACCTGCGGGGCCGATGCCAACCGCCGGTGCCGGACGCTGCAACGCGGCCGGGACATGACCGGCACGCACCCGGACCGCAAGACCGATTACGCGGCGGCGCAGCCCGAAGGGCAGGCGATCGCGTGAGCCCCGCCGAACAGCCGATCGCCGACGCGTGCGTCGCGGTCATCGCGGCCGCCATCGAGGACGCCGTCACCGACTACCCGCACGCCACTCCCGCGACGCAGGCCCGGCACGCAGTCCGGGCGCTCACGGCGCAGGGGTGGCAGATCACGGCCGGGCCGCAGCGCGCCGGCGCCGTTCCCGAAGGGATCGCCCGATGACCGAGATTCGCATCGTGCACGCCGACGAGCGGCTCGCGCCGCCCCGCCGGTTCGTACTGCGCCGCCGTGTCGACGTGTCCGGGATCAGCGGCGTCGGCGACGTTGCCGACGGCGTGCTGTGGCCGGACGGCACGGCGTCGATCCGGTGGCGCGGCGAGCACCCGAGCGTCGTGTTCTGGGACCGCGGCCGCGTCTCGGTCGAGGCGATCCACGGTCACCAGGGCGCGACCGAGATCGTGTTCGTCGACCAGGACGACGACGAGCAGCCGGTGCCCGCGGTCGCAGCCGCGCCGGTCGGCCCGTCCGCCGCGCCGCTCGTGCTCCGCCGCGTTCTCGATCACGCGCCGCGTAAGCCCGTGCCGTGCCCGAACTGCTCTCGCACCGCGCCGTGCCGCTGCGTCGCCGACCGCGGCGAGGCACGCGTCGACGCCGTGCTCGCCGCGCTCGCTCAGTGGCTCACGACCCGGGCCGGTGATGCCGCGTGACCGCCTTCGCGTTCGACCCCGACGACCTCGACGAGGCCGGCCTCGACGTGCTCGCCGACATGAGCGACGAAGACCTCGCCGAGCTGTTCGAGGACCCCGGCCCCGACGACCCGCTCGCCGGATACGCCCGGCCCGCGACCCGCGCCCCGTACGAGGTCGCTCCGTACGGCGCGGTCGACGACCTGCGCCCCCTGTGAACCGCACCAAGCACCCGCGAGGAACTCATGACCGCAGCAGCATCCGACCCGACCGGCGAGCAGCAGCTCGCCGACGCCGCACGCGTCGCGAAGGTCGCTCTCGACGAAGTCCGCATGTGGCGCCACCGGCAGCCGCATCACGACGCGCCCCGGTACGCCGAGCTCGACGCGATCCTCGACCGCGCCGCCGTCGGCCGAATCGAGGTGCACCTCGCGCAGCCCGAGCCGAGGTCGCTGCCCGAGGCGGTCGCGGCGCATCACGCCCTGATCGACCAGCGGCGCCGCATCATCGCCGACGCATACCGCGCGTGGGACCTCGTCGAGGCGCGCGTGATCCGCAGCATCGCCCGGTTCATGCCCGCGGGCGGACGAAAGGACGAGGCAGCATGAGCGACCACAGTATGCCCACGGCCGAAGAGCAGCCGTGCACGGGTGGCGCCGCGATCGACCACGACGAGACCGGCATCTGCGACCACGAGCCCGAGCAGCCGGCCGACGTGCCGGTCGGCGACGTCGAGTACACCGTCGAGGCCCGGTTGAAGGGCGACGGCCCGCTTCGCTCCCACTGGGTCCCGATGGCGTTCGCGCTGCGCACCCCGGCGGCGGCCCGTGAGGCGCTCGGCAAGACCCGCGCCGCGCTGCCGAACAACGAGTGCCGCGTGCTGCGTTGGACGGCGACCGCGGACGTCGTCGACCCGGCCGAACTCGACGCCGAGCGGCCCGTCGCCGTTCGCCCGCTCGCCGACAAGGCCGGCCGGTGAACGGCACGGTCGCCCTGGTCGTCCTCGGCGTCTGGCTCGTGTCATGCGTGCCGCTCGGCCGGTGGGCGTGCCGCCGCGACCCCGGCCCTTTCGCCGGTTCCCGACCTGCGGCGCCGCCGAGGCGCCGCTGAATACGACGCCGGGGCGCCCCCATGCCGGCCAGCAATCCGGGGCGCCCCATACGCGGTGCGATCACCCTACGCCCCGACGCACCACCAGGAGCGCACCCATGCAGCACACCGCCCGCCCCGCCCGAGTCGCCGCCGACGACCTGCGCGTCGTCCTCGACCACTGGCAGAACATGCGAGACCTGATCGACACCGCCACACCCCGCACCGGCGCCGAGTACCTGCGCGCCCTCGACGTGCACGACGCCGCCGAGGTCGCGCTCGACCGCACGCGACCGGCCGAGCGCGAGCACCTCGTGCTCGCCGAGCAGCCTGCCCCGCTGCGGCTGCACGTGGTCGACGCGTGCCGCGCGGTCGAGGCCGCGTTGTGCTCGCTCGCCGACGAGATCGCCGCCGAGGTACAGCGCTCCCCCATCGCGCCGCCGCGCCGCGCGGTCGCCGGAGACGAGACCGCGCTCGGTCTCGAACTGCTCGCCACACGCGACGCTGCCGACCGGCGGCGGTGGCGCTACAACCTGAGCGAGCAGCGCACCGCGCCGCGGGCCGCTGAGTGGCTGCTCGCCCGGCTGCATGACGAGGCCGGTCCGTTCCTGCCGCTCGATGAGGCGCAGCGAAGCCGCATCGGCCGCGTTGCCCGTGAGGCGGCGCGGCGCGTCGAGCGGACGGTCGGCATCGAGCGGCGCCGCGCGTACCCGATGGACGACCGGCCGTGCCCATGGTGCGGCGCCACGCTCACGATGCACCGCGGCGGCAGTGAGGCGGACACCGTGACCTGCGAGAACGGTTACGACTGCGGCGCCCCGGTGCCGGTCGTCGAGGGGCGCCGCACGTGGGCGGCGCCGCACGAACTCGTCGGCCTCGAAAAGGCCCTCGGCGAGGCCGAGCGACGCCGTCGTCGTCGGGACGCGAAGCGCGCCGAGCGGGCCCGCGCACGAGCGGCGGCATGACGTGCGGCCGCCGCTGTCTCCTCTCGGCCGGTGCACGGCGGCGGCCGGCGCTGAGCGGGCCGGCTACTTCCCCTTGGCGATCTGGTCGACGCGGGGGACCGATAGCCCGATGGCCGCGCCCACCTTCGCGAGCGTCATCGTCTCCCGCAGCGTGAGCACGTCGGTCCGCCGGGTCTCGGTGAGTTCCCGCTGCCACCGCTCCACCGCCTTGAGTAGCTCGGTGATCATCGCGGCGCGCTCCGCCGGTCCCGCCGAGTCATCGAGGGCGCGCTCGGCGGCGAGCTCGAAGAGGTCTGCGGGGCTCGGCCGGTCGCCGGTCGGGGGGCCCGGCGCTGCGCTCTCTGTGTTCTCCATGGGGCCAGATTCTAGGCCCCGCGAAAGATCGATTTATAGAGGGCTTGACGAGAGTATTTCTAGCCCCCTATAAATGAGGTGTCAGCACGACACCGCACCGGAAAGGAACGAGCAGCCATGCACTACGACGAGGTACAGCCCGACACCCGCGTCACCTGCCACTCGCGCGGCGAGATCAAGGGAACGGTGCTCAGCAAGCGCCCCGACGGCTTCGGCGAAGACCGCCCCGTCGTTCGCATCAAGTTCGACGGCGGCGGCGAGGGCTACAACTACCCCGAGCAGCTCGACCCGCTCGACGAGGTCGCGCCCGAGCCGAAGCTGTCCCGCTCGTACAAGGGCCGCTCGACCTTCTGGATCGGCGGCCACATGTACATGGTCTACAACTCGACGAACCTCGGTGACGTGCGCGGCTACTGGGCATGCATCCGCACCCCCGATGGCGGCGACGCTCACCCCAGCGACGCGCAGGTCGTGACGGGCGCCGCCACCCGCAAGGCCGCCTTCGAGACCGCCCTCGGCAAGTTGAAGGCGCGAAAGGTCGTCACGATCAAGCCTCGGCGGTACCGCGAGATCACCATGAGTCAGGAAGACCAAGACCTCTACGCCGAGCCCGAGCTGCGCGGCAGCGACCTCACGGGGTGGGTCGCCGCATGGCACACCGACGGGTTCCTGATCGTGTTCGAGGACGGGCGCGAGCGCGGCATGGTCTGGCCCGGAAAGCCCATCGAGGCGCGCGTGTACCGCGACGGCAAGTCGGTCGACCTCGACGGCTCGTGGCCGTACTTCGAGGCTGCCGTGCTCGCCGTCCGCGGGGCATGGCTGAACCGCTGAACCGCTCCCCCGCAGGCGTCCCCGTCAAGGCAAGTGACGGGGGCGCCGCCCCTCCCGAAAGGACACGCCCCGCCATGACCCGCACCCGCTTTCACGTCGGATTCAACGAGATCGGCCTCGCGCCCGAGTACCGGATCGAGTGCTTCGGCGACCCCGACGGGGCCCGCGAGTGGCTCGCCGCCGACGTCGAGAACGTCGCCGAGGACGTCGAGGACACGAGCGAGTTCGACACCTTCCTCGACCGCCTAGACGCCCTCGCCGAGACCGACCTCGTCCGTACGCACCGTGTCGACGCGTTCGAGTTCTGGATCAGGCCCGTCGAGGGCTGCACCTGCCCGTGCGACTGCGCCGAGCGCGGCGTCGACTGCGACGGCGAGCACCGCCGCGAGGCCGCGCCCGTACCCGCCGACGACACCGTCGAGTTCTTCCCCGTGACCGTGACCGAACTCCCGAACGACGAGGATCACGCCCCGCTGCTCGTCGACCCCGTCGCCGCCCGCATCGTGCGCGCTGCGCAGGTATGCGACGGCGACACGGTCCTCGCGTCGTTCGAGACACCCCGCGACCGCATGCCCGTCGCCGACTACTTCAACGACCAGTACACCGCCCGCCCCAAGTCGTACGACCCGACGTGCGGCTGCGGGTCCTGCGCCACGATGGCCGACCACGAGGGCCCCGTCGTCGACCTCGGCGACGACAACCCGTGGGAAGTCTGCGACCCGTGGCCCGCCGCCGACCTCGTCCTCGTCGTTCCCGCGCGGCACCTCAACTGACCCTTTCCGCAACCGCGTTGCGCCCCCGCCAAGGCAAGTGGCGGGGGCGACCGCCCCAACCACCGAAGGACAACACCCCATGCAGCAGCACGAGATCACCCCCGACATGCACGTCAAGCTCGCCGCCACGGGCGCCCCCTGCCGCGTCCTGCACACCCGCACCGCCCCCGCCGACGCGCCCGAGTCGGTGTTCGTCTACAACCACAGCGACGGCTCGCAGGCATGGATCGCCGCCGCCGACCTCGACGACGACCGCTCGATGCCCGCCCTGCCCGTACTGCTCGCCGTCACCGACGGCACCGCCCGCCACGAGAACGACCGACTGTTCTGGTACGGCGGCCGCGAGTACCGCGTTCACAGCATGTGGGCGGACGGCACGGGCGGCTGCACTGTCGAGCACGTCGCCGAGGACGGAACCCGCACCGTCGTCATGCGCGAGCAGCGCAGCCACGAGTCGGCCATGTCCGCCACGGTCGACGCCGTGACCGCCCTGCGGCAGATCGACGGCGGCGCCGCCGAGTACCTCGTCGAGGCGCAGGACAGCAGCGTTCACGAGCTGCGCATGACGCACCCCGAGGCCGACGAACTCGGGCGCCTGCACGTGCCGAGCCCCGAGGCGGCCGTCGCGCTCACGGACGGCATGAAGTCGGCGGTCCGCCGCTCCCGCCTGTCGGGCAAGGAGAGGCGCCGCTCGATCTATCAGTTCGCCGCCTATCCCGTGTTCGCCGACGGGTGGATCGGGCGCCCGATCCTGCGCCGCCGCTGACCACACACCCGAGCCCCCACAACAAGACGAGGAGTAACGCCATGGCATCGGCAAACGCCGTCAGTCGGCACATGGGCAGGCAGTTCACACGCAGCCGTCGAGAGTCCGAGGAAGGATTCAGCGTCTGTGCGGGCGACGATCCGGGCTCGGTGTTCGTGCACTACACGTGCGGCGACAAGCTGAACCGCCAACTCACGGGCGACGAGCAGCGGGCGCGAATCGCGGGAGTGATGGCGCAGTACACCGAGCACCTGCGCGACCGCTGGCACGTCGCGCTGCACCCGAAGCTGCACAACCTGCTCGTGCTGAACGACCGCAGCAACCTCGACGACGTCGCCTCGATGGTCGCCTCGCGCCCCGCCGACGAGCAGTACGCACCGCTGCACGTCGACACCACCGACGCCCGCATCGTGCGCGCCGACGAGGTGAAGGCGGGCGACACGATCCTCGCCGCCGTCGACAGCCGCGAGGGCGGGTTCGAACCCGACTGGTTCGAAGAGCCGTACACCGCCGACCCGCAGCCGTTCGACCCGACGTGCCAGTGCGGCGCCTGCGGGCTCGCCGACGGCGAGACCGTCGTGCTCTGCACCGACAGCACCTCGTACGGTCCGTCGCTGACCTGCGACCCGTGGCCCGCCGACCGCCTCGTGCTGATCGTGCCCGCCTGACGGCATGACGAGGCGTCCCCGCCAAGGCAAGTGGCGGGGACGCCCCGCGCCCAAGGTACCCAACAGACAGAAGGGCCCCGGTCGGTGGTGAGAGACCGGCCGGAGCCCGTCCGACAACCTGAGCAAGCAGGAGTCAGACAGTGAAAAATCGTAGCCGGGCACACCCCGCCCGCTCCGCCGAAGCCGCAGATCGCACGGAGCCGCCCGCATGGCGCAACCGGCTCGGGTGGCGCATCGGGATCGGCATCATCGCACCGGCCGCCGCCGGCCTCGTCGCGTGGTCCCTGTACGTCGTCGCGCACGACATGTACGGCGTCCCCTCGTTCCTCGCCGCCCTGGTCGCCGCGTGCTTCGACGGCATCGCGATCGCCTGCCTGCATCTCGCGAGCGAAGCGGTCCGCGAGGGCCGCAGCGCGCTCGGGCCACGGCTCGTGACGCTGCTGCAAGCCGGAATCTCGATGTACCTCAACCACTTGCACGCCGAGCACATCGACGGCGGGATCGGCGCGACCCTGATGTTCGCCGCGCCGACTGCCGGTCTGCTGCTGCTCTTCGACCAGTCGTGGGCCGCGACCCGCGCGCGGCACCGGATCGCGCGCGGCGAACACCCGATGCGGTGGCCGGTGTTCGGGTGGCTCGGGTGGCTGCTCGCGGGTGAACAAGCGTGGAGCCAGACGAAGGCACGCGCCGTCGCGCACGTCACGGGCACGGCAGCCGACGAGGCCGAGGCCGCACCGGCGGGCGGCCGCGAGGCGCCCGAGCTGATTGCGTCCGAGCTGTCCGCCATGACGCCGCGCAAGGCGATCCGCATCATGCACGAGGCCCGGCCCGAGCTCACGCTCGCGCAACTCGTGGACGTACTGCGGCAGTACGGCCAGGACGTGACCGAACTCGACGTCGCGATCGTCCTCGACCGCGTCCCGCGGCCGTCCGGTTACACCCTCACGCGCGAGGATGCGCCGCCGCATCACTACGGGGCGCCGCAGCCGCAGCAGCTCGTCATCACCGTGCAGCAGCCCGAGGCGCTCACCGCCGCGGCGCCGCCCCCGCCCGCATCTCCCGAACGGCCCGCCGAGGATGCGCCGGCCCCGGGGGGCGGCCCGAGCCTCGACCCCGACGAACAGCGTCGGGCCGACCGCATCGTCGACGAGGCCGTCGCCGGTGCCGGTCTGTCGAAGGCTGACGCGGTGCGGCGCGTCCGTGAGGCGCTGCCCCGCCTCACCTCGGCGCAGGTCGCCGAACAGCTCACCCGCTGCGGGTTCGACAAGGTGACCGACGGCTACGTGCGCACGGTCAACTCGCGTGACCGCAACCGGCCCGCCCCGAAGCCCGCCGCGGCGCCCGAGCCGACCGCGCGGCCCCGGCCCGAGCCGAACGGCCCCTACCTCTGATCGCCGACCACGCCGAACCGTACGACCGCTGACGCCGTACAGGCGCCCCGTCCGGAACCGCCGGACGGGGCGCCTCTATCGGAAGGATGATCCAAGCATGAGCAACGAGTTCGCCCCCGACTGCGGGGCCGTCACGCCCGAAGAAGAGTGCGGCGAGTGCGAGGCGTGTTTCGAGGCCACGGCCGCCGGAATCGACCGAGCCGTCGGGTCCGGTTCGATGACCGAGAGCGAGGCGTACGAGGCGCACGACAGGCACGGCACCTACCGTCGCTGACCCACCGGCCCGGAGCCCCTGCCCGTGCGGGGGCGGAATCATGTAAGGCGGACAGGCCCATGCCGCAAGCTCCCACCATGACCGAGCGACAGGTCGACGAGCTGCTCGCCGACGACACGATCCCCATCGCGCACCGCGCCCTGTGGGCGCTGCTGTGGGAGGGCGAACTACGCCTCGGCGACGCCCTTTCGCTCGACGTTCGCGATCTCGACCTCGCCGCAGGAACGGCCCGCGTCGAGTACGGCAAGCGCAGCGCCCCCGGGCCGGTGTCCGTACCGCTCGGCGAACGCGCCGTCGCGCTGCTGCACCAAGCCGTCAGCGGCCACACCGACGGGCCGGCCCTGCACACCGGCGGGCAGCCGATCGGCCGCGAGGCCGCGGCACGCCGCGCACGGTCGGCCGGCGCGGCCAGTATCCACGCCTTCCGCACCGGTGGGCAGGCTCACCGAGGCATCCCTCGGTGAGCCTCTCGTAACGCGCTGATCGCCCACCGCGCCCCGTTCGGCATCCGCCGGGCGGGGCGCCGCCGCGTTGAGGGCCGCTCTACTCCTCTTGCGAGGACGGCAGCGGTCCGCGTTCCACACTCGTGGGGACCACCCGGAACCCTTCCGCGTCCAAGTACGCACCGGCCGCTTCCCACCTTCGCGCGCCCTCGATGCCCTTCCGCACGACCTCGCACACCTCGCAGTCGCACGGCGGCTCTTCGGCGTTCGCGAGCCACTTCGCGTACAGCGCTTCTCCGTCCGCCGGTGTCCGCCCCTTCACGATCGCGGCCGCCTCGATCAGTCCGCGTACGTACTCGGCGTCGGCGTCCGGCATCCGCTGGTCCGGCAGGCACAACTCGCGGTGCGTGCGCAGCCGGTGAACGTGACGGTAGATGCGTACGGACATGCCCGGAGTCTGGCAGACCGGCCAGATTTCCGGGCCTGGTCCGGCCAACGGCCGGCGTCCCTGTCCGTGTCGCACTCCACCCCAACAGGCAAAGTCTCGGCAAAATTTCACGCCTCCCCGGCGCCACCCGAAGGGACGTTTCAGTACGACACCGGCACACCGAGCGGGGCGCCTTCCGCGCGCGATTCGAGAGCGAATCGAAGACGAATCACACGCGAATCGTTCGCAATTCGTCGACGAAAAGAACGCCGAAAAAATCCGTTCCCGCAGGTCATAGTCTTCTGTCCCCGGGGGACAGCCCGGGGACCTCACGCGCGCGCGTTCCCCTCCCCTCCCATACCCCTTGTGGTGGCGGTAGAGAGAGCTACTACCGGTAGCGACGGGCGCGCGTGACCTGCGCTCTCTCTGTCGCCACCCCGCTTGACCAGGGTGATCACGTGTCGCACTCTGGGACCGCAGACGACGGCTGCCCAAACGCCGCAACTGCCCCGATGAGCCCCCGGAGCGGACACACCGCCGGGGGTTTTCTCATGCCCTCACCCACAGCCCCGGCCGGTACTCCCCACCTCCGGTCGGCGCCGCCGCCCCACGTCCCCCCGAGGGGCGGCGGCCCTCACGCCCGCGCAGGGCGGAACCTACGAGATCAAATAGCGGGTGCTGCTGCCCGCCCTGCGCGGCCCAACCCGCCGACGGGAGGCACACCGCCGATGCGCGTACGCCTCACCGACGGGCACCGCGAGGTCGAGATCAGGACCGACGGCACCACCGACGACCCCGCACTGCTGCGGCAGATCGAGCGCACCGCACGCCGTCTGTACGCCGCACTGCCCACCGAACCCGCCCCGAGCAGCAGCCCGTTCGGGTTCGGCCGGCACCTCGACCTCGACGGCGTCGCCCTCGGCTCGCAGATCGACCTCGCCGACCAGGACGACGACCCCGGCCTCGACGACGAGGACCCCACCCCATGACCACACCCCCCGGCACGCACCCCACCCCCGAGGTACCCACCCCCACCCCGACACCCGTGCACCTGCGCGTCGGCGGCAGCGAGGTACACCTCGGGGACCTCACCACCGACGGCGACCACTACCGACACGACCTCGCGGCGTTCCTCCGGGACGTGGCTGGCGTGATCGAGCACGGCACCGACGGCGACCAGGTCGAGGAGAGCGAACCGTGAGCGGCGGATGGGCGGGCAGCAACCGGCGTAGCGAGCTGCCCGCGGACTGGCCACAGCGACGTGCGCTCGTCCTCGACCGTGACGGTCACCGTTGCCGATGGCACGAGCACGGCGTCGCATGCAGCAACCACGCGACCGAGGTCGACCACATCAAGCCGGGCAACGACCACCGACCCGAGAACGTGCAAGCGCTGTGTGCCGACCATCACGCGATCAAGAGCTCACGCGAAGGCAACGCGGCACGGTGGGCGGTACGACGGCAGCGACCGGCCGAGCGGCACCCCGGACTGATCTGACCGGCAAGACTGGCCCCGGAATCTGAGCGCGCCCCCTGGGGGGCGACTCCCCTCCCCCACCCGATCGGGGCCTCGGGAGGTGCTGCGGCTCGGGTTCCGTACGGGTCTGACCAAAACGGCCACGCTGCGGGGCGTGGGCGGCTCGCTGGCGGGCGAGCGGCGGGGCGGCAGGCTGATTTGATGGCGCGCGGCCGAGGGGCCGCAGATCGCCTCTCAGCCTGCCGCCCTCACTATATGAAGGCTAAATATGCAGGTCACAGCGCTAAAAGCGTGACATCGCGGTACACTGGACACATGACGAACCGGACGTGCGAGCAGTGCGCCGGGCCCATGCCGGTCATGGCTCGGGCCCACGCGGTGACGTGCTCGCCGCGGTGCCGCAAGGCCCGGTCGCGAGCACGCCGCACGATCCCGGCCGAACTCACGAGCCGCCCGCGGTGGGTCCGGCGCACCTCGGCGAAGGTGCCGGTCGCCGTCGACGGCGCGGTCGCGAGCAGCACGGACCCGGCGACGTGGTCGAGGTACCGCGACGCGGCCGCCTCGCCGGTCGGCGTCGGGCTCGGGTTCGTCCTCGACGGCGACGGGGTCACGTGCCTTGACCTCGATCACGCCCTCGACGACCAGGGCGCCCCGCTTCCGTGGGCGCAGCGCATCCTCGACACGGCCGGTCCAACGTGGGTCGAGCGGTCGGTGTCCGGCGACGGGCTGCACGTGTGGGGCACGGGCTCGCTGCCGCGCGGCCGCCGCATCACGGTCGACGGCGGCGGCTCGGTTGAGGCGTACGGCATCGGTCGGTACATCGCGGTCACGGGTAAGGCGTACAACGGGGCGCCCCTGCGGCTGGGCGACTTGCAGCCGGTGCTCGCCGAACTCGGCTGTCAGTGAGGGTTACTCGCCCTCGGGTATCTCCTCCAAGACCTTCCCGAGTTGGTCGCGCACGATCCGGTGCCGAGGCTTCTTCCTCTCGGGCCATCCGGCTTGGCGGGCTTGTTCCACGCTCGCGGTCATGAACGCGCGGGTCATAGCGACTGATTCGAGTCCCCTCGACCGGACGGTGCCGAAGACGACGAAGCGGTCGACGAACCACTTCTCACGGGCTTCGTTCGCGATCTCCGCGAGGACGCCGTCTATCAAGGTGAGCGTCCTACGGCATGCCTTGTCGGCTTCCTCGTAGTACGTCATGAGGCTGCCGCCTGTGGGTTTACCAGGGGTAGGCCAGACGTACGGATGAGACCGCGCCATAACGAACTCGGCTGGCGTGCGGTCGTTCTTGGACCGATTGCACGCGTTGCACGCAGGGACCATATTTGCCGTGCTGTCGTGGCCTCCCCGTGCCCAGGGGATGACGTGATCGGCTGTCTCGGACTCACAGCCGCAGTAGACGCAGCGACCCCCGTTCGCGAACAGGACCATCAACCTGTCGCAAACCCACTCTTCCCTCCGGCGTCGGTCCCTCACTGTGTCCCCTCCGCTGTTGCCCCGAGTTGGCAAGCATTTTGTCCGATTCGGCGCAGCAGCACTCAATCTCTGCCGTAGCAGTCGCCCGACACGGGTGTGCTGCGGCGTACCCGACACGGGAGGTACAGCCATGGCCGGCATGGGACCGGCGCCGAAGGACCCGAGCCGTCGGGCCCGGCGCAACAAGGACGCGATCCCGCAGACCGTCTTGCGGTGGGAGCGTGCCGAACCCCCCGAGCTCCCCGACTTCCGGGTCGAGCGCGACGGCGACCTCGTCGAGTTCGTGTGGCCCGAGCGCACGCGCGAGTGGTGGCAGATGTGGATCGACTCGCCGCAGGCCGACCACTTCGGCTCGTCCGACTGGCAGTACCTACTCGACACCGCCCTGATTCACGCCCGGCTGTGGCGCGGCGAGCTGTCGGCGGCGGCCGAACTGCGCTTGCGGGTCGCTGCGTTCGGCGCGACCCCGGCTGACCGGGCCCGGCTGCGCATGGTGTTCGCCGAGGCGGACGGGGCCGACGAGGGCCGCGGCGCGTCCGGCGGCCCGTCGGCGAAGGAACGTTACGGCCAACTGCGGTCGCTGCCCGGCGGGAAGACCGGCACGGGCAAGGGTGAGTGATTCGGGGGTCCGTCATGCCGTGGCGGGGTCCTGAGTACGAGGGCGAGCTGCCCACCCTCGGGTGGCAGGTGCTCGACTGGATGACGGCGTACCTCGCCGCGCCGGACCGCCCCGAGTACGAGCCGTACGTGCCGAGCGCCGAGCAAGCCGAGTTCGTGCTGCGGTACTACGAGCTCAATCCCATCACCGGCAAGCGCATGATCCGGCGCGGGGTGCTCTCGCGGCCGCGTGGCTGGGGCAAGTCGCCGTTCGTTTCGGCGGTCGCGCTCGCCGAGGCGTGCGGGCCGGTCGTCCCGGACGGATGGGACGCGGACGGCGAGCCGGTCGGCATGGGTTGGGACCGGGTCCGTACGCCGCTCGTGCAGCTCGCCGCGGCGACGGAGAAGCAGGCCGAGAACTCGTGGCTGCCGCTGTTGGAGATGGCGCGGTCGGGGCCGGTCGTCGACGAGTACGGGCTCGAACCGCTCGACACGGTCGTCTATCTGCGGCGCGGGAAGATCGAGCCGATCACCGCCTCGGCGACGTCGGCGAAGGGCGCGAAGGCATGCTTCGCGAGCCTCGATCAAACCGAGGATTGGCTGCCTGCGAACGGGGGCCGGAAGCTCGCGAAGACCATGCGGTTCAACGCGGGCAAGATCGGCGGCAGCTTGATCGAGACCCCGAACGCGTTCACGCCGGGCGAGGACTCGGTCGCCGAGCAGTCCGCCGCCGACTGGAGAGCGATACGCGAGGGCCGGTCGCGCGGCTCGGGTCTGCTGTACGACCACCGCGAGGCGCCGGCCGAGACCGACATGACCGACGAGCAGTCGCTCGTGTACGGGCTGCGGGTCGCGTACGGCGACAGCAGCGATCACCCCGACGGGTGCGTGCTGCACGATCCGCCGTGCGCGCCGGGTTGGTCGCCGATCGAGCGGCTCGCCGCCGATTTCTGGGACACCTCGAACGACCCGCAAGAGCTGCGGGCCGACTACTTGAACCAGATCACGCACGCCGCCGACTCGTGGCTGTCCGAGCCCGAGGTGCGCGCGGCGTCCGACCTCGGCAAGGTCGTCGAGCCGGGCGAGCGCATCGTGCTCGGGTTCGACGGGTCGCGGAAGCGGAACCGCAAGGTCACCGACGCGACCGCGCTCGTCGGGTGCAGGCTCAGCGACGGGCACGTCTTCCCCATCGGCGTATGGGAGCAGCCCGACGGCGCGGCCGGCCGTGACTGGCAGGTGCCGGTCGTCGAGGTGCTCGCCACCGTGCACGAGGCGTTCGACCGGTACGACGTGGTCGGCATGTACGCCGACCCGGCGAAGTGGGAAAGCCACGTCGCCGACTGGGAAGCGGCCTACGGGCGGCGGCTCAAGGTGCAGGCGACCAGGGCGCACCCCGTCGAGTGGTGGATGACCGGCGGCCGGAGCGTGTTGATCGTCCGGGCGCTGGAGAAGTTCCACACCGCTTTGACCGAGGGCGAGTTGACGCACGACGGGTCGTCGGCGCTCGTGCGTCATCTGCTCAACGCCCGGCGCCGCAAGACGCGTTCGGGCCTACAGATCACGAAGGAACACCCCGACTCGGCGAACAAGATCGACGCCACGGTCGCCGCCGTACTGGCGTGGCAGTGCCGCCTCGACGCGATCGCGGCCGGTGTCGAGATCGAAGAGCCCGAGATGTGGGGCGGCACTTTCTGACGAGCCCGGAGAGGGGGCGACGACGTGCTCGACGACACCCCGGACTCGCCGGATTGGTGGCTGTTGCGGCTCGGGCGAAAGCTGCGCAAGCGGCAGGGGCAGCTCGACGAGTGGTGGCGGTACTACCGCGGGCGGCCCGACCTTCCCCAGTTGCCGAAGAACGCCGAGCAGGCGTTCATCGACTTTCAGCGGAAGAGCCGCACGAACTTCTGCGGCATGATCGTCGGTGCCACGGTTCACCGGCTGCGCGCGCTCGGCGTGACCGGCCCGGACGGGGAGCCGGACGCCGGGGCGGCGCGGTGGTGGCAGGCGAACCGGCTGGACTCCCGGCAGAAACTCGTATGGCGGGTCGCGATGGGGCAGTCGGCCGGGTACATGCTCGTCGGCCCGCACCCGACGCGGGTCGAGGACAACGGCCGGCCGAGCCCGCTGATCACGCCGGAGCACCCGCGCGAGTGCATCGTCGAGTACGACCCGGAGACCGGCGAGCCGTACGTCGGGCTCAAGGCGTTTCACAACGACGTCGACGGCTACGGGTACGCGCGCGTCCTGTATGACGACCGGTCCTTCCCGTACCGGACGAAGGAACGCACGAGCGCGCGCCTGCCGTGGGGGCCCGACTCGTGGGTGTACGTCGGCGGCAGTGACGAGGGCGAGCCGCACGACCTCGGCGGGCTGCCCCTGGTCGAGTTCGCGCGTATGCCCGACCTCGGCGAGGACCCCGAGCCCGAGTTCGCGGGCGTGCTGGACATTCAGGACCGCGTGAACATGGGGATCTTGAACCGCATGGCGGCGTCGCGGTACTCGGGGTTCCGGCAGAAGTGGATCAAGGGTCACAAGTTCGCGAAGCGCGTCGACCCGGCGACCGGCCTGACTGTCGTTGAGCAGCCGTTCACGCCGGGCCCGAACACGGTTTGGGCGTCCGAGGGAGAGAACGCGCAGTTCGGGCAGCTCGACGCGACCGACCTGCGGCCGTTCCTCGACGAACACGCCGCCGACGTGCGCGACATGCTGATCGTGTCGCAGACTCCCGCGTACTACTACGCGGGTGACCTGATCAACATCAGCGCGGACACCGTGAGCGCCCTCGACCTCATGCACGTCGCCAAGTGCCGCGAGCACATCGCGAGTTTCGGCGAGGGGCTCGAAGACGTGATGAGCCTCGCGGCGGCGCAGGCCGGGGTGCCCGAGGATTACACCGAGGCCACGGTGCGGTGGCAGAACCCGCAGTACCTCAGCCCAGCCGTACAGGCTGACGCCGCAACGAAGTTGGCGAGCATCGGCTACCCGCTCGCGGTGATCGCCGAGGACATGGGCGAGACGCCGCAGCGCGTGCAGCGCATTGCGGCGGCGTCCGCGTCCGAGAAGCTGCTCGCCGCGTCGCTGCTGCCGGCGCCCACCGCGCCGACGGCCGGCAACCTCCCGGACGACTCCGGGGCGACCGATGGGTGAGGCGTTGCAGCACGCGCTCAGCGACCGGTACGACGCGCTGTCGACGTCGCTGCGGTCGAGGGTCGTGCAGTTCGTGCTCGACGCGTTCGACAGCCTCGGCGGGTACCGCGACGCCGACGCCGCGGTGTTCGTCGAGCACGTGCTGCCGACCGTCCTCGCCGCACAGGCGCAGATGGGACAGATCACCGACGCCTATCTGTCCGCGATGATCGCCGACATGCTCGGCGGCGCGGCCGCGCCGACCGGCGTCGCCCTCGACGAGGCACTGCGCGGCGTCGACCCGGCCGAGGTCTACCGGCGCCCGTTCGTCACTACGTGGACGGCCCTTAGCAAGGGCAGGGCGTACGCGCAGGCCGTCGACGAGGGCCGTACGCGGCTGCTGTCGATCACCGAGACCGACATGCAGCTCGCGCGGACGCACGCGGCCCGGCAGTCCATGCAGCGCGGCGGCGTCCGGTACTTCCGGCGTGCGCTGCGTGGCCCGGGGAACTGCGCGCTCTGCACCATCGCAAGCACGCAGCGGTACCGGGTCGAGAACCTCATGCCGATTCACCCGGGCTGCAACTGCAAGCCCGAGCCGATCGTCGGCAACAAGGACCCCGGGCAGATCATCGACGAGCGGCTGCTGCGCGAGGCGCACGACGCCGTCGCGACGGCCGTCGGGCAGTCCGACGGCGGCGGCCGCACCCCGGATTACCGGCAGGTGATCATCACCCGCGAGCACGGCGAGTACGGGCCGCTGCTCGCCGTCCGCCGGCACGAGTTCACGGGGCCGAGCGACGTCTCGTCGTGACCCCGGGCGCCGACACGGCGCACCCCACTAGCTCACCCTGACCCGACACGGGAGACACCACCATGCGCACGCGCACTCTGCCCCGCCATGCCCGGACCGGGCAGCTCGCCCTCGGCTGGCGCAAGCCTCGCCGCGGCGAGGACCCGACCGAGCTGTACCCGGTGTGGCCGATCCTCGGCGGCGCCGAGGACGGCGACGGCGACGAGTCCGACACGGACGACGACGGCGACCAGGACGACGACGCCGACGGCGACGGGGGCGACGACACGGTCGACCACAAGGCCGAGGCCGAGAAGTGGCGGGCGCTCGCCAAGAAGCACGAGGCGAGGGCGAAGGCGAACGCGGGCTCGGCGAAGGAGCTCGCGAAGCTCAAGCGCGAGGGCATGAGCGAGGCCGACAAGAAGGTCGACGAGGCGGTCGCGGCCGCCGTGGCGCAAGAGCGCGTGAAGTCCGGCGAGCGGGTCGCCCGCTCCGCGTTCCTGGCTGCGGCGAAGGGACGGCTCGACCACGCGAAGGACGTCGCCGACGACGTCAATCTGCGCCGTTACGTCGACGACGAGGGCGAGGTCGACGAGGACGGGATCGCCGAGCTCGTCGACCGGCTCGCCCCGAAGTCCGGCAAGGACAGGAACGACGAGGACGACGACCGCGAGGCCGGACGCGACACGCGCCGCCGCCGTGGTCGCGGATTCGACCAGGGCGCCCGCCGGGGCAGCGGCAAGGGATCGGGCGGCGGCGTGGCTGCCGGTCGCGATCTGTACCGCGAGCTGCTCGGCAAGGGCGCCGACAAGAGCTGACCACACGAAGGAAACGGATCATGATCCTTGCTCAGGTAACCGAGCAGTTCGGGTCTGACGATCAGTCGTGGCTCGGGTCCGCGCACGGCACGGACTCGACCGAGACGATCGTTCTGGACACCTCCACTTTCACCGCCGCGACGCACTACCCCGACGGGTATTTCAAGAGCGGCGTTCCGCTCGGCCTGATCACGGCCGACGGCAAGTACGGCCCGTACGACGCGGCGGCCGAGGACGGCCGCGGCACGCTCGTCGGGTTCCTGTTCGCCGCGGTCAAGGCCCCGGCCGACAACACCCTCGACCCCGCGGCCGCGCTGCTCACGCACGGCAAGGTGCGCGAGTCGCGGCTGCCCGTTCCCGTCGACGCCGACGGTAAGACCGACGTCGCCGGCTCGATCCGGTTCGTCTGAGAGGAGACGCTGATATGAGCTGGACTCTCGACACCGAATTCATCGAGCCGACTGAGCTCACCGGTCTCATTCGTGCCGCCCTCGCCGATCTCCAGGTGAACAAGTTCACGCTGTCGCGGTGGCTGCCGAACGTCGAGGTCGACGACATCGCGTACGAGTTCGTACGCGGTGGCGGCGGGCTGTCCGAGTCGGCGTCGTACCGCTCGTGGGACGCCGAGAGCAAGATCGGCCGTCGCGAGGGTCTCGGCAAGGTCATGGGCGAACTGCCCCCGATCTCCGAGAAGATGCTGCTCAACGAGTACGACCGGCTGCGGCTGCGGAAGCTGACCCGCGACGACGCGCTGCCGTTCATCGCTCGCGACGCGCAGCGTCTCGCGACGAACATCGCTGCGCGGTTCGAGCGCGGGCGGGGGCAGGCGCTCGTCAACGCGCAGGCCCCGATTCCCGAGCTGAAGCAGACCGTCGACTTCGGCCGGTCGCCTGAGCACTCGGTCGTCGCCGCGGTGCTGTGGTCGGATCACGCGAACGCGACCCCGATCGACGATCTCGAATCGTGGGTGCAGACCTATTCCGACACCAACGGGTCGGCACCGGCTGTGATCCTCATGTCGCGGCAGGTGCTCCAAAATCTGCGGCAGTGCGAGCAGGTGCAGCGCCTCGCGTTCCCGCTCGCGCCCGCCGGGCAGACGCCGCTCATCTCGGCCGACCAGGTGTCGACCGTGATCGAAGGCATGAGGCTGCCGCCGATCGAGGTGTACGACGCACAGGTGCGGGTCGAGGGCACCGCGACCCGGACCACGCCGGGCAACGCGCTCGTGCTGCTGTCCGAGCCGGGCGCGACGACCGCGGCGCAGCCGACCGACCTCGGCGCGACGCTGCTCGGCACGACCGCTGAGGCGCTCGAAGCCGAGTACGAACTCACCGGCGGCGACCAGCCCGGCATCGTGTCTGCGACGTACAAGTCGAAGGACCCGATCCGGCTGTGGACGCACGCCGCGGCGATCGGTCTGCCGATCCTGCGCGAGCCGAACCTCACGTTCAAGGCGCAGGTACTCGCATGAGCGGGCGGCGCCTGATCGCGTACATACACGTCGCCGGGGCTGTCTACGGCCCCGGCGACGACGTGCCGCCCGAGGCCGCGCGCCGGATCGGCGCCCACGCGTGGGCGACCGGCGACCAGGGCACGGGCGGCGAGCAGCAGCTCGGCGAGCAGGCGCCGGCCCCGAGCGCGGCGCCGCCCCGCTCGGGCCGCGGGTCCGGCGTCGAGGCGTGGCGGAAGTTCGCCGAGCAGCACGACGTCGAGGTTCCTGCGGACGCCACCCGCGAGGACGTGATCGCCGCGTGCGAGGCGTCCGGCGTCATCGACCCGGAGGAGTAGCAGCCATGAGCACGCCGACGCCCGCGCCGCCGTTCGCAACGGTCGAGGACTACGAGGCCCGCGCCGGCGTCACGCTCGTCGAGCCGCAGCGCTCGCAGGTCGAGGCGTACCTCGACGACGCGTCGGCGCTCATGCGGCGGCACATCCCGGCCGGGTTCACGCCGGACCCGGCGACCACGAGGGCGATCGCGGTCGCCGTGGTCCGCCGGGTCATGGCGAACCCGGGCGGCTACCGGCAGCGGACGATCGGCCAGTATTCCGAGACGCTCGGCGAGAACGGCGGTCTCTACCTCACCGAGGACGAGATCGACATGTTGCAGCCCGAGGACAACACCGACCCGGACGCCGACGCCGCATACACCCTCGGCGGCCGCGACGAGGGGCTGCCCGGGTGGCGGCCCGATCCTTGCGACTGGCAGCCGCTCGGCTGGACACGGGGGCGGCTGTGATCGGGGCCGATCTGCTGCTGCACGTCGTCCAGGTCGAGCACCCGGGCCGGCGGACCGACCGGTACGGCAACGAGGTCGACGACTGGTCGGCCTCGACCCGCGCGCCGGTACGGGCGTGGTTGCAGCAGAACACCGGGGCCGAGGAAACCGACCAGCGGAACGCGCAGATCGGCGAATGGCTCATGCTCTGCAACCCCGTCGACGTCGACGGCAACCCGCTCACGGTGCACGGCGAGGACCGCGTGCACTGGCAGGGCGCCGTGTTCGAAGTGATCGGACCGGCAGGCCCGGCATACGCCCCGACCGAGCTGCATCACTACGAGATCAGGCTGCGAGTAGTGGAGGGGTGACCATGGCACGGCAGTCGTTCCGGCCGAACCGGCGGAACATCGCCGGGTTCCTCAAGGCGCCCGCGACGCACGCACTGATCGAGCGGAAGACCCGCGCCGCCGAGTCGGCCGCGTCGGCGGCCGCGAAGTCGGACGGGTGGGGCGGACAGTTCCGTACGGACGTCGAGACCGGCGACAAGCGGGCCCGCGGCGCCGTGATCGGCGACTACTCGACCCCGTACCCGGAAGTATCGCGGCGGGCGCTGCTGCGCGCGCTCGACGCTGCTCGGGGCGCCGAGTGATGGCGGCGCCGATCGTCTTCCCGGACGCTGCGGCGCTCGTCTGCACGTATCTGCGCGAGCAGCTCGTCGCCCGCAAGGTGCAGGTGCCGGTCGGCACTCGGGTGCCGTCGCCGCGACCGGCGCGGTTCGTCCGGGTCGAGCGGATCGGCGGCCCGCGGCTCGACCTCGTCACCGACCGGCCGCGGTTGGACGTCCACTGTTGGGGCGCGAGCGAGGAAGACGCGCACGACCTCGCGCAGCTCGTGCGGGCGTTGCTGCTCGCGATCCCCGGATGGCGCGGCGCCGCCGCGTACGACGTCGCCGAGGTCGGCGGCCCGAACACCATGCCCGACGCGACGTCGGGGCAGGACCGGGTCGCCCTCGCCGTCGAGATCGCGCTGCGGGGCAAGCGCCTCGCCTGAATCGGGGCTCACCCTCCCCTGACCCATCCCCCCGGACCGGGTCACGGCCGGGGTTTCTTCATGGAGGACTCATGTCCACACCGACCCCGGTGTCGCCGCTCGAAGCGGGGCTTCACAACGAGTACATCCGCAAGCAGCTCATGCAGGCGGTGTTCGCCGCGGACTACACCGCTCCCGTGATCGAGTCGCCGGTCGGCACCGACGGCGCGCTCGCCGCGATCCCCGATGAGTACGTGCCGGTCGGTTACACCACCGATGACGGCATCACGTACACCGGTGATCTCTCGATGGCCGACGTCACCTCGTCGCAGTCGGTCGAGCCGACACGGTCCGACGTCGAGTCGGACGTGCTGAGCGCGCAGTTCGCGCCGCAGGAAACGAATCAGGCGACGGTCGCCATGTTCGAAGGGCTGCCGCTGTCGGGTCCGGGCGCACTGCCCGCCGTCGGGACCGCGTGGCAGTGGGACCGGGCCGCGACGCCGAAGAACCCTTACCGGCGCCTGCTGTTCATCGGCCTCGACTACAGCGACGCCGGTGAAGAGATCTACGTCGTCAAGTTCTTCCCGCGCGCCCGGCTCACCTCGCGAGACGACGAGCAGTGGGCCCGCTCGACGGAAACGCAGAGGCCGGTCACCTTCAACGCCTTCCGCGACTCTGTGCTGAACACCTCGTGCCGCAACTGGGTCGACGGGCCCGGGTGGCGCGCGCTCGCTCCGACGACGCCGCCGCCAGCCGAGGGCTGAACCCCCGCCCCCTGATCGGGCGGGGGGCGGCGGTTCTGGGTGAGCCCCGACCGCCCCTCGCCCTCGACTGCTCACCCGCTGCTCACCCGAGAAAGGCACGATCATGTCGAAGCCCGGCAAGGCCCGGTACAAGCTGTCGGCCGTCAAGGCGAGTTACGCCGAGGCGGTCGGCGGCGAGAGCGTCGAGGTCGAGACCGACGACGGCAAGACGTACACGTTCCCGCACCCGCTGTTCACCGCCGACTCGCTCGCGAAGGAGATCGACGCCGCGGACGGAGACGAGATGCGCGCCCGCATCCTGCTCGGCGACCAGTGGTCAGAGTTCGTGAAGTCCGGCGGCGACGCGAACGGGCTCGTCCTCGTCTACGTCGCGGCCCGCTCTGAGATGCAGGACACGCTCACCAAGCACCGCCCTACGAAGAGGTAAGCGGAGACGAGGCCGACGACGAGCCGGCCGACACCGCTTACACCGTGCTCGACGTCCTCGGCGATCACCCCGAGGCCGTCGAGGCGGACCTGATCAGGTACTACGGGCACGCCCACGGACCAGGCGGCCCCCTCGCCGCTTTCTGGCGCGGCGAGATCACGCTGCGGCTGCTGCGGGTCCTGGTCGAGGCGCTGCCGCCCGACTCGGCGACCGGCCGCGCGCACACCGGGCACCACTGGGCGCACCTCGACTACGCGGCGGCCGACACGGTCGATCTGCTCGCGCTGCTCGTCACGCAGTTCGCGAACGCCCACCGCGACCCGAAGAAACCGGCGGCCCCGATGCCCGAGCCCGGGTGGCGGCCGGGCGACCCGCTGCCCGACGAGGTCGAGGCCACCGCACAAGAGAAGAGAGCGAAGGCGCGAGCGGCGTACGACCGCATCACCTCGCAGGTACTCCCCGGAAAGGGGTGATCCGTCGTGCCGGTCGAGGTCGGCGTCGGGTACGTGTCCATCGTTCCCGAGATGCGCGGGTTCGGCCGGCTGCTCGATCAGCAGCTCGCAGGCCAGACGGCCCGCGCGGGGCAGGCGGCGGGCCGGTCGTCGGGGCAGGGGTTCCTCGGCGGCATGGGCGGGGTCCTGAAAGCGGGCGTCGTGGGACTCGCCGCGGGCGCCGGTGCGCTGTTCGCCGCCGGGTTCTCGAAGGCCGTCGAGAACGACAAGTCGAACGCGAAGCTCGCGGCGCAGCTCGGTCTCAACGAGCAGCAGTCGGCCCGCCTCGGCAAGGTCGCGGGCTCGGTCTACGCGAAGGGCTACGGCGAGAGCGTCGACCAGGTCAACGACGCGTTGAGGGCGCTCGCGCAGAACGGCGTCGCCGCGGTCAACGCCCCGAAGAAGGATCTCGCCGGGCTGTCGAAGGCCGCGCTCAACCTGTCCGAGACGTTCGGCGTCGACGTCAGCGACTCGGCGCGCGCTGCGGGCCAGATGATCCGTACGGGCATGGCGAAGGACGCGAAGGGCGCGTTCGATCTGCTGACCCGGGGCTACCAGTCGGGCGCCGACAAGGCCGGCGACCTCGCCGACACCGTCAACGAGTACGGCGTTCAGTTCAAGAAGCTCGGGCTCGACGGATCGCAGGCCCTCGGCCTCGTCTCACAGGCGATCAAGGAGGGCGCGCGCGACTCGGACGTCGCCGCGGACGCGCTGAAAGAGTTCTCGATCAGGGCCGTTGACGGCAGCACGACGACCGCCGACGGGTTCAAGATGCTCGGGCTGTCGGCGTCCGACATGGCCGCGCGGATCGGCAAGGGCGGCACCTCGGCGTCGTCCGCGCTCGACCTCACCCTCGACCGGCTGCGCGGGATCGAGGACCCCGTGAAGCGTGGGCAGGCTGCGGTCGCGCTGTTCGGGACGCAGGCCGAAGACCTCGGCGACGCGTTGTTCTCGATGGACCCGAGCAAGGCGACGGCCGCGCTCGGCCAAGTCGGCGGCGCTGCCGACAAGATGGGCAAGACCCTGCACAACACGGCGTCGCAGAACATCGAGGTGTTCAAGCGGCAGGCGTTGCAGGGGCTCGCCAACTTCGCGGACAAGTACGCGCTACCGGCGCTGTCGGCGTTCGGCGGGTTCCTCAACGACTACGTGCTGCCGCCCGCGAAGGTGGTCGGCGGCGAGCTCGTCGACGTCCTCGTGCCCGCGGTCAAGGCCACCGGTTCGGCGTTCGCCGGCGGGGCGCAGTGGATCAAGGATTACGGCGCATGGCTGCTGCCGGTCGGCATCGCGATCGGCGGCATCGCGGTCGTGGCCGGTGCGTCAACGATCGCCACATGGGGCATGACCGCCGCGTTCTCGGTGTACCGGGGCGTCATCCTCGCGACGACCGCGGTCACGCGCGGGTGGGCGGTCGCGCAGGGCATCTTGAACGCGGTCATGAGCGCGAACCCGGTCGGGTTGATCATCGTCGGGATTCTCGCGCTCGGCGCCGCCCTGGTCGTCGCCTACCAGAAGAGCGAGACGTTCCGGGCGATCGTTCAAGGCGCCTGGCAGGCGATCCAAACGGCCGCCACGGTGGCGTGGACCGGATTCCTGAAGCCCGCGCTCGACGGGATTTGGGCCGGGCTACAGGCGGTCGGCTCGGCCGCCTCGTGGCTGTGGTCGACCGTGCTGTCGCCCGTGTTCGGGTTCATCGGCACGGCGGCGAAGGTGCTCTTCGCGATCGTCGTCGTCGCGGTCGTGACGCCGATCGTCCTCGCGTTCAAGGCGCTCGGCGCCGTCGCGGGGTGGCTGTGGAACAACGCGATCGGCCCGGCGTTCCGCGGGATCGTCGCGCTCGCCTCGTGGTGGTGGGCCGGCGTGAAGGTGTACTTCGGTCTCGCGAAGGCCGGCGTGCAGGCGGTCGGCGCGGTCGCGATGTGGCTGTACCGCAACGCGATCCAACCGGCATTCAGGGGAATCGTTTCTGTCGCCTCGTGGTGGTGGGCCGGGGTCAAGGTCTATTTCAACTTGATCAAGGCCGGGATTCGCGCGGTCGGCTCGGTCGCAACGTGGCTGTACCGCAACGCCGTTCAACCGGCGTTCCGCGGGATCGGCGCGGCCGGTTCGTGGCTGTGGAACAAGGCGCTCAAGCCGGTGTTCGACGCCGGGAAGCGCGGCGTCTCGCTCTTCGGCGGGGCGTTCCGCACCGCGCGAGACGCGATCAGCAAGGCATGGTCGCAGGTCTCGAAGATCGCCGCGAAGCCCGTGAACTTCATCATCGAATTTGTCTACACAAAGGGCATTAAAGCCGTTTGGGACAAAGTTGCGGGATTCGTCGGGCTCGGCAAGCTGCCGAAGGCGCCGAAGCTGCTCGCCGACGGCGGCCGCACCCGCGGCGGTACCCCGGGCAGGGACTCGATCCCTGCCCTGATGATGGCCGACGAGTTCGTCGTGAAGCGCAGCAGCGCCCGGAAAATCGGGTTCAGCGCGCTCAACTACATGAACGAGACAGGCGAGTTGCCTGTGCAGCGGTTCGCGGGCGGCGGGGTCGTCGACACGCTCAAGGGGTGGGGCTCGTCGGCGGTCGACTGGACCGTCGACAAGGCGAAGAAGGTCGGCGGCGTCGTGATGGACGGCGTCGACTTCCTCTCGAACCCCGGGAAGCTGTGGGACAAGGCGACAGGCTTTATCCGCAAGAAGATCGCGGCTATCGGCCAATCGAAGTGGGCGCAGGTCGCCGGGAAGATCCCGCTCAAGATGCTCACGGGGTTGAAGGACAAGGTCGTCAACGCGGCCAAGTCGGCGTTCGACTTCGGCGGCGGGGGCAGCATCGGCGGCTCGGGCGTCAAGCGCTGGTCGTCGGTCGTACTCGCCGCGCTCAAGATGGTCGGGCAGCCCGCGAGTCTGCTGCCGACCGTGCTGCGCCGCATGAATCAGGAATCGGGCGGCAACCCCAAGGCGATCAACAATTGGGACATCAACGCCCGTAACGGGGTGGCGAGTCGGGGCCTCATGCAGGTGATCCCGCCGACGTTCGCCGCGTACGCGGGCAGGCTGCGCGGTCGCGGCATCTGGGACCCGCTGGCCAACATCTACGCGAGCATGCGCTACGCCATGTCGAGATACGGCTCGCTGTCGCGGGCGTACAACCGGCCGGGCGGCTACGCCTCGGGCGGCCGGCCGCGGCCGGGCGAGGTCGCGTGGGTCGGTGAACGGGGCCCTGAGCTACTCCAGTTCGGCGGCGGGTCTCGCATCTTCGACAGCCGCTCGTCGCTCGGCGGCATGCAGGCGCTCACCCGGCTCGCCGACGAGATCGGCGCCGCGCGGGTCGGCGGCATCCGGGCGACGCTCTCGCAGCCCGACGCCGCAGCACTGCGCAGCACGGCCGCAGCCGTCACCCCGGTTGCCGCCGGGCAGCAGACGGACCCGGCCGGTCTGCGTGACGGGCAGCAGCTCGCGCTCGTCCTCGCCGACGGCACACAGCTCGACGCCTACGTCGACACCCGCGTCGACGCCGGACTGACCACCGCCCGGCAGCGCAGCCGCGCGGGCGTGAAGGGGAGGTAACCCGATGCCGATGATCGTCGACCCGACGGCGCCGCAGGTGACGCCGCCGGAGCGGGTGACCTCGCCCGACGGGTGGCTCGCCGCGCTCGTCGACGCGCAGTGGGCGGGGGTGGTGCTGTCGTACAACGCGACGACCGCCCCCGCCGCGCCGCAGGCCGCCGATATCCGGAAGGTGCGGATCGTGCGGCAGGACCCGCGCGCGGCCGCGCCGGTGCCGGTCCGCTCGGGCGACGCGGCGTGGGCCGTCGAGGGCATCGGCACCGCCTACGACCACGAGGCGCCGCTCGGTGTCGCCGTGATCTACACCGCGACGCCGATCTACGACGACGGCACCGAGGGGCCCTCGTCGAGCCTGTCGGTCACGGTGCCGGCCCCGGCCGCAGGCGACGACCTCGACCTGTGGGTCAAGAGCCTCGACGAGCCGGGGCTGTCCCTGCGCGTCATGGTCGTCGAGTGGTCCGGGCCGACTGCGGCGGGCAGGCAGGATGCCCTCGACGTCGAGGGCAGCCCGTACCGAGTCGTCGCCTTCGACGAGCACGGCGCCGAGACCGTACAGGTCAAGGTCGACGTGCCACCCGAGCGTGTCGACCAGGTGCGCGAGCTGCTGCGCTCGGGTGTGCTGCTCGCACAGGTACGGCCCGGTTACCGGTCGCCGGACGCCTTCCATGTGCCGGCCGATATCACCGGGCCGACGCCGACCGGCAAGCTCGGCTCGTCCGAGGGCTACCAATTCGCGTGGACGATCGAGCCGATCGAGCGGCCCGACACCGACCGGCAGCCGATGCGCATGCCCGGGTGGTCGTACGACGCCGTCGCGGACCGGTTCGACACGTACGACAGCGTCGCCGCCTCGTACCCGTCGTACGCGGCGCTGTCGACCGACGGGGTCACCTGATGATGCGGCTGCCGCCGCAGGTGCTCGCCGCGCTGCCGAAGGCGACACGTCGCACCGCGCGGGCCGAGTGGTCCAACGACGGCGGGCAGACGTGGCAGCAGTGCAAGGTCGCCTCGGCCGAGGTGAAGCCGGACCGGACCGCGGAATGTCGCTGGTCGGGCTCGGCCGACCTGATCGGCGTTCCGACCGGCCGCGACGGCGTGAACGTCGCGGCGACGCACGTGCGGTTGTGGGAAGGGATCGCCGCACCGCGCAGCGACACGTATTGGGTGCCCGCGGGGTGGTACGTCGTCGACCAGGTGCGCGAGGGGCGCACCGCCGCGTCGGTGAGTCTGCTCGGGCTCGAAGATGTGGTTCGCGGGGCATCGCTGCCGGTCGCCCGCTCGGTCGAGTCCGACAGCGCCCGCGCCATCGCGGCGACCCTGGTTGCCGAGGCGCTGCCGCAGACTGCCGTGTCGTGGCGGCCGCGGGTCGACGCCGATGCCCGAGTGCCTGCGTTCCTCGTCGACGAGGACCGGTGGCAGGCGATCAGCGGCGGCACGGACAGCTCGGGCACCTCGACCGGCATCGCGCCGGCCCTCGGCGCCGAGGTGTACGCCGACGCCTGCGGCGTCATCACGTTCGCCCCGGTCCCCACGATCGACGACCCGGTCGTCTGGCGGCTGCCGTACGGGCAGGGCCGGGCGTACCCGGCGCGCGAGCAGTCCGCCGAGGGGCTCGTGAACTGCTGGGTGATCTCGGGGGATTCCGGCGACGGGCAACCGGCCGTCGGCCCCGTCGCGGTGTGGGACGACAACCCGAACTCGCTCACGTACGCCGGGCCGGACCCGGTGAACGACCCTCTCGCGCCGCAGCGGCTCGGGCTGCACGGTGTGCGGCTGCGCGTCGAGCGGTACTCGTCGGCGCTGATCACCGGCGCGGCGCAGGCGCAGACCGTCGGCGAGGCGAAGCTCGCCGACAGCCTCGGCGTGCAGAGCTCGCTCTCGTTCGACGCTTACAGCCATCCCGGGATCGAGCCGGGCGACGTCGTCGAGGTCGAGGTCGACCCCGGCGTGTGGCAGCGCCACATCATCGACTCGGTCTCGCGGAAGCTCGGCGCCGCCTCGATGAGCTGCCAGACACGAACTGCCGCACGGAGGCTGTGACATGGGTGTTCGCGAGGAACTCGGCAAGGATCTCGCGCGCAGCACGGCGGCCGCCTCGAAGACGGTCACGGTGCAGGTCGTCGACGTCACGGACACGGGCGCGGTGAACGTCGACTACGGCGGCGCGCTGCTGCTCGACGTGCCGTGCACCGACGCCTATCGCAACCGGCAGGCGGGCGATTGGGTCGCGATGCGGCCCGGGACGCAGCCGGTCGTCATGTGGCGGCTCGGCGACGACCCGACGGACGTCGACGAGGACCGGATACGCGAGATCGCCGACGACGTCGCGCACGATGTGCAGGTCGTGCGCGCGGTGTCGTGGGGCACCGGGGCGCCGCCGGGGTCCGGGTGGCAGTCCGTGAACGCGATGTTCATGCGGAAGACCGCGCAGGGGAAAGTCGAGCTGTACGCGCAGGTCGACAGCCCTACGGACACCCCGCCGGACGACCCGGCCGGGCACGCGCCGAAGGCCGTCAAGGTCACCCCGAACGACTCGGGCTCGTGGCGAGGCGGCCGGCCCGACGACTACGCCTCGACACCGACACAGGGCGATTGGACCGGCGGCGGCAACCGGCGCGGCGCCTGGTTCTACGGCTCGAAGATCGCGGCCGCGTGCGCGGGCAAGACCGTCGCGAAGATGACCGTCGCCTTCACCCGCCGCCGCGGCACGGGCGTGAACGCGAAGCGGCCGATGCACCTGTACCTGCACGACTACACCTCGGCGCCCGGCGGGCAGCTCAGCCTCGGCTCGGGCCCCGAGGAACTGCTCTCGCTCAGCGTCGGCGCGAAGGGCACGGCAACGCTCCCCGCGTCGTGGCGCAACGCGCTCGCGTCGGGCTCGGCGCGCGGACTGGCGATCTACGCCAACGGCCGTACCGACTATGCCGCGTTCACCGGCGGCACGATCACGATCACGTTCTCTGTGTAAGGAGGCGCCCCGCGTGGCGACCATCGGATACGCCCAACTCCCCGTGCCCGCAGGTGGTGACAGCCCAACCGTGCCGGCCGATATCGCCGAGCTCGCCGAGGCGGTCGACCCTCATCTGCTGCACCTCGTCGTCGACCAGGCCGACCGCGACAACAGGCTGTCGGACGCCCCGGCGCAGACCCTCGCAGTCGCCGCCAACGGGGCGACATGGCTCAAGTCGTCGGCGACGGCGAACACGTGGCTCACGCTGTGGCAGCCGTTGCCCGACTGGCGGCCGGTCACGCTCAAGAGCGGGTTCACTGTGGGCGACGTCGGGCTCGGCATCCGCCGCCGGGACGAGGTGCGGGTCTCACTCAAGGGGCGGATCACCCGCAGCGACGGCGCCCTGATCGTCAACCCGAACGCCGTGAACCTCGGCAGCGTCCCGGAGGACTGCATTCCGTCCGGGCTACGGACGTGGGCGGGCACGTGCTCGATGGGCGGCGCGACGACGCATGCCGCGGGGCGCCTCGAAGTCCTCGCGCGGAACACCGCGTCGGCGTACGGACAGCCCGGCGACGTCCTGTGGTGGTACCAGGGCGAGGCCGGTACCTCGTGGGTCGACATTTCCGGCGATTACTGGATGGACTGAGAGGGACCGATGCCGCTCTACACCTACGGCGGGAACGGCGCCGCCGTGCTCACCGACGCCGCCGGAAACGTCATCCCCGACTACCCCGTGACCGTGCGGGTCGCCGGGACCGGACAGCCGGTTACGGCCCTGTACGAGGCCGACGGAACGACGCCTATCGGCGAGCTGCGCAGCAACTCGGCCGACAGCGACTCGCCCGGTGCGATCCGTACCTTCCGGGCCGCGGATATCACCGCGATCGAATACGAGTACAACGGGCTCTCGGGGCCGGTCCGCTGGTTCGAGTCGGGCCGCGAGGTGCCGGTCGAGGCCCTCGAAGCGGCACGCGGCGCGCTCTCACGGTCCGCCGGCGGGACCGTCGCCGGTCCGCTCACCGCCGCGGGCGGGCTCACCGTGAAGAACGGGTTCACCGTCGACGGCGACGGCCACGTCGACAGTCTCGCCGTCGACTCGCTCACCGTGAACGGAAAGCCGATCACGGGCGACGGCGGCTCGCTCCCCGGCATGTACGCACCGCAGGCGTACGGCGCCAAGGGCGACGGCGTCGTCGACGACGCCCCCGCCGTACAGGCCGCGCTCGACGCCGCGTACAACGCGGGCGGCGGGTGGGTCCTGGTGCCGCCCGGCACCTACCGGTGCGCCACGCTGCCGCTGCGCATCCGGCACGGTACGCGGCTCACCCTCATGCAGGGCGCCGTGTTCCGCCGGGGAGCCCCGAACACGTTCCTGCTCAACGGCGACTCGACACAGCAGTTCGGCGGATACACCGGGCACGGCGACCTCGTCATCGAGGGCGGCGTGTGGGACATGCGCGCCACCGCCAACCCGGCCGACCCCGACATGTGCATCAGCATCGGGCACGCCAGGAACGTCACGATCCGCGATCTTGAGATCCGGGACGTGGGCGGGTACCACGCGATCGAGCTCAACAGCACGAAGGCCGGGCGCGTGATCGGCTGCGCGTTCCGCGGCTACCTCGACACCGGCGGCCGCGACTTCTCCGAGGCGGTGCAGATCGACGGCGCGTTTCGTGTGTCGGTGTTCGGCGGGTTCGGCCCGTACGACGGCACCCCGTGCGAAGACGTCGTCATGCGCGACTGCTACGTCGGCGCCTCGGGCACGGCGGGCACCGTGGCGTGGCCGGCCGGGGTCGGCTCGCACTCGGCGGCGTGGGGCGTATGGCACCGCCGCATCAAGGTCGCGAACAACACCTTCGAGGGCGGCGCGCAGTACGCCGTGAAGCCGTACATCTGGGATGACTCGATCGTGTCCGGCAACACGGTCGTGAACATGGGCGCCGGAGTCTGGGCCCGCACCCTCGACAGCTCGAAGACCGCGGACCGCCGGGACATGGGCGGCGTCGACCGCGCCTCGTCGCAGACCGGTTCGGGCCTCGTGGTCGCGGGCAACACCTTCCGCAACATCGGCGCGTTCAACGACGCGATCTTTGTCGAAGGCGAGGCGTCCGGGAAGTGGCGGCACGTCACGATCACCGGCAACACCGTCGCCACCGTGGGCGGTTCGGAGAACGGCCTTCGCGCCGTGCACACCGAGCGGTTCACCGCGACGGCGAACACGTTCACGGACATCGGCGGAACGGCGCTGTCGACCGAGAACTGCGCCGACGGCGTGCTGTCCGGCAACCACATCACGACCTGCGGCGGCTCGTTCTTCACGAGCAACGGCGGCGCCCGGCTCACCGTCGCCGACAACAACGCGAGCGACTGCAAGTCGCATGGATTCTGGGCCTGGTCGAACACCGATCTCAAGCTGACCGGCAACTACCTGCGGGGCGCCGGACGCGGTGACAGCACCGCGCAGGGCATCCGGCTCTCGACGAGCGGGGACCGGATCACGATCACGAACAACACCTACCGCAAGTGGGGCAGCGGCACCGAGGCCGCCTCGGTCTACACGTGCACGGCCGCGCCAACCAACATCCGCCGTTGGGGTAACGACTGGCTCGGACAAGGCACCGTCACCTCGACAGCCGCGAACGAGAACCTGTCGCCCTACGACGCCGGCACCCCGTAGGCGCCGCCCGTACCCGCTCACCGCACGCCCCGCGCAGCACCGCGCCGGGCGTTTCTTCATGCCCGGAAAGGGGCTCACCATGGCAAAACCGCTGTCGTTCGAGGCGTTCCTCGACGCGATGCGCGACGAGGGCGTGACCGTCAAGGTCGTCGGCGACGCCAAGCACCACAACCGAGCCGGCCACGGCTCGTGGGGGCCGGTGCACGGCGTGATGGTGCATCACACGGTCACCGAGGGCACGCAGAACTCGATCAACATCCGCCGCAACGGGTACATGACGCTGCCCGGCCCGCTGTGTCACGGCGTGATCGACAAGGCGGGCGTCGTGCACGTCGTCGGGTACGGGCGCGCGAATCATGCCGGGTTGGGCGACGACGACGTGCTGCGCGCCGTGATCGCCGAGAACGCGCTGCCGAAGGTCAACGAAGCCAACACCGACGGCAATTCGAGGTTCTACGGGTTCGAGTGCGTGAACCTCGGCAACAACTCGGACCCGTGGCCCGAGGTGCAGGTCGAGGCGATCGTGCGGGCGACGGCGGGCATCCTGCGCCGCCACGGGTGGGGCAAGGACGGGTCGACCTCGGTCATCGGCCACAAGGAGTGGCAGCCGGGCAAGATCGACCCGCGCGGCCCGATCGGGAAGAAGGGCGGCACCGCGCTCACGATGGACGCGATCCGCAAGCGCGTCGCCGAGCGGCTCAAGCACCCGGCGACCTGGTCGCCCGGCGGAACCGGCGGCGGGAACACCGGCGGCACCTACACCGTGCGCAAGGGCGACACCCTGTGGTCGATCGCCGCAGCCAAGCTCGGCGCCGACTCCCGGAACGCCGAGATCGCCAAGCTCAACGGGCTCAAGGACCCCGCCGCGATCACCCCCGGCCAGAAGCTCAAGATCCCCGCCAAGTAGGCGGTCATCCACGGGCGCACGCCCACAACACCGAAGGGGAACACGCATGTTCACCGGAGCATTCTGGAAGGCGACCGTCGAGCGCATGATCCGCACCTTCGCGCAGGCCGTGCTCGGCGTGGCCGGCGGCGACGGGCTCGGGATCGTCGACGTCGATTGGGGCGGCGCGTTCTCGGTCGGCGGTCTCGCCGCCGTGCTCGCGCTGCTCACCGCGATCGTGACGAGCGGCGGCACCGACGGCCCCGGCATCACAGAGAAGGTCGCCGCCTCGGACACCCCGACTCTTCCGTCGATCTGACGCGACCGCTCATGCACTGACCATAAGGGGCGCACGTGGACGTCGCGACGCTCGGCGCGGTCGGCACGATCCTCGTCGGGCTCGCAACGGCCGTCGGTGCCCTCGTCGGCAAGCGGGGCGAGAACAGGGCCGCGCAGTCCGGCGCGGTCATCGGCGGATACGGGGCGCTCGTCGACAACCTGCAAGAGGAGCGGGACAAGGCGCAGGCGAAGCTCGCGGAGAACGAGCAGCGGCTCGCCGAGGCGTACCGCGAGCTGTCTGCCGCGCACACGGACAACACGGAGAAGCGGGCCGAGATCACGATTCTCCGGGCCGAGAACGAGCGGCTGCGTGCACGGATCACGGAACTCGGAGGGGCCCCGACGTGACCAGACGCCATACGCAGCCGTTGCTCGCGCGGCGGTGGCGCTCGCTCATGCTCGCCGCGGTGCTGCTCGTCCTGGCGGGCGCGGTACTGCTCGTGTGGCTGCGGATCGATGCCGAGGCACGCAGGGCTGACCGGCTCGGCGCCGAGGCGGCTCGGCGCGGCGACGCGGTGACCACGCTCGCGACCGACGTGCGGGTGCTGCGCGAGCAAGTCAAGGCCGAGGGCGGCACCCCAGCGGCGCCGGACCCCTCGCGGGCGGTCGAGGATCTGCCGGACCGCGTCGAGTCGGTGCCGGGCGCACCCGGCAAGCCGGGCGACCGTGGCCCGAAGGGACCGCCCGGCAAGGACGGCGAGGACGGGCGCAACGGCGCCAACGGCGACGACGGGGCCGCGGGCTCGGACGGCGCTGACGGCCCGGCAGGCGGGCCCGGCCCGCCTGGTCCCGCTGGTCCGCCCGGCGAGGCCGGGAAGTACGGCAAGAACGGGGCCGACGGCCGTGACGGCGAGGACGGGCAGACATGCCCTGACGGCTACTCGCTACAGGCACCCGAGTACGACCCCGACGCCCTGATATGCAGGAAGGATTCCGCACCACCACCCGACGACCCCGCGCCGAGCCCGAACGTCCTCGGGCTGCCCGCGGAACGTCGCCGCTCATGACGACTTGCGCCCCTGTCTGGCCTCACGGCCGGGCAGGGGCGCTTTCGTCGTGTCTGCCGTGCAGGTATCTGATTACGCGGTGACCACTTCGCCTCTGCGGTAATATCTGCGGGCACTCTCGGACCTGAGCCTTTCGGGATACATTACGACATACCCCGGAAGAACAGTTATCTGCCATGGTTCGGGAAGGAGTGAACTCACGAGGCGGAACAAGTCGTCGGCTGCCATCTCCGTCACACTCAACTCGACGTCAATGGCCGCATACGTCTTCTCGTGTTGCTTCCTGGCGTAGCGGAATGTATAAGGAAGGGAATCCTTCATTATTTTGAGCAGGTCTTTCAGGTTGCACCCGCCCGGTGGAATATCCTCGATCACCCAGTCGAGGTTCGCCGGGTACATCTGATCGAAGTGACCGGGATTGAATACGGTGGTATCGCGCTCCCTGCCCGGATCATTGATTCCGAACCCGTTATAGTTCCACGGCGCTTCACCGTCCCCTTGATGCTTGTCGATAAGAAGTTTTTCCGGCGCGACTGCCGAGAAATCTTCTGCGACCGAGAGAGCGGTGAAACTGATTTCTTCCAAGTGGACACCAACCCGGCCACTCAGTTTGCGTAGATGCTTCCTCAGCCGCTGGGCCAGCGTCACCTCGGCCTTACCGATATAGACCAGCTCACCGTAGCGGTACAGCTGGTAAACGCCCGTGGTCGGCGGAAGCCTCTTGATTTCCTCTTCGGTCAAAGGGGCGGGGGTCAACGCTTGCAAGTCCTCCGCGAGCTGATCACCAAGAGCCTTCGTGATGCTCAGCTTGAACTCGGCGTGGTTGTTCATCATGCGAGCGGCCCCCTTCAGCTTCGTGATCACCGCCACCCTAGCCGGTGATCCGCCGCGAGTGAGCAGGAAGTTGCTGGGGTTGACACAATGATCACCAAGTCCGCGGTACGCTTCGCACATGTCTGAGCTGCGAGAATCCCGCGAAAGCGTTGGGACCTGCGTTGAGTTGTTCGCTGGCGGTGGAGGGCTGGCGATGGCCGTGCACTCGGCGGGCTTCCGTCCGCTACTGGTCAACGAGTACGTCAAGCGCGCGTGCGAGACCCTCCGTGCCAACCCAGCGGAGCCCGCGGAGGGTGACAAGCCCGCGCAACCGTGGCCGCTCATCGAGGGGGACGTCCGGGGCATCGACTTCACCGAGAGAGTCAAGGAACCTGTTGACGTCATCGCCGGAGGCCCACCCTGCCAGCCGTTCAGCCTCGGGGGGGTACACAAGGGCGACGATGACGAGCGCAACATGTTCCCCCAGATGTTTCGTGCCATCCGGGAGCTCAGGCCGAAGGCGGTCATCTGTGAGAACGTCCGCGGGCTTTTGCGACCTTCCTTCTCACCGTACTTCGAGTACATCAAACGCGAATTGACGCTTCCCTTCCTCACTAGAGCCGAAGGTGCGACGTGGGAAGAACACGATGAGGTACTCGCGAAAGCCATCGCGAACGACGAGGCAGACCCGTCCGAGCGGTATGTAGTCACTCACATGCCCGTGAATGCCGCCGACTACGGCGTTCCACAGGTCCGGCAACGAGTGATCATTGTTGCGTTCCGCGCTGATCTCAATGTCGATTGGGAGAAGCACCGACCCAAAAAGCAATATTCCGATGAGGCTCTGATTCACTCAATGCGAGACGGTGGGCCGTACTGGGAACGCCACAAGGAAGTTTCGGATGAGGTGAAGAAGCGCGTAATCGAGAACCTCCCCAAACTCGACCTTGAGGACGATAAAGTCAAGCACAAGGTGCAGATGAGGCCATGGCGTACGCTTCGGGACGCCATCACAGGCATCGACGAGAATGAAGGGAAACCGCTTCCGGAGATTCCAGTGGATGCACTCAAGCCGAAGCGGCAGATTGGCGATATCTCGGATCATTTCGGATGGCCGGGGGCGCGCATGTACCAAGGGCACACGCCGAACTACTTGGACCGGCCGGCGAAAACCGTGAAGGCTGGCGTGCATGGTGTGCCTGGTGGCGAATCTGTCATGCGGCTGGACGACGTTGAATACGACGGAACCGGCTACCGGTACATGACAGTGCGTGAGACCGCGCGAGTCATGACTTTCCCCGACCGCTGGACCCTTGAGGGCCCGCGCGGCGAGAAGATGCGACAGCTGGGCAACGCTGTCCCCGTCAAGCTCGGAGCAGCTTTCGCGAAGGCGGTGGCGGCGGCGCTCGCGGACGCGGAGACACGCCAGTGACAGAAGCGGCGAGGGATCGGCAACACTGGAAAGACCACGTTCCCGCTGACCGAGCCTGGAAGCCGAGACCCGGGATGAACAAGCGCACTCGCACAGCCGAGCAGGACCGGGCGGCTGGCGGCTCCCGAATGCGTGCGGTAAGCGTCGGCGATGGACGATACGCACACGGTTCCATCGCGCTGCGTCTCTACAAGAAGCGTCGTCGTATCCGCGCCTACTTGCGGTGGTCCCAGGACGGCGGGACCCGCGAACGCTACGTGGGTGAGGTGGACGCGGCGACCCGCGCCGCCAACCTCAAGGCAGCGTGGTCGATAGCGCGAGCCGCCGGATATGTCGTCACCGAGGAAGTGCCAGCCGACTCCTGGGCGTCATCGCCGGCATCCCGTGCGGTGATGCGAGCCAACAAGGGGCGGGATACGAAACCGGAACGCCTCCTCCGCTCAGCTCTGCACCGTAAAGGGCTCCGCTATCGCGTGTCGGCCAGGCCGCTCCCCGATCTCCGCAGGACGGCGGACGTCGTGTTCCCCAAAGCCCGTGTGGCCGTGTTCGTCGACGGATGCTTTTGGCACGGTTGCCCCGAACACCATCGCCCGGCCAGCAAGCGGGCTGAGTTCTGGGCAGAGAAGATCGCAGCCAATCAAGATCGTGACGAGGAGACAACGACCACTCTGCAAGAGCGCGGGTGGGAGGTCGTCCGCTTCTGGGAGCACGAAGACCCCGCGCAAGCGGCCGAACGAGTCAACGAACTCGTGAGAGAGCGGCGGAAGGTGACTTGATCCAGCGTCACGACGTGATTCTTCCTCCTTGGTAAGGGCTTCCGTGCCGCTGGCAAGTTCGCACTCTCAACGCGAAGTTCTCCCGGGCTCACCCGCGTCGTGACATTCCTCGCGCCCCTTTCGCGATGACCACGAGAGCCCAAGAGCCAGCAGGGGCGCTTTCGTCGCGTCTGCGTAACTGGCTAGTCGCGGGTGGCTCCCTCGGGCCACACTACGTCGACCGGCACGCCGGTACGTCGGGCGTAGGCCACGACATCGGCCGTCCCGCCGTAGCCGCGGGCCGGCTGCTCGTCCCACACCGCGACGAGCCGGTCGACCAGGCCGACGAGAATCTCGCTTCCGGTCATGTGGGCCTGCGACGTCGACTCGCGCATGCCCGTGTGATGCACCTCGGCCGCTCGCGCGAGCAGTTTGTCGTAGGTGGCGTGGTGCGACCCGGGCAGGCCCTCGCGGTACTGCTCGGCAGGCACGACGACCTCGATCCGGCCGCCGTTGTCGAGCACGGCCTCGGCGAACCACGTGTCGGGACCGTCCGCGATGCAACTCACTCCGAGCAGCTCGGCCGGGTCGTACTTTCGCAGCTCCGTGTCGAGGGCGTCGCGAACCGTCCGTTCAACCTGGGCGGACAGTCCACGGTGCCCGGTGATCCCCAAACGCACAGTTCCTACCCTTCTCCGTTACAGGAACACGCCATGCAGGCGGTCATCGAAGTCGCGCACGACTTTAGGGGGCGTGGGCCCGGAGTACGAGCGGCGCACAGCGCGTGCCCGTTCCACGATTCGCCCCGACTTGTAGCGCAACCCCACTTCGAGTGCCCGCGCTGCCATGGTGAATGCACCGTCAAGGCGGCCCGCTGCAAGATGCCCCGAGGCCATATCGAGCATGAGCAACGCACGTTGCTTGTCGTGCCCCGAGCTCATGACCGAGGCGGTCGAGTCCTGCTCGCTGGCGACCCACCGGGGCAGCCCGAGTCGCGCCCCGCACGAGACTCGGGTCGCCGCGACCTTGGCCTCGGTGAATGAGAACACCCACGGCCACGGTGGCGCGTCCTCGCGTTCGATCTGCTTCGCCCGACGGGCTGCTGCTCGCAGCGCCTCGTCGGCTGAGCCCTCGGCGCCGGCCGCAGCGTGGGCGAGGGCCTCGACGCCGGACAGCCACGCGTCGGCAATGGCCGGCATGTTCGGCCCGAGCTGCTTGCGCGCGGACCGGGCCAGGCTGAGCCCCTGTGCCGCGTTCCCCGAGTGTGCCTCGAACTGCGCGAGACTCCCCACCTGATACGCAGCAAGTAGGGGATTGGCCGCGCGCCGGGCAGCCTTAATCGACGCGCCGTACCACGTGCGCGCCGACCCGTTGTCGCCCATGTCCCAGTGCAACCACCCGGCGAGGCTGGCGACTTCGCTGCCGACGGCCGCGAGTCTCGCCCGCTCGTCTTCGCCCTCGGCATCCTGCGCGATCGACTGCGTCAACTTGAGGTGCGACAACACCGTGTCGACGAGCTGCCGCGACGGGGTTGTGCCGTCGAGGCGCCGGAATGCGGTGGTGGCCACGCGAAGGGTAGCCGCTTGTCCGGTCTCGGCTGCGTGCGCTTGCTGCGTGGGCGCCATGGAGAGCGCCGGCGCTGCGGCGACCGCCGCGACCCCACCGAGGAAGTTGCGCCGTTCCACATCGGTTCCGTTTCCGTCCCCCCGCGCGACGATCGCCGCCGTGTGGTCGGCCAAGCCGACGAGGTGCGGGGGAATCTGAAGATGGCTTGCCACCCGTGACAGTTGAGCCGTTTCGTACGAATCCGCGCCCCTCCCCTCAAGGCGCGAGATCGCGGATTGGCTCATCCCGCAGGCTTCCCCGAGCTGCCCTTGCGAAAGGGTGGCTGCGACCCGGGCCAGTTTCACCACCCGGCCGTAGTCGCCTGCTCGTGCAGCATCGCGGATCGCTTGCGCGGACCAATTCACGGGATTCGTTCTCCCCCTCTTGCTACGCGGCATGGGCCCGGAGTGCGGCACCGCTATGCGCTGCGCGAATCGTCGTATGCAGTCTGCGGGTAGTTCGTGGCCCCTACAGGATGCCCCGGGGTTGAGTGACCGCACTACCCGTCACCGGGAGGACACTCATGGTCGACAAGCGACAGGGCGCGGGGCTGCTCCCCCCGAGACCTGACCAGCCGCGGAAACTGGTGCTGGCGGGCGAGCCGCAATCGGCAAGCGCGGCGCGGAAGTTCGCCCGCGAGCACGTGCTGCACGCCGAGCCGGACGCACCCGACGACTACGTCGACACGGTCGTGCTGGTTACGTGCGAGCTCGTCACCAACTCGATTCGGTACGGGACCGAGCCGGGAGACGCGTTGGCGCTCACCCTCCACACCCGCGGCAGCCGCACGCGGGTCGAGGTACGCGACCCGGTCCGTCGGCGCCCGCAGCCGCGGCCCGAGTCGCACAAGCGTGACCGCGGCCGCGGTCTGCTGATCCTCGACGGACTGTGCCATTGGGGCGTTGACGAGGTCGAGTTCGGAAAGGTCGTTTGGGCCGAGGTGATCTCGAAGTGACGGCCACCGAGCAACTCGCTCCGGGCGCTGGCGATATCGCGTCCCTGTCCGTCCGCCCGTGGGTTGACCGCATCGGTGACCAAGGGTTCGCACCCATGCTGATCACGCACCCGACGCCGCGCCGTGACGTCGACACCGCGGCCGTGATCGAGTCCCGCATGTTCCGCGTAACGCAGGCCCTCGGCGCGGCGCCGGCGCACGAGACGTTGCCCGACGCAGGCGAGCGGATCGCCGTGCAGAACGGCGTCGTCCTGGTCCGCCTCGACGGCACCCCGCACTCGCTCACCACGCGTGCCGGGAACTGGGGGCGCGTCATCTGCGAGATAGGGCACGTGCTGCTCGCCGTCGGCCTCGACCCGCTGTCGCCCTCGGCGACCGGCGTCGAGGTGAACGACTACATCACTACGTCGGTCAAGGCGAACCGGCTGTACTTCGCAGCCGCGAGCGTCGCCGAATCCGCGCGCCGCATGTACGCGCAGCCCGACAGGCCGCGCCCCTGAGACAGGGTCGCTCGGCGGTTGAGTCTCCCCCCGTGGCTCCCGCCGAGCGGCCCGACTACCCCGCCCATGCGCACGCCCCCACGATTCCCGCCCCGACGCGGAGGTGCCACGGTGGCCAGACGTCACGCCTACCGATGCGAGCTGATGGCCCAATCCCTCGACGGCACGTACGAGGCGATCCTCGCTACGTACCGTGCGGCAACGCCTCGCCTCGCTGCCCGGTGGGCCCGAGACAAGGCCCGCCGGTACGCCGGTCTGCTCGCCCCGACGCCGACCGCCCCCTACCTCGCCGGGGTGCCCCTGGTCGAGTTCGAGCCGGGCACCCCCCGGCCCGACGTCAAGCTGCAAGCATGGGCGGACAGCGCCGAGCTATACGAGGGCGTGCTGCACACCCTCGATGCGGGCCGTGCCTACGTCTTCGCCGCAACCGACTACGGCGCCCGGTACGAGCTGCGCCTCGATCCGCTGCCGATCAGACGAGCCCCGCAGGCACCCGTGTTCACCCCGCACACCCACCCCTCGACGGGCACGGGCCGACACCGACGGCCGCGCACACTGCGCCCCGTCCCCTGATCTCCGCCCCCGCTGTACATGGACAGCCGGCGGGGGCGGTGCTCCATCGCACGATCCGACCGACCCAACGAGAGGAACGACCAGCGATGTTCAACCATGCCGAACGCATTCCCACAGGAACCCCGATCCCGCAGGGGCACGTCACCCCGCAGCCGTGGGGACTGCGCCGCCTCGCCGAGTACCCGCCCGCCGACGCACCGCAGCACACCCGCGTCGAGCTCGACCCCGAGACGCAGACCGGCCGCTACTTCAACGCCGCCGGCGTCCCGGTCATGGCGCCGGGGCACGGCACGAGCAGCGGCACCAACCCGCCGACCGGCACCTCGCCCGACGGTCACGGCGGCGGCGACACGGACACGGGTAACGACACCGACCAGTGACACAAGACGACGTTCGACCGGTCGTGGTCGTCACGAACGATGACGATCCGACCGCGGACATTGTGGTTGGCGAGCTGCACGGCCGGGGCGTCCCGGTCGTGCGGCTCGACTCCGGTCACTTCCCCGCCACCCTGTCGTGCTCCGCCCACATCGGCGGCGGCACGGCACGGTGGCGGGGAAGTTTCGCGACCCCGACCCGCGTCGCCGAGCTCGACGGCGTGCGGGCGCTGTACTACCGGCGCCCGTCCGGGTTCGCCTTCCCGCACCTGGACGAGCAAGACGCGCGGTTCGCCGCGGCGCAGGCCCGATACGGGCTCGGCGGTGTGCTCGTCTCGCTGCCCGACTGCCTCTACGTCAACCACCCGAACCGCATCGGCGACGCCGAGTACAAGCCGGCCGGGCTCGCCGCCGCGGCCGAGTGCGGGTTCACCCTGCCGCCGACACTGATCACGAACAGACCCGACGACACCCGCGCGTTCGTCAAGGAACACCGGCACGTGATCTACAAACCGCTCGCGGTGCCGCTGTACCTCGTCGACGGCCGGGCGCAGACCGTGCTCGTCGACGAGGTCACCGAGGACGAGATCGACGACGGTATCGCCGGGACCATGCACCTGTTGCAGGCCCGCGTCGACAAGGTCGCCGACGTCCGCGTGACCGTGATCGGCGAGCGTGTGTTCGCGGTGCGGATCGACTCGGGTCTGCTCGACTGGCGCACCGACTACCGCACGCACACCTATACCCCGGTAGAGGCCCCGCCCGACGTCGAGCGCGCGCTGTTCGCGTACCTGCGGCATTTCGGGCTCGTCTTCGGCGCGTTCGACTTCACCCTGTCCGCCGACGGCGAGTGGACGTTCATTGAGTGCAACCCGTCCGGGCAGTGGGCATGGATGGAACCCCCGACCGGCCTGCCCATGACCGCCGCGCTCGCTGATCTCTTGGAACGAGGCACCAACCCATGACCGAACTCGATCTCGACAAGACGGCCGCCGGGCTGCGGCACGAGCTTGCCGAACACCTCGCCGCCGAGGGACAGGTGACCGCCCCCGCATGGCGCGCCGCCGTCGAGGACGTGCCCCGGCACGAGTTCGCGCGGCGGTTCTACCTCACGAGCGACGCCCCCGGCATGACGACGTACGTACCGATCACGCCCGAACTCGTTGGTACCGAGGCGTGGCTGCGGAAGGTCTACAGTGACGAGACGCTGATCACGCAGTTCGACGGCCGCGATATCGACTGGTCGGACCCGCAGCCGATCAGCGGCGCCTCGCCGACCTCGTCCTCGACGCTGCCCTCGCTCGTGGTGCAGATGCTCGAAGCGCTCGACGCCGACGACGAGGCGACCGTGACCGAGTACGGCACGGGCACCGGCTACTCATCCGCACTCATGTGCCACCGGTTCGGCGCCGAGCACGTCACCTCGGTCGAGACCGACCCGGGTGTCGCCGCCCGCGCCCGCGCCGCTCTCGAACGCTGCGGCTACGCCCCGCGGCTGGTCGTCGGCAACGGACTCGCCGGGGCCGACCGCAGCGACCAGGCCACGCGCACGATCGCCACCATGGGCGTGCGCGGCATCCCGTGGGCATGGCTCCGCGAGACGCAGCCCGGCGGGCTCATCGTGGCGACGCTGCGCGGGTGGCTGCGATCGCTCGGCCTCGTGCGCCTGGTCGTCGAGGACGGGCAGCGCGCGACGGGCCGGTTCCTCGCGGGCTCGGCGTTCATGATGGCCCGGCAGCAAGAGGCCCCGACGAACCTCGGCATGCTGCCGGGCGACGACGACGGCAAGGCGCGCGAGACGCCCCACGGGCCCGAGGTGCTGCGCATGCCCGACAGTGGGTTCGTGGCGCAGCTCGCGATGCCGAACGCCCGCACCTTCGACATGCCGGCCGACGACGGCACCATGCGTACGTACGTCCTCGACGCGGCGAACGAGTCCTTCGCGGTGCTGTCGCGGGACGGCGACGGCTGGACGGTCCGGGAGGGGGGCCCGGTGTCGCTGTGGGGCGAGGTCGAGCAGGTCCTCGCGCTGTGGCACGCTGCGGGGTCGCCGGCCGCGACCGAGTTCGGGGTGAGCGTCGAGCCGGACCGACAACGAATTTGGCTGAAGAACGCCGCCGACGGGCCCAGTTGGCGCCTGCCGGTCGTCCCGAGCGTATGAGCACCGCATCGCCCATCGTCGACACGCACGTGATCCTGCGCGACGGCGACCAGATCCTCATGTCGCAGCGCGGCGGCCCGTACGGATACGGACGCTGGCACCTGCCAAGCGGCAAGCTCGACGCTGGCGAACCGCTCACCGTCGGCGCGGCCCGCGAGCTGTACGAAGAAACTGGCGTCACCGTCGACCCGGATCACCTGCGGCAGGTGCACACCGTGCACCACCGGCAGTCGGACGAGATCGAGCGCATCGGCGTGTTCTTCCTGGCGACCGAATGGCAGGGAGAGCCGACCAACCGCGAGCCCGAGAAGTGTCTCGACCTGCGGTGGCAGTCGGTTCACGACCTGCCCGAGGACGTCATCGAGTATCCGGCCGCCGGTCTGCACGGCTACCTCGCGGGCACCGTGCTCACGGAACACGGCTGGTAGACCCGCACACCCCTGGAAGGGCCCCGGCCGCACGGTCGGGGCCCTTCCGTGCGCCCGGGAGCGGGCCGCGCGCGGACAGCGGGGCGTACACAGCTCTCCCCCGAGACCGAGGCGTACGTGCGCACAGCAGGCCGACAGCGAGTGATTTGCGTCATACTCCGCGCGGGCGCCGGGTGCCGAGAACGCGAGATGTTGACCACGCGGCCAATTGCTCAAAGCGGGACCATTTCGACCGCCGACACCGGCCGCTGCGACCCTGCGGCGCCCACCCGTACCGGGTGGCATGTCCAGTACATGCAGATTGCATTTATTTACAGCTAAAGTGCTTCGTGTACTGCCGGGCCGCTGTCCGGGAGCCGGGGTCACGGCTGGACGCTCCACACGCGAGGCGCGTCACCTCGTCCAGACGGCGGGGCCGTGACCCACGCCGCCCCCGGGCCGCCCCGGGGGCGGTTTCGGTCGCTGTAGGAACCCCACAGAACGTCGCAGGTCAGAGTGCGAGCGCGGGCCGCCGGAAACGGCGATCAATGGGGCAGATAACTTCCGTATCCACGCTCAAGGGTGAGCAGGTCAAACGGGTCTCAGCACAGCGCTCGGAGCAAGATAATTGCTGCCTACCGGCCGCACGTCATGCGCTCCCTGGTCTCGTACTGCTATCCCGCCCACAATAGTGCCGTCCCGCAAGGCGGTACCGGGCCCGCGAGAGCGCCGACGGCCAAGCCCGCGCCCCTGGCGCCCATGTCGGCCCAGGGCCCGGCGGTTCCCCCGTGAGACGCATGTCGCACCACGATGGTTGCGGCGTGCCTCTTACCCGGACAAGATCGTTCCGCTCGGCACGATCATGGAGGTGGCCAGGACGGGCCCCGTTGTCAGTCGCGGGTGCGAGTATGCATGCGGCAACGACTGGGCGTACGGGCCGGCGGAGCACGACCGCTCGACGGGCAGCACGATCGCACGACGGGCGAGCACGGGAGCGTGAGGGAACGGACGGAGCGCGGAGCGGCAGGGGCACGGAGCGGCACGGTCGGGGCAGGATGACGCCCGCGGGTCGCGGGCAGGGAGAAGCGGGCGGGGCCCGCTGACGGACAGCCAGAGGCCGCGGGTCACCGCGGACAGCAGCAAGCGACAGACCGCGGACAGGAAGCGGACGGGACCTGGAGGGGCAGATGCAGATCCGGCTGACTGTCGCCCTGGCGCCGCGCGGCGCACGAAGCGCGGGAAGCGCCGGAAGCGCCGGAAGCACAGCAGGCACCGCACAGGCCGGCGGGCCCGGCACGCCGCAGGCCCGCACCGACGGGTACGCCCACGTGGTCGGGTACGCGAACGTGCTGGTCACCGCCCCCGCCGGCACCGTGCTCTCCACCGTGACGAACGCGCTGGCGAACTCGGCGGCGGCAGCGGTGGCGGTGTCGCCGGGCACCTCCGGCGTCTCGGGCACGCCGGGGTCGTCGGACACGTCGGACGCCGAGCCGGGGGCCGGAGCAGCGGCCGGTTCCGGGACGGGCCGCGGGGGCCGTGGTGCGCAAGAGGACAGCCATGCGGAGCCGGTGGTCGTCTACGCCGGGACGCGGCGGCTCGACCCGCACCGCCAGATCATCGGTGAACCGCCCCTGCTGGACGGCGCCCTCGTCTCGCTCCACGCGCCCGTCGCCCCCGCCACGCTGCCCGCGCACGGTGCCACCGTCACCGCGCTGCGGGCGTACGGCTCGGCGAAGGCCCGGCTGCACGTGGTGGCGGGCCCCGACGCGGGCGGTATCCATCTCCTGCAAGGCGGCAAGGTGCTGCTCGGGCGCTCCGCGGAGGCCGACGTCCCGCTGGACGACCCCGACGTGTCGCGACTGCACTGCGCGGTGACGGTCACCGACGGCGGTGCCGTCACCGTCTCCGACCTCGGCTCCACCAACGGCACCACCCTCGACGGCGCCCCGGTCGGCACCCAGCCCGTGCTCTTCCGCCCCGGCGCCACGCTCCGCCTCGGCGAGACGGTCCTCCGGCTGGAGGCCGCCGGGCCCACCGGGGTGACCCCGCACGACAGCGCGTCGGGTGCCCCGCTCGCTCTGCCCACCGTCCCGGACGGGGAGGGACGGCTACGGCTGGTCCGCGAGGGCGTCGGCGCCGCGCCGGGTGACCCGGGAGCGCGGGGAACATCAGGAGGGCCGGTCGCGCCGGGGGCGGCGGGGACAGCAGGTCCAGCCGCGGCGGAGAGGGCACCCGCGGTCTCCGGACCGGCAGGGGCGCCCGAGCCCGGCAGGGTGCCCGCGGACGTGACCGACAGCCATGCGTACGCGGGCGGCGGGCCCTTCCCCACGGCCGACGGCACGCACGGTGCGGGCTTCCCGCCCCCGGTGCCGCCCCCCGGCCAGGACGCCGAGGCCCCGGGCTCCCGCAAGGGCAGGGGCGGCCTGGGCGCCTGGGCCCGCCGGTTCGCGGGCAACCGCACGGAGACGGCCTCCGCTCCGGGAACGGCTTCCGCCCCCGGTACAGCTTCCGCTCCCGGTCCGACCGCCTCTTCCGGGTCGGCTCCGGCGGCCGGATCGTCCTTCGCGCCCGGGTCGGGTCCCGGCGCCGGGGCGCCCCCCGTTCCCGGTTCGGGTCCCGTTCCCGGTTCGGGTCACCCTGCGGGGGCGGTTGCCGGTGGCGGGGCGGTGCCTGGTGCCGGGGCGCCCGGCGCGACGGGTGCGGTCGGTGGGACGGGTGCGCCCGGTGAGGCGGGGACCGCGCCGGGCGGTGGGCTCCACATCCACCCGTGGCAGCCCGACGGGCCGACACGGTACGGCGCCGGCACCGCCGAGGGCCTCGCCGCGCACCCCGAGGAGACCGGGGCGGCAGCCTGGGGCCGGTCCGTGGCGGCGGGCCCGGCGGGGGCGCGACTCGCACCGCAGGCAGGGCAGCAGGGCGGGGAGCGAGCCGAGGCGCGCTGGCCGGACCCGGCCGCCGTCCTGCTCAGCGCTCTCGGCCCGGGGCCCCGGCTGTGGGAGCGCCCGCCCGGCCATCCGGACGCGCTGACCGTACGGCTCGGTGTCACCCACCGCGGCGACGGGGACGGCGACCCGGTCACCGTGGACCTGCGCCAGGCGGGCTCACTCGGTCTGGCAGGGCCCCGCGCGCGGCTGGCCGGGCTGGCCCGCGCGGTGCTCGCCCAACTGGTGGCCCTGCACGGGCCCAGCTGTCTGGAGGTCGTCCTGCTGTCCGCGGACCGCTCCCGCAGCGCGGAGGCCCGCCGTCAGGAGTGGTCGTGGCTCGGCTGGCTGCCGCACCTGCGCCCGGCGCACGGTCAGGACTGCGGCCTGCTGACGGCGTACGACCGGGAGCAGGCGGCCGCCCGTACCGCCGAGCTCCTCCGACGCCTCGACGCCCACCGCACGGCGCCCGGGGCGCTCACCGCGGACGCCCCTGCGGGGCCCGCGGTGGTGGTCGTGGTGGACGGCGACCCCGGCTCGGCGACCGTCCGCGCGGGCGTGGAACAGCTCGCGCGGGAGGGCGCGGCAGCCGGTATCCATCTGCTCTGCCTCGCCGAGACGCCTCCCGCCAGCCCGTCGTCGCCGGTCACGGCCACTGTCGAGGCGGCGAACAGAGCGTGCCCCGCCTTCCCGGAGTGCGGGACGGCCGCGCTGCTGAGCGGCGACGTCGCCACGGCGGTCCGGGTGCTGCACCGTACGCCGGGCCGCCCGGCCGAGCCGCACGCCGCCGCTCCGACTGAGGTGCTGTCGGTGACCGGCGGCCCCGTCGCGACCGTCGACGCCGTCTCGGCGGCCTGGGCGGAGAGATTCGCACGAGCCCTCGCGCCCCTGCGCGAACCGGACGACGCGGCGGCCCGCGCGGGGCTCACGCGCCCCACGGTGACGCTTCCCGAGCAGTGCCGTCTGCTGGACGAGCTCGGACTGGCCCGCGCCACCCCCGCCGCGCTGCTCGCCCGCTGGTCGGAGCAGCTCGCCGCGCCCTCGGGCCGCGCCCGTCTCGTCTTCGGCGCCGGCCCGCACGGGCCCCTGGAGGCGGACCTCGCCGGCCGGGTGGAGCCGGAAGACGGTGCGGACGAGGGTGCGGGCGGGCTCCCGGTCGCACCCGGTCACGCGCTGATCGGCGGGGCGGCCGGAGCCGGCAAGACGGAGCTGCTGCGGTCGCTGTCGGCCTCGCTCGCCGCGGGGGAACGGCCCGACCGGCTGGCCCTCGTGCTGGTGGACGGCGCGGGGGCGGGCGCGGGCGAGGGCCTGCGCCCCTGCACGGACCTGCCGCACGTCACGGAGCACCTCGTCGCGGGGGACCCGGTGCGCATGCGGCAGTTCGCGCAGGCGCTGAGCGCCGAGGTGAAGCGCCGGGCGGAACTGATCGGCGACGAGAGCACCTACGAGGAGTACGTACGCTCGGCCACCCGGCCCGGTGAGCGTGTGGTGGCGCCGCGTCAGGCGCCCGAGCGTGCGATGTCGTCCCCCTCCGACGCGGGGGTGCGGGTGCCCGCGCCGGCGCCCGCACCCGACGAGCGGGCCACGGTGAGCGCGGGCCGCTCCGCGCGGGGCGGCCACGGGTCCGCCCTGTCGTCCCCGGTACCGCCGTCCGCCCGGCAGGCACCGGAGGGCGGCCCCCCTCCCGCGGGTGGGCACGGCATTCCCGCGGGACGGCACGGTGGTGACTCCGGCTCCCCTGACGAAAGCGGCTCCCCGGCGGGGCCGGGCAGGCAGGAGACCGGCCCGCAACTGTCCGGGGCGGGCCCGGACGCGGCGCGGGCGGTGCCCGGCACGGGGGCGGGGGAGGCGGGGTCCTCCGCCGCGTACGAGGGGCCTGCCGAGGAGCCCGACCGTACGCAACGCACGCTGCGCCTGCGCCAGACGTCCACCGACCGGCCGGGCACCTCCGCGCGGGGCGGCACCCATGGCACGTCCGGGCAGGGCGGCGCCCACGGCCAGGATGCGACCGCCCGGGCCGCCGCCACGCCGGGGACCGCTGCGTCAGGGACCGCGTCGGGGACTGCTGCGTCAGGGGCCGCGTCCGGAACCGCTTCCTCGGGGTCGCCGGTCGGTGCTCCCTCTCCGCTGGGGCCCAACGGGGTGCCGCCTCGGCTGGTGGTGCTCGTCGATGACTTCGACACGCTGGTGGACCCGGCCCTGGGCAACCCGGGGCGGCCCGCGGCCGGTTCGGTCGTCCGCGCGCTGGAGACCGTGGCCAGGACGGGCGCCCGGCTGGGGGTCCACGTCGTCGCCGCGACCGGGCGGCCGGAGCGCACGTCAGGCACCGTGCTGGCGCAACAGGCCACACTGCTCGCGGAGTTGACGGGCGGCGGCGAGGGGGCCGGGGCCGCGTCGGCACCACCAGGGCGCGGCACGCTGGTCGCCCGGGGCGCAGGCCCCTCCGGTGGGACGCCCCTCCCCTTCCAGGCGGGACGGGTCACCGGCCGTATCCCGCGGACGGCGACCGTGCGACCGACCGTCGTGCCGTTGGACTGGGCGCGCGCGGGTGATCCGCCCGCCCGGCGCCAGGTGCGGGAGCTCGGCAACGGGCCGACGGATCTGGCGCTGCTCGCCAGCGCCATGGAGCGCGCCGCCCGCCAGGCAGCCCGCCCCCCGGTGACCCGTGACCCGTCCCGAGCGGACGCCCGGTAGGCCCCACAAGCACCTCCGTCCCCCGCACTTCCGCCAGCCCACGAGCTTTCAATGAGGCTCATACCTCCAGATACCTCCAGATACCTCCGGGTACCTCCGGCCGGACTCGCGCACGTCCGGCCGCCCGGCGATCGGCGGCTGCACCACGGGACATGGCACGGAGCGGGACGGGATGCACACCGCGAGGTGAGGCGCGGGCCGCGTACGGCACACACGGCGAGGTGAAGCACGAGCCGCATCCGACACACAGCGCGAGGTGGGGGGCGGGCCATATCCCGCGCACACCGCCAGGTAAAGGGCAGGCCGTAACCGGCACACACCGCAAGGTGAAGCACGAGCCGCATCCGGCACACACCGCCAGGTAAAGGGCAGGCCGTAACCGGCACACACCGCAAGGTGAAGCACGAGCCGCATTCGACACGCACCGCCAGGTGAAGCACCGGCCATATCCGGCGCACACCGCCAGGTAAGGCGCGGGCCGCACCCAGCGCACACCGCGAGGCGAGACACGCGCCGCACCCGGCACACACCGCAAGCGGGCACGGGCCGTAACCGGCACACACCGCCAGGTAAGGCGCGGGCCGCACCCGGCACACACCGCAAGCGGGCACGGGCCGCATCCGGCGCACACCGCGAGGTGGGGCACGGGCCGCACCCGGCGCGCAGCGCCGGGTAAAGCGCGGGGCGCACCGGGCGTGCGTCGCGGGCGTGCCGGGGCGGCTGGGCGCTCCCTCGGGGGGCTCGGGCGCGGCAGGCGCGGGCGCGCTCCCCCGGAAGGGCCGGAGCGGCGCGCCCCCGCAAGGAGGGTGGGCAACGGCTCAACTGCCGCGTAGGCCCCAGGAGTTCGCCCGGACCGGCGCACGGGCGCGGACCAGCAGATCACGGACTGATCAAGATACCGGTGGACGTCCACGCAGTGTTGCCACAGGTGCTGGTCCGGGCGTACAAACTTCCGCACAGAACGTTACGGCGCGGTGCCCGGAGGTCGGCCCGTGCCCTGCTCGGCTCCCGTCGGCCGACCCGGGACGGCGGGAGACATGGGGGAAAGGGACGGCTTGAACCATGCGTCACTCGCGTGCTCCACGCTCGGCTCTCGCACTCGCCTCCGTCATCGCCCTCACGCTGGCCGCCGCCGGTTGCGCCAAGGAGGACGAGGGGAGCGCTTGGGCGGCCGCCCACCGGCCGACCGTCCAACTCCCCGACCTGCACGGCAAGAAGCTCCAGGTGGCGGCGGTGTGGACCGGGGCGGAGCAGGAGAACTTCCGCAAGGTTCTGGACGAGTTCGAGAAACGCACCGGCGCCGAGGTGGAGTTCGTACCGACCGGCGACAACGTGGCCACCTACATCGGTTCCAAGATCGAGGGCGGCGCGCCCCCGGACGTCGCGATGATGCCGCAGGTGGGCGTGTTGCGGCAGTTCGCCGAGAAGGGCTGGCTCAAGCCGCTGGGCAAGGAGGCGCTGGCCGAGTCGAAGAAGAACTTCGGCAAGGGCTGGCGCGACCTGGGCAGCGTCGGCGGCAAGCAGTACGGCGTCTACTTCAAGGCCGCCAACAAGTCCCTGATCTGGTACAACGCGCAGGCGTTCGAGGACGCGGGGGTGCGTGAGGCCAAGGACTGGCCGTCGTTCGTCAAGGACGCACAGACCCTCTCCGACTCCGGCGTCGACCCGGTGGCGATCGGCGGTGCCGACGGCTGGGTGCTCACCGACTGGTTCGAGAACGTCTATCTCTCCCAGGCGGGCCCGGAGAAGTACGACGAGCTCGCCACGCACAGGATCCCGTGGACGGACCCCTCGGTCACCAAGGCGCTGAAGACACTCGCCCAGCTGTGGGGCCGGGACCACCTGCTGGCGGGCGGCAACAAGGGCGCCTTGCAGACGGCTTTCCCCGACTCGGTGTCCAAGCCGTACGGCAACCTGGGCTCGCCCCAGGCGGCGCTCGTCTTCGAGGCGGACTTCGTCGGCGTCAACATCGCCACCGACACCAAGGCCCGCATCGGCCAGGACGCGCAGGTCTACCCCTTCCCGAAGGTCGGCGCCCAGCCCCCGGTGGTGACCGGCGGCGACGCCGCGGCCGTGCTCAAGGACAGCAAGGGGGCGCAGGCGCTGGCCACGTTCCTGGCGTCGCAGGACGCGGCGGGCATCTGGGCGGCGGAGGGCGGATTCATCTCCCCCAACAAGGAGTTGGACCTGTCCGCCTACCCGAACCAGCCCCAGCGGGAGATCGCCGAGGCGCTGATCGACGCGGGCGACGACTTCCGCTTCGACATGTCCGACCAGGCCCCCGCCTCCTTCGGCGGGACCAAGGGCGAGGGCGAGTGGAAGGCGCTGCAGGACTTCCTGGCCCATCCCGAGGGCATCGAGTCCACCCAGCGGGCGCTGGAGAAGGCCGCGGCCAAGGCGTACGAGAAGTGAACCGCTCCACCACCGCGCCCGCCGCGACCCGTTCGCCATCCGTCGCGGCCCGTACGTCCCGCACGCGCCCCGGCGCGTCCCGCACGGCCGCCGCGGCCGCCACGCCCCACTGACGGACCAGGACAGGGGAGACCACCGTCATGCCGACCCCGAGCAACCCATCGAGCGGCGCGACCGGAGGCATACCGGACGACGCCGGGGCCCCCGACGCGCCCGTCACCGGCGCCGCGACCAGCACCAGCACCAGCACCAGCACCAGCACCACGGCACGCACCGGCACAGCGACGAGCACCGGCGCGACGCCGGGCTCCGGCACCGGATCCGGGCGCGGCAGCGGCAGCGGCAGCGGCAGCGGCAGCGGCAGCGGCAGGAAAGTCGCCGCCGGAGCCGCCGCGCTGCGCAGCCGCCCCGGGATCGCCGCCCTGTTCCTGCTGCCTGCGCTGGTGATCCTCGGCGCGCTGGTCGTCTACCCGATCGCGTACTCGATCTACCGCAGCTTCATGGACGCCGACGGCTCCTCCTTCGTCGGACTGGACAACTTCGCGGAGATCTTCACCGACGACGGCACGCTGATCGCCTTCCGCAACAACCTGGTGTGGGTCATCGTGGCCCCCGCCGTCTGCACGGCGCTGGGCCTGATCTTCGCGGTGCTGACCGAACGGGTGCGCTGGGGTACGGCCTTCAAGTTGCTCGTCTTCATGCCGATGGCGATCTCCATGCTGGCCTCGGGCATCATCTTCCGGCTCGTCTACGAGCAGGACCCCGAGCGCGGCATCGCCAACGCCATGTGGACCACCGTCCACGACACGTTCGCCGACACCGCGCCCTGGCCGGACGCCCGGCCCCGCACCGACGCCCCGCTCAAGGCCTCCGGCGGCGGTGCCTACAGCACCCGGCGGACCGTCGACGCGGCGAGCCCCGTCTCCCTCCCGCTGGTGGGCATCCCGCCGAAGGAGGCGAGCGGCGCCGCCCCCGCGAAGAAGCCCGCGCAGAGCCCGGACGGGAAGGTCACCGGCACCGTGTGGCTGGACTTCGTCAAGGGCGGGCGCAGCGAGCACGGCGTCATCGACCGGCAGGAGAAGGCGCTGGCGCACCTGAAGGTGGAGGCGGTCAAGGACGGCAGGACGGTCGCGACGGCCACCACCGGCGAGGACGGCACCTTCACCCTCCCGGCCGCCGCGGACGGCGCCACGCTGCGGCTGCCCGCGAGCAACTTCGCTGAGCCCTACAACGGGGTCGACTGGCTCGGCCCGACGCTGGTGACGCCGGCCATCATCGGTTCGTACGTGTGGATGTGGGCGGGCTTCGCGATGGTGCTCATCGCCGCGGGCCTGGCCGGGGTGCCGCGCGAACTGCTGGAGCAGGCGCGGGTGGACGGCGCGAGCGAATGGGCGGTCTTCCGCAAGGTGACGGTGCCGCTGCTGGCGCCGGTGCTCGGCGTGGTCACGGTCACCCTGATGATCAACGTGCTGAAGATCTTCGACCTCGTCTACATCATCTCGCCCGGAGCCACCCAGCGGGAGGCCAACGTGCTGGCGCTCCAGCTCTATCTGAAGTCGTTCGGTGGCAAGCCCGACCAGGGGGCGGGCAGCGCGATCGCGGTGGTCCTGCTGCTGCTCGTGGTGCCGGTCATGGTCCTCAACATCCGTCGTCTGCGCAGGGAGTCCCGCCGATGACCACGCTCACCGCCAACGGCGCCCCGGACGCCTCCGGCGCCCCCTCCGAGCCGACGGCCCCGCAGGAGGCCGCGCGTCCCAGGACCACGGTCGCCTCGCGGGTGGCCGCGCTGACCGGCCACTGGGCGGTGCGCTTCGCGCTGGTCGTCATCGGGCTGTTCTGGCTGCTGCCGACCGCCGGTCTGCTCAGCTCGTCGCTGCGTGACCCGGCCGACATCTCCATCTCCGGCTGGTGGAACATCTTCGACCTGAACGGCAGCTTCCCCTGGATCCTGGACACCGACCAGTTGACGTGGTCCAACTACGACGCGCTGTTCGCCAACGAGCAGGTCATGGAGTCGCTGTGGACGACCGTGCTGATCACCGTGCCGGCGACGGTGCTGGTCGTGGTGGTCGGCGCACTGGCCGGCTACGCCTTCGCCTGGATGGACTTCCCCGGCCGCGACTGGTGGTTCCTGCTGGTGGTCGGGCTGCTGGTGGTGCCGGTGCAGGTGGCGCTGGTGCCCGTCGCCAAGCTGTTCAACACGCTGGGGATCTTCGAGACGACCACGGGCGTCGTCCTGTTCCACACGGCCTTCGGACTGCCGTTCGCGATCTTCCTGCTCCGCAACTTCTTCGCGGAGATCCCCCGCGAACTCCTCGAGGCCGCGCGGCTGGACGGCGCCGGTGAGCTGCGGCTGTTCACCCGGGTCATCATGCCGCTGGGCGGGCCCGCCATCGCCTCGTTGGGCATCTTCCAGTTCCTGTGGGTGTGGAACGACATGCTGGTCGCCCTGATCTTCGCCGACTCGACGAACCCGCCGATCACCGTGGCGCTCCAGCAGCAGATGCGGCAGTTCGGCAACAACATCGATGTGCTGGCGCCCGGCGCCTTCATCTCCATGCTGGTACCGCTGGCGGTCTTCTTCGCGTTCCAGCGGCAGTTCGTCTCCGGCGTCATGGCCGGCGCCGTGAAATAGCCCGGCCCTCTCCTGCCCACCCCCGCCCTCCTTCCGGCACCGCGTCCGGGAGGGGGGCGCCGCCCTGCGGGGCCGGGGGTGGCGCCTGGTGGGGGTCGGGCACGGTGGAGAAGACCAGGGTGCGGGTGCCCCAGAAGCGGACCGCCGTGCCCAGGACGAGTCCGACGCCGCCGCCGGAGACCACGTCCGCCAGGGTGGACGTCAGCCCCAGCCCGTACCGGGACACCCCCAAACACCCCAACTGGACGACTCCACCGGCCGCGTTGACCAGGACGAAGACGCTGAACCGCCGCAGGCTGCCCGCCACCTTGCGGTCCCGCAGCCGGTAGGGGCCCAGTGCGTTCCCGGCGTACGCCACGGCGGCACCGGCGACGAACGAGAGCGCCTTCGCCGCCATGGGGTCGATCCCCACGGGCCCGCGCAGCCACAGGAAGCTGCCGATGTCCGCGCCGAACGCGAAGACGCCGACGCACGCGAACCCGGCCAGTTCCGCGCAGAACGCGCGGGCCCGCGCGGGAATCCACCGCCCGGCCGTAGTCGCGTCCGGCTCCGGGCCGCCGTGCCGGGGCGTCCTGCAAGTCACGGCGCTACAGGCCCGCGACGGACAGCCCGTACAGCAGGCCCCAGCACAGCGCGGTCACGGCGAGCGGGCGGTCGCGCAGCAGGACGTCCTCGGGGGAGCCGGCCGCCCCGCGGTCGGCGAAGACGGCGTAGCGCAGTACGGCCAGGATCAGCGGCACCATGGACAGTTGCCGCCACAGCGCGCCGGCGGCACCGGCGTGGCCGCCGCCGTCGGCCTCCAAAGCCCACAGGCAGTAGGCGAGGACGGCGACCCCGGCGGCGAGTTGCCACACGAAGCGCAGGTAGCCGACCGAGTAGTCGCGCAGCAGGGCGCGGGTGCCGCCCTCGCCCTCCCCCATCAGGACCGCCTCGGAGTAGCGCTTGCCGGCGACCATGAACAGGGCGCCGAATCCGGCGGTGATCAGGAACCAGCGGGAGAGGGGGATCTCCAGTGCCAGCCCGCCGGACATCGCCCGCATCACGAACCCGGCGGTGACCACGGCCAGGTCGACGACCAGGATGCGCTTGAGCAGCAGGCAGTAGGCGATCTGCATGACGACGTACCCGGCGAGCAGCGTGGCCGTCGCCGGGTTGCACAGCAGGGCGGCCGCCGTGGTGGCGGCCACGGCGAGGGCGGCGCCGAGGGCGTAGGCGAGCGGCACCGGGACGGTACCGGCGGCCACGGGGCGGCGGCACTTGTCGGGGTGCGCCCGGTCGGCCTCGACGTCGCGGGCGTCGTTGAGCAGGTAGACGGCCGAGGCCGCCGCGGTGAACAGGACGAAGACGAGCCCCAGCCGCAGCACCGTGTGCCAGGAGGCGAGCTGCCCGGCGGCGGCGGGCGCGGCGACGACGAGCAGGTTCTTGACCCACTGCCGGGGCCGCACGGTCAGCAGCAGACCGCCGGCCAGGGTGCCGGCGAAGCCGGGGCCGGGGGCGGGGCGGGTCGGTGCGGGCGGGCCCGCGGCGGCCTCGGGGACGCGCGGCGGTTCCCCCGTGCGGGTACGGGCCGGTGCCTGTCCGCCCGCGGGGGTGCCGGTGAGGGTGAAGCGCTCAGCCACGGCGGGCCCCCCGTCGGGTGCCGAACTGTGCGGTGGCGGCGCCCAGCGCGGCGCCGGCGAGGACGTCGGAGGGGTAGTGGACGCCGGCGACCAGCCGGGAGACGCACACGAGCGCGGCCAGCGTGGCGAAGGCGCTGCCGTGCCGCAGCCCGCCGAGGGCGAGGGCGGCCGCACCGGCGGAGGCGGCGTGGGAGCTGGGGAAGGAGTGGCGCCCCGCTGTCCGTACGAGCGGGGCGCGGCCCGCCGGCTCGGGGCGCGGGCGGCGCACGACCCGCTTGAGCCCCATGCTGGCCAGGTGCGCGGCGGCCACGAGCCCCGTGCCCCGCAGCCAGCGCTCCCGCTGCGTACGGTCGGTGGCCGCTCCGGCGAGCCCGGCGAGGATCCAGACGGCGCCGTGCTCCCCGCACCAGGACAGCGCCCGGGCGGCGCCCGCCACCCGGGCGTCGGCCGCGCAGTCGCCCAGGGCGCACAGCATCTGCCGTTCCCACCGATGTACCGCTCGTGCTGCCACGTGCCGACTCTCGCGCGCGGGGCGGCGGCGCCCGGTGACCATACGATCCGACACTCCGCCTTTCACTCTTTCAGCGACACCGACGGCGCAGCCTCCCGTTGCGGACAATTGCGGGCACTTACGGTCACGAACATGTCCGCTCAGCACCTCCAGCAGACCCCGCACCCGCACCGGGCCCCCTACGCTGCTCCCCCGGCACCGGCCCGGCCCCCCGCTCCGCCGCCCACCCCGTCGCTGCTGACCGGCTGGGGGCGCACCGCGCCGACCGGGGCCCTGGTCCTGCGGCCCCGCACCCGCGAGGAGGCCGCGGCGGCGGTCCGCGCCGGCGGCCCGCGCGGCAGCATCGCGCGCGGCCTGGGGCGGGCGTACGGGGACGCGGCACAGAACGCGGGCGGCACCGTGCTGGACACCACGGGCCTGGACCGGGTGCTGGCGATCGACGCGGTGGCCGGGACGGTCACCTGCGAGGCGGGGGTGAGCCTGCACCGCCTGATGTCGGTGCTGCTGCCGCTGGGCTGGTTCGTGCCCGTCACGCCGGGGACCCGCTACGTGACGGTCGGCGGGGCGATCGGCGCGGACATCCACGGCAAGAACCACCACGTCTCGGGTTCCTTCACCCGCCATGTGCGGCAGATCGAACTGCTGACGGCCGACGGCGAGGTGCGCACGGTGACGCCGGGCAGCACGCTGTTCGACGCGACGGCGGGCGGCATGGGGCTGACGGGGCTGGTGCTGAGCGCGACGGTCGACCTGCTGCCGGTGGAGACCTCGTTGATGAGCGTGGACACCGACCGGCTGCCCGATCTGGACTCGCTGCTGGCCACGCTGACGGCCACCGACGAGCGCTACCGCTACTCGGTGGCGTGGATCGACCTGCTGGCCCGCGGTACGGCGGCCGGGCGCGCCGTCCTCACCCGCGGGGACCACGCGCCGCTGGCGGCCCTGGAGGGGCGGGACCGCGCGGCACGGGCCGCCCGGCGGGAGCCGCTGGCCTTCCGTCCCGGGCAGTTGCCGCCGGCCCCGCGGGCCGTCCCGGGCGGGCTGCTGCGCGCCGGCACCGTCGGCGCCTTCAACAGGCTCTGGTACCACAAGGCGCCCCGGCGCCGCCGGGGCGAACTCCAGCGGCTCGCCGCGTTCTTCCACCCGCTGGACGGGGTGCCGCACTGGAACCGGGTCTACGGCCGTGCGGGGTTCGTGCAGTGGCAGTGCGTGGTGCCGCACGAGGCCGACGACGCGCTGCGCCGCGTGGTGCGGCTGCTCTCCCGCCGCTCGTGCCCCTCCTTCCTCGCCGTCCTCAAACGGTTCGGCGCCGGCGACCCGGGCTGGCTGTCCTTCCCGCGCGAGGGCTGGACGCTGGCGCTGGACGTCCCGGCCTCGCTGCCGGGACTGGCCGACCTCCTCGACCTGCTGGACGAGGAGATCGCCGCCGCGGACGGCCGGCTCTACCTGGCCAAGGACGCCCGCATGCGGCCCGAGCTGCTGCGGGGCATGTACCCGCGGCTGGACGACTTCCGCGCGCTGCGCGCCGAGGTGGACCCGGCCGGGGTCTTCACCTCGGACCTGGCGCGCCGGCTGGCCCTGTGACCCCGCCCGGCCCCCGCCACCGCGCAGCTCCCCCACTTGACCGGCTCCCGGCCCTCCCGGAGCCCCGACACCACACGGAGCAGTCATGAAAGACGCCTTCGGTTCCCCGCAGTCCGTGCTCGTTCTCGGCGGCACCTCCGAGATCGCGCTCGCCACGGTGCGCCGCTTCCTGGCCCGGCGCACCCGCACGGTGTGGCTCGCGGGACGGCCCGGCCCGCGGCTCGACGCCGCAGCCGCCGGGCTGCGGGACGAGGCGGCGGGCCACGACGCCCGGGTGAGCGTCCGTACGGTGGCGTTCGACGCGCTGACGCCCGAGACGCACGAGGAGGTGCTGGAGAAGGTCTTCGCAGAGGGCGACATCGACCTGGTGCTGCTCGCCTTCGGGGTCCTGGGCGACCAGCAGGCCGACGAGCACGACCCGATGGCCGCCGTCGAGGTCACCCGGACGAACTACACCGGTGCGGTCTCGGCCGGGCTGGTGTGCGCGAGGGCGCTGCGCACCCAGGGGCACGGCTCCTTGGTGGTGCTCTCCTCCGTCGCGGGCGAGCGGGCGCGGCGGGCCAACTTCATCTACGGCTCCAGCAAGGCGGGCCTGGACGCCTTCGCGCAGGGCCTGGGGGACGCGCTGCACGGCACGGGGGTGCACGTGATGGTGGTGCGGCCCGGTTTCGTGCACACCCGGATGACGGAGGGGCGGCAGCCGGCGCCGCTGGCCACCACCCCGGGCGCGGTCGCGGACGCCGTCGCGCACGGGGTGGGCCGCAGGGCGCGGACGGTGTGGGTTCCGGCCGCGCTGGGCCCGGTGATGAGCGTGCTGCGCCACCTGCCCCGGCCGCTCTTCCGCCGCCTGCCGGGCTGAGGGGCGGGAGCACCGGCGGGCCCCTCGGGAGGCGGCCCTCGGGGTGTGACGCGCGGCCTCGTGTGGGATAAATCGGATTATTCGCCCCGTACGTCTTCGTCCCACAAGTCTTCGCCCCGCAAGCCCGGGAAGCCGACCGCGAAGGCTGTCCCAGCCGTCACATAGCCCCGGGGGCCGGCCGTGCCTCGATTCAGTGTGATCGTCCCCGTCCACCAGGTGCAGGCGTATCTGCACGAGTGCCTCGACTCGGTGCTGGACCAGTGCTTCGACGACTTCGAACTCGTCGCCGTCGACGACCACTCCCCCGACGCCTGCGGCGAGATCCTGGACGCCTACGCCGCCGCCGACCCCCGCGTGACCGTCATCCACCTGGCGCACAACGGCGGGCTGGGCCCGGCCCGCAACACCGGAACCGCGCGGGCCGCCGGCGACTACGTGCTCTACCTGGACAGCGACGACACCATGGCGCCCGGCACGTTGCGCGCCCTCGCCGAGCGGCTGTCGCACACCGGCGACCCGGACATGCTGGTGTTCGACTACGCCCCCGACCACTGGGACGGCCGGCCCGCCCACGCCGCCCACCCCGACCTGCTGGCGCCCGGGGCCGGCCCCGCCGTCGCCACCCTCGCCGAGCGGCCCGCGCTGCTGCGGACGACAGCCGTGGCGTGGAACAAGGCCTACCGCCGCGCGTTCCTGCGCCGCGAGGCCCTCACCTTCCCGCCCGGCACCTACGAGGACACGCCCTGGACGTTCCCCGCGCTGCTGACCGCGCAAAGCATCGCCACCCTCGACCGCGTGTGCGTGCACTACCGGCAGCGGCGCGGCGGCAGCATCCTGACGACCACCTCCCGCCGGCACTTCGACGTGTTCGCGCAGTACGACCGCCTCTTCGGCTTCCTCGCGGCCCGGCCCGACCTGGCGCGCTGGCACCCGGACCTGCACCGGCGCATGGCCGACCACTTCGCCGTCATCCACAGCAGTCCCGGCCGGCTGCCGCGGGCGGCCCGCGCCGAGTTCCTGCGCCGGGCCCGGGACCACTGCCGCCGCTACCGGCCCGCCGCGTCGGCCGCTTCCGCAGCCGCACAGCCGCTGCGGCTGCGGATCCGCCGCCGTCTGGTGGGGTGCGGGGCGCACCACGTCTTCCGGTTCCTCTCCCGCGCCAGCAGGGCTCGCGCCGCCCTGCGCACGCGCCTGCACGCGGTGGGCGCGCTCGCCCGCAAGGCCGCCCTCCGCGCGCACTACGCCCTCCAGCGCCGCCGCCCGCTCGACCCCCGCCTCGCCGTCTTCTCCGCGTACTGGGACCGCGGCTACTCCTGCAACCCGGCGGCCGTCGAGGCGAAGGCCCGCGAGCTGGTGCCGGGGCTGCGTACGGCGTGGATATGCGGCCCCGCGTACGCGCACACCCTGCCGCCCGGGGTGCGGCGCCTGGACCCCGGCTCGGCCGCGTACTGGACGGCGCTGGCCCGCGCCCGGTACCTGGTCAGCAACGTCAACCTCCCCCACCGGTACGTCAAACGCCCCGGGCAGACCCTCCTGCACACCCACCACGGCACCCCGCTCAAGCACATGGGGCTGGACCTGATGCCGTACCCGGCGGCGGCCGCCGGCATGGACTTCGGGCGGCTGCTGGAGCACAGCGACCGCTGGGACTACAGCCTCTCCGCCAACCCGCACTCGACCCTCGTGTGGGAGCGGGCCTACCCCTCGCCGTACACGACGCTGGAGTTCGGCTACCCGCGCAACGACCGCTTCCAGACCGCCACCGCGGCCGACGTGGCCCGCATCCGTGCCCGTCTGGGCGTGCCCGAGGGGAAAGTCGCGGTGCTGTACGCGCCCACCCACCGCGACTACCGGCGCGGCCGGCAACCGTGGCTGGACCCCGCCCGGCTGGCGGCCCGGCTCGGGCCCGGGTTCGTGGTGCTGGCCCGCGCCCACTACCTCCACACCGACCAGCCCCCGCCCTGCGAGCCGCCCGGCGGGCTGATCGACGTCACGCGGCACCCGTCGGTGGAGGACCTGTGCCTGGCCTCCGACGTGCTGGTCACCGACTACTCCTCCCTGATGTTCGACTACGCGGGCCTCGACCGCCCCCTCGTCGTCCACGTTCCCGACTGGGAGGCCTACCGCGACGCGCGCGGCACCTACTTCGACATCACGGCCATGGCGCCGGGCCCGGTGGCGCGCGACGCGGACGAGCTGGTCGACGTGCTGGCCACCGGCGCCCACCTCGGCGAGCAGGCCCGCCTCCGGCGCGCCGCGTTCCGCGAGCGGTTCTGCCCCTGGGACGACGGCCACGCGGCCGAACGCGTGGTGCGGCACGTCTTCCTCGCGGCCGGCTCCCACCCGGCGCCGCCGCCCGACCCGCCCGTGGTGCCGCTCGCCGAACGCCGCCCGGCACCCGCGCCGGGCGCGCACACCGGTGCCTGCCCCGCACCCCTCGCACCCCTCGCACCCCTCGCACCCCTCGCACCCGCCGCGCCGTTCGCTCCCTCCGCAGAGAAGGACTGGTGGTCATGGTCCGCTTCAGCGTCGTCGTACCCGTGTTCAAGGTCCAGGGATACCTGCGCGAGTGCCTCGACTCGGTGCTCGGCCAGTCCTTCAGCGACCTGGAGGTCGTAGCCGTCGACGACTGCTCGCCCGACCACAGCGGCGCCATCCTCGACGAGTACGCGGCGAGCGACCCCCGCGTGCGGGTGCTGCACCTGGAGGAGAACACCGGGCTGGGTCCGGCCCGCAACACCGGGGTGGCGCACGCGCGCGGCGACTACCTGCTCTTCCTCGACAGCGACGACACCTTCCTGCCCGGAGCGCTGGCGGCCGTCGACGCCCGGCTGACCGCCTGCGGCGATCCCGACCTGCTGGTCTTCGACCACCAGCGGTCCTACTGGTGGGGCCGCAAGGAGCCCAGCTCCTACGGCGACCGGCTGGCCGCCACCGGCACCCGGACCTTCTCGGCCGGCGACCGCCCCGACCTGCTCACCCTCTTCCACGTCGCCTGGAACAAGGCCTACCGCCGCGCCTTCTTCCTGGCCGAGGGGCTGAGTTTCGAACCGGGCCTGTACGAGGACGCGCCGCTGTCGAACGAGGCGATGGTGTGCGCCCGCACCATCGGCTGCCTCCCGCGGATCTGCGTCGACTACCGGCAGCGGCACCGCGGGGCCATCACCCGCTCCCCGGGGCGCAAGCACTTCGACATCTTCTCCCAGTACGCCTCGCTGTTCGCCTTCGTGGACCGCCGCCCACGCCTGGAGCCGCACCGCGAGCTGCTGTTCGAGCGGATGGTCTCCCACCTGGTGTTCTGCCTGCGGCGCAAGGAACGGATACGGCCCGCCGACCGGCGCGCCTACTTCCGCCGGGCCGTCCGCCACTACCGCACCCACCAGCCGCCCGGCTTCACCCCGCCCCGCCGGGTGGCCCGCGACTTCTGGCTGCTCGCTCACGACGCCTACCCGCTCTTCGCCGCCCGGGAGGCGGTACGCCGCACCCGGGGCCGCACCTGGCGGGCCGCCCGCGCGGCAGGCGGCCGGGTCAGGGGCCGGTACCACCGGCTCTACTACGCCCTCCAGCGCACGCTGCCGCTCCACGGCGACCTGGCCGTGTACGCCGCCTACTGGTACCGCGGCGCCGTCTGCAACCCGCAGGCGATCGAGGCGGCGGCACGGAAGCTGGCGCCGCACCTCAAGAGCGTGTGGGTCGTCAGGCCCGACGCCGTCGGCACACTGCCGCCCGGCACCGGCCATGTGACACCCGGCTCACGCCGCTACTTCAAGACGCTGGCCCGCGCGAAGTTCTTCGTCAACAACGTCAACTTCCCCGACCACCTGGTCAAACGGTCCGGCCAGGTGCATGTGATGACCCACCACGGCACCCCCCTCAAGACGATGGGCCTGGACCAGCAGCCCTACCCGGCGGCCGCCGGAATGAGCTTCGAGAAGCTGCTGGAGCGCGTCGCCCGCTGGGACGTGAGCGTCACCTCCAACCCGCACTCGGCCGAGGTGTGGGACCGGGTCTTCCCCTGCGAGTACGAGGACCTGCCCGCCGGCTACCCCCGCAACGACCGCTACGCCACCGCCACCGCCGAGGAGATCGCCGCCCTCCGCGTCCGCCTGGGCATCCCCCGCGGCCGCGTCGCCCTGCTGTACGCGCCCACCGCCCGCGACTACCGCAAGGGCTTCGTGCCCCGCCTCGACCTGGAGCGGCTCGCCGCCGGGCTCGGTGAGGAGTACGTGCTGCTGGTGCGGACCCACTACTACTACGGCAGCGACACCGTGCTGGGCGAGCTGCACACCCGCGGCCTGGTGCGGGACGTCTCCCGGCACCCCTCCACCGAGGACCTGTGCCTGGCCGCCGACGCGCTGATCACCGACTACTCGTCCCTGATGTTCGACTACGCCAACCTGGACCGGCCCCTGGTGATCCACGCACCCGACTGGGACAGCTACCGCGACGCGCGCGGCGTCTACTTCGACCTGCTCTCCGGCCGCCCCGGCGAGACCCCCGGGCCCGTCACCCGCACCGTGGACGAGCTGATCGCCGTCTTCCGCAGCGGCACCTGGCACGGCCCCGAGGCCCGGGCGCTGCGCGCCGCCTTCCGGGTGCGCTTCTGCGCCTGGGACGACGGGCGGGCCGCCGAACGCGTCGTCCGCCGCGCCCTGCTGGGCGAGAACCCCGCGGCCCTCCCACCGGTCGTGCCCCTCGCCGAGCGCACCACCGCCCCCACCCCGGCCGAGGCCGAGACCGCGGTCGACCCCGGCCCGGGGGTGACCACCCGCGGCCTGGGCACCACCCCCTGGGCCGGCCCCGGAACCGGCGGGCCGCTGCGCCCCTCCGCCCCCGAGCCCCTCAACTGACCGGCGGGAGACCACCGGATGCACACGCTCACCGACTGGCTCGGAAGCCTGTCGGGCCCCGTGATCTACGCCGTGGTCGCCGCGCTGGTCTTCATCGAGGACGGGCTGTTCATCGGGTTCGTCCTGCCCGGCGAGACGGCGGTGGTGCTGGGCGGCGTGCTGGCCGGACAGGGCCAGGTGTCGGTCTACTGGCTGACATCCGTGGTGGTGCTCGCGGCGGTCGCCGGAGACACCGTCGGCTACGAGGTCGGCCGCTTCTCGGGCCCCACCGTGCTGAACACCCGCCCGCTGCGGCGGCACCGCACGCGGGTCGAGAAGGCGCAGGACCTGATCCGCCGCCGGGGCCCCGAGGCGGTCTTCCTCGGCCGCTTCGTCGCCTTCTTCCGCGCCATGATGCCCACCCTGGCCGGGCTCTCCCGGATGCCGTACGCACGCTTCCTGCTGTTCAACGCGCTCGGCGGCCTGGCGTGGGGGGTGGGCTACACCCTGCTGGGCTACTTCGCGGGCACCGCCTACCAGCGGGTCGAGGAGACCGCCGGCCGGGTCGTCGCCGTCGTGGTCGCCGCGGCCGTGGTCGCCGGACTGCTGGTGTGGCACGTACGCCGCCGGCGCGCGGCGTCCCGGACCGGGGACGCCAGAGATGCGGGTGGTTCCGGTGACGCCGGTGACGCCGGTGACGCCGGTGACGCCGACGGCACCGACGGTGCTGACGAGGGGGCCCGGGACGCGGGTGAGGGCGCCTCCGGCTCCCGCGGTGCCGCCGACGACGGGTGAGCCCGTCGCGCCCGCACCGCGGGACGGGTCACCGCACCGTGCCGAGGCGCACCGCAGTTCCCTCCTGGCCCCGGCGGGCGCCCTCAGCCCTGGGCCGGGGAGGAGCGGAGCCAGCGGGCCAGCGCGGAGCGCCGTACCAGGTTCGCGGGGGCGGCGGGGCCCGCCTGGTCCGCGTCGGCGGCGATGTGGTCGCACAGGGCGTCGAGGTCGCCGTCGCGGACCAGGGCGAGGAGGCGGCGGCGGCGCGTGTCGAGCCGCGGCACCACCTCGCCGCCGTACTCCCTGACCAGCCGTGCCGCGCCCGCGCACACCGCCGCCCGCTCCTTGGGCGGCAGCGCGGGGAAGTCGGGGCCGAACAGCTGGCACACCTCGACGTGGAAGTGACGCCGGTGGAAGGCGTCCCGCAGCGGCCCGGGGGCCAGGAAGCGGCAGACCGCCTCGAAGAGGCGCGCGGCGCAGCGCAGCCGCAACCCGGCGGGGGTGCGGTAGGTGAGGTTGCCCGAGTCGGCGCGGCGGACGGCGAAGTAGTGCGCCTGGTCGGCCAGTACGGAGATCCGTCCGGCCCGCACGCACGCCTCCAGCACGAAGGGCTGGTCGCTGAAGACGGGCATGCCCTCGTCGTAGCGGATGCGGTGCTCCTCGATCAAAGAGCGCCGGAAGAGCTTGGTGTTGGACAGCGCCCACGGCAGCCCGTCGCCGACGAGCCGGATGGCCGGCGCCGTGTGGCTGAAGACCCCGGTGGGAACGGTACGTCGGCCGACCGGCGCCATCTTGCACAGCAGCACGTCGCTGCGGCAGTTGTCGGCCATGGTGACCATGCGCTCCAGCGCCTCGGGGGCGAGATGGTCGTCCGCGCCGAGGAAGAAGACGTACCGTCCCCTGGCCAGCTCCAGGCCCCGGTTGCTGGGCGCGGCGGGTCCGCCCGAGTGGGACCCGCGCTCGGTGGTGAACAGCGCGGGGTGGAGCGCGGCGTACCGCTGGATCTCCTCGGTGCTGCCGTCGGTGGAGCCGTCATCGACCAGGACGGCCTCCATCCGCCGCTGCCCGAGGGACTGGCCGACCAGCGAGTCGAGGCAACGGGTCAGGTAGGGCATCGTGTTGTGGACGGCGACGACGACGCTGACGTCCGGCTCCACGGCGGCGCTGCCCCCGGCCCCGGCCCTTCCGGCGGGACCGGCGGCCCCCGTCCCCGCGCTCATGCGCGCACCGCCGCGCTCCGGGCGGCCCGCGCGGCGCCTGGACCGGTCGGCGCCCGGCCGCCACCGCGCCCGGTGGTGCGGCCCGCACCGTCGCCGAGCACCACGCGGCGCACCCCCGTCCACAGGGCCGGGTCGGTGACCCGGCGCCCGTCCACCAGGACCCGCACCGTGGGGAGCCGGTCGGCGGACAGCTCGCGGTAACCGGCGTGGTCGGTCTGCACCACGGCCGCCGTCACCGCCTGCCCGGTGTGCGGACGCAGCCCCAGATCGGCGAGCTCGTGCGGGCTGAACAACGGGTCGGACACGTAGGGCCGGGCCCCGCGCTCGCGCAGGGCGGCGACGGTCGGGAAGACGCCGGAGAACGCGGTCTCCTTCACCCCGCCCCGGTAGGCGGCGCCCAGCACCAGCACCTCGGCCCCCGACAGGTCGCCGTAGGCGTCGGCGAGGAGGTCGACGGCGTGCGCGGGCATGGCCTCGTTGGTCTCGCGGGCGGCACGCACCACCTGGGCGCCGGGGTCGTTCCACAGGTACATCCGCGGGTAGACGGGGATGCAGTGGCCGCCGACCGCGATCCCGGGGCGGTGGAGACGGCTGTAGGGCTGGGTGTTGCAGGCCTCGATGACGGACTCGGCGTCGATGCCGTTCCGGTCGGCGAAGAGAGCGAGCCGGTTGGCCAGCGCGATGTTGACGTCCCGGTACGTCGTCTCGGCGAGCTTGGCCAGCTCCGCCGCCTCGGCCGAACCCAGGTCCCACACCCCGTTGGGCCGGGCCAGGTCGGTGCGGGCGTCGAAGTCCAGCACCGTCTCGTAGAAGCGCACCCCGTCCTTGGCGGAGGCCGGCCCGATGCCGCCGACCAGCTTCGGATAGCGGCGCAGGTCGGCGAAGACGCGGCCGGTGAGGACGCGTTCGGGGGAGAAGACGAGGGAGAAGTCCCGTTCGGGCAGCAGCCGGGAGCCCTCCTGGAGCAGGGGCGCCCAGCGCTCTCGGGTGGTGCCCACGGGCAGCGTCGTCTCGTAGCTGACGAGGGCGCCGGGCCGCAGTCCGGCGGCGACGGCGCGGGTGGCGGCGTCCAGGGAGCGGAAGTCGGGGACGCCGCGCTCGTCGACGACCAGGGGGACGACCACGACGACGGCCTCCGCGTCGGCGACGGCCGCGGTGGTGTCGGTGGTGGCCGTCAGCCGGCCCGCGCCGACCGCCTCGGCCAGCGCCTCGGCCAGGCCCTGCTCACCGGGGAACGGCTCCCGGCCCTCGTTGACGTCCGCCACGACCCGCGCGTCGGTGTCCACGCCCGTCACTTGGTGCCCCTTGGCCGCGAACTGGACGGCCAGTGGCAGCCCGATCTTCCCGAGCGCCACCACACAGATCCGCATCCGCTGCTCCTTCTCGCTCGTCCCGACCCGCCCGGTCCTCGCCGCCTGCCCGGTCCTGCGGCCCTGCTGGTTGCGCCGTCAGCCCCGTCAGCTCCGTGTAGATCCGGTCGAGCGTCGGTGCCTGTGCCTCCCAGGTCCATCCGGCCAGCAGCCCGGGGCGGCGGTAGGGCTCCCGGTAGCGCCCCGGATCGGCGAGGACGGCGCGTACGGCACGGACGTAGTCGGCGGTCTCCTCGGCGCGGAAGACCTCGCCCACACCGGTGCGCCGCGTGGCGGCGGCCATCGCCTCCACGTCGCTGACCACCACCGGCAGTCCGGCGTGCGCGTACTCGAAGAACTTGGTGATCAGCGCGATCTCGTGGTTCGGCCAGTGGTGCAGCGGGATCGCGCCGGCGTCGGCCTCCGCGAGGAAGGCGACGACCTGGTCGTAGGGCACATACGGCAGCACGTGCAGACGGTCGCCCACGCCGAGTTCGGCCGCGCGCGCCCGCAGCGCCCGGGGGTGGCGGGCGCCGGGTTCGGGTACCACCAGCGCCGCGTGCACCCCGGGCAGTGCGGGCAGCCCCTCGACCAGGGTGGCCAGGCCGCGCTGCGGGGCGGCGGCACCGCTGTAGACGACCAGCGGGGTGTCCGCGGTGACGCCGCACAGGGCGCGCAGGCCCGGCACCTCACCCGCTCCGACACGGCCTCTCGTGTGCCTTGCGGGCGCCTCGGGGGCCTCGGGCGCGTTGAGGACGACGTGCGGGTCCCGCGCCAGCCCGTGGGTGCGTCGCAGCAGCGCGGCCAGGCCGGCCGAGACGGTCACGACGGCGTCCGCGTAGGGCGCGTACTCGCGCTCGTGCGCCACGTGGGCGGGCAGCCAGCGCACGTCGTCGGTCCAGGGCCGCACCCCGGGGAGGAACTCGTGGGCGTCCCAGACGAGTTTCACGGTGCGCCCCTCGGCGGCAGCGCGGATCTTGGCGCGGGCGCCGACCCCGAGCATGCGGAAGTCGTGGGCGTGGACGAGGTCGGGGCGCAGCTCGTCGACGACTGCGCCGTAGGCCAGTTCGAAGTCGTAGAGGCCCGGCCACAGCCTGCGCCAGCACCGCTCCTTCGCGGTGCGTTGCCAGAAGGCCACGGCGGCCCGCTCGGTGAGCGTACCCGAGCCGCGCCGCGCCAGCCCCTGTTCCAGGTGGCGCGCCCGCAGCCCCGCCCAGCCCCCGGCGACCCGGGCGGCACCGCGCCCCAGCGCGAGCAGCACGGCACCGCCCCGGCGTGGGCCGCAGGCCGCGGCGGCGCGGCGGGTGCGGAGCTCGTCGCGGCGGGCCTTGGCACGCTGCACGTGGTAGCGGGCCGTCCCCGGACGGTAGGCCAGCGGCCGGGAGAGCAGGGGGCGACGGCTTTCCCGCGGCGTACGGGCCAGCGGGGTGGGCACGGGCAGCAGCCGCACCTGGGCGCCGCCCAGCCGCCAGGAGGCGGGCCGACCGTCGGGCGAGCGGCCCAGCAGGACGACCTCCCATCCGGCCGCGGCCGCCGAACGCGCCGTCTTCTGCACCCGGGAGTCGCCCACCACGCCGTTGCAGACCAGCATCACCACACGGCCACGCCGCCCGCCGGCCTGCCCCGCACCCGGTGCGCCACCCTCGAACTCCACGCTCGTGCCCTTCTGTTGTCAGGTCCGCCGGCCGATCCGCCGACGGCGCCGCTCGTGTGCTCAGCGCAGGAAGCCGTCCAGCACGTTCGCGGTGTAGCCGCCGTCGTGGTAGGTGCGGACGTACTCCACCGACTCCCGCGCCGTGTTCCGCGCGAACTCGCGGTCCTCGACCAGGGACTCGACGGCGTCGCGCAGCGTGGCGGGCGAGGCGTTGACGAGGGGCGGGCGGACACCGACCGACCGGTGCAGCCGCTCGTCCAGGTACGCGATCACCGGGCGGCCCGCGGCCATGCCCTCGCAGGCGAAGGTCCCGTAGGTGCCGACCGCGAACTGGTCCACGACGATGTCCGCCTCCTTGACCAGCTCCTGCACCTGGAGCCACGGCACGCCCGTCACCATGCGGAACTCGATCAGCCCGCGCCGGTCCAGCTCCTGAAGCACCGGCACCACCCGCTCGGTGCCCTTCGTCCAGCGTTTGGAGGGCGCGTGCACCACCACGGGGCGGGCCCGTTCCATGGCGGGCCGCTCGCTCGCCCACCCGTCCACGTCCACCACCAGGGGGGCCCAGCGGGAGCCGGGCAGCTCGTCCAGCAGGTCGGGGGTGGTCACGAACTGCGGCAGTCCGCTCTGCGCGGCCATCCGCCGGTTGCGGGCGCTCTTCGCCGTCAGGGCCGCCAGGATCGCCTCGTCGGCGGCGTGGAAGAGGGAGTGCTCATACCGGCTCATGTGCCGTTCGGGGTCGCGGACGTCGCTGCCGTGCGCCAGCAGCGCCACCTTGATCCCGGCGGCGGCCAGCGAGGGCAGGTCGTCGGAGATGTGGCCGCCGTTGAGCCGGCCGAGTGCGGGGGTGAAGGAGTCGGCCAGGTAGTGGGTGTAGGAGCCCAGCACGCGGCGGGCCCGGTCCAGTTGGAAGGCCAGGTCGCCGGTGTGCTCGCCGACCGCGTAGATGTCGGCCGGGTAGATGACGCTCTGGTCGTGGGTGTGCATCACGACCTCCGCCGACAGGTCCTGGCGCCGCTCGCACAGGGCGCGGGCGAACCCCGCAAGCTGCCCCGCCGAGTTGGCGCAGCCCAGGCCGAGCCGCACCGGCGTGCTGCCCAGCGAGCGCCAGCCGGGCGGCGCCCCGTCGGCCGGCGGGGGCTCCAGGACCCGCGCCTGTCCCGGGGAGCCGAGACCGGGCTGTTCGGAGACCGACCAGGACACGGTGCGCGGGGCCAGCCGGGCGGCGGTCTCGGGACCGGCGAGCCGCTCGTAGAGGTCCAGCAGACCGGCGGACTGCTGCTCCCACGACAGCTCCGCCAGCAGCGGCTCGGTGATCCGCTCGGCCAGCGCCTCCCGCCGGGACAGCCCGCGCTGCACGGCGGAGACGAAGGAGGGCACGTCGTCGGTGACGAACACCTCGCCCACCCCGGTGCGCTCCACGAAGGTGCGCAGCGTGCGCACCCCGCTGGTGACGAGCGGTACCCCGCCGTGCAGGTACTCCGCCGCCTTGGTGGGCAGCGAGACCTCGCAGTTGGGGACGTGGCGGAAGCAGATCAGCCCCAGGTCGGCGGAGGAGAGGTAGTCGGGCACCTGTTCCTGCCGCACGTACGGGACCACGTGGACCCGCTCGCGCACGCCGAGTTCCTCGGCGCGGACCAGCAGCCGTTGCAGGGTCGCGTTGGGGGTGGGCGCGGCGACCAGCGCGAGGTGGGTGTGCGGCAGCTTCGCCAGCCCCTCGACGGCGGTGTCCAGGCCGCGTTCCGGTCCGATCCATCCCGCGTACACCAGCAGCGGCACGTCCGGGCCGAGCCCGCAGGCGTCCCGTACCCGCACGCAGCCGTCCGTGTGGGCGCTGACGGCCTCCCGCACCGGCGCGTTGGCGACGACCAGCGGGTCCGCGGGCAGCCGGTAGGCCTCCCGCAGGATGCCCGCCAGCTCCGCCGAGACCGTGGCCACCGCGTCCGCGCGCCCGATGAACTCCTTCTCCACGCCGGGGAAGGCGGCGGCCCGCACCGCGTCCGGCCACTCGACGCCGCGCACGTACTCGTGCGCGTCGTACAGCCACGCGGTGCGGTGGCCGCGGGCGCGCAGCCGGGCGGCGCTGCGGGCCCCCACGGCGATCATCGTGACGTCGTTGGCGTGGATGACGTCCGGCCCGATCTCCTCGATGACCGGGCCGAACGCCAGGTCGAGATCGAGCAGTTCCGGCCAGTCGCGGCGCCAGTCCCCGGTCGGCCGCGGCGGGCCCGCCGCCGCCCTGCGCTCCCACCGGTAGACGCGGCCGCGCCCCTGGTGCGCGTACCGGCGCAACCGCACCCAGCCCTTGAGCGCCTCCCGCGCCACCGCCGCGCCCGGGCCGCCCGACGGGCCGGCCAGCCAGCCGACGCGGGCCGTCTGCTCGCGCACCCACGCCGCGTGCGCGGAGGCGGCCCGCGCCCATGCGCTGTCGTCGGGCAGCCCGAACCGGGTCAGATGCGCGCGCACATGGGGCCGGGACCGCTCCGCGTCCACCACGGCCCGCATGTGCCCGGCCACCGGCACCTTGACGACCCGGACCGGGCCCAGCACCGACTCCTCGCGCCGCTTGGAGGGGCTGCGGCCCACCAGTGTCACGTCCCAGCCCGCGCGGGCCGCCGCAATCGCGGTCTTCTGCACCCGGGAGTCGCCCGCGACGGTGTTCCCCACGACGACGGCCAGCCTCGGCCGGCCCCGCGGGCGCTCCTGGGCCGCACCGGCGTCCGCGTCCGCCCGCGGGCCGGACGGCTCCCGGTCCGCGGCGTCCTCGTCGAGCAGCCGCGCCCGGGCCGCGTCGGGCGCCTCGGGACCGGGCCCGCCGCCGGGGTGCGCCGCACGGCGCCGGACGATCGCACGTGGCCGCTTCATGCCGGGTACTCCGCAAGGTTGGCTGTGTCACGATCCGGGGTGTCCGCGGTCGGGCGGAGGTCCTGCACCGACGGCGCGTCACGTACGGGCGCGCTCCCCACCACGGCGGAACCCCGCCCGGCAACGGCACCAGGGTCGGCCACGGAGACAGGCGCGGGAGCGGTCGCGGAGCCGGTCACGGAGTCGGCCACGGAGACAGGCGCGGGGCCGGTCGGAGAGGCAGGCGCGGGACCGGTCGCGGGGCCGGTCGCGGAGTCGGCCACGGAGACAGGCGCAGGACCGGTCACGGAGTCGGCCACGGAAGCAGGCGCAGGACCGGTCACGGAGTCGGCCACGGAAGCAGGCGCAGGACCGGTCACGGAGTCGGCCACGGAGACAGGCGCAGGGCCAGCCGCGGAGCCGGCCACGGAAGCAGGCGCAGGACCGGTCACGGAGTCGGCCACGGAAGCAGGCGCAGGACCGGTCACGGAGTCGGCCACGGAAGCAGGCGCAGGACCGGTCACGGAGTCGGCCACGGAAGCAGGCGCGGGGCCGGTCGGAGAGGCAGTCGCGGAGCCGACCACGGAGACAGGCGCAGGGCCGGTCGCGGGGACGGACCCGGGACCCTCCGCGGCGGCAGACCCGGCGTCGCCCACGAGGGCAGGCGTGGGACCGGTCGCGGGCACAGGGCCGGAAGCCGCCGCGGCGTCGGTCGGGAGGGCGGGGCCGGAATCGGGCGCGGAGGCGGACACCAGGGCGGCTCCGGGGCTGACCGCGCGGTCGGCCACGCGGGTGGCCCGCCGGGTGGTCGCGGTGGTCGGCTCCGACGCGGGTGCCGCACTTGTGCCGCCGTACAGCGGGTGCACGCCGCTCCCGTCGCCGCCGCGCGCCGACTCCAGCACGGCAGCCGACACCTCCACCGTCCGCAGACCCTCCCGTACGGTGACGATGCCGTGGTCCGCTCCGCCGCCACCGGCCCGCACCGCGTCGCGGAATCGCTCGTGTTCGACGGTCAGCGGCTCCCGCTTGGGAAAGGCGTAGCGCACGGTGTCGCCCTCGGCCACCCCGCGGAAGGCGCGCAGTGCCTCCCACTCGGTGGCGACGGCGCCGTTGGCATGGAAGGTCAGATCGGCGGTGAGGGTGTCCGCGACGAAGCAGCCCCGCTCCCCGGTGACGGCCGTGAAGCGCTCCTTGAGCGGGCTGAGCCAGTTCACCAGGTGGCTGACCATCGTGCCGTCCGTCAGCGAGCCGACGACGGCGACCATGTCCTCGTGCTCCCGCCCGCTCTTGCAGACCGTGCGCGCGGCCAGCGACGCGTACGCCTGGCCGGTGATCCAACTCGTCAGGTCGATGTCATGGGTGGCCAGGTCCTTGACCACGCCGACGTCGGTGATGCGGTGCGGGAACGGCCCCTGGCGCCGGGTGACGACCTGGAAGACCTCCCCCAGCTCCCCCGCTGCCAGACGGGAACGCAGTTGCTGGAGCGCCGGGTTGAACCGTTCGACATGCCCGACGCCCGCGACCAGTCCCGCCTCCTCGAACGCGGACACCAGACGGCGGGCGGCTCCTGCCGAGTGCGCCAGCGGCTTCTCGATGAGCGCACACACCCCGTGCGCCGCCATCTGGAGGCCGATCTCCTCGTGCAGCGCCGTCGGGCAGGCGAGCACCACGTAGTCGACGCCCCGCCCCAGCAGCTCCGCCACCTCGTGCAGCACCGGTACGCCGGGCAGCCCGCGCAGGCTGTCGTGCGGGTCACCCGCCGGATCGACGGCACCGACGAGCTCGACGCCCTCCAGCGACATGAGCACCCGCGCGTGGTGACGGCCCATCGCGCCCAGCCCGATCAGCCCCGCACGCAGCGTCCCCGACCGGCGCTGCCGGTGGCCGTGGCCGCCCGGCTCGCCGGGGCCGTCGGCGGTCCTGGGGGCGTTCGCGGTGGGTGCCGTCGGCGGCAGGTGCTTCCCGCTCCCCGGCCCCGGCCCCGGCCCCGGCCCCGTCAACTGGAGCCTCCCGCCGCCTGTGCCGCACGGTGCGCCGCGGCCACGATCCGGTCCAGGTCGTCCGGGGCGAGCGACGGGTGCACGGGCAGGGACAGCACCTCGGCCGACGCCCGGTCGCTGACCGGCAGCCCGGCACCCGCGTACGCGTGCGCGTAGGGCTTCAGCCGGTGGATGGGGATGGGGTAGTGGACGGCGCAGCCGACGCCCTCCGCGCTCAACTGCGCCCGTACCGCCTCCCGGGCCGCCGCACCGCCCGGCACCCGCACCGTGTACTGGTGGTAGACGTGCCGGGCCCCGTCCGCCACCCGCGGGACGCGCAGCCCGCTGCCGCTCAGCCCCGCGTCCAGCAGCTTGGCGTTGCGGCGGCGCTGTTGCGTCCACTCCGCGAGGCGTTCGAGCTGGACGCGGCCGATGGCGGCGGCCACGTCGGTCATTCGCATGTTGGCGCCGACGATCTCGTTGTCGTAGCGCTGTTCCATGCCCTGGTTGCGCAGCAGGCGCAGCGTGCGGGCGCGCTGCTCGTCGGGGACGGCGACCAGGCCGCCCTCCAGCGCGTGCATGTTCTTCGTCGGGTAGAAGCTGAAGCAGGCCGCGTCGCCGAACGTGCCGACGGGATGCCCGTGCAGCGTCGCCGCGTGCGCCTGGCAGGCGTCCTCGATCAGCGCCAGGCCGTGCCGCTGTGCCAGTTGGGTCAGCCTGCCCATCGGCGCCGGATGCCCGTACAGGTGGACGGGCATCAGCGCCGCCGTGCGCGGGCCCACCGCCTCGGCGGCGGCGTCCGGATCGAGACAGAAGGTCTCCGGGTCGATCTCCGCGAAGACCGGCTCCGCGCCCGCGAGGCGTACCGCGTTGGCCGTCGCCGCGAACGAGAAGGACGGCACGACCACCTCGTCGCCGGGCCCGATACCCACCGCCAGCAGCGCCAGGTGGAGGGCCGACGTGCCCGAGTTGACGGCGACGCACGGGCGGCCCGCGACCAGCGCCGCGAACTCCTGCTCGAAGGCGGCGACCTCGGGCCCCTGCACCACCCGGCCGTCCCGCAGCACCCGCACGGCGGCCGCCACTTCGTCGTCCCCGATCACCGGCTTGGCCACGGGGATCGCCGGTGCCCCGTTGCCGGGTGCCGGCGGCGGCGTGCTCGCCGGCGCCGGGCGCGTCCCGGCGGGCGCCGGGGGCGCGACCGGCGCCACCACCCCGTCGTCGGTGGCCGCTTCCACGGGCACGGCCACCGACGCGGCTGCCGACACGGCGGGGTCGGCGGACGCCCCGGCCCCGGGCGCGGTCACCGTTCCGGAGGCGGGCCCCGTCGCGGGTGCGGGTGTGGGCGCCGTCGTGGGCTCGGCAGCCGGATCGATGTCTCTTCGCAGCCCTTGCATGGCGGATGTGCCCCTCCGGGGTCCCGGCAGATTCGTCCCTATGTGGACCCGCATCCGACAGCGCTCTTGCACTATAGGCTTACAAATCACTCGTAATGGCTACAGACGCCCCCGCTCCGTAGGAAGCTGCGGCTCATTTCTCGGGCGCGGTCGCGCGCAGGACGACCCGCGCACCGTCGGGGGCACCACCCGGGGCGCCCGCGATGCCCACAGCACCCACCGGCGACTCCTCGTACCGCTCCCCCGTCGCCGGGCACTCCCAGGCGCCGGGACGGTCCGGTACCGCGGTCAGCCGCACCCCTGCCCTGCCCACCCAGCCGATCCGGCGCGCAGGCACCCCCGCGACGAGGCCGAAGTCCGGCACGTCGGACGTCACCACGGCACCCGCGGCCACCATCGCCCACCGCCCGATCCGCACCGGCGCCACACACACCGACCGCGCGCCCAGCGACGCCCCCTCGGCGACGGCGACACCGACGGCCTCCCAGTCCCCGGCCCGCTTCGGCGTCCCGTCCGGGGCCACCGCACGCGGTGCCCGGTCGTTGGTGAGCACGACGGCGGGGCCGACGAAGACGCCGTCCGCCAGCACGGCAGGCTCGTAGACCAGGGCGTGGTTCTGCACCTTGCACCTCGCCCCGACGCGCACCCCCGCCCCCACGTACGCCCCCCGCCCCACCACGCACTCCTCCCCCAGTACCGCCCCCTCCCGCACCTGCGCCAGCTCCCAGACCGTGGTGCCGTCCCCGACCACCGCCTCCGGCGAGACCTGCGCCCCGGGCCGCACCCGGACCGGGGCGAGCGGCGTGGCGCGGCGGGATGTCTCGGCGGTGCTCATGAGCGGCTCACTTTCTCCGTCTTCGGCGGTTGCGGCACCCGTTCCGGCGTCGTGGCCGAGGATGGCCGCGAGGGTGCGTCGTCGCGTGCGGCGCGCCCGCGCGAAGCCGGTGCCGTCCGCCGAGCGGGTGAGCGGACGGTGTGAGGCGTGCCGTGCCCAGGGGGCCGACGGGGCCGGAGCGATGGTGGCGTCATGTCCCGATCCGATGAGATCTCCGTACCTCAACCGCACCAGGGGCCACGGTCATTCAGCCTGCCCGGCAGCCTGGCCCAACGCTGGAACGCGCTGGCCGTCGCCGCCTGCGGCGCCTCGGTAATGGTCATGGGCTACCGGCACCGCTGGACCAACGACGACGCGCTGATCTACACGCGCGCCGTGCGGCAGATCCTGGCGGGCAACGGTCCCGTCTTCAACGTCGGAGAGCGGGCCGAGAGCTCGACGGGAACACTGTGGCAGTGGCTGCTGGCCGCCGGCAGCGCACTGCCCGGCGTGGACGATCCGCTGCGCCTGGCCGTGGCCGCGGGCCTGCTGCTGACCGTGGCCGGCTACCTCCTCGCCCTCGACGGCACCCGCCGGATGATCCGCCTGCGGCGGCCCGCCGGAGCCCTGCTCCCGGTCGGCGCGGCGGTACTGATCCCGCTCTGTGCGACCTGGGACTACGCGACCTCCGGTCTGGAGACCGGGCTCTCCTTCACCTGCCTGGGCGGATGCTGGTGGCTGCTGGTCCACGCGCGGGTGCTGCGCGCGAGACCGGGCGAGGCGTGGCGGGAGGGACCGCACACGCTGGCCGGCCGACGGGCGCGGCGGGCGCTTCCCGCGATCGCGCTCACGCTGGGTCTGGGCCCGCTGGTACGCCCCGACCTGGCGCTGATGAGCGGGGTTTTCCTGGTCGCGCTGTGGCTGATGTGGCGGCCCGGCTGGCGTACGACGCTGCTGTGGGCGGGCGCCGCCGTGGCGCTGCCGCTCGCCTACGAGGTGTTCCGTGCCGGGTACTACGGGGTGCTCGTCCCCCTGCCCGCCGTCGTCAAGGAAGCCTCCGGCTCGGAGTGGCAGTTCGGTTGGGACTACCTGCTCAACACGGTGAACACCTACGTGCTGTGGGTGCCGCTGGCGCTGATCGCCGGGCACGCGGTACGGGCGCTGCACGCGGCAGGGAAGCGGAACCGGCGCGACCCGGCCCGCCCCCTCGACGGGGCCCCGCTGTCCCGGTGGCAGCCCGACGGGGCGCGCACGGCGGACGCGGTGCTCAGGGGCGCGCCGGTGGTGGCGGGACTGCTCTCCGCGTTCTACGTCGTCAAGATCGGCGGTGACTTCATGCACGGCCGGATGGTGCTGCCCGCGCTCTTCCTCGTCCTGCTGCCGGTGTTCCTGGTGCCGCTCGGGCGGGCGACGGCGGTGCTGGCGGGGGCGATCGGCGTCTGGGGCCTGGTGTGCGCACTGGTGCTCCGGCCCCCCATCGAGAGCCCCGGCGACGCACGCATCGTCTTCGACTCCCACACCGTCTACCAGCGCGGCCTCGCGGACCCGCACCCGGTCGGGCAGCGCGCCCACACCGAGACCCCGCGCGCCTTCACCGCGACCGCACGGCGCACTCTGCACGAGGGCCGGCACGCGCTGGTGCTGCGGCTGGCACGCGACGCCGGGTACCCCGTCCTGCCGCTGGCCCCCCGCGTGAAGGCCCCGATCGCCGCCGCCGAGGCCCGGCTGGGGAACGCGGGCGCGGTACTTCCCCTGGACGGGTTCGTCATCGACATCCTGGGGCTGGCCAACCCGTTGGGCGCCCACACCGAGCCCGTCAGCCGCCGGAAGGCGGGGCACGAGAAGCCCATCGACCGGGCGTGGATCGTCGCGGACACGACCCCGGCCGGCACCCGCGTCAAGGGCGTGGACCCCCGCGAGGTCCGGGCCGCGCGACACGCGCTGACCTGCGGCCCGCTCCCCGAGCTGCTGGCCTCGGCCCGCGCTCCCATGACGCCGGGCCGCTTCTGGGACAACCTCACCGGCGCCTGGGACCGCACCCGGCTCCGCATCCCCGCGAACCCGGTGGAGGCCGAACGGGCCCTGTGCTGAGGGGGGGCGGCCCGGTGACCGCAGGCGTCAGCCGGCCCGGCGGGCGGTGCGGGCGCGCACCAGGGCGCGGGTCACCACGGGGGGCAGCAGGTCGACCGCGAGGCGGCGGGCAGCACGGGTGCGGTGGCGGGACCCTGCGGACGAGGCGCCGCCGGGCGTCCCGCTCTCGGCGACCGCGTACCGCGAGACGGGCACCGGCGGCGGGTCGGACTTGCGCGCCCCGACCAGCAGCATCCGCCGCCCGGCGACCTGCTGCCACTGCAACCAGCACCTGCCCCGCTCACGCAGCGCCGCGTGCAGGGCGTCCTGCCACGGCCGGGCGTCGCCCCAGGTGCCGTAGAACTTGTGGCTGGAGACGCACACCGGCCGCAGTCCGCTCTCCAGCACGGCCTGCCAGGTGGCGCAGGCGACCCCCGGGGTGTGGTCGGAGCGGTAGTCGTCGAGGACGACGAGACCCTCGGGCCCGAGGGCGTTCCGCGCGGCGGCGATGTCGCCGTGCACGTGCTCGTACAGGTGCGAGGCGTCCACATGGACGAAGCGGCAACTGCCGTCCGCCACTTCCCCCGGCACCACGGTGGTGGGGGCCTGGAGGAGGTGCGGCAGGTCGTCCCAGAACGCGCGGTAGTTGGCTTCGAAGGCGCGCCGGGTGAGGGTCGCGTACGAGCCGCGCGTCTCGTCCCCGTTGGCCGCGTCCGGCGCCTCGGAGTCGAACAGGTCGCAGACGGTGAACCGCTCCTCGGCAGGGTCGAGGTAGACCCGCATGAGAATGGCGCTCTTCCCCATGTAGGCGCCCATCTCCAGCAGGTCGCCGCGGTGTCCGAGCTCCCGTTGCCGGCTCAGGAACCAGTCGAAGAGGACGAGGTCGGTGCGGTAGAGCCAGCCGGGCACCTCGTCGAAGGAGCGCGGCTGCGGCAGCGCCGGAGCCCCGCCTTCCCGGTCGCCTTCCGGGTCGGTGGCGGCGGTCGGGTCGGTCGCGGCGGTCCGGCCGTGCGGGGACGCGGCTGCAGTGCTCATCGGGGGGCGGGTCTCCTCTGCGGACGGGGACTTGCCAGGGGGCCGACGCCCTGTATAGGGGCCCGGTGCGGACGGGCGCACGCCCCGGCGCCGCGGATCGGCGAGGTTTCCGCGCGCCGCCGTCCGCGGGCCACCCCGAATTCAGCGACCGTTCGGCGCCGCCGCGGAACCGTGGAGGACCGGTTCCCCGTCCGTACGAGCCCCCGGCTCCCACTGCCGCTCCCACTCCGGCGCCTCCCCCGTGTCGAGGGGGCTGCCGCCGCCCCCCGTACCGGGGGCGCCGGTGCCGCCGGCTGCGGAGGTCTTCTTCCGGGGACCGGGCCGCCCGTGCAGCCAGGCGGGGAACGGCGGCTCGACGAACGGCCACAGCGCCGCCCGGACATGGGGCGTGCTCAACAGCACGGCCAAGGCGACGGCCGGCACGGCCGTCCCCAGCGCGGCCAGTGCGCCGCCCTCGCGCACCGCCTGGTAGCCGCCCACACCCACGACGGCACCGACCACCAGCCCGTGCAGCAGGAACGCGTACAGCGCACCCGCGCCCAGCACGGTGAAGCCGGTGCGGTGCGAGGGGACCAGGGCCAGGAAGGCGGCGACGAGGACGGCACCGGCGCCGAGGAGCGCCAGCCGCACCCCAGCGTACATCAGCGGTTCCGCGCCCAGCCTGTCGCTGTCCGCCTCCATCAGCAGCCACGCGCGGCTCATCCGGGGCGCCGCCCACCAGGCACCCACCGCGGCGGCGGCCATCACGGGCAGCGCCCAGCGGCGGGCCGCCCGGTTCCGCAGGGGCCGCAGGTGCGCGGGGCGCAGCCGCAGTCCGAGCACGAACCACGGCCAGTACATCAGCAGTTGCGGCAGGGCGAGTTCGCCGCCCGTGTCCAGGAAGCCCGCGCCGACGGAGACGAGCACGGCCCACGCCACCGGCCAGCGCACGGCCTGCCACAGCGGTGCGGTCACCTGCCAGACGAACAGCGCGGCGAGGAACCAGCACACGGACGACGGCCGGGTGAGGGTGAGGGCGAAGGGCCGGTCCCAGAAGACGGTGTACATGCCCGCGTACGCCGCCTCGAAGACGAGGTAGGGCACCAGGACGTGGGTCAGCGCCCGCCGCATCTGGTCGGGCCGCCCGGTGAAGCCCCGGGTGAACCAGCCGCTCAACAGGGCGAGGGCGGGCAGGTGGAAGGCATACAGCAGCAACCAGGCGGCCTTCACACCCCGCATCCCGTCGGCCACCGGCGCCCAGTTGTGACCGAGGACGACGAGAACGACCAGCAGGAACTTGGCGTTGTCGAGGAACGGGTCCCGTCCGCCGCTCCGCCCCACCGCGGAGGCGCCGTGGAGCGCCTGCTCCGACAAGTGCTCCGGTGCCGTGCGCTCCTCGGCGTGGGCGTGCGCCCCCGCGCCGGTGCGCCCGCTGGAGCGCTCACCCGGGCGCCGACCCTCCTGCCCATGTGCCCACCCGTCACCCTCGATGTCCCACCGGGGGCCGTCCCCCGTGTCCGACCGGGGGCCCTCGGTATCCCACCGGGGGCCGTCCTCGGCGTCCCGCCGGGGGCCGGGCGCCGGGCGTGGGGCGGACGAGGGCGACGGTGAGGGCGCGGGCAGCGACGGGCCCGGCGGGCGCGGGCCGGACCGCGGCGGCGCCCAGGGGCCGCGGCCCGCCGGGGAGGGGAACCCGTGGTCGGACTGCGGGAACGGGGCCGCGGAGGCGGGGACCGATGCACCAGCGGAAACGGGCGCGTGCCCCGCCCGCCGGATACCCGGCCCTGTGGGCGCACCCGGACCAGCGGGCGCACCCGGACCAGCGGGCGCACCCGATCCGGTCGGCCTGCCCGGTCCGGCCGCAGTGGCCGGCCAGGTCCCGGTGCCGGGTGCCGCGACACCATCTGCCGCGAAGCTGTCGGAGAAAGGGTCCCAGGCCATCACGCCGTCCTCGGCTCGCTCGGGTCAGTACGCTCGCCCGGTCCACGCGGTGCCCCGCCGGTCTCCCGGACATCACCCCCCGCGGCCGACGCCCCGCCCCCGTTCGCCGGGTCCATGGCGGGAGCGGTCCCGCCATGTGGCGGTTCCGGCAGGGCCGACGGCCACACACGTGCGGGCGGCCGCGGCCGGTTCAGCCCTGGGACCCCCCACACGGGTTCGGTAGGGCACCGGCCCGTGCGCACGCCCGGGGCGGCGGGCACGCTTCCGGTGCCGCCGCCCGGTGGGGATGGGTCGATGCTCTTCGAGGCCATTGATCAGACAGTAAGCGCGGCCTTCGCACGCACCGCCGCGGCATGCCGCCGCCGGGGCCGAACGAGGGACATACGAGTGTTACGAGCGCATTCCCTGCCTTTCCGCACCTCAAATAGTCGGTGGACGAAATGGGGTGAACCGTCCCATAAGGCACCGAGCGAAGGGGACGCCGCGATGAAGATCGTATTCCTGCTGGACAACGCCTACGGAATCGGCGGGACGATCAGATCGACGGTCAATCTCTCCGGCGCCCTGGTCGACCGGCACGAGGTGGAGGTCGTCAGCCTGCGCCGCTCCCGCCAGGAGCCCGCGCTCACGTTCGACCCGCGCGTCCGGCTGACCTCCCTCATCGACCTGCGCGGCTCCTCGGCCGGTTACGACGGCGACGACCCCGCCTACCACCAGCGCAGCGAACGCTTCACCGAGGGCCACGACCACTTCGAACGCGGCATCTCCACCCGCCTGGGCGACCTGCGGGTCAAGGCCCTGCTGGAGACCCTGGATGCGGACGTCGTCATCGGCACCCGGCCGAAGATCAACGACTATCTCGCGGCCTACGGCACCGACCGCTACATCCGCATCGGCCAGGAACACCTCACCCACCGGATGCACAGCGACCACATCCGCGCCCACCAGGACGCGGCTCTCGCCCACCTGGACGCGTTCGTGACGGTCAGCTACGCGGACGCCGCCGACTACCGCGCCGCCCTGCCCGATGTCCGGGCCCGCATCGTGTGCGTACCCAACGCCGTCCCGCCCACCGACGTCGAGCCCTCCGACGGACAGGCCAAACTGATCGTCGCCGCCGGCCGCCTCATCAAGGTCAAGCGCTACGACCGGCTGCTGCGCGCCTTCGCCCTCGTCGCCGACAGGCACCCGGACTGGTCGCTGCGCCTGTACGGGCGCGGCCCGCAGCGCGACGCGCTCCGCCGCACCCTCGACGGCCTGGGCCTGTCCGACCGCGCCTTCCTGATGGGGGCCCACTCCCCCATCGAGACCGAGTGGGCCAAGGGCTCCATCGCGGCCGTCTCCTCGGACGCCGAGTCCTTCGGCATGACCCTCGTGGAGGCCATGCACTGCGGCGTCCCCGTCGTCAGCACCGACTGCCCCTACGGGCCGGGCGAGATCATCGCCAACGGGCGCGACGGGCTGCTCGCGCCACTGGGCGGGGACGGCAGGAACGAGGACGCCACGGTGCGCGGCTACGCCGACGCCCTCCTCCATCTCATCGAGGACCCCGGCCTCCGCACCCGGATGGGCCAGGCCGCCCTGGAGAAGGCCGCCCGCTACAGCCCCGCCCGCATCGCGGGCGAGTACGAGGACCTGATGGCCGATCTGCTGGCCGCCCGCCCGTCAGCCGGCACGGCACCGGCACCGGCGCATGCGGACCGTGCGCCGGACACGTCGAGGCAGCCGGGCGGGTCTGCCGGTGCCACGCCTGGCGGGTCCACGCGACCGGGCAGCGCGACGGGACCGGCCGCGACCAGTACGCCGGGCCCGCAGGCGGCTCCGCGCGCACCCCGCGGAGCAGATCGTCACGCAAGAGGTCCCCGCGAAGGCCGTCCCCGCGCGGGCGCGCCCGGCGGGGGTGGGGGCCGGGCGCGGCTGGTGCGTGCCGTGCGCCGTGTCGTACCCCGCGCGCTGGTGCCGGCCCTGCGCCCCCTGGGACGCATCGTCCTGGGAGGCGGTGCTCCGCGGCGAACCGGTGGCAAGGGCCTGCCCCGGCCCGTCGCCCGCGTCCGGGCCGAGGCGGACGGCGCCCTGCTGATCGAGCTGCGCGCCGACACCCTCCCCAGGAGCCCGGCCGCCCTCTCCCTCCGCCCCCGCAACCGGGACGACATCACGCCCGTCCGCCTCCCGCTGCCGCCCCGCGAACAGGCGGACGCCGCCGGCCGGATCCAGGTCCGCCTCGCCCGCACGGACGGGCCCTCGCTGGCCGAGGCGCGGTGGGACGCGTACGTGGAGCGCACCTCGGACGGCCGGAGCAAGCGCGTCAAGGCCGAGCGGGTGGAGACGGCACGGCTGCTGACCCTGCCCGCGCCGCTCAACAGCCGTGGCGCGCTGGAACCGTGGGTGCCGTACGCGACCGGCGACGGCTTCTTCGCAGTCCGCGTCTGGTCGCGGGACCGGCACGCCGAGGTCACCTCGATCGCGCGGGGCGAGCACGGCTACACCCTCTCGGCGAAGCTGTACGGCCAGGCCGCACACCCGAGCCTGTCGCCGCGCACCGTCGAACTGTCGGGCGGCCCCGTGCTGATGGCCGTGCCACGGGGCAACCCGCGGCAGGGGTTCGAGTTCCCCGGCCGGCACGGCGCTGCGGCGGACACCGTGCACCTGGAGCTGCCCTACGAGCTGCCCGCCGCCTTCGCCGACGGCGCGGACGAGGGCGTGTGGGATCTGTGGCTGCGCCCCGGGCTGGGACCCGAGCGGGTACGGCTGGGCCGACTGCTGGGCGACCTGGCGGACCGCAAGAAGACCGACGTCACCCCCCGTACCGAGCTCGGGGGGACCGGGCTGGCCGTGCAGCTCTACTTCTCGCTCAACAACAACCTGGTCCTCACCCTCAAGACGGTGGTGCGGCCCCAGGAGAAGCAGGCCGCGTCCGAGCAGGGCGTCGAGGCGGCGCGGGCCGGCCAGGCCGCCCCGGGCACTCAGGACCGCTCGTCCCGCTCCTCCTCGCCGAGCGCCTCGACCAGCGCCTGACCCTGCTCACCCTGCTCACCGGGCTCACCGGGCTCACCGGACGCGGTGGGCGCGGCGGGCGCCGACAGTCCGGCCGCCGGAGTCACGGCCGCGGCGGCCGCGCGGACCCGCTCCTCGCGCTGCTCCGCCTCCCGCACCAACGCCTGCACGGCTCGCTTGAAGCGGGTCAGGGACGAGGGCTCGGCCGGGCCCAGCAGCCGCACCTTCAGCGCGGCACGGGCCGCAGCGAGCGTGTCCTTGCGCGGGTTGCGGACGCTGTGCAGCAGGTCACCGATGCCGTGACCGTCGGGGCCCAGGACGGTGGCGGCCTGCACGGTGGGGCAGGCGGCCCGGAAGCTGTCGTCGTCCAGCCCGCTGGTGTTGGCGACCGCGTACGGCTTCTCGCTGCTGAGCCAGTCCGAGACGACGGAGGAGACGTCCGAAACCAGCACGTCGGCCTCGTTGAAGCAGGAGAAGAGCCCCGGCCCTGTATCCGTGACGACCTGGTGCTCCCAGGCGGGTGTGGCCGCCCAGTACGCCTCCTCCCAGTCCCCTACGGCCTCCGCCGCCGCCCGGGCACGTCCGGGTTCTGGCGCGGGTTGACGCAGCATCCGCTCCACCTCGTCGGCGTGCGGACCCACTTCCGTACGGGTGAGTGCCGCCAGCCGGGCGGCCGCCCGGGCCAGTGCGGCCGACGCCTCCGCCTCCGGCTGCTCGCCGTCCCGCCCGGTGTTCGCCTCCCGGATCAGGGCCCGAATCCGCCGGTCGGCCTCACCCGCGCGGGGGTCGACCGTGCCGGTCATGGGGTGCGGCTTGTACAGCAGCCGCACCCCGGGATCGGCCAGCAGCGCGGAGACGATCGCCTCCCCCGCCACCAGCACCGAGGTGTTGCCCGGATCGTCGGTGAACCCCTCCCACGTGGGGGCGTACAGCACCGTCAGGCAGCCCGCGCGGTTGCCGACCGGCCGGGCGCCCGCGGCCTCGATGGGGGCGAGCTGCGGGCGGCCCACCTCCACCACGTCCTTGTCCTCCACCCCAACCTGGGCCCGCGCGTACCGCTCGCGGGCCGCCTCACCGGCCACCCACACCTGGTCGTAGGCCTTGGCGTACGGGTTGCAGGAGGCGAGCTTGTCGGACTCGCCGTGGTTGATAAAGGCGTGCTTGAGGGTCGGGATGCGCAGCACCTGCGAGGTCTTGCCGGAGTTCGCCGGGTGCAGCAGCACCTTCAGCGTGGAGTGCTCCAGCCGCATCAGGTGCGAGACCTTCGGCAGGCACAGGATCGGCACGTCGGTGGTGTCGATCTTCTGCACCATGAACCGCTCGCGGAGCACGATCAGCGGCCGCCCCTCCAGCTCGGCCAGGGTGCTCAGCCACATGTTCGCCTGGTACGCCGAGGCGCTGCCGCCGGAGAAGTACATGCCCACCGTCGGCCGGTACTCCGCCAGCCACGCGTCCAGCCAGGCGAGCGCCTCCGCCTCGTCGACCACCCGCTTGGCGGGCAGCAGCCAGCGGGCCAGCCACAGGATGCCGGCCAGCATCCCCGCGCAGCAGCCGAGGAGCGCCGCCGTCGCCCACCACAGGTCGCCGGTGACCGCCGAGGCGCCCATCCCGGCCGTCGTCAGCGCGGCGGCCCCGGTGAGCCGCAGCGTCGCGCGCTCGGCGAACAGGGGCAGCGGCGAGGTGGTCAGCCCGAGCGCACCGGCGTCGATGTTGCGGGTGACGACCGGCAGCTTCCTGCGCGCCCGTACGGACCCGGCCAGCCCCTGGCAGAAGAAGTGCAGCGCCCAGTACAGCAGTACGGCGCCCAGCAGCACGGCCGTCCCGGCGGGCCGCAGCATATCGAGGCTGCCCAGGCCGCCCACCAGCAGCGCGTCCCGCAGCATCTGGCGGACCGGCGGCGTGAACTGGGCCCGGCCCAGCTGCCGCGCCGTCCGCCGCGCGCGGCTCGGCAGCAGCACCTCGGTCAGCAGCCCGAGGGCCGCCCCGCACACGAGCGGCGCCGCCCGGCTGCCGACGACGCCGGCCACCTGGAGCAGGTAGCCGCAGGCCAGCAGGGCGAGTGTCACCAGCGTCCGGAGGCGGTCCCGCACCCGGGCGGCGCGTTCTTGCCGCTGCCGCACCGCCTCGGCGCTCTCCCCGCGGCCACGGGCACCGTCGAGGCGGCCGTCGTCGCGTACGGGTTCGAGTACCAAGGTGTCGGCCGGCTCCTCCGCGACGCCGTCCGGGCCACCCGTGCCCTCCGGACTGTCCGCCCCGTTTCCACCGTCCGCGCCGTTCGCGTCGTCCGCGCCGTTCGCGTCGTCCACAAGCGCACCCACCACTCCACGGTAGGCAGCACCACGGGAACCCGTCGCGTCATGGAGGGCCGAAAGCGTGACCGCCGTGCCGGAGGGAGGCACCCTCCGGCACGGCGGTCACGGACAGCGGACTCAGCGGTCGGCTCAGCGGTTGCTGCGCAGCAGCGTGCGCATCGTCCGCATCGCCACCGAGAGGTTCGCCAGGTCGAACGTCTCCGAGCCCTGGATCTCGTCCAGGGTCCCGCGGGCGCGGACCAGGATGGCGCGGTTCTTCTCCTCCCACGCCTGGTACCGCTGCTCGGGGGTGTCCGCCCCGTTGCCCGCGGCCAGCACGTCCGCCGTCAGCAGCTGGTGCGCCGCGTACAGGTCCTCACGGATGGAGGAGCGCGCCATGGACTGCCAGCGGTCGGCCCGCGGCAGCTCGCTGACGCGGCCCTGGAGCTGGGTGATGCCCAGCCGGTCGGCGAGGTCGAAGTAGACCTCGGCCACGTCCATCAGCTCCTTGCCGGTACGGTCCGCGACGGCGACCACGTCCAGCGCGGAGAACGCCGCCGCCGAACCCGCCAGCCGCTGCGCCAGCTCGGCCGGGACGCCCGCGCCCGACAGCTTGTCGAACACCCGCTGATGCCAGGTGAGGTCGTCGCCCTTGAGCAGCTTGGGCAGCTCCGCCCAGACCGCCTCGACGCGCTCGGAGAACAGCTCGATCGTCTCGGCCAGCAGCAGCGGCTGCGGACGGTTGTTCAGCAGCCAGCGGGTGCCGCGCTCCACGAGCTGGCGGGAACGCAGCCGCACGTCCGTGAGCACGTTCGCCGGGACCTGGTTGTCCAGCGACTCGGCCTCGTCCCAGATGTCGCCCAGCCGGAAGATGGCCCGCGCCGCCGTGTGGGCGCGCACGATCTCCTCCGTCAGGGCGCCCGACTCCTCCTTCATACGGTGCACGAAGGTGGAACCGGCCACGTTGACGGTGTCGTTGACCAGCACGGTCGTGACGATCTCGCGGCGCAGCGCGTGCGCCTCGATCTGCTGCGCGAAGCGCTCGCGCAGCGCCTCGGGGAAGTAGCAGTACAGCAGCCGCTTGAGGTACGCGTCGTCCGGCAGCGACGTGCCGACCAGCTCGTCCGTCACGGTGATCTTCGTGTACGCCAGCAGCACGGCGATCTCCGGCTGGGTGAGCCCCTCGCCGTTGTTCAGCCGCTCGCGGATCTGCCGGTCCGAGGGCAGGAACTCCAGCTGCCGGTCGAGCTTGCCCTCCTTGGCGAGCCTGCGCATCTGCCGCTGGCTGGCCAGCAGCAGGCTGGGGGCCTGCGCCAGCGAGTTGGACAGGGCAGCGTTCTGCGCGTAGTTGTTGCGCAGCACCAGCTCGCCGACCTCGTCCGTCATCTGGGCCAGCAGCTTGTTGCGCTGCTTGACGGTCATGTCACCGTCGGCCACCACCGAGTTGAGCAGGATCTTGATGTTCACCTCGTGGTCGGAGGTGTCCACACCGGCGCTGTTGTCGATGGCGTCGGTGTTGATCCGGCCGCCGCTCGTGGCGAACTCGATCCGGCCGAGCTGGGTGCAGCCCAGGTTGCCGCCCTCGCCGACGACCTTCACCCGCAGATCCTGGCCGTCCACCCGGATCGCGTCGTTGGCCTTGTCGCCGACGTCCGCGTCGCTCTCCGTGGAGGCCTTGACGTAGGTACCGATACCGCCGTTCCACAGCAGGTCGACGGGGGCCGTCAGGATGGCCCGCATCAGCTCGTGCGGGGTCATCTTGGTGACGCCCTGCTCGATGCCCAGCGCCTCCCGCACCTGCGGGGTGATCGGCACCGACTTGGCGTTGCGCGGGTGGATGCCGCCACCGGCCGAGATCAGTTCGGTGTCGTAGTCCGCCCACGAGGAGCGCGGCAGCTCGAACAGCCGGCGCCGCTCCGCGTAGGAGGTGGCCGCGTCCGGATCGGGGTCGAGGAAGATGTGCCGGTGATCGAAGGCGGCCACCAGCCGGATGTGCTCCGAGAGCAGCATGCCGTTGCCGAACACGTCGCCGGACATGTCACCGACGCCGACGACCGTGAAGTCCTGCGTCTGGGTGTCGTGGCCCAGCTCGCGGAAGTGCCGCTTGACCGACTCCCAGGCGCCGCGCGCCGTGATGCCCATGCCCTTGTGGTCGTAGCCCGCCGAGCCGCCGGAGGCGAAGGCGTCACCCAGCCAGTAGCCGTAGGCGTTCGCGACCTCGTTGGCGATGTCGGAGAACGTGGCGGTGCCCTTGTCCGCGGCGACGACCAGGTAGGTGTCGTCCTCGTCGTGCCGCGCCACGTCCTTGGGGTGCTCGACCTCCCCGGCCACCAGGTTGTCGGTGACGTCCAGCAGACCGGAGATGAACGTCTTGTAGCAGGCGATGCCCTCGGCCTGCCACGCGTCGCGGTCCACCGCCGGGTCGGGCAGCTGCTTGCCGACGAAGCCGCCCTTGGCGCCCACCGGGACGATCACGGTGTTCTTGACCTCCTGCGCCTTGACCAGGCCCAGGATCTCGGTGCGGAAGTCCTCCCGCCGGTCCGACCAGCGCAGACCGCCGCGCGCCACCTTGCCGAACCGCAGGTGGACGCCCTCCACGCGCGGCGAGTACACCCAGATCTCGTACTTGGGCCGCGGCGCCGGCAGCTCCGGAATGGCCTGCGGGTCCAGCTTCATCGACACATAGGTGTGCGGCTCACCGCTGTCGGCCAACTGGAAGTAGTTGGTGCGCAGAGTGGCGCTGATGACGGTGAGGAACGAGCGCAGGATGCGGTCCTCGTCCAGGCTGGCGACCTGGTCCAGCGCCCCGTTGAGCTCCTCCAGGATGCCGTCGGTCAGCTCGAATCCGGCCCGCCTGCGCGTCGGGTCCAGACGGGCCTCGAACAGGCTGACCAGCAGCCGCGTGGTGTGCACGTTCCCGCGCAGGGTGTCCTCGATGTAGGACTGGCTGAAGGTCGCCCCCGCCTGCCGCAGGTACTTCGCGTAGGCCCGCAGCACCATCGCCTGCCGCCAGGTCAGCCCCGCCGACAGCACCAGCGCGTTCAATCCGTCGTTCTCCGCGCGGCCCGTCCACACCGCCGCGAACGCTTCCTGGAACCGCTCGCGCGCCTCCTCGTCCAGGCCGCGCTGCTGGTCCGGCATCCGCAGCCCGAAGTCGTAGATCCACGCGTGCGACCGGTCCGCGCAGCGCAGCTCGTACGGCCGCTCGTCCACCACCTCGACGCCCATCGCCTGCAACCCCGGCAGCACCGCCGAGAGCGAGACGGGGCGGCCCGTCCGGTAGATCTTGAAACGGCGCTCGCCCGGAGCCGCACCGACCGGCTCGTACAGGCTCAGCGCGAAGTCCTCCTCGTCGCCCCCGCGCACGAGCTGCTCGATGTGCTGCAGGTCGGCAACCGCCGCGCGGGGCGAGAAGTCCGCCTTGTAGCCCTCCGGGAAGGAGTTGGCGTACTTCTGCGCCAGCTCGGCGGCCTGCTCCTCGCCGCACTCGGCAACCAGCGCCTCGCTGAAACCGTCCGCCCACGAGCGCGCAGCCTCGGCCAGCCGCTCCTCGATGCGGTCGACCTCCGCGTCCGTCGTCTGACGCAGCTCGGCGCCCGGACGCACCCGGATGACGAAGTGCAGCCGGGAGAGCACCGACTCGGTGTTCCACGCGGTGAAGTCGACGCTGGTGCCGCCCAGTTCCTCGGTGAGGATGTCCGTCAGCCGCAGCCGCACCCCCGTGGTGAACCGGTCACGGGGCAGGTAGACCAGCGCCGAGTAGTAGCGCCCGTACTCGTCCTGGCGCAGGAACAGGCGCAGCTTGCGGCGCTCCTGGAGGTAGAGCACCGAGGTGACGATGGAGCGCAGCTCGTCGGCCGGCGTCTGGAACAGCTCGTCGCGCGGGTACGTCTCCAGGATCTGCAGCAGGTCGCGGCCCGCGTGGCTGTCCGGGGTGAAGCCCGCACCGTCCAGCACGTCGGAGACCTTCCGCCGGATCACCGGCACGCGGCGCACCGACTCGGTGTAGGCCGCGGAGGAGAACAGGCCCAGGAAACGGCGCTCCCCCACCACGTTGCCCTCGGCGTCGAACTTCTTGACGCCCACGTAGTCCAGGTACGAGGAACGGTGCACGGTGGAGCGGCTGTTGGCCTTCGTGAGCACCAGCATCCGGTGCTCACGCGCCTTGGCCCGCGCATCGGCGGGCAGCCGGTTGAACGAGGGCGAGACCGGGTGCCCCTGGTCGCCGGGCTGCTGCGGGTCGGACCGCAGGATGCCCAGCCCCGTGCCGGGCAGCGGGGTGAGGGCCAGCTCCTCACCCTCCTTGTCGTCCTTGCCCTGCTCCTGCTCCGCGTCCAGTTCGTACTCGCGGTAGCCCAGGAAGGTGAAGTGATCGTCCGCGAGCCAGCGCAGCAGCTCCCGCGCCTCGTCGATCTCCTCCTGCGGCAGATCGTCGGTCGGCTCCTCGGCCAGCTCGTCCCCGATGCGCAGCGCGGCGCCGCGCATCTTCTGCCAGTCCTCGACGGCCTCGCGCACGTCCGAGAGGACACGGCGCAGGTCGGAGGTGATGTCCTTGAGGTCGTCGCGGTCCGTCTCGCGATCGATCTCCACGTGGATCCAGGACTCCACCAGCGCGTCGTGCGGCAGCTTCTCGCGCTTCTCCTTGGCCTGCCGCTTGCCGGACTCCTGGGAGGCCGCGCCCGCCTGCTGCGCCGCCTCGGCCTGCTGCGCCGCGACGTCGTCCCGGCCGACGGCGAGGACCTCCAGCAGCTTGCCGGTCAGATCCCGGCGCACCACCATCTGCGGGTGGATGACGACGTGGATGCCGCGCCCCTGGCGGGAGAGCTCATTGGTGACCGAGTCCACCAGGAACGGCATGTCGTCCGTCACGACCTCGATCACCGAGTGCGTGCACGACCAGCCGTTCTCGTCGATCGACGGCGAGTACACGCGGACGTTCGCCGTACCCTGCGGCCGCTCCTGGGCGAGGCGGTAGTGGGCGAGAGCGCCGCCGAGGATGTCGACCGGGTCGCGGTCGGTGAGGTCCTCCGGCGCCGTGTGCAGGTAGTACCGCTGGAGATACGCGCCAAGGTCCCCGTCCTGGGGGCCCTGTGGGCCCTTGACCGGGTGGCGCCCTTGGGCCGGGCTCTGTTCAGCCACCCGTGCGGCTTCCGCCAGCCGCTCGGCTTTTGCTTCTTCCAGCTTGCTCTGCATGTCCTCTGGCTCCTGTCGCGCGCCGTTGCGTGACGTCGGGATGGCTAGGGCACGGCGCCGGGACGCGGGGTGTCCGCTGTGGTCCGCCGCAGCGCCGGGAGAGACGACCAGCGGCGCCCCGCGCGCGGTCGCGCAGGGGGCGCTGTACGGAGCGACGCCCGCGAACGGACCCTCCGGTGGATATCGCGCTGATCACGTAGGCAAGGCTATCGCTCTCCGGCGCCCGAGCGTGATGGCCCTTATGTGTACAAAGAGGGGTACGAAAGAGATCGTTTTGGCCCATCCGGACAGATCCGACTGCTGGTTGCTCATCCGTCACGCTCCAGGAGCAGTCGGCGGGACGGGCAACGACATTCCCGGCGAAACGGCGGTGTGCCACCGGGCGCCCGCCATGCGCTGCCGTCCCCCGAGGTCACGTCTCCTCCGCCACTGTCTGCCTCGCCTTCTCCTCCACCTCGCGGGCTGCGCTCTCCCCCGCGGCCTCCTCCACCTCGCGGGCCAGCCGCTCCGCCGTCTCCACCGCCTCCGCCAGGGTGTCGACGACCGGCACCCCGGCCTCCTCCAGGCTGGCTCTGCTGTGGGAACCCCCGGTGTAGAGCACCGCACGCGCCCCCGCATGGGCCGCCGCCAGCGCGTCGTCCACCGCGTCCCCGATCACCACGGCGCGACCGGGCTCGATCCCCTGCAGCGCGGCCAGGTGCCGCACCATCTGAGCGGCCTTGCCCCCACCCGACGCGCCGACGGCTCCGTCGACCCGCAGGAAGTGGCCGTCGATGCCGTACGTCCGCAGCAGCGGCAGCAGGCGGTCGTGCGGCGCGAGCGAGCACAGCGACTGGGTCCGGCCCGCCGCCTGCCGGGACGCCAGCAGCTCCGCAGCGCCCTCCGCCAGACCCGCACCGGCGATGCGGGCCCAGTAGTGGCGGTGGAAGGTCTCGTCCATGACCAGCCACTCGTCCTCGGTGGGCATCCGGCCGAACAGCCGCTCGTAGAAGCGCGGCACCGGCACGCAGTACAACTCCCGGTACCGCTCCAGGGTGAGCGTCGGCAGCCCCAGCTCGCCGAAGGCGGCGTTCGTCGCCTCGACGACCGTGTGGATGTCGTGCAGCAGCGTGCCGTTCCAGTCCCACACGATGTGCGCGGGCCGCAGCACGCTGCGGTGCGGCTGCGGCGATTGCTTCCCCAAGACCATGCACTCGACGGTACGGCGCAGCACTGACAATCCGGTACCTGCCGCAGCCGCGGAGTCGGGCAGCGCGTCGGGGAGCGCGGGGCGGAAGGGCAGCCAGGACGCCGGGGCCGCGGACAAGCCAGGCCCGCCGGGCCCGCCGGACCGGCGGACAAGCCGATTCGGCAGACGAGCCGGACCGGCGGACAAGCCGGACCGGCGGACGAGCCGGACCGGCTTGGCGAGCCGATTCGGCAGACCCGGTGGAGCGGGTCAGGGGACGAGGGCCGGGATCTCCTGCGTGGCGAACCAGAGCAGCTCGTGCTCGTCGGCACGGTCCACGACCGCCTGCGCCTTCGCGTCCCCGGCCGCGGCAGTCGGCATCGCGTCCACCGCCGCCGTCACCGCCTCGACCGCGTCCTCGGCGTCGAGGTGCACGGCCGCCGCCTTGGCCAGCGGTACGACAGCGGTGAGCCGCACCCGGCCCACCAGCTCCGCGCCGTCCCCCTCGCCCTCGGCCGCCTCCGCGTGGTCCTCCACGGCGACGGTGGCGTCGGCGGCCTCGGCCACCACGACGACACGGCGCCGGGTGGCCGCCCCGTCCTGGGCCAGCAGCCGCAACGAGGCCGCGGCAGCGAGCCCGAGGGCCGCGTACTCCAGCTCCTCCTCGTCCTGGGACCCCCACCACGCGCGCAGCCCCGCGGTCACCGCGTAGGCCTCGAAGGGAGCCGGCCCCAGCTCTCCCCGACCGTGCGCCTGGGACAGTGCGGGCAAGGTCAGAGGGACGTAGACGCGCATGGCTGCCGCTTTCGTGTATCGCCGGGAACCGTCTGCCCGTCAGCATACGGGCAGCCGCCTCCGCTCGCCCCACCGAACGCCCGTACAAACCCGCAGGTGGAGACGGGGGCCTCGTCAACGTGAGTCCGGCCCCCATCCTGATAGGGGAACTTCTCCTGGCCCCTCTCCGGCGCCACCGCCTCATTGCCCGACGCCGCGCCGCACGGCTACAACCGTTGCCAGCCGCCGGTTACCGGCCGGTATCGCAGCCCGCCTGCCCATGCCACCTCCACGGGGGAGCCCATGACCACGCCCATCTCCGCGTCAGCGCCCGGGCGCCGACCGCGCCGGCGCACACCGAGCCCGGCACCGACCCGGCCGCCGACGCGGCGCGACAGCCGCCGCCCCGCGGAGTCGGCGCTGCGCGCCGCCGCACACCGCGCACGGGAACGCCGTCCGCCGTACTGGTTCGCCCGCCGCCTGCTGCTCGTGCTGAGCGGACAGTGCCCCGTCCACACCCTCCTCGGCCACGCCGTGGACGAGGCCTACGAACAGCTCACCGCCCTGGCCCCCGGTGCCCCGCTCCGCCCCCGGGGCACCGACCGCACCACCCCTGCCGTACTCGAAGCCCGCGGCAGCCAGGTCCGCCCCGGCGTCATCGAGGCCTTCGCCCGCATCGCCACCGGATCCCGGCAACACGCCATGGCCTTCCGCCTCGAACACCGCAACGACCGCTGGCGCTGCACCGCCCTGGAGCTCGACGTCACGACCAGTTGAAGCCCCCTCGCTCCGAAGCCCCGCCTGGGCGGACGCTCGCCGGAAGGGGCGGCCCCGGCCGAGCGCCTGCACGCCGCACGGCGGGCCACAGACGCACGGGGCATCACGGACCGGGCGCACAGGACGAGGGGCCGGGCAACGCTGTGCCCGGCCCCTCGTCCTGTGCCTCCATGCAGCCGTACCCGGAGCGGGAGCGGCCGAAGTGCCGACCCGCTCCTCTCGGGGCCTACTTGCGCTTCTTGCGGCCCTTCTGGGCCTTGCGCCGCTCGGCCCGGGTCAGGCCGTCGGCCTGGGAGCGGATGGGGCCGGTCTCGTCCCCGTCCGTACCGGCACCGGCGTCCAGGTCGCCCTCGACCACGCCGCCCTCGGCGGTGGGCGCGGAGAAGTGCAGACGGTCGGGGCGCTGCGGCTGGTCGAGGCCCTTGGCGTGGATCGCCGGGGCCGGACCGGCGCCCGCACCGGCCGGCACGGCGTCGCGGGGCTCGTCCTCCTTCTCCAGGGACGGCGCCGGCACGGTCTCCTCGACCGGCACCTCCTCGACCTGCTGCTCGACCTGGACCTCCAGGTTGAACAGGTAGCCGACGGACTCCTCCTTGATGCCGTCCATCATGGCCTGGAACATGTCGTAGCCCTCCCGCTGGTACTCGACCAGCGGGTCCTTCTGGGCCATCGCGCGCAGGCCGATGCCTTCCTGGAGGTAGTCCATCTCGTACAGGTGCTCGCGCCACTTGCGGTCGAGCACCGACAGGACCACGCGCCGCTCCAGCTCCCGCATGATCTCGGAGCCGAGCTCCTTCTCACGGGCGTCGTACTGCTCGTGGATGTCGTCCTTGACGGACTCGATGATGAAGTCGGCCGTGATGCCCTCGCGGTCGCCCGCGGCGTCCTCCAGCTCCTCGATCGTCACCTTGACCGGGTAGAGCTGCTTGAATGCGCTCCACAGCCGGTCGAGGTCCCACTCCTCGGCGAACCCCTCGACGGTCTCGGCCTGGACGTAGGCCTCGATGGTGTCGTCCATGAAGTGCCGCACCTGCTCGTGCAGGTCCTCGCCCTCCAGGACGCGGCGGCGCTCGCCGTAGATGACCTCGCGCTGCCGGTTGAGCACCTCGTCGTACTTGAGGACGTTCTTGCGGATCTCGAAGTTCTGCTGCTCGACCTGGGACTGTGCGGAGGCGATGGCGCGGGTGACCATCTTGTTCTCGATCGGCACGTCGTCGGGCACGTTGGCCATCGACATCACGCGCTCGACCATCTGCGCCTTGAACAGCCGCATCAGGTCGTCGCCCAGGGAGAGGTAGAAGCGGGACTCGCCCGGGTCGCCCTGGCGTCCGGAGCGGCCGCGCAGCTGGTTGTCGATCCGGCGCGACTCGTGGCGCTCGGTGCCCAGCACGTACAGCCCGCCGAGCTCCTTGACCTCGTCCACTGCCGACTTGACCGACTTCTCGGCCTTCTCCAGGGCGGCGGGCAGCGCGGCGGCCCACTCCTCCGGGTGGTCGTTGGGGTCGAGCCCGCGCGTGCGCAGCTCGTTCTCCGCCATGCCCTCGGCGTTTCCGCCGAGCTTGATGTCGGTACCGCGTCCTGCCATGTTGGTGGCGACCGTGACGGCGCCCTTGCGGCCGGCCTCGGCGACGATCAGGGCCTCGCGCTCGTGGTTCTTCGCGTTCAGCACCTGGTGGGTGACACCGCGCTTGGTGAGCTGCTTGGAGAGGTACTCCGACTTCTCGACCGAAGTGGTGCCCACCAGGATCGGCTGGCCGCTCTCGTGCTTCTCGACGATGTCGTCGACCACCGCGTCGAACTTGGAGACCTCGGTGCGGTAGATCAGGTCTGCCTGGTCCTTACGGGCCAGCGGCCGGTTGGTCGGGATCGGGACCACGCCGAGCTTGTAGATCTGGTGGAACTCGGCCGCCTCCGTCATGGCCGTACCGGTCATGCCGGAGAGCGTGTTGTAGAGGCGGAAGAAGTTCTGGAGGGTGATCGTGGCGAGCGTCTGGTTCTCGTCCTTGATCTCGACGCCTTCCTTGGCCTCGATCGCCTGGTGCATGCCCTCGTTGTAGCGGCGGCCGGCCAGGATACGGCCGGTGTGCTCGTCGACGATCATGACTTCGCCGTCCATGACGACGTAGTCCTTGTCGTTCTTGTAGAGCTCCTTGGCCTTGATCGCGTTGTTGAGATACCCCACCAGTGGCGTGTTGACCGACTCGTAGAGGTTGTCGATGCCCAGCCAGTCCTCGACCTTGGCGACACCCGACTCGTGGATGGCGACGGTGCGCTTCTTCTCGTCCACCTCGTAGTCGCCCGTCTCGGGCTTCTGGGTGCGCGGGTCGCCCGGCTCGCCCTTCTCCAGGCGCTTGACGAGCTTCGCGAAGTCGCTGTACCACTTCGTGGCCTGGTCGGCGGGGCCGGAGATGATCAGCGGCGTACGGGCCTCGTCGACGAGGATGGAGTCGACCTCGTCGACGATGGCGAAGTTGTGACCCCGCTGGACCAGTTCGTCCTTCGACCACGCCATGTTGTCGCGCAGGTAGTCGAACCCGAATTCGTTGTTCGTGCCGTAGGTGATGTCGCACGCGTACTGCTCGCGGCGCTCGGCCGGGCTCATGTTGGCCACGATGCAGCCGACCGTCAGGCCGAGGAACCGGTGCACGCGGCCCATCCACTCGGAGTCGCGCTGCGCCAGGTAGTCGTTGACCGTGACGATGTGCACACCGTCACCGGAGATCCCGTTCAGGTACGCCGGCAGCGTGCCGACCAGGGTCTTGCCCTCACCGGTCTTCATCTCGGCGACGTAGCCGAGATGCAGCGCGGCGCCTCCCATGAGCTGCACGTCGTAGTGCCGCTCACCCAGCACGCGCTTGGCGGCCTCGCGGACGGTCGCGAAGGCCTCCGGCATCAGGTCGTCGAGGGACTCACCCTCCGCGTACCGTTCCTTGTACTCATCCGTGAGCGCGCGCAGCTCGGCGTCCGACAGGTCGACGAAGTCCTCTTCGATGGAATTCACCTGCCGCGCGACGCGGTCCAGCTTGCGCAGGATCTTCCCTTCACCTGCGCGCATGAGCTTGCCGAAGACGGACACTTAGGGTGGCTCCTTGCCGGTCGGGCCTGGCACGGTCTGCACGGGTCAGTGCGGATGTCCGGTGCGGATCCGCGAGGTCCTCTCCTTGCTGAGGGCCTGAACCGCACCGGCCATCGTATGCGAGGGACGACTGCCCCTGTACCCCCAACGTGCCGGAGGCCCGGAAGGTGCCCCGGGACCGAACGGCACAATCGGACCATGGAGCCCACCACACTACGCACCGAGCGTCTCCTGCTGCGTCCGTTCGACGAAGGAGACGTCGAGGTCGTGGCCGCCGCGTGTGACGATCCCGACATCCAGCGTTACGTTCCCGTCCCGGAACCGTACACGCACGCAGACGCCGAGGAGTTCGTCTGCGGGGCCTGCCCAGCCGGCTGGCAGGACGACACCGCCTACAACTTCGGCGTCTTCACCCACGACGGTCAACTGGTGGGCTCCATGGGTCTGGTCCGGCTCGCCACCCTGCGGACCGCAGAACGCCAGGCCGAGCTGGGCTTCTGGACGGCGAGGGGGCAGCGCCGCAAGGGCTACACGGTCGAGGCCGGGCACGCGGTCGCCGCGTGGGCGTTCACCTCGCTGGGCGTGGAACGGCTCGAATGGGTCGCCCAGGTCGGCAACGAGGGGTCACGCGCCGTGGCCCTGCGGCTCGGTTTCGTCGAGGAGGGCGTCCAGCGGGCACGTATCGCGCACAGAGGAACACGCCGTGACGCCCGCATCGCCGCGCTGCTCCCCTCCGACCGAGGACTCCCCCTGCACACCCCGTACCTGCCCTCCGCTTACGCGCCCCCGGCGCGGGGCTAGCCACCACAGCTCCGCTCCGGTCGGGAGTCCCTTCCTGCCGGGCGTACCTTCGCCGCCGCCGGCTCCGGAAGTCGGCCACCGGCGGCTCCACTTCGGGCCGACAGCCGGTCCGCTCGGGACTGTCAGTGGGCCCGCCTAGGGTGGGCGGCATGACGACAGGCCCGACCGTCACCGCCTCCACCGCCACCCCCTCGCCCGAGGTCTGCCTGACGGCCGACGAGGCTCGCCGCATCGCGCTGCGCGCCCAGGGCCTGCTGGGCGCGCCCGACCGCCGCGCGGGCGTGCGCGGAGTGCTGCGCGACCTGGGTGCGGTGCAGCTCGACACCATCTCGGTACTGGCCCGCTCCCACGAGCTGGTGCCCTACGCCCGGCTGGGCTCCGTGGGCCGGGAGGCGGTGGAGGCGGCGTACTGGACGGGCGCCCACAGCTTCGAGTACTGGTCGCACGCCGCCTGCGTGCTGCCGATCGAGGAATGGCCGCACTTCGCCTTCCGCCGCCGGGCCTTCCGCGAGCGAGGACACCGCTGGCACGTGATGCAGGACCGCGAAGCCTCCTGCGCCGCCGTCCGCGAGCAGCTCCGCGCAGAGGGGCCGCTGACGACGGCCGGGCTGGGCGGCGGCCGCAAGGGCGGCGAGTGGTGGGACTGGTCCGAGCGCAAGATCGCGGTGGAGTGGCTGCTGGACATCGGAGAGGTCGTCGTCACCGAGCGACAGGGCTGGAAGCGCGTCTACGACCTGGCCGAGCGCGCCGTCCCCGCAGCGCTCCTCCATGACGACCTGGACGACCGCGCATGCCTGCGCCGCCTGGTGTCCCAGGCGGGTACCGCGCTGGGCGTCGCCACCCGCGCCGACCTGGCCGACTACCACCGGCTCAAGGCCGAGCAGGTCGACTCCGTCGTGGCGGACACCGGCCTGGTGCCGGTCGAGGTCCACGGCTGGCCGAGACGCGCCTGGGCCGACCCGGCGGCGCTGGAGAGCTCCCCGCGCGGCCGGCACCGCACCACGCTGCTCTCCCCCTTCGACTCCCTCGTGTGGGACCGTCCCCGCACCGAGCGGATCTTCGGTTTCACCCACAGGCTGGAGGCCTACGTACCGAAGCCGAAGAGGGTGCACGGGTACTTCGCCATGCCGCTGCTCACCGGCGGCAGGCTGCGCGGCCGCGTGGACCCGGCCCGGGAGGGGACGACCCTGGTCGCCCGCCAGCTCTCGATGGAGGGCCCCGGGGCCGTGGAGCCGATGGCGCGGGCGCTGCGCGAGGCCGCCGCCTGGGTGGGCTGCGACACGGTACGGGTCGAACGCTGCGCACCCGAACCGCTCCGCCCCCAGCTACGCGCCGCCCTCGACGCCCTCGGCCTCTGACCCGGCGCCCTGACCACCCGACGTCCGGTGGGTCCGTCGACCGCCACGTCACGCCCGGGGCGCCACCCACAGGCGGGCATCGGCCCCGACCCGGCTCAGCGGATCTCCAGAATCTTCTCCCGCATCGCGTAGACGACAGCTTCCATCCGGGAGTGGAGCTGCAGCTTCTCCAGGATGTTGCGCACATGGTTCTTGACGGTGTTCTCGCTGATGAACAACTCTTTGGCGATGTCGCGGTTGTTCATGCCGGTCGCGACCAGCTTCAGGACCTCCAGCTCCCGCTCGGTGAGCCGGGGCGCGGGGACCAGCTTGCTCTCGTCGGTGCGCTGGATCATCGACTTGAACTCGGTCAGCAGCTTGGCCGCCATCGAGGGGCTGATCTGCGACTGCCCGTCGGCCACGGCCCGGATGGCGGTGGAGACCTCGTCCGTGGAGATCTCCTTGAGGAGGTAGCCGGTGGCCCCCGCCTTGATCGCGTCGTAGAGGTCGGCCTCCTCGTCGCTGATGGTCAGCATGATGATGCGCGCACTGGGCGCCACCTCCTTGATGGAGGTGCACGCCTCGATACCGCCCCGCTTGGGCATCCGCACATCCATCAGCACGATGTCCGGCAGCAGGTCGGCCGCTTTGTCGACCGCCTCGGCGCCGTCCCCGGCCTCCCCGACGACCTCGATGTCCTCCTCCTGCGCCAGCACGATCTCCAGCCCCCGCCGAAAGAGCGCATGATCGTCCACGACCAGCACCCTGATCGGTTCCTGGCACCGCCGTTCCCGTTCGCGCGAGTCCACCTCGGCCACCGGACTCGGGTGTGCATCGGGCATGGGCATCACGGGCCCGAAGCTGTCCACCATCGTTCCTCCCCCTGCACCCTGTCTCCCGCACCAACCCCGCTATGGGCAACGGAGGTTGGTGCGGTTCTTGATGTTACTCACGTCGGCGCCCCCGGCCGGGTTCCGAGACCCTGCCGGGGGCGCGAACATCAAGCCGGTGGCTCCCAGGGCTGTGCCAGGGCCGTACTACACCGCCGTCAGCCGCTGAGCGCTCCGCCCGCTCCGGGCGGCGGCTCCTCGACGAACGGGTCCGGCTCCAGATGGATCACGCCGTAGTCGTAGCCGTGCCGCCGGTAGACGACACTGGGCTGCTTGGTCTCGGAGTCGACGAACAGGTAGAAGTCGTGGCCCACCAACTCCATCTCGTAGAGCGCTTGGTCGAGCGTCATGGGTGCCGCCGCGTGGGTCTTCTCCCGGACGACGAGCGGCCCCTCTCCCTGGACCTCCAGGGATCCCACCCTCTTGACCGAGGGCTGTCCGTCGGCCTCCTGAGGGGGTGCGGCCACCGATCCGGCGGCCCCTTCGAGTTCTCCGTTGAGTTCCGACGCGAGGTGTGCGGTCGCCGCCGCCACACTCATCGGTGCGCGGCTTCCGCCACGGTGGACGCGACGCTTGTCGGCCTGCTTGCGCATCCGGGCTTCCAGCTTGCCGGCCGCCAGGTCCAGCGCCGCATACGGGTCCGAGGCGGCTGCCTCCGCTCGGATGACCGGTCCACGAGTACGCAGAGTGATCTCCACCCTGTCGGAACGGTCGGCCTGCCGGGGGTTGTGCTCCTTGGCCACCTCGACCTCAAGGTTGATCACCTTGCCGTCGAGCTTCTTGACCTTCTCCAGCTTCTCGGCCACGTGCTTGCGGAACCGGTCGGGCACCTCTGTCTTACGGCCCTTGACGACGATGTCCACGCAGAACTCCGTTCCCGGACGGCCCGCAGCTTGTCATGCGGGCGTCCTTGGTGCACTGACGCCGGAGGTTCGGGCCTCTGCCGAACTGTCCTCCGGCTCGAGGTCGGCTTGCGAGTTTCACCTCCTTCTCCCCCGGAGGGAAGATCGCCACCCAATCCGAACGTACCTCTACCGGAGGAGGCGCGGCACCCCCTACTGGCACGTACCTCCGATCAGGCGAGTCATCCCTCGTATCACCTGCAACGACGATCTCAATCTGGTAGTTCCGGCAACCGCCCATCCGGTTTCCCGAGGCAACATTTCCGCGCCCGGGTCAGCCGTCCGCGCGCACCGCGAGCACCGCAGCCGTGGCCACCCCTCCCAGGGCCCGCGCCGCCTCCGCGAGCGAAGCACCCGTCGTCATCACATCGTCCACCAACACCACACGTCCCGCACGCAGCGAGCGCGCACCGAGTGGCGTCGGCTCCAGTGCTCCCGCAAGATTCGCAGTCCGCTCCACCGCGGACAGCCTGGCCTGGTCGGCGACGCTCCGTCGCTGACGCAGCACGGACAGCGTCCGTACCGCCATGCCCTCCCTCCGTAAGGTTCGCGCGGCCTCCTGCGCCAGACGCCGCACCGGGTCGTGCCCCCGCCCCGCGACGGCCCGCCGCCCGGACGGCACCGGCACGAGCACCACCGGCTCGGGCCGCCGCCGGCACGCGCCCTGCGGCGGGTGCGGGCCGCCGCCCCGGGAAGGCGGCCCGTACCGTGCGGGGACGGTGGACACGGAAGCAATCGCAGTACGCCCAGGGGCGGACGGGGTGGCCCGTGGTGCGTTCACGGCCAGTCGGACGGCGCCGGCAAGCACCGTTCCCAGTGGCGCGGCCAGCCCGAGGGCACCGCGCTCCTTGTGAGCGAGCAGCGCGGCCCGCACCTCGCCGGTGTACGTGAGCGCTCCGTACACCCGAGGCAGTCCGGACGGTACGCGCGACGGCCATACCCGCCGCGGCACCGCGCCCTTCAGCACGCTGCTGCACTTTTCGCACAGACGGTCCCGCTCGCGCGGGCGACCGCACCCGGCACACCCCATGGGCATCACCAGACCTGCGATTTCCCGCGGGAGGCTCTGCCATGTCTCCCGCATGGCCTCCACTGTGGCAGCCGCACGAGACCGTCACCACCCCTGTGGAAAACTCCGGACCGGAGGGGTCGGTGCGGCCCTTCGCGGTCGAACTCCTGTCGCCATGACCGCCGATGACCGCAGCTCGTCGAGGGTGGGCGAGCACCGTCTCAACCCAGGGCGCACGCCTGGGATCAGCCCGGATACGCCGGAGCGGACCCCGTCTCCGTCAGCATCTTCCAGTTCGCGTCCGGCGGCAGCCGCACGATGCCGTCCTCGGAGTCGGCCAGCAGCGACTTGCTCTCGTCCTCCGAGGCGGCCACGCCCGTCACATCGTTGATGCCCGGCAGCGCCGGCTGATCCGAGATGGAGCCGTCCGTCTCCATGTACTGCACCTGCTGGACGCTGCCGGACTCGCGGCCCACCACCACCAGCCGACTGCCGCCCGCCCAGGATGCGGCGGAGACCTCTTCCAGATGCGGGGCGATGGGCCGCAGCTGCTCGACGGTCAGTTCGGGGTGGCGCTCGGTGCCCCCGCGCACCACCCGCCCCAACTGGAGCGAGACCTGCCCGTCCTGACCGCGTACCCGCAGCGCGATGCGCACCCCGTCCGAGGCGATGCGGAGCGACTCGATGCGCTCGTCCTCGTCCAGGTCGGGTACCCGCACCTCGTCCGGCTCCTCCTTGCCGCCGCGCAGCCGGAGCAACCGCGGCTCGGCCGGGTCCCGGTCGGCCACCCACAGGTCACCGAGGCCGTCCCAACTGGGGGCCGACAGCCGGTCGTTCTCATGCTTGGCCTTGCTGGTGAGGACCGGCTCGCCGAGGTCCGTGGACGTGCCGCCCTCCAGCGAGGCGACGTAGAGCGCCCGCCGACCGCGTGAGACGGCAGCCCCCTCGCTTTCGAGCCGGTTGGCCGCGACGGCACCCATCTCCACGCGGCCGCTGCCCAGTGGCCCTACGACGGGGCTCGGGGACTCCTTGCGCTGGAATGCGGCGACCCGGTGCTCCCCGTCGATGAAGTACGCCTGCTTGGCGCTCCCGTTGAGACGGCCGGGCTGGTACGCGGCAACCTGTTCCCGCGTACGGGTGCACAGTTCGCGGTTCGTGGGCCCCGCCAGCTCGACCTTGCTGACCTTCGCCGACGCCTGGTCCTGCACCGCGTAGAGGACCTGGGCCGCCATCCGTGCGCACTGGCCCGCCCTCGCGGTGGCACCCCGCGCGTTCAGCTGCACCCTGAGGACACCCGAATCGTCGAGCGACAGGCGCTGTTGCGGATGTGCCAGCCGGGTACCAGTGGGAAACGCCGAGTCCACCACCGGATCGAGCCAGCCGGACGGCCCCTGCAACAGTGCGGAGACCGTTTCGGTGACCGGATTGATGCGCCGACGCAGATACACCGGATCGGCGACGAGCACGTTCTGCCCGTCCGTGATCGAGTCGGCGTCCGGACCGAGCTGTGCGTAGTAGTACGTGTTGACGGGGCGGTAGATCCGCTGGAAGTCGGACTCCCCCAGCAGCAGGCCGTCCGGCATCTGATCGATGCGCCACTCGCCGTCCACCTCGGCCAGGTGGAAGACCTCGCGGTACGCGCCCTTGGAAGGCGAGTAGGCGTGTTTGCTGTCGACCTGCGCCATGCGCGTACCGGAGACCTCGACGGAGTAGCCGCCTCCGGCGATCGCGCTGCGGCGCGGTGCCCTGTGCGTGCTCGGCCCGTCCGAGAGGACGGTCGTCGAGGCGAACGGCTCCCACTCGTGCGCCATCCGGCGCGTCAGGTACTCCTGCGCGGTGGGAAAGGACGCCTCGTCGCTGGTGGTCGCCTCCAGGAAGCCTCGGACGATCTGGCTCGGCGTCTCGCCCTTCTGCGGGCTGACGCTGTAGACCCGCACCTGGGAGTCCGCCTCGGCGCGGCGGGAGGAGTTGACCTCATCGACGCTCCCGTCATCGGGCATGGACGCACACCCGGCCAGCAACCCGGCACACGCCGCCAGTACCAGCAGCACACGAAAGCGGCGCACGGTGTGCGAGGCGGCTGCTGCGCGCATCGAGGGGCGCTCGCTCCTCATTCGCGCTCCCCTTCCGCTGGTCGTGAGGTCTCTCCTTGGGTCCGGCCGCCCGGATCGCGTGCACCAGCCACCGCGGACAGCGGCACAGACGGTGCCGGTGAGGCGGACGGCTCGCGGGAAGAGGAGCGGGGAGGGGAGGAAGCCTCGGAGCGAGGGGAAGCACCGGAACGCGGCGAGCCCTCGGAACGGGAAGACGCCTCGGAACGGGAGGAGCCCTCGGGACGGCTGGTCGCTGATGCCAGTGCCTGCCGACGGCGCGAGTCCTCCGGTTCGAGCCGCAGCGGCGACCCCCGCAGCGGCTCACCGGCAGTGCACGGCAGGACGAGCAGGAACTGTGAGCCGTTCCCCGGCTCGCCCCACGCGCGCAGCCAGCCGCCGTGCAGCCGGGCGTCCTCCAGCGCGATCGACAGGCCCAGCCCTGTGCCCCCGGTGGTACGAGCCCTGGCCGGATCCGCCCGCCAGAAGCGGTTGAAGACCCGATCGGCCTCGTCCTTCTTGAGGCCGACCCCGTAGTCGCGCACCGCCACCGCCACCGCACCGCCGGCGACCGCGAGCCGCACCACCACGTCGCGGCCCTCCCCGTGTTCGACGGCGTTGCCGACCAGATTGCGCAGCACCCGCTCGATCCTGCGGCCGTCCACCTCGGCGATCACGGGCTCCTCGTCGCCGGTGACCCGGATGCGGCCGCCCTTCCTCTCGGCGAGCGGTTCGCAGCCCTCGACGACGCGGTGCACCACGTCCCGCAGGTCCACCCGGCCGGCTTCGAGGTTGGCGGCGCCCGCGTCGAACCGGCTGATCTCCAGCAGGTCGGCCAGCAGCGACTCGAACCGGTCGAGCTGCCCGAGCAGGAGTTCCGCCGAACGCGCCGTCGCCGGATCGAAGTCCTCCCGCGCCTCGTGGATGACGTCGGCCGCCATCCGCACCGTCGTCAGCGGCGTGCGCAGCTCGTGCGAGACGTCCGAAACGAACCGGCGCTGCATCCGGGAGAGCTCCTCCAGCTGCTGGATCTTGACCTGGAGGTTCTGCGCCATCTTGTTGAAGGACTCTCCCAGACGGGCGATGTCGTCCTCGCCGGTGACCTTCATCCGCTCCTGGAGCCGCCCGGCCGCCAGCCGCTCGGAGATCCCCGCGGCCATCCGCACCGGCGTCACCACCTGCCGCACCACCAGCCACGCGATCGCGCCCAGCAGAACGACGACGAACACCCCCGCGGTGGCCAGCGTCCCCTTGACGAGGCTCAGCGACTCCTCCTCCTGCGTGAAGGGGAAGACGTAGTAGAGCTGGTAGGGCGTACCCCGCGCATCGTTGAGGCGCTTGCCGACGATCAAGGCGGGGTCGCTGCCGCCGTCCTGGTGGTAGACGCGGGCGTAGCGGCGGTGCGGGCCGGGCTCGTCGTCCAAAGCTTTGCGCAGGTCGCCGGGGACGCTCTCCTCGGGGCGGATGTCTCCGGTGGAGCGGGGGCCCCGGGTGGTGGTGGAGGTGTTGCCCACGAAGGGGGACTCGTCGTTGTCGGAACCGAGCGCGACGACCGAGTAGACGCCCTGACCACCGCTGGCGAGCTGCTCGACCAGGTTGTTCAACCAGGTGCCCGAGTTCTGGGTGCCCCGAGCGCCCCGGCCGCCACCGTCGTCGATCACGGTGCCCCCTGGCCCGGTGTCGGCGCTGTCAGCCATGTGCTCGGCAGCGGCGAAACCACCCGAGGCCTGGCTCTGAGCGGTCTTCTCCTTGGCTTCCAGCAGCCCGTTGCGGACCTGACCGATGACGACCAGGCCCAGCAGCAGCACGACCCCTAGCGACAGCAGCAACGTGGCCACGACCACCCGCAACTGGATGTTGCGCCGCCACAGCCGCATCACCGGCAGCAGCGGCCTGCGGATCCATCGCACGAAGAAGCGCACCATGGGGCGCGCGCCCGGCCCTGTCGCGCCCTCCGGGAGCAGCCCGTCGGAGAAGAGAACCCCGCTTCGCCACAAACGCCCGAATTTGGAGGTATCGGGCTCCCGCCCCACGTTCCGCCCCCCATGGGCACGGGGCGGAGCCGAGGAGTTACGGGTCATCTCAGCTCGGCCCGGCCTTGTAACCCACGCCGCGCACGGTCACCACGATCTCGGGGCGCTCCGGGTCCTTCTCGACCTTGGAACGCAGCCGCTGCACATGCACGTTCACCAACCGCGTGTCCGCCGCGTGCCGGTACCCCCACACCTGCTCCAGCAGCACCTCGCGTGTGAAGACCTGCCACGGCTTGCGCGCCAGCGCCACCAGCAGATCGAACTCCAGCGGCGTCAGGGCTATGGACTGCCCCTCCCGCTTCACCGAGTGCCCCGCGACGTCGATCACCAGATCACCGATGGCGAGCTGTTCCGGCGCCGGTTCCTCGGACCGGCGCAGCCGCGCCCGGATCCGCGCCACCAACTCCTTCGGCTTGAACGGCTTGACGATGTAGTCGTCCGCGCCGGACTCCAGACCCACCACCACGTCGACCGTGTCGCTCTTCGCGGTGAGCATGACCACCGGCACACCGGACTCCGCCCGGATCAGCCGGCACACCTCGATACCGTCCCGGCCAGGCAGCATCAGGTCGAGCAGCACCAGGTCGGGCTTGGTCTCCCGAAAGGCGGCAAGCGCCTTGTCACCGTCCGCGACGAAAGACGGCTCGAAACCTTCTCCGCGCAGCACAATGCCGAGCATCTCTGCCAGTGCGGTGTCGTCGTCGACGACAAGGACGCGTCCCTTCATGACCTCATCATCCCATCAGCCGATCGCGACGCCTGCTTTCGTGATGCGGAACACAGCTCCGCAAGGCGGTCGGCCGTGGCCGGCCGGGCCACCCCCTCGTCCGTGACCACAGCAGTGACCAGCGCGGACGGCGTGACATCGAACGCAGGATTGTAGGCCTGCGCACCCACCGGCACCAGAGCCGCCCCTTCTACCCCGTCCGCCCCCACAGCACCATGCCTCACCCACGGCCCCTCCGTCACCTCATGAGCGGCCCGCTGCTCGACCTCGATGTCGCCGCCCGAAGCAGTCTCCGGGTCGATCGTCGTCACCGGAGCCACCACCACGAACGGCACCCCGTGGTGCTGCGCCAGCACCGCCAGCGGATACGTGCCCACCTTGTTCGCCACCGAGCCGTCCGCCGCGATCCGGTCGGCCCCCACCACCACCGCATCCACCTCGCCGGCCGCGAACAGCGACCCCGCCGCGCTGTCCGTCAGCACGCTGTAGGCCATCCCCTCCTTCGCCGCCTCGTACGCCGTCAGCCGGGCCCCCTGCAGCAGCGGCCGCGTCTCCCCCACCCACAACCGCCGCAGCTCACCGGCCCGGTGCACCGCCTTGACGACGGCCAGCGCCGTACCGCCCCCGCCCGACACCAGCCGCCCGGTGTTGCAGTGCGTCATGATCCGCAGACCACCCCCGGGCACCAGCTCCGCCAGCAGAGCGCTCCCGTGCCCTGCGAGCCGGTCGCTGGCCTCCGCGTCCTCTCTGTGCAGCGCCCGCGCCTCGGCCAACGCACGTGCGGCAGCGGCCGCCGCCCCGGCCCCCGACCGCTCCGCAGCCCGGTACGCCGCCTCCACGCGCCGCGCCCCGTACCCCAGGTTGACCGCCGTCGGCCGCGCGCCGGCCAACTCCACCGCCGCCGACCCCACGTCGAACCCCCGCGCCGCCGCCAACGCGACGCCGTACGCTCCGGCGATCCCCAGCACCGGCGCACCCCGCACCGCCAGCACCTGGATCGCCTCCACCAGAGCCGGCACATCCGTGCACACCAGCTCCGTCTCCTCACGCGGGAGCCGCCTCTGGTCGAGGAGCACCACCACGGGCCCCTCCGGCAACTCCTCGTAACGGATGACGGGCACACACTCTTCAGCCATCCACCCAGTCTGCCCGGGCGCACAGGCCACTTGAAGGGCATCGGCCGCTCCCACCCGGCTGCGACCGCCCCGGCCCGTGACACGATGGGCAGCCAACCAGGCACGGGACTACCCACACGAGGTGACCTCACGTGAACGACTCCCCGGGCTGGGCTGCGCCCGGATCCTCCTCGCCCGACTCCGCACCCGAATCCGACCCGGCCACGCCGGCGGACACCGGAGACAACGGAGCCGAACAGGGCGGACCCGACTCCGGTACGACCGGAAAAGCCCAGAGCACCCCGGGCGACGACACGGAGCGCCCCGACTCCGCGGACAGCACCGCACCCACACCGTCACCGCAGGACGAGCCCGCCGACCAGCACCCCCGGAACTGGGCCGCCGAACAGCCCCCGGCCGCTCCGCAGAGCTGGAGCTGGGGCCACCACAGCGGCGGCCCCGCCCGGCCCCAGGGCCCCCAACGCGGGCAGGGACAGGCCTGGGGAGGCGGCTGGAGCGGCGCTCCGCAGCCCCCCACCGGCTCCGGCGGCCCGCGCCCGGGCTGGAACGCCGGCTGGGCCCCACCACCGCAGGCACCCAAGCCCGGAGTCGTCCCCCTGCGCCCCCTCGGCGTCGGAGAGATCCTGGACGGCTCGGTCAGCACCATGCGGGCGCACTGGCGTACCGTCCTGGGCATCTCCCTCGCCGTCGCGGTCATCACCGAGATCGTCTCGGCCCTCGTCATGGGCTTCTGGCTCAACGACACCAGCGAACTGGACGCCCTCGCCAACAACGACAACCCCAGCCTCGCCGAGCTGAACAGCGCCCTCAAGAGCATGCTCAGCAGCGTCGCCGTTGTCGGCGTCGTCGGCATGCTCGGCAGCGTGATCGCCACCGCCATGCTGACCGTCGTCGTCAGCCGCGCGGTCCTCGGCCGCAGTGTGAGCCTGGGCGAAGCCTGGCGCGACTCCCGGCCTCAGCTCCTGCGCCTCCTCGGCCTGCTGATCCTCATCCCCCTCCTGGTCTCGGCAGCCATGCTGGTCTGCCTCTTCCCTGGTCTCCTCACCGCCCTCGCCGGCGCCGACGCACTGGCCGTCCTCCTCGTCCTTCTCGGTCTCCTCGGCGGCATCGTCGCCGCCGTCTGGGTCTGGGTGCGCTTCTGCCTGGCACCACCGGCGCTCATGCTGGAGAAGCGCGGGCTGCTCTTCGCGATGCGCCGCTCCGGCAAACTGGTCAGCGGCGCCTGGTGGCGCGTTCTGGGCATCCAACTGCTGGCTCTCGTCCTCGTCACCGCCATCTCCTTGGTCATCTCCCTTCCGACCACCGCGATCTCCGCGCTCGTCAGCGGTGGATCCACCTTCACCGACCCCGCCGCCGCGACCGGCTGGACCACGCTGCTCATCAACGGCGTCGGCTCCGTCATCGCCTCGACCATCTCCCTCCCGCTCAACGCCGGCATCACCGCACTCCTCTACCTCGACCAACGCATCCGCCGCGAGGCCCTCGACCTGGAGCTGGCCCGCGCCGCCGACGTACCCGGCTACGGCCGCCGCGACCCCGAGCCGCCCGCCCCCGGACGCTGACGCCATGCCGGGGGGAGCCGCCTGCGTCCTGCCACTGCGGGCCGCCCCACTTCACCGGGTGGCCGGAGCGCCCCTGAGCGACGGTCAGGACGTACCGCCCGTCACCACCCCCCGGCTGCCCGCCCGCGAGGGTGCCGAGCACGAGCTGTCCAAGCCCGAATACCACCAGCACGACCCGAACCTCCTCCAGCGCGCCGTCGACTGGCTGTGGCGCCGTCTCGGCGACCTCCTCAGCACCGCCGCGGAGGCAACCCCCGGCGGCTGGGTCGGCCTGCTCACCGTCTGCCTCCTCGGCCTCCTCCTGCTCCTCGCTCTCCGACTGCGCCTGGGCAAGCTCCGCCCCGGACCGGCAAGCGGCGCCTCCAACACCCTCTTCACCCCTCACCCCCGCAGCGCCGCCGAACACCGGTCGTCCGCCACAGCCCACGCCGAAGCCGGCCACTGGACCGCGGCAGTGCAGGAACGGATGCGGGCACTCGTGCGCTCCCTCGAAGAACGCGTCCTGCTCGAACCACGACCAGGCCGCACCGCCGACGAGGCCGCTGCAGAAGCAGGCCGCACCCTCCCCGAGCACGCCGCGCGACTCCGCGCCGCCGCCCGCGCCTTCGACGAAGTCACCTACGCCGACCGCCAGGCCGATCGCGCCGCCTACGAGGAACTCACCGCCCTCGACACCGCTCTCCTCGACACCCCCCCGCACCTGCCCAACCCGGCCTCCACCGCTCGCGTTGCCGCTGACCCCACCGCACCGTCACCGCCCGGAGGAGCCAGGTGACTACTGCGGCTCCCACCTCCGCCCCGCCGACCGCCCGACACCTGTGGCGCCGCGCCCGCGGACTCCTTCTGGCCGCCACCGTCATCGCCGTGGCCGGGATCGCCCTCGCCGCCCTGCGCTCCGGTGAGAACACCGGCACACTCGACCCCCGCTCGACGGCCCCCTACGGCAGCAAAGCGCTCACCCGCCTCCTCGCCGACCGCGGCGTCAGCACCCACGTCCTCTCCGACCCCGCCCGACTGCGCACCGCAAACGGTCCGGACACCACCCTCGTCGTCCCCTTCCCCGACGCCCTCGACGCCACCGGCCGCAGCGCCCTGCGACAAGCCGCCCGCCGCAGCGCCCGCACCGTTCTTCTCGCCCCCGGCCCGGACACCACGACCGCCCTGACACCGGGCGTCCACGCCTCTGCCCCCGCCGACGTGCGCCCGACCTCACCTCGCTGCGCTCTTCCCACCGCCGACCGGGCCGGCGATGCCCACCTCGGTGGATACCGCTACACCACCCGCAGACAAGCCGACGCGTGCTATCTCCGAGGCGGCAAAGCAACGCTCCTGCGGGTGCCCCGGCCAGGCACCGGACAAGCCACCCCCTCCCACGACACGGTGCTGCTCGGCGCGCCTGACCCCCTCTACAACAAGCGCCTCGCGCACAACGGCAACGCTTCCCTCGCCCTCCAACTCCTCGGCTCCCGCCCCAAGCTCCTCTGGTACCTGCCCGACGAGACGGACACCGCTGCCCCGCCGAGCACCGAACGCGGCTTCTTCGATCTTCTGCCCCGCGGCTGGTCATGGGCCGCACTCCAACTCGCCCTCGCTGCCGCCCTTGCCGCGGTGTGGAGAGCCCGCCGACTCGGCCCCCTCGTCACCGAACAACTCCCCGTCACGGTTCCGGCCGCCGAGGCCACCGAAGGCAGGGCCCGCCTCTACCGTCGGGCCGACGCCCGCGGCCACGCGGCTGAAGCACTCCGCTCCGCCTCCCGCACCCGCCTCGCCGCACTGGCCGGGCTACCGCCCGCCCAGGCCCACCTTCCGGAAGTCCTCACCACCGCATTGGCCGCCACAGCAACCGCCGAGCCGCCACCCCCTTCCGAAGGCCTCTCCGTCGACGAACCCTCTCTCCGGTCCCTCCTCTTCGGCCGCCCACCCCAGGACGACCGCGCCCTGGTGCGACTCGCCGACGACCTCGACCGCCTGGAACGGCACCTCCTGACGCGCACCACCCCGGCCACACCGTCGACAGACAAGGACACCCCCTCGTGAGCGCCCCCTCCCAAGACAGCGCCCGCAACGCCCTCGAAGCGCTTCGCCAGGAAATCTTCAAAGCCGTCGTGGGCCAGGACGCCGTCGTCACCGGCCTCGTCATCGCGCTGCTCTGCCGAGGTCACGTGTTGCTGGAGGGAGTGCCGGGCGTCGCCAAGACACTTCTCGTCCGAACCCTCGCCGCCGCTCTGGAACTGGACACCAAGCGCCTCCAGTTCACGCCCGACCTGATGCCCAGCGACGTCACGGGCTCACTCGTCTACGACGCTCACGCAGCACAGTTCTCCTTCCAACCAGGGCCGGTCTTCACCAACCTCCTCCTCGCCGACGAGATCAACCGCACCCCTCCGAAAACACAGGCCGCCCTCCTCGAAGCGATGGAGGAGCACCAGGTGACGGTCGACGGAACACCCAGCGCTCTGCCCGAACCGTTCCTCGTGGCAGCCACACAGAACCCTGTCGAGTACGAAGGCACCTACCCCCTCCCCGAAGCCCAGCTCGACCGCTTCCTGCTGAAACTCAACGTGCCCCTCCCGTCACGCGACGCCGAGATCGACGTTCTGACACGGCACGCCGAAGGCTTCGACCCCCGCGACCTGCCAGCCGTCGGCGTTCGACCCGTCGCCGGTCCTGCGGAGATCCAGGCCGCCCGCGCGGGTGTCGCCAAAACCGCCCTGACGCCCGAAGTCACGGGCTACATCGTCGATATCTGCCGTGCCACTCGCGATTCCCCCTCACTCTCCCTCGGGGTCTCACCCCGAGGCGCCACCGCGCTTCTGTCCACCGCTCGCGCCTGGGCCTGGCTCACGGGCCGCGACTACGTCATCCCGGACGACGTCAAAGCCTTCGCGCCACCCACACTCCGCCACCGGATCCAACTCCGTCCCGAGGCGGAGATGGAAGGTGTCACCGCGGACAGCGTGATCACCTCGATCCTCTCCCACGTCCCGGTCCCCCGCTGAGAGAGCTGAACCTTCTATGGCCCTCACCGGACGAACAGCACTCGTAGCCGCGCTCGGAGCGCTCTTCGTGGGTTTTGTCCTGCCCAGTTGGACTGGTCTGCTCGTCGTCGAACTTCTCCTGCTGCTTGCAATCGTCGTCGATCTCACGTGGGCAGCACCAGTCAATCGACTCGTCTTCACTCGAAGCGGTGAGACCTCAGTTCGACTAGGTGAACAAGTGAGCGCCTCACTTCTTGTCACCAATCCCTCCCGGCACACCTTGCGCGCCCATCTCCGCGATGCATGGCCGCCGAGCTGCTGGCCCGAGCACGCTCCGTCCGAAGCCGGTCGCCATCGCCTGGTCGTCCCGGCCGGAGAACGACGCCGCCTCACCACCACACTGCACCCCACCCGCCGGGGGGACCGGTCAGCAGAACGCGTCACCGTCCGCTCCTTCGGCCCCCTCGGCCTGGCCGCACGTCAGGGACATCACCACGTCCCGTGGACGATCCGCACACTGCCGGCCTTCACCAGTCGCAGGCACCTGCCGGCCAAGCTGGCACGCCTACGGGAATTGGACGGCCGCACAAGCATCCTCGCCCGCGGTGAAGGCACCGAGTTCGACAGTCTCCGCGATTACGTACCCGGCGACGACACCCGCTCCATCGACTGGCGCGCCACTGCCCGCCATACCTCCACCGCGGTACGGACATGGCGCCCCGAACGCGACCGACGAGTCCTCATGCTGCTCGACACGGGCCGCACCTCAGCAGGACGTCTGGGCGACCTGCCCCGGCTGGACATCACCATGGACGCCGCACTCCTCCTGGCCGCGCTCGCGTCCCGTGCCGGAGACCGAGTCGACATGCTCGCGCACGACCGCGTCGTCAGAGCCCGTGTTGTCGGACGATCGGGGCACCAGCTGCTGCCCGCACTCGTCCAGGCGATGGCACCTCTGGAACCCCAACTCCTCGAATCCGATCTCCACGGCCTCGCCACAGCCGCAATGCGCGCAGCACCGCGGCGATCGCTTCTGGTCCTGTTCACCGGCCTCGACCGCGCACCGGTGGAAGAGGGACTGCTTCCCGTACTCCCGATGCTGACCCGACGGCACAACGTCCTCGTCGCCGCCGTATCCGATCCGCGGCTCCAAGAAATGGGACGGTCGCGCGGCACCGTCAATGCCGTTTACGACGCAGCAGCGGCAGCTCGGACCCAGGCGGAACGCCGTGCGACAGCGAGCCTTCTACGCCGCCACGGAGTCACAGTGGTGGACGCACCCCCTGCCGCACTCGCCCCCGAACTGGCGGACACGTACCTCACGTTGAAGGCCACAGGCCGCCTCTGAGAAACCCGTCTCAGCACGGAAGCGGCAGCAAGGGGAAATCGAATCGATGGCACGTCGGCCTGCCGACGGGCCACTTCCCTACGTGAGCCGCTCCGGTACGCGGGCAAAAGAAAAGCCCCGTTGGCTGGGCCAACGGGGCTTTCCCTACACAAAGTTCGGCGGCGTCCTACTCTCCCACACGCTCCCGCATGCAGTACCATCGGCGCTGAAAGGCTTAGCTTCCGGGTTCGGAATGTAACCGGGCGTTTCCCTCACGCTATGACCACCGAAACACACAACACACACCAACACACACCCACGAAAGGGTTGTGTCGGGGTTGTTGTCTCAGAACCCACACAGTGGACGCGAGCCTCTATGGACAAGCCCTCGGCCTATTAGTACCGGTCACCTCCACCCATTACTGGGCTTCCAGATCCGGCCTATCAACCCCGTCATCTCCAGGGAGCCTTAACCCCTCACAGGGGGA
>NZ_AUKO01000020.1:0-193590 GCF_000424785.1 Streptomyces sp. CNT360 | reverse complement strand
AAGAAGACCTCTGCCGACAATCTGGACGGGTGGATCCGTGAGGCCCGCGCGATCATGAAGAAGAACGGCATCCCCGGCTCCTACGAGGGCATCAAGCGCAATGTCATCCGCGAGTCGGCCGGTGACCCCGACGCGGTCAACGGCTGGGACGTCAACGCCCAGAAGGGCACCCCCTCGCGCGGACTGCTCCAGGTGATCCAGCCCACCTTCGACCAATACCACGTCAAGGGCACCGCCGATAAGCTCACCGACCCCGTCGCCAACATCGTCGCCGCCTGCAACTACGCCGCCGACCGCTACGGCTCCATGGACCAGGTCGACTCCGCCTACTGACCCCCGGGACAGGGCCACCACCACAACAGCAGCAGCACGCATGAGACACCCGAGCGGGTGGGAGGCACACACCTCCCACCCGCTCCCGTCGGTTCTCGCCCCGGGGGGGCGCCCGGAGTGGGCGCCTACGGGGCGCGGGGGTCACGGCAGCTGCCGGTCCAGCGCTCCTCTGCCCTCCGCCGCGATGCGCTCGCGGGCCCACTGGAGGTTGGCCTCGGTCAGGTCCCGGCCGGAGGCGAGGACGACATCCTCCGGGGTGGGCTCGCTCTCCGGTGCCGCGTGCAGGACGTCGTCCGGAGTGGTGCCGGACGCCGTGGGCTCGTAGCGGCGGCGGAACTTGGCGACCTGGCCCTCGGAGTCCACCACGCGGGCGGTGCCGGTGTAGAACGGATGACTCTCCGAGGAGATCTCCACGTCGACGACCGGGTAGGTGTGCCCGTCGTCCCACTCGATCGTGGTGTCGCTCGTAGCCGTCGAACGCGTCAGGAACGCGTATCCGGCGGCCTGGTCACGGAAGACCACCTGGTGGTAGTCGGGGTGAGCATCGGACTTCACAAGTCGCTCCTTCCCCCTCGTGTTCCCTCGTGCAGGGCGCCCTCCCCAGGCTACGACCGCATCCGAACCGTGGCATCCCGCCTGCCCCGCAGGGACGGGGCGGGCACCGGGCGCATCCGGACGATGTCGGGGTGCACACGAGGCGCTCCCGCGTGATGCTGGAAGGTGCCGTCGTCGTCACCTTGGGAGCGAGGTACGGATGCGCACCAACGACCTGACCCACGACGTGCTCGCGGACCTGCGGAGACCGCGGCCCTACCCGGCGGTCACCCTGGTGCTGCCGACCCACCGCACCAAGCCGGACAGCCTCCAGGACCCGGTCCGGCTGCGCAACCTCGTCGCCGAGGCGGGGCGGCGGCTGGCCGGCGATCCGCAGGTATCGGCGCAGGCGCGTGCCGATGTCGTCGGGCAGCTCGAAGCGGCCGAGCAGGAGATCGACCTGGTCCACGCGCTGGACTCCCTGGTCCTCTTCGCCGCGCAGGGCGAGCATCAGTTCTGGCACCTGCCCCGGCGCTCCGACACCGAGCGCATCGTCGTCGACCGCACCTATCTGACCCGCAACCTCGTCGCGGCCCAGGCCCAGCACCGCCCGTACTGGGTGCTGACCTTCGCCGAGGACCGGGCGCGGCTGTGGAGCGGGGCGGGGGAGGAGCTCGTCGAGGAGCGGCGCCACGGCTTCCCGGTGGAGAGCGAGACGGTCGTCTCCGAGCGCGAGCGTGCCTCCCGTACCGGCGACTTCACCAGCGGCTACCGCGACGAGGCGGCGCTGCAGCACCTGCGGGACGTGGACGCCGGCCTGTCCAAGGTGCTGGAGAACGAGCCCCGGCCCCTCCTGGTGGCCGGGCTCCAGCACGGGCTCAGCGCGCTGGCCGACGTGGGCACCCACGCGACCCGCAGCGCGCTGGCCACGGTGCCCAAGGGCGGTCTGGCCAACGCGCGGGCCCCGGTCGTCTTCGAGGCGATCGCCCCGGCGCGGGCCGAACTGCTGCGGGCCCGCGGCGAGGAGGCGCTCGGCCGGCTCGGCAACGCCCTCGGGCGCAAGGAGCTCGCCGCCGGCATCGACGAGGTGTGGCGCGCCGCCCGGGAGGGGCGGCTGGCGCTGCTGGTCGTCGAGGAGACCTACCGGCGCAAGGTCAGGCTCGCCGGCGACCACCTGGCCCCCGCCCCCGACGACGCCGTCAGCGACCGCACCGGCCAGGTGCACGACGACATCGTGGACGAGACGGTGGAGGCGGCGCTGGACACCGAGGCCGAGGTGGTGTTCGTCCCCGAGGACGCGTTGGCCGAGCACGGGCGGATCGCCGGTGCCGTGCGGCACACCTGGACCGGCTGAGGTGCGGGCCCAGGAGGCGGCCGGGCGGCCCTCGACGGCGATCTTCCAGGGTCGGCCGCTGTGATGGTACGCGCATCCGAGCACTCCGCAGACGAGGGATACGGACACGACACGGGGTCACGGCGTGGCCTGCTGCGGTACGTGGCGGCGGCCTTCGTCTTCGCCGTCGGCATGGCGGGCACCACGCTGCCCACCCCGCTCTACGGCCTCTACCGGCAGGAACTCGGCTTCGGCGAGCTGATGGTGACGGTCGTCTTCGCCGTCTACGCGGTCGGGGTGATCGTCGCCCTGCTCGTCGCCGGTGACTGGTCGGACAAACTGGGCCGGCGGCCGCTGCTGTTCGTGGCGCTGGGTCTCTCCGCGGCCAGCGCCGTCTGCTTCCTGCTCGAAGGCGGGCTGCCGCTGCTGTTCGCGGGGCGGCTGCTGTCCGGGTTCGCCGCCGGGCTGTTCAGCGGCGCGGCCACGGCCGCCGTCCTGGAACTGGCGCCCGGCGGCAGTCGCGGCTTCGCGGCGACCGCGGCCAACATGGGCGGCCTCGGCTGCGGGCCGCTGCTCGCCGGGGTCCTCGCCCAGTACGCCCCCCACCCCCTGACCCTGCCCTTCGTCGCCCACCTGGTACTGGTGGCCGTCGCTGTCGCCCTGACCCTGGCGCTGCCCGAGACCGTGCACCGCCCCTCGCGCTCCCGGTCCGAGCTGCGCCCGCGCGGTATGGAGGTGCCGCGCCAGGTGCGGCCGGTGTTCGTGCCGGCGGCGCTCGCCTGCTTCACGGGCTTCGCCGTCTTCGGCCTGTTCACCGCGGTCTCCCCGGGCTTCATGGCCGAGACGTTGCGCCTGGAGAACCTGGCGGTCTCCGGTGCCGTGGTCTTCTCCGTCTTCTCCGCCTCGCTGCTCGGCCAGGCCGCGGCCGGGCGGATCGAGGTGCTGCGCGCGTTGCCGCTCGGCTGCCTGGGGCTGGTGCTCGGCATGGTCCAGGTGGGTGCCTCGCTGCTGACCGAGTCACTGGTGCTGCTGGTGACCGGCGCGGTGACCGGAGGCATCGGGCAGGGGCTGGCGTTCCGATCGGCCTTGGCGGCGGTCAGCGCCCGCGCCCCTGAGGAGCACCGGGGCGGCACCCTCTCGGCGCTGTTCGTCGTCGCCTACCTCGGCATCTCCCTGCCGGTCGTCGGGGTCGGTGCCCTGAGCACGGGACTGGGGCTGCGCAACGCGGGCCTGCTCTTCTCCGCCTGCGTCGTCGTCCTCGCCTCCGGAGTCGGCGCCCACCTGTGGCGCACCCGGTACAAGGAGCAGTCCGCGCACTCCGGCGACTGAGCCGGGGGACGGTTACTGGGCGGAGTAGCCGCCGTCCACCAGGTGGTAGCTGCCCTGGACGAAGGAAGCGCGGTCCGAGAGGAGGAAGGCGGTCACCTCCGCCACCTCCTCGGCGGTCCCCAGGCGGCCCTGCGGGTGGAGGGAGACGAGGCGCTCGCGCATCGGGTTGTCCGTCTCGCGCAGCAGCGGGGTGTCGATGAAGCCCGGGCCGACGGCGTTGATCCGTACCCCCTTGTCGGCGTACTCCAGCGCGGCGGTCCTGGTGAGGCCGACGACGCCGTGCTTGGCCGCCACATAGGCGGGGCTGCCCGCGAAGCCGTTCGTCCCCAGGATGGAGGACATGTTGACGATCGCGCCACGGCCGGCGGCCGCCATGACGGGCAGTTGGTGGCGCAGCCCGTGGAAGACGCCGCTGAGGTTGGTGGCGATGACCCGGTTCCATGCGGTGACCTCGTACTCCCCGGTGGGCATCGCCGGGCCGCCCACCCCGGCGTTGTTGACGGCCAGATCGAGGGAGCCGAAGGTCTCGGTGGTGAACCGCACCGCGTCGCGCACCGAGTCCGGGTCGGTGACGTCCACGGCGACCGCCTCGGCGCGTACGCCCGCGGTCTCCAGCTCACCGGCCGCCACCTGGGCGCCGTCCTCGTCGTGGTCGGCGACCACGACCCGGGCGCCCGCCTGCCCCAGCTTCCGGGCGACGGCCAGCCCGATCCCCGAGGCCGCGCCGGTGACCAGCGCCGCCCTGCCCTCGAACTCGCCGCTCATCGGCCGACCTCCCGCTCGCTCTCAGCTGCGCACCACTCTCCGTCGCTGAGCCCGGCCGCGCACCGCCGCCGGCCTCATTCGGGTGAGCACCGCGGGAGGGGAGGGTTGCGCCGGACGGCGGGTTCGGGTGGCGGCGGGGCACGGGTACGCATGACTACGCAGGACAGGGCGGCGACGGAAGCCGCCGCCGTGCCCCGACCCGACGCCCCGCGTACTTCAAGGACGCCACATGACACCTCTGCAGATGGTCGCCCGCCCACTCCTGGGAACCTTCTTCGTCAGCGCCGGAGCCGAGACGCTGGGCGACCCCGAGCCGCGGGCCGAGATGGCGGCGCCGTTCCTCGCCAAGCTCCGCGAGAAGCTGCCCGGGCTTCCGGACGACGATGTGCTGCTCGTCCGCGTGAACGCGGCCGTCCAGCTGGCGGCCGGTGCCCTGCTGACGCTGGGCCGCACCCCGCGGGCCGCCTCGCTCGCCCTGGCCGCCTCCCTGGTGCCCACGACTCTTGCGGGTCACGCCTTCTGGGAGCACGAGGACCCGGGGCACCGCGCCACCCACCGCACCCAGCTCGCGAAGAACGGCGCCGTACTGGGCGGCCTGCTGGCCGTCGTCAGCGACGCGGGTCACCAGGCGCGCATCCGCACCCTGCGGGCCCGCACCAAGCAGCGCGGGACCACCGCCCCGTGCCCGCACCGCGCACGGCAGCGGCCCGGCGTCAGCAGGGCACCGGCCGCCGCGCAGGCGCAGGCCGCTCGCGCCGCCGCGAAGGCGAAGACAGCGAGCACGGCCGCGAAGGCGAAGGCCGCGAGCGCGGCTGGCCGCCACTGACCGGGAGTGCCCGGGCCAGGCGGCCTCAGCCCCCCGCCCACGCCCTGTCCACGAGGCCGGGCGCTGCGCGGGTGACCTCGATGACGTAGCGGTGCAGCGTGGCGGCGCACCCCGGAACGGTTGCCGCGTCAGCGTCCGGCAAGGACAGCAGTCACCGTTGGTTGCCCTGGGGGAGCTCGGGGCGGTGGTCGTCGATCGTCACGTCCGCCGCGATCCGGAAGCCTCCGGGGGTGACGCCGACGGTGGCCGAGGCGCACAGCTCGCGGCCGTCGGGGGAGGCGAGAGTGAACCCGACGACGGCGCAGGGGCGGTCGTGGGCGCTCCAGACATTGCTGAGATCCCGTCGCCGGGGGCCTGGTTGTGGGACAGGAAGAGGGCGTGGCCCGCCCCCCGGAACCGGTCCGCGGCGGCAGCCAGAGCGGTGAGCAGGTCAGCGGCGTTCCCCGTGGGAGGGCGAGGCCCCGTCCCGCCCGTCACCGCCGCAAGGGGTCGGCTGCCGCCAGGACGCGCTCCGCGGCGTGGACGGAGTCGACCAGCGGGTGCAGGGCCAGGGCGCGCAGGGCGGCGCGGGGCGAGTCCTCGGACGCGGCCTCGATGGCGGCCCTCTCCACCGCCTTGAGCTGGAGCATGAGACCGAGCTGGTCGGGGGCGAGGGGGCCGGTGGCCAGCGGGCGGGCGCCGCCGGCGTCGACCAGGCACGGCACCTCCACCACGGCGTCGTCGTCCAGCCCGGGCACGGCCCCGCGGTTGCGGACGTTGAGGATGAGGGTGGTGCGGTCGTTGCGGGAGACCGCCCGCATCAGGGCGAGGGCGACCCGGTCGTAGCCGCCGCCGTCGAGGTCGCAGCTCTCCCGCTCCCAGCCCCCGGAGGCCTGCCTGCTCTCCGCCATGTAGGTCTCCTCGCGCTCGCGGCGGGTGGCCTCCCAGGCGGCGAAGGCGCTGCCCTGCCCGTCGGCGGAGAGCCGTGCGTAGAAGCCCTCCTGCTGCCGGGCGAGGAACTCCCCGCGGGTGGCGTCGGCCTCGCGGATGGCGCTGAGGGCCTCGCGGTGGTGGTAGTAGTAGTGCAGGTATTCGTTGGGCAGCGCCCCGAGCGCGCGCAGCCACTCCGCGCCGAACAGCTTGCCCTCCTCGAAGGACTCCAGCGCGGCGGTGTCCGCCAGCAGTGCGGGCAGCCGGTCGGTGCCGTCGACGACGAGGCGGCGCAGCCAGCCCAGATGGTTGAGCCCCACGTAGTCGTAGTCGGCGCGGTCGGGGTCGGCCCCCACGGCGCGGGCGGCGCGGCGGCACAGGCCGACGGGCGAGTCGCAGATGCCGATGACCCGGTCGCCGAGCACCCGCTGCATGGCCTCGGTGACCATCCCGGCCGGGTTGGTGAAGTTGATGACCCAGGCCTCGGGTGCGACGGCGGCGACGCGTTCGGCGATGTGGAGGGCGACCGGCACGGTGCGCAGCCCGTAGAGCACGCCGCCCGCGCCGACGGTCTCCTGCCCCAGCAGCCCCTCGGCGAGCGGGATCCGCTCGTCCTGGACGCGTCCGGCCAGACCGCCCACGCGGATGGCGCTGAAGACGAAGTCCGTGCCGCGCAGCGCCTCGTCGAGGTCGGTGGTGGTGCGCACGGCCGGAGCCGGCCCGCCGTGCGCGGCCGCCTGCTCGCTCAGTACGGCCTCGACGGCGGCCAGCCGGGCGGGGTCGGTGTCGTGGAGGACGAGTTCGGTGCAGCGCCCCGCAGCGGTCACATCCGCTGCGTCGTCCAGCAGGGCCCGGTGCACCAGCGGCACCCGGAATCCGCCGCCGCCGAGCACGGTGAGCCTGGTACCGCGGGTACCGGTTCCGGTGCCGGGCGCCGTTGCTGCTCCGTCCGTCGTGTCGCTCATACCTGTACTACCTCCACATCGGCCTCGCGGAACGCGGCGAGGGTGGCCGGGTCGGACGCCTGGCCGGTGATCAGCATGTCGATGTCGGCGGCCTGGCAGACGCGGGCGCTGCCGGTGCCGGGGAACTTGCGCGGGGTGGCCAGCAGCACCGCCTGGCGGGCGGAGCCCAGCAGGGCCCGCTTGACGGGTACCTCGACCTGGGTGGTGTCCAGAACGCGGCCGTCGGGCAGGACGCCGCTCGTGCCGAGGAAGACCCGGTCGGCGTAGATCTCCTGCAACGCGGCCTGAGTCAGATTGCCGACCAATGACCGGTAGTTGCGGCGCACCTCGCCGCCCAGCAGCACCAGCGAGACCGCGTCGTCGAAGCGCAGCTCCTCGTAGACGGCGAGGCTGGAGGTGATCAGGGTGACCTTCCGGCCGTGCAGCAGGCGCGCGAGCCGCAGGGTGGTGGTGCCGATGTCGAGCAGCACCGTCTCGCCGTCCTCGATCAGGTGCGCGGCGGCCGCGGCGACGGCGTCCTTGGCGGGGAGATCGCCCACCTCCTCCTCGCCGAAGGGGCGTTCGGCCGGCTCGCGGGCGAGGGCGCCACCGTAGACCCGCCGCAGCTTGCCCGCGCCGGACAGGTCGGACACGTCGCGCCGTGCGGTGGCCTCGCTGACCTGAAGCCTGCGGGCGATCTCGACGACGGGCAGCACCCCCTCCTCGCGGAGGATGCGCAGCAGCTTCTCGTGCCGACTCTCGCGCAACATGGCGGGCAGCCTAGCGTGACTGAGCGTCTGTGCGCGACTGTGAGCGAGGTATTGCAATCCGGCCGGAAGGCGGTGCAAGGTATCGCTCAAACCCGTGACGGAGAAGGTAATTTCCGGCCACGGCTCGGTTCCGCCACGGCCCGAGCCGGCCACGACGGAGAGGGGCGAGCGGCCTTGAGCACCACCGGGAGCGCCCGGCCGGCACCGACCGGGAGCGCGTTGGACCCGCTGGCCGCCCAGCGTGCGGACGGCGGTCCCGAGACGGACGTGTTCCTCACCGGCACCGTCTTCCTCGACATCGTCTTCACCGGCCTCGACCACGCCCCCGTACGCGGCACCGAGACCTGGGCCGGCGGCATGGGCTCCAGCCCGGGAGGGGTGGCCAACATGGCGACGGCCCTGCGCCGGCTGGGCCTGCGTACCGCGCTGGCCGCGGCGTTCGGCGACGACATGTACGGCGACTACTGCTGGGACGCTCTCAGCGCGAGCGAGGGCATCGACCTGGCCCCCTCGCACCGGGCCAAGGGCTGGCACTCACCGGTCACCGTCTCCATGGCGTACGACGGCGAGCGCACCATGGTCAGCCACGGGCACGAGGCCCCCAAGCCGTGCGTGAGCGTCGCGGCCCGGCCGCCGTCCCGCGCGTGCGTGACCTCCCTGACGCCGGGGCGGGTGGGGGACTGGGTGCGGCAGGCACACGCCGAGGGCAGCCTCATCTTCGCCGACACCGGCTGGGACGAGACCGGCGCCTGGGACCCGGACACCCTGGCCGACCTGGCGCTGTGCCACGCGTTTCTGCCCAACGCCACCGAGGCCATGCACTACACCCGTACCGACAGCCCCGAACAGGCGGTGGAGACGCTGGCCGAGCTGGTACCCGTCGCCGTCGTGACGAAGGGCTCGGGCGGCGCGGTCGCCGTGGACGGCCACAGCGGCGAGCGTGCGGACGTGCCGGCGCTCGCCGTCGACGCGCTGGACCCGACGGGCGCCGGGGACGTGTTCATGGCGGGCTTCACCACCGGCACGCTCGCCGGCTGGCCGCTCGCCGACCGGCTGGCCTTCGCCAACCTGACCGCCGCGCTGTCGGTGCAGCACTTCGGCGGCTCCCTCTCGGCGCCGGGCTGGAGCGAGGTGGCCGCCTGGTGGCAGTACGCGCGGCGGATCGGCGGCCAGAGCCCCGAGGTGATGCGGCGCTACGGCTTCCTGGACGATCTGCTGCCCGGTGGCCGCGGCGACTGGCCGCTGCTGCGCGCCACCCCCACCATCGGTTTCCGCTCGTGAGCGGGCGAGGCCCACGAGGGCGAGCAACGACGTGCGGGGAGGAACGATGAACGAGGGACCAGGGCGACGCGGGCGCAACGGGCGGGTGCGGGAACGCACGCGGGGCCGGGGCGGCCGGTACCGCCGTCCGCTCGCCGTACTCGGCGCGCTGTGCGCCCTGTTGCCGGCGGCCGCCTGCGTACCCGGCACGGACGGCTCCGGCGCCGCCGGAGCGGGCGGCGGTGCGGTGACGGCCGTACCCGACCCCGCGAAGGCGGGCAAGGTCACCCTCACGGTGTGGGACCAGCAGGTGCGCGGCGGCCAGAACGCGGCGATCGAGCGGCTCAACAAGGAGTTCGAGAACAAGTACCCGAACGTCACCGTCAAGCGGGTCGCCCGCAGCTTCAACGACCTGCAGAAGACCCTCAAGCTGGCGCTCAGCGGCGACAATCCGCCCGACGTCGTGCAGGCCAACCAGGGCTACTCCGACATGGTGGCCTTCGCCCACGCCGGGATGCTCACCCCGCTGGACAGCTACGCGGGCCTCTACGGCTGGAACACCCGCTTTCCGCAGACGCTGCTGAACCTCAACCGGGTCTCCGCGGACGGCAGGCAGTTCGGCACCGGCCAGTTGTACGGCATCTCCCAGGAGGGCGAGTACATCGGCGTCTACTACGACAAGAAGGTGCTGAAGAAGGCCGGTGTCGCCGTACCGAAGACCTGGGGGGAGTTCACCCGCGCGCTGCCGAAGCTGAAGAAGGCCGGGCAGCTCCCCGTCCAGTTCGGCAACCTCGACAAGTATCCGGCCATCCACACCTTCGGACTGCTCCAGGCCCAGGCGGCGGGCGACGCCGGGCCCGTGCGCGAGACCGTCTTCGGCCGCGGCGACGGCTTCGAGGACGACGCCACCCGGAAGGCGGCCGGCACCCTGGCCGACTGGGCGGAGCAGGGCTACCTGCCCAAGGGCGCCAACGGCAAGGGCTACGACGACGCGGCCAAGCAGTTCGCCGACGGCAAGGGCGCCTTCCTGATCACCGGCACCTGGCAACTGGCCGACCTGCGCAAGACCATGGGCGAGCGCCTCGGCTTCATGCCGCCGCCCCCGTCCGCCGCGGGCAAGCCGCCCCGCACCACCGGGGGAGAGGGCCTGCCCTGGTCGGTCACCTCCAAGTCCGACCACCCCGGGGTCGCCGCCGCCTACCTGGACTTCCTCACCAGCTCCCACGCCTCGAACGTGCTCGCCGAGGAAGGGGTGCTGTCCGTGGTGCCGGGGAAGGCCGCGCGGAAGGTGAGGAAGGACAGCGCCGCCGGACAGATGACCGCCGGCTGGCAGCGCCTCAACGACGCCGACGGGCTGGTGCCCTACCTCGACTACACCACCCCCACCTTCTACGACACGCTCTCCGCCGACCTCCAGGGCCTGCTCAGCGGCAGCCTCGCCCCCGAAGAACTCGCCTCGCGCATGCAGAAGGAGTACGACGAGTTCCGCAGTCGGCAGCGTGCCGAGGGCGGGGAGGAGTGATGAGCCCCGGCACCACGGGCGGGCCCACCGCGGCGCGCCGGTTCGCCGCCCGGTACCGCCGCCGCGCCCCCGGCGAGCCCCGGGCCGTCGGATACCTGTACATCCTGCCGGCCCTCGCCGTCTTCGGGGTCTTCCTGCTGTGGCCGCTGGGCCAGACCGGGTGGCTGTCGCTGCTGCACTGGGACGGGCTGACCCGCGCCGGCTGGGCCGGCCTGGACAACTACCGCGACCTGCTCACCGATCCCGAGCTGCGGGCGCCCTTCGTCCACGCCGCCGTCCTGCTCCTCTTCTACGCCGCCCTGCCGGTGGCCCTCGGCCTGCTGCTGACAGCGGCGCTGACCCGCTTCCGCATCCGCGGCATGACGTTCTTCCGCACCGTGCTGTTCCTGCCGCAGGTGCTGGCCATGGTCGTCGTCGGCGTCGCCTGGCGCTCCATCCTGGCGCCGGACGGGCTGCTCAACGACACACTGCGCGCCGTGGGGCTGGGCTCGCTGACCCGCTCGTGGCTGGGCGACTACACCTGGGCGCTGCCCGCGGTCGGCGCGGTCGGCACGTGGGTGGAGACCGGACTGTGCCTGGTGCTGTTCCTGGCCGGCGTCCAGCGCATCCCGCGCGAGCTGTACGAGGCCGCCCGCATCGACGGCGCCGGACCGGTACGGGAGTTCTTCGCCGTCACCCTCCCGGGGCTGCGGGCCGAGGTCGCCGTGGCCCTCACGCTGACCCTGGTCGCCGGGCTGCGCAACTTCGACCTCATCTACATCACCACCAGCGGCGGCCCCGGCGACGCCACCTCGGTGCCCGCCTTCGAGGTCTACCGGCGGGCCTTCGAGACCGGCGAGGTCGGCGCGGCCTCGGCCATGGGCATCACCCTCACCGTGGTGATCTTCGCGCTGACCATGGTGGTCACCCGGCTCGTGGAGGGGCGGTCCCGATGAGTACGAGGAGCCCGTTGACAAAGCAGCACACGCGGCAGGGCACCACCGGCACGGAACGCGCCGTCACCTACGGCCTGCTCGGGCTGTTCTCCCTGATCGCGCTGACACCGGTCGCCGGGATCCTGTCCACCGCCGTCTCCAGCCAGTCCTCGCTGGACACCGGCTTCTCGCTCCCCGACGGGCTCAACTGGCGCAACTTCGCCGACGCCTGGACCCGCGGCCACTTCGGCACCTACCTGGTCAGCTCCGTGGTGGTGGCCGTCGCGGTCGTCGCCCTCACCACGGTGCTGGCCACCCTGGCCGCCTACGCCTTCGGCACCATGCGCTTCCCCGGCTCCAACGTGCTCTTCTACCTGTTCGTGGTCGGCCTCACCCTCCCGCAGGAAGCGGTGATCGTCCCCCTCTACTTCGACCTGCGGCACTGGGGACTCACCGACACCTACTGGGGGCTGATCCTGCCGCAGACGGCGCAGTCGCTGGCCTTCGGCGTCTTCTGGATGCGCACCTACTTCCGCAACACGCCGCGCTCCCTGCTGGAGGCCGCCCGCATCGACGGGGCCACCCACTGGACGGCGCTGACCCGCGTCCTGGTGCCCATGGGGCGGCCGGCGTTCGCCACGCTGCTCGTCATCGTGTTCATGTGGACCTGGAACGAGTTCCTGATGGCCCTGGTGATGGTCAGCGACGAGGCCCACCGCACCGTCCCGCTCGGCCTCGCCTTCTTCCAGGGACAGCACTCCTCGGACACTGCGCTGCTGGCCGCGGCCGCCGTGCTGATCGCGCTGCCCGTGGTCGTCGTCTACCTGCTGTTGCAGCGCCGGTTCATCCAGGGCATGCTCACCGGCTCGGCGAAGGAGTGACACCGGACCGGGGGGCGGTCGCGCCGGGGGTGAGGACGATGCGGTGCCTGGCCTCCTCCACCACCCGGGAGCGCGAGTAGACGAGGGGGAAGGCCTCGTCCGCCGCCCAGCGGGCGAACAGGTCCGCGTAGTGCGGGGAGCGCGGATCCCCGGACTGCCCGGGGGAGTTCATCGCCAGCGAGCCGTCCCAGTCGCCGACGTCCACCACCATCCGGAAGCTCGCCCCGCCGCTCTGGGCGAAGTCGGGCAGGTAGGGGGTGGCGCCCACGGTGTCGCCGCTGCCCGGCCGGGGAAGCGTCCCGACCCCGCACCACGCAGGCGCCTCCCGCACCCCCTGCTGGGCCAGCAGGCGCGCCACCGGGTGCCGCGGCGCCGCGCGGTGCAGCGCCCCCCAGGACCAGGACGCGGTGTCGGGTCCGAGCAGCGCGGTCAGGGCCTCCACCGCCTCGCCGAGCGTCTCCAGCAGCAGCGGCGGTACCTCGCCTCTCGGGTCCGGGGCCGCCAGCAGCCGCAGGTCCACCCGCGGATCGGACGAGTCGCCCTCGGCGGGCAGCACCCGCCGCAGTGCCTCGGCCGACCGGTCGGCGGGCACCAGCGGCCGCAGCGCGCGGCGCAGCAGCGCGGGCCGCAGATGGCGGCGGAACCACACCTCGAACAGCGCCGCGGCCGCCGAGTCCGCGGTGAGCCGCGCGTCCCAACCGCGCAGCAGCTCCAGGCCGTCACGTACCCGGGAGTCCTGTCCGGGCAGCCCCGCCAGCAGCGGCAGCACCCGCCGTGCGGGCAGGCTGAGGACGTCGGTCTGCAGCCGTACGCAGTCCGCGGCGCTCCAGTCGGCCCGCGCCGCCAGCGCTTCGGCGCAGCGCTCGTACCGGAACGGGGCGTACCAGTCGTGGGTGACGGGCCGTTCGTCGTGCGGGTGATCGGGCGGCAGGTTGAACTCGTTGGCGGTTGCCCACAATCCGGCCGCGGGATCGCGCACGGAGGGCAGCTCGTCGGCGTCCAGGAAGCCGTCCCACTCGTAGCGGCCGTCACCCGGCACCGGAAGCGTGCCGTCCCAGTTGCGCCGCCGCGGGATCCGTCCGGCCGGGCACCATCCCACGGTGCCGTCGGTGGCCGCGTACACCTGGTTCTCGCCCGGTGCGCCCCAGCTTCGCAGCGCCGCCACGAAGGCGTCGGGCGTCGTGGCGCCCATGTAGCGGGCACTGCCCAGGTACGGCGCCATCCCCGGGCCCAGCCAGGCGGCCCGCACGGCGAACGCGGCGTTCTCGGAGGGGCGTGCACGGATGACGGGGCCGTGCCGGGTGAACCACAGGTCGGTGCGGACCGGTTCCGCTTCCCTGACCGGGATCTCCTCCGTCACACACGTCATCGGCTCCCACCCGTCGCCGTAGGCGTAGGCGCGGGGGTTTCGCGGGTCGGTGCGGTAGACGTACAGGTCCTCCTGGTCGATCGGGAAGATGGTGAGACCGAACGCCAGGTGGCCGTTGTGCCCGATGGAGATGCCCGGCAGCGCCGGCTCGCCCGCGCCGATGACGTCGAGACCGGGCGCGGACAGGTGCGCCAGGTAGCGGAGGGAGGGCAGGGTGAGGGCGCGGTGCGGGTCGTTGGCCAGCAGGGGGCGGCCCGTCGCCGTACGGGACGGCGCCAGCACCCAGTTGTTGCTGCCGTCCACGCCCTGGCGGGGTGCCGCCTGAGCCGCCCACGGCGGGGTGGTGGCCAGCTCGTACACGCGCAGGACGTCGTCGGGGACGACGGACAGGTCCAGTCCTTCGGGCACCCGCAACGTGTGCCCCTCGGGGTCGCGCGCCTTGCGCAGCTCCTCGACCTCGGGCCCGAAGTCGCGCAGTGTGCGGGCCCGCGCCACTTCCTCGCGGAGGTTGGAGAACACGCCGTGGGTGCGGATCCGGGCCAGGTCGCCGGCGTCCCAGAACGCCGGGGTGTGGCCGAGTGCGGCGAACTCCGGCGGGGCGGGCACCGCTTCCTCCCGTACCAGCGTGACGTAGGCGTTGACACCGGCGGCGAACGAGCGGGCCATCTCGCGCGTACCCGGCCCGTACGCCGCCCACTCCTCGGCCATGTCGCCCCGGTACAGGAACAGGCGGGCCGCCCGGTCGTGCTCCACGTACCGTGCGCCGAACGCCTCGGAGAGGATCCCGAGCCCGCGGCGGCGCCACAGGTCGAGTGCGAAGAGCCGGTCACGGGCGGCGTTGAAACCCTGGGCCAGGAACAGGTCGGCGCGGGAGGCGGCGTACAGGTGGGGGACGCCCCAGCGGTCGACGAGGATCTCGACGGGCTGCTCCAGGCCGCTCACCGCGAAGCGGGTCGTGGCCACCGCCGGGCCGCCTCCGCTCACCTGGGCGCCGTCCCCTCGTGCACGCATGCTCCGCCGACGTACGTGGCCTGCACCGGAATGGCCGCGATCCCGCGCGGGTCCACGGTGCGGGGATCGTCGCCCAGCACGGTGAAGTCGGCCAGGTAGCCGGGCGCGAGCCGCCCCTTGACCGCGTCGGTGCCCTCGGCCCGGGCCGAGCCGAGCGTGAAGATCCGCAGGGCCTCGGCCGGGCTCACCCGCTGGGAGGGGCCGACTAGGGCACCGTCGTCGACGCCCTCCCGGGTCACCATGGACTGGAGCCCCAGCAGCGGCTCGTACGGTCCGCACGGGTAGTCGGAGGAACCGGCGACGGTCACCCCGGCGTCCAGGAACCAGCGGTGGGCGAACATCCGCTCCGCCCGCTCGGCCCCGTACCACCGGTTGAGCGCGTCCCCGTGGTAGGCGGGGTAGCCGGCGAAGGGCACGGCGACGGCCCCCAGCGCGCGCATCCGCGCCAGGATGTCCTCGTCCACCACCGTGCAGTGCTCGATCCGGTGGCGCAGTCCCGGCCGCGGCAGCTCGCGGGCGGCGGCCTCGAACGCGTCCAGCACCAGCCGGATCGCCGCGTCCCCGTTGGCGTGCACACCGATCCGGTTGCCGTCCGCGTGCACCCGCCGCACCTGCGCCCTCAGCTCCTCGGTGGGGGTGGTCTGCAACCCGCGCGCCCCGTCGGCCGAGTCCGCGAACGGCTCCGAGAGCAGGCAGGTACGGCCGCCGACCGCGCCGTCCGAGAACGCCTTGACGCCGACCAGCCGCAGCAGGTCGTCCCCGAAACCGCTGCCGACCCCCAGCTCGCGCGCCGCGTCGTAGTGATCGATCGACAGCAGCATGCCGGTGCGCAGGGTCAACTCGCCGCGGGCCCGCGCCTGGTGCAGCAGGGCGATGTCGTCGGGGGCGACCAGTGCGTCGGTCACCGAGGTGAGACCCGCCGCATGCCACAGCCGCTGGGCACGGGCCAGACCGCGCAGCCGCTCCTCGCGGGTGCTCGGTGCCAGAGGGGAGTGCCCGCGGGCGGTGGCCGGGTAGACGAGGTTCATCATGGCGCGTTCGACGAGCCGCCCGTCGAGCTGCCCGTCCGCTTCCCGCCCGAAGTCCCCGCCGTCCGGCGGCGTGGTGTCCTCGTCGATCCGGAAGGCCCGCAGCGCCGCCGAGTTGGCCACGCCCCAGTGCCCGGCCACGTGCACCACCAGCACCGGGTGGCCCGGCGCCACCCGGTCCAGATCGCGGCGGGTGACGCGGCCGGTCTTGGCGTCGTCGTAGCGGCTGCCCCGGATCCAGGCGCCGGGTGCGGTCCGCCCGGTCTCCTCCCTTACCCGCTCCAGCAGCGCCTCGCGGTCCGGGACGGCGGCGGCCGACAGGTCGAGGTGGAGCAGGTCCTCGGCGGCCATCACCAGGTGCAGGTGGGCGTCGTTGAGGCCGGGCACCACGGTCGCGGCGCCGAAGTCGACCTCTCGCGCGCCGGGGAACCTCTCGCGCAGCGCGGCGACCGTGCCGGTGGCGCGGATCCGTCCCTCGGCGACGGCCAGCGCCTCCGGCTCCGGGCCGCTCCCGGTCTCGGGTCGGGCCGCGTCCGCTCCCGCCTGGCTGACGATGCGGGCGGCGCGGTAGAGGACGGGCGTGGTCTCGCGCAGGGCGCCGTGCGCGGAGTCGTTCATACCGATTCTCCCTTCGGGCCCGGCTCCGGGACGGGGGCCGGGGCGTTCTGGGCCGGGGTGCGGGGCGGGGCGGTCGTACCGCGGGACGGTGCGCGTGGCCCGGCCCAGGTGACGGCGAGGGCCACCAGCAGGTTGGCGGCGAGGCCCAGCACGCCGCCGTTGACGCCGTGCCACGGGTCGTTGTCCGTCCACCACAGCAGCGCTACCGTGGCCAGCCCGACGAGCATGCCCGCCACCCCCGCCGAGGCGGTCAGCCTCCGCCAGAAAAGCGACAGCAGGGCGAGCGGTACGAGTTGGGCCAGCCCCTCGTAGGAGAGGACCGAGAGCTGCACCAGCGTGTTCGGGTAGAAGAGGCTGCCCAAGAGCGCCACCGCTCCGGCCAGCAGGCAGACGAGCTGGGAGAGCCGTTTGACGCGCAGGTCCTCCGTACCGCCGGCGCCGCCCGCCCCGGTGGCGCCGCCTCCCGCTGCGCGGTGGGCGCGGCTGCGCGGGTCCGCACCGTTGCCGCCGCCCAGCAGGGTGCGCCCGCACAGGGTGCCGATGGCCAGCATGAACACGCTCATGGGCACGATCGCCGAGAGGGCGCCCGCCACCCCGATCACCGCGACGACGGGCGAGGGCAGGGAGTCCGTCACCAACCGGAACAGCGCCAGGTCCGGGTTGTCCAGCGACGGCAGGACGAACAGCGCGGTGGCGCCGACCACCATCGGGATGAACAGCAGCAGTTGGTACCAGGGCAGCAGCACGGCGTTGCGGCGCAGCGCATCGGGACCCTTCGCGCTCAGATACCCCGCGACGGTGGTGGGGAAGATGGAGATGGTCACCGCGTTGAGCAGCAGCGTCGTCACGAACCAGGTGCCGCTCAGCCCGCCGGAGGCATGCCCCGGGAACGTCAGCCACTCGGGCTTCTCGTGCACCATGCGTGCCATGAAGTCCCCGTAGCCGTCGAGGTAGTGCAGCGGCACCCACACGGCCAGGAACACCACGGCCACGATCACCAGGACGTCCTTGAGCACGCTCACCCACGCGGAACCGCGCAGCCCCGAGATCAGGACGAACGCCTCCGCGACGACGAACGAGACCACGGCAGCCACGTGCAGGTCGACGCTGCCGTACGTCATCGCGTTCACCACCACGCCCATGCCCTGGATCTGGACCTGCACGTACGGCACGATGAACACCGTCGCCACCACCGCCACCAGGATGCCCACCGGGCGGGACCGGAACCGGTGCTCGGCGATGTCCGCGATGGACAGCAGCCGGTGGCGGCTCGCGTACGTCCACAGCGCCGGGCCCACCACGTACGCCACCGCGAAGCCCACCGACAGGTAGGCGACGAGGTAGAGGATCGGCACCCCGTAGGAGTACGACCACCCGGCCGTGCCCAGGAACGAGAAGCTCGTGTAGGTCTCGCCGGCCATCAGCAGCCAGATGAACAGCACGCCCAGACCCCGGCTGGAGACCGACCACTCGGCCATCCCCTTGTCCCGGCCCCGGGCGCTGAGCACGCCCACCCCGAGGGTGGCCGCCATCGCCAGTCCGAAGATCGTCGTCGCCACCGCCGCCGAGCCGCTCATCGCCGGCCCTCCCCGTCGTGTCCGCTGCCGCGCCCGTCGGCGTCGCCCCTCCGGTCCGTCCCGTCCGCGTCGTCCACCGGCAGGGGCTCCACGGCGCCCTGGCCGAAGGCCGGATCCAGCCGGGAGACCGCCCAGATGACCAGCGGGCTGAGGACCGTCGCCGCGACGATCCAGAACAGCAGGAACGGCAGGCCCAGGACGCGGGGTTCGATGCGGTTGGCCACCAGGGGCGCCGCGCAGTACAGGGCGGCCGGGACGACCAGCAGCCACAGCGCCGGGCGTCCGGCCGTGACGCGCGGGAGCCCCTCCAGCGGGTCGTCCGCTTCCTGCTCAGGGTGCGAGTCCGGCATGTGCGCGATGCTCCTTGCCTCGTGGGGGTCGGCAGTGGGCGGGCCGGGCCGCCGAGGTCACAGGGCGGGGTCGTACCGGCCGTCGACGGCGGTCCACCCGCCGTCGACGGTCAGCACGCTGCCCGTCACGAACGTGGCGGCGTCCGAGATCAGGTAGACCACCGCGCCGGCGATCTCGTCGGCCCGCGCCCAGCGTTGCAGCGCGGAGGCCCGCGCATACGCCTCGTACCACTCCTGGTCCGCGGCGATCTGGTCGGTCAGCGGAGTACGTACCACGCCGGGAGCCACGGCGTTGAACCGCACCCCCTGCGGGCCCCACTCGGCCGCGGCGGTCCGCAGCAGCTGGACGAGTCCCGCCTTGGAGGCGGCGTACACGCCCTGGCCGGGCTCCACCTGGAAGGCGCGCATGGAGGCGAGGGAGACGACCGAGCCGCGGCCCCGCTGCGCCATGGCCGGCGCACAGGCCCGCACCAGCGAGAAGTGCGCCCGCAGGTTGAGGGCGACCACCTGCTCGAACTCCTCGACGGAGTAGTCCGCGAGGCGTTTGCGGACGTTGACGCCGACCGTCACCACCAGCCCGTCCAGCGGCCCCCACGCCTGCGCGGCGGCCCGCAGTGCGTCCTCGTCCAGCACGTCGAGGGTGTACGCCTGCGCGCCGGGACCGGCCAGCTGGGCGGTCCGGCCGGCACCCGCCTCGTCGCGGTCCGCGACCACCACCTCGGCGCCCTGCGCCGCCAGGGCGCGCGCGGCCTCCCGGCCGATGCCGCTCCCACCGCCGACGACGGCCACCCGCCGCCCGTCCAGCCGGAACAGGCGTCCGTAGTCCACCGCGCCCGCCGCATCCCCCGCGTCCGCCGTGCTCATGGCTTGATCACCGCCATCTTCGTCACCGTCAGCTCCTCGATCGCGAACCGTGGGCCCTCCCGGCCGACACCGGAGTCCTTGACACCGCCGTACGGCGCGACGTCGCAGCGGTAGCCGGGCACCTCGTTGATGACCACGCCGCCGACATCGAGCTCGTCCAGGGCCCGGAACGCGACGTCGAGCCGTTGCGTGAAGACGGCCGCATGCAGGCCGTAGCGGCTCGCGTCCACCGTGGCGAACGCCGTGTCCAGGTCGGGCACCGCTCGCAGACAGACGACGGGGCCGAAGACCTCCTCGTCCCACACCGGCTGCCCGTCGGGCACGTCCGCCAGCAGGGTGGGCGTCACGCACCGTCCCCGCCGTGCGCCACCCGCCACCACCCGGGCGCCCGCCTCCCGCGCCTGCGCGATCCACGCCAGCACCCGCTCGGTGGCCGCCTCGTCGATCAGCGCGGCGACCCGGGTGCGCTCCTCACGCGGGTCGCCCACCGCCACCGAGGCCAGCTTCTGAGTGATCCGGCGCTCCAGCGCGGCGGCCACCGGTTCCTCCGCCACGACCCGCTGGACGGCGATGCACGCCTGCCCGGAGGCGTAAGTGCCGCCGCGCACCACGGCGTCGGCCGCGGCGTCGAGGTCGGCATCGGCCGCGACGACCAGCGCGGCGTTGGAACCGAGTTCGAGCACCACCTTGCGGGGCGCGGCGTCGCGCGCGATGCGGTGGCCCACGGACGCCGAGCCGGTGAAGGAGACGGCGGCCACCGCCTCGTGGGTGGTGAGGGTACGGCCCACCTGCGCGTCACCGGTCACCAGTTGGACGGTGCCGGCCGGTACCTGTTCGGCGGTCAGTTGCTCGCGCACCAGGTGCACCAGCCACAGCGTGGCCAGCGGTGTGGCCGGCGCGGGCTTGACGACGACCGGGCAGCCGGCTGCCAGGGCAGGGGCGATCTTGTGGGAGGCGAGCATCATCGGATAGTTGAAGCCGGCGACCCCCACCACGACACCGACCGGGCGCCGCGTCCAGAAGCCGGTCATCCCGTCCCCGGACGGCAGCCCGTCCAGCGGCACCGTCTCCCCGTGCACGTGCACCACCTCGTCGGCCGCGGCCCGCCAGGTGGCGACGGCGCGGACGACTTCCGTACGGCAGTCCACGCGCGGCTTGCCCGTTTCCAGGACCAGCAGATCCTCCATCCCCGCCGCCACGCTCTCCAGCGCGTCGGCGACACCGCCGAGCACCGAACGGCGGGTCCGGGTCGGCAGCGCCGCCGTGGCGCGGCGCAGGGCGGCGGCGTGCTCCACCGCCTGCCGGGCCAACGCCTCGCCCCCGAGGGGAGCTTGCGCGACGAGGCTTCCGTCGTACGGGAAGAGCACGTCCTGCTGCTCGGGCGCGGGCACCCAGCCGTCACCCACCGGCAGCCCGCGCGGGAACTCCTCCCGGTCCCACAGGCTCATGCCGCGGCACCCTTCGCCGGTACGCCGCCGGTGAGGAACCGGTGCGCCGCCACCGCGTACACCCGGGCGTACTCGCCGATCTCCCGCACCTCGACGTACTCGTCCTTCTGGTGGGCGATCCACTTGCCGCCCGGCCCGTAGACCACGGTGGGCAACGAGGCGTCCCGGGTGAGGATCGTGCCGTCCGTGGTGCCGGGCACCGCCCCGAACGCCGGGGCCGCGCCGTGCACCTGGGTGTGGGCGGCCACCAGCCCGGCGACCAGCGGGTGGTCCTCGGGGATCTCGACGGCGGGGCGGTCGTCCACGACGGTCACCCCGACCGCCACCCCGAAGCCGGCTGCGGCCTCCTGGGCCGTCTGCCGGATGCGGTCCACGAGTTCGGCGTGGCCGGTGCCCGGGACCGTGCGCACGTCGATGCCGACGACGCCGTGCGCGGGGATGACGTTGAGCTGGTCCGGGTCGCCGCCGAGCAGCACCGTCGGAGTGACCGTCACCGAGCCGGCGTGCGGGTGGGCGCCGAAGCGCCCGGTCGCCCACTCCTCCACCGCGGCCATCGACTCGACGATCCTCGCGCCCGCTGCGATCGGGCTCCGGCCCTCCTGCGGCATCGCCCCGTGCGCCATCGCGCCGCTCAGGTCCAGCCGCAGCCGGATGCCGCCGCGCGCGGAGGTGCACACCTCGTACCCCTCAGGTTCGCAGACGACGACGCCGTCCACCTCGGCCGCCAGCGGCGAGGCGGCGAAAGCCTTGGCGCCCAGCATCATGCCCTCCTCGTCGGCCAGCACGCCGACCACGATCCGGCCGGGGAAGGGGCCCGCCTGCTGAAGCGCACGCACCCCGTGGATCATCGCCGCGACCCCCGACTTCATGTCGGCGGTGCCCCGCCCCCACATCCGCCCGTCGCGGATCTCGGCGCCGTAGGGATCCACGCTCCAGTCGGCGGCCTCGCCCTCGGTCACCACGTCGGTGTGTCCCTCGAACATGAGGGTCGGACCGTCACCCCCGCCGCCTTCGACGACTGCCACGACGTTCGGGCGGCCGGGCGCCACCTCGGTGACGGTGTGCTCCCACCCGAAGCGGGTGAACAGATCCGAGACCAGCTCGGCGGCCGGTTTCTCAACGGCCTCGGCGCCCTCGCAGTTGACGGTGCGCAGCCGCACCAGCTCCTGGGTGAGGGCGACGGCCGCCTCGGTGTCGGGCACGGGCTCCCACGGCAGTGCGCCGGGACCGGACTGCATGGCCCACCTCCATGTCCTTTCCCGAGCCGCCCGACCGGAGAGCCAGGCGACTGGTCAGACCAGTTGATCGTCCGTACTCTGCTGGCGCAGGACGGCTCCGGTCAAGGGGTCGGCACACAGGCCACCACACGAGAGGGGGAGAGATGCCGGCGCAACCCGAGGGGCACATCCCGGAACAGGCCGCCTTCCGGCCGGTGCGCCCCGTGCGTGCCTACCAGCGCGTGGCCGAACAGATCGAGGAACGCATCCTGGGCGGCGACCTGCCGCCCGGCTCCCGGCTGCCGGGCGAGCGCGAGCTCATGCGCCAGTTCGACGTGGGCCGCTCCACGGTCAGGGAGGCGCTGCGCGTCCTCCAGTCCTCCGGGCTGGTCCGCTCGCGGCCGGGCGACCCCCAGGGCGCGGAGGTCCTGGGCGTCTCACCCGACACCCTCAGCCACGCCCTGGGCCGCCTCGCCCGCTCCCACCTGTCCGGGCTGGGGGAGCTGATCCAGTTCCGGATGCTCCTCGACGCGGAGAGCTACCGGCTCGCGGCGCGCCTCCACACCGAGGACGACCTGAAACGGCTCACCGGCCTGGTGGACCGGATGGAGGAGGGCGTACCGGCGGGGCCGCACGGCTTCAGCGAAGCCGATGCCGCGTTCCACCGCGTGGTGGCCGAGGCCAGCGGCAACGCGCTGCTGGCCCTGTGCGCCCGCGCCGTGCACGACGCGGTGGTGGACGCCATCGAAAGCAAGCTGGCGCGTGCCCAGCACACCGGCGAGGCCGTCGAGGCGATGCGGCGGTCGGTCGCCCATCACCGCCAGATCCTCACCGCCCTGCGCGCCCGGGACGGGGCGCGCGCCGCCCGCCTGGGCAGGGAAGCCCTCCACGACCACTTCGCCCCGCACCTCCCGCCCCGCGACCGGCTCAGGCTGCGGGCGGCCCTGGAGACGAGCCGACCGTGGACGGCGACCTGGGGCGAGCTCCTTGCGGCACTGGACTCGTTGGCGCCGGGCGACATGGTCTGTTTCGGCACCGGCCCCGTGACACCGGACGAGCACTGCCTGGTCACCGCGGGCGACGCGTCGGCGGACGGCGCCGGTACGGGTGTAGGTACCGGCGCCGACGACAGTGCCGACGCAGGTGTCGACGGCGGCGTGCCCGCCGAGGCGGCGGCGCGTGGCTGGCACCGCTGCCTGCTCAAGGGGCAGATCGAGGACGTGGTGTCCGACCTCCGCCGCCAACGGGGGCACCCCCCGGACCAGCAGCTGACCCTGCGAGGGATCGCCCACTACGCCGCCCACGGCACCTTCCTGCGGACCGGCGCCGCCGGGGGGCGCGCTGATACCGAGGACCCGTAGGGGGCGGTGCCCGGGCGTCCGCCGCTTGTGTCGAGGTGCTGCGGCCGTCGGGCCCGAGCCGGTGCTACGTCTCGGTGGTGGGCCCCGCAACGAGTTCGCGGAGGTCGGAGAGGGTGGGGGCGGGGCTGAGCCACGCGGCAGGGGTGGGGCCGCCGGTGTAGCCGAGGACGGGCATGCGGGCGGCCCGGGCGGCGCGTACCCCGGCGGGGCTGTCCTCCACCACCAGGCAGTCGGCGGCGGGCACTCCGCACTCCGCGGCGGCGTGCAGGAACAGGTCAGGGGCCGGCTTGCCCTCCGGTACGTCGTCGGCGCTGAAGACGCGCCCGGCGAAGCGGTCCCACAGCCCGGTGGCCGTCAGCGAGTGGCGGATGCGGGGATGGCTGCCGCTGGAGGCGACGCAGTAGGGCACGCCCCGGGCGTCGAGGGCGTCCAGCACCTCGGGCACCCCCGGCATGGTGTGCGGGGCGGCGTCGAAGGCGGCGGCGACCCGGGCGCGGTACTCGACCAGCCAGTCCTCCGCCACGGGCACCGTCGCGCGGGCGCGGACCTGCGCGAGCAGGTACGGCTCCGAGGTACCCAAGAAGCGCTCCAGCACCTCGCGCGGTGTCAGGGGCCAGCCGGCCTCGGTCGCCATCGCGGCCACCACCTCCGGGCCGATCCGCTCGGTGTCCACCAGCACCCCGTCGCAGTCGAAGACGACGAGCCGGGTCACCGCGAGCGCCGCCGGACCGGGGGAGGCGGGGGAGGGAGAGGGAGTGGCGTTCATGCGGGCCACTCCATCACGGCGGACCGGCCGCTCCGGGGCGGGCTCCGGGAGCGGCAGCCCGACCGTCGGACGTCGGAGGTCTCGGGGTGGTGCGGCTGTCACCGGGCGGAGCGGCGGGAAACGGCGGGAGAAACCACCAGGTCGGCCCCGTGCAGATCGGCGACGCCTACCTCGGCGACTTCCTGAAGGAGGTGCGTCAGCAGCAGGACGGCTGACGTCCCCACGGGCCGGCGTCGGCCCGCGCTCTGCCCGGTCACCGGCCGCCCGGCCCCGCGCCGGGCGGCCGGTGGTGCCGGGCCGCCTCAGCCGGTCCCGGTCAGCTTTCCGGTCACCCAGTCGTGAAACTCCCCGATGTGGTGCTCGCTGGGCACCAGTACCCCGCCGTCCCGGTAGGCGCGGGAGGACATGGCGGGCTGGGTGCGCTCGCACGCGGCGAAGTCCTGGAGGTTGACGCGGTGGAAGAGCTCCACCGAGTGCGTCAGATCGGTGCCCTCGGCCACCACTTGGGGGGCGTAGAGCCAGTCGCACTCGACCAGGGTGCGGTCCTGGGCGAGTGGGAACATGCGGTGCCAGATCACGTGGTCGGGCACCAGGTTGACGAAGACCTGCGGGCGGACGGTGACGGCGTAGTAGCGGCGGTCGTGTGCGTCGGGTACGCCCGGCAGCCGTGCGAAGCCGGCGCTGCCGTCCACCGTGAACCCTTCGGCCTCGGAGGCGAACTCGGGGCCGTGCCCCACGAAGTACTGTGCGGCGAATCCGTCGGCGAACTCCGGGAGGACCTCGGTCAGTTCCGGGTGGATGGTGGCGCAGTGGTAGCACTCCATGAAGTTCTCGACGATCAGCTTCCAGTTGGCCGCCACGTCGTAGGTGTGCCGCTTGCCCAGCGCCAGCGACTCGACGCCGTAGTGCCCGATGACGTCGTTGCTGCCGAGCCGGTCGGCGACGTCGGCCATCACTGTTTCCTGGAACGACGGCGGCTCGGCGGCCAGGCACACCCAGGCGTACCCCAGCCACTCGTGCAGCGCCACGGAGTGCAGCCCGAATGCGGTGCGGTCCACGTCCGGCATCCGCGTCAGGTTGGGCGCGGCAGTGAGCCTGCCGTCCAGGTCGTAGGTCCAGGCGTGGTACGGGCACTGCAAAGACCGGCGTACCTGGCCCGTCTCCTGGGTGCACAGCCGGGCGCCCCGGTGCCGGCACACGTTGAGGAAGGCCCTCAGCTCGCCGTGCCGGTTGCGGGTGAGCAGCACGTTCTCCCGGCCGACCTGGACGGTGCGGAAGGCGCCGGGGGCGGCCAGGTCGGCCGAGCGGACGGCGCAGAACCACTCGGTCTCGAAGATGCGTTCCTGCTCACGCCGGAAGGTGTCCGGGTCGGTGTAGTGGTCACCGGGCAGGGTCGCCAGCAGGCTGCCGACGGCGGTCGTCATGGTGTGGTCACTCCCTCGGACGCGGCGGACTGCCTCAGCGGGTCGAACAGGACGATCGGGTGCTCGGTGCTGCCCTCCAGCGCCAGATCGGCGACGATCTCGCCGACGACGGGGACGAACTTGAAGCCGTGCCCGGAGAACCCGCACGCCACGGTGACCGAGTCCGGGTGCTCCGGGTGCCGGGCCAGCACGAAGTGCTCGTCAGGCGTGGTGGTGTACATGCACGTCACCGACCTGTGGTGGCGGCCGGGCAGCGCGGGGAGGCGGGGCCGCAACTGCGCAGCCATCGCCTCGATCTCCTCCGGGTGCACGGTCCGGTCGATGGTCTCCGGGTCGCACACGGTGCCCCGGCGGAAGAACGCGACCTTCGCGCCGCCGTCCGGGCCCTCGATCGCGGGGAAGCCGTAGACCTGGACCCCCGCGGCGTCCTCCCAGATGTAGATGGGGTGCTGCTCCGGTGCGAACGCCGCGGTGCCGCCACGCGGATGGAACCAGTGCATGATCTGCCGCTCGATGGTGAAGCCCACCCCGAGGTCGGCCAGCAGGCGCGGCGCCCACGCGCCCGGGCACACCACCAGGTGCCCGGCGGTGTAGACGTCCTCCGCGGTGTGGACGCGTACGCCCTTGCCGCTCGGCAGCACCTCCCACCGGGTGACCGGCTCCTCGAACCGGAGCTCGGCGCCGGACTGCTGGGCGAGCTGCACCTGCGCGGCGACGGTCGCCTCCGGGCGGACGAAACCGGCCCGCTCCTCGAAGAGGGCCACCTCGTCCGGGGCGGGGGTGAGGGTGGGGAAGCGGCGCCGTATCTGTGCCGCGTCCAGCATCTCGTGGGGCAGCCCCCACTGCTGTGCCGAGCGCAGGCTGCCTGCCACCGTACGGCTGTCCGGGCGGCCCACCATGACGCCGCCGCACAGGGTGGCGAGGCTGCGGCCGGTGTCGCGCTCCAGCTTGGCGAACAGTTCGTAGGAGCGCAGCAGCAGCGGTACGTAGGCCGGATCCTCGAAGTAGGACTGGCGGGTGATGCGCGAGCCGCCGTGGCTGGAGCCGCGGTTGTGCGCCGGGCCGAACCGCTCCAGACCGAGGACGCGGTGGCCGCGGGCGGCCAGGTGGTGGGCGGCGGCACTGCCCATGCCGCCGAGGCCGATGACGATGACGTCGCGGGGATGTGACATTGCGGACCTCCTTGCGCGGGGCCCCGGCGGGGGAGGGGCCGGGGCCCCGCGGGCCGTGTCTCAGCGGCGGATACGGGCCATCTCGGGGTCGAACAGGGGCTCCGCGGCGACCGTTGCCGCCACCTTCTCGCCGAAGTACTCGACGTGCACGGGGGTACCCGGCTCGGCGGCGTGCGCCGGCAGCCACGCGTACGCCACGCACCGCCCGACGCTGTAGCCGTAGCCGGCGCTGGTGACGTACCCGGCGACGACTCCGTCGAGGTGGACGGGTTCGCTGCCCATGACCACCGCGGCCGGGTCGTCCAGGGTGAGGCAGAGCAGTCGGCGCTCCGCCGCGCCCCGGGCCGCGAGTGCGTCCCGCCCGACGAAGTCGCCCTTGGCGGGGCGGACGGCGAAGGAGACACCGGCCTCCTCGGGGGTGTGCTCGGCGCTCATGTCGGCGCCCCAGGCGCGGTACCCCTTCTCCAGGCGGAGGCTGTTGAAGGCGCTGCGCCCGGCGGCGACGACGCCGAGCCGCTGACCCGCCTCCCACAGGGTGTCCCACAGCCGCAGCCCCACATCGGCGTCGGCGTACAGCTCCCAGCCGAGCTCGCCCACGTAGCTGACCCGCAGCGCGGTGACCGGGACGTGGCCGACGAAGGTATCGCGCGCTTTGAAGTAGCCGAACGCCTTGTGGGAGAAGTCGGTGGGCGTCAGCGGCTGCACCAACTGCCGGGCCAGCGGGCCCCAGACGCCGATGCAGCAGGTGCCGGAGGTGATGTCGCGCACCTGGACGTCCGCGGGGGCGTGCCGCACGAGCCGGTCGAGGTCCGCGGGGGTGTTGGCGCCGAGCTGCCAGCGGTCGGGCCCCAGGCGTGCGGCGGTCAGGTCGCTGCGGATGCCGCCGGCCTCGTCCAGCAGCAGGGTGTAGGTGACCGCGCCGGGCCTCTTGGCGAGGTTGTTGCTGGTCATGCGCTGCAGGAAGTCCAGCGAACCGGGCCCGGTGACCTCCAGCCGCCGCAGCGGTGTCATGTCGTACAGGGCGACCTTCTCGCGCGTCACCCTGGCCTCGGCGGCGGCGACGGGGGACCAGTGCCGGGCCGACCAGGCGTCGCGCTCGGGCAGCTGAAGGGACAGCTCCTCGACCAGCGGCGCGTTGGCCTCGTACCAGTGCGGCCGCTCCCAGCCGCCCGACTCCAGGAAGTGGGCGCCCAGTTCCTGCTGGCGAGGGTAGAAGGGGCTGGTACGCAGCGGACGGGCCCGCTGGGGCGGCTGGAGGGGGTGGATGACGTCGTACACCTCGACGAAGCTGGCCTCGCCGCGCTCGTGCACGTACGCCGCGGAGCGCTGGGCCTTCTCGAACCGGTGCAGGTCGCACTCGTGCACGTCCACGCTGGTGCGGCCGTCCGTCATCAGCTCGGCCACGGCGCGCGCCGCGCCCGCGGAGTGGGTGACCCACACCGCCTCGGCGAGCCAGAAGCCGCGCAGGGTGGCGGACTCGCCCAGCAGCGGCATCCCGTCCGGGGTGAAGGAGAAGACCCCGTTGAAGCCCTCCTCCACCGCGCAGTCGCCGAGCGCGGGGAGCATGCGGCGGGTCTCCGCCCAGCTCGCGGCGAAGTCCTCCGGCGTGAAGGGGAGGGAGGAGGGCATGACGGGCGACTCGTCGTAGGACGGCACCGCGTACGGGTCCACCGGCAGCGGGCGGTGTGCGTAGGTGCCGATGCCGATACGGCCGAGCCCGCCGCCTTCATCGAGGTGTTCGCGGTAGTACAGGTCGTGGTCCTGGTGGCGCAGCAGGGGACGCACCGCTTCCTGGCGGGGGCCGTTCCCTCCGCTCAGCGCGGGCAGCGGCGCCGTCTTCGCGTACTGGTGGGCCAGCGGCAGCAACGGCACGTCCACCCCCGCCATGGCGCCGATCACCGGGCCCCAGAAGCCGGCCGCGGAGATCACGTGGTCGGCGGGGAAGGTGCCGCGGTCGGTGACCACACCGGTCACCCGGCCCCCCTCCCGTTCGATGCCGGTGACCGTGTGCCGGTCCAGGAAGCGGGCGCCGCGCTGCTCGGCACGCCGGATCTGTGCCCGGCAGGCCAGGGTGGCGCGGGCCAGCCCGTCCCCGGGGGTGTGGAAGCCGCCGAGCACGGTGTCCGCGTCCAGCATCGGGAACAGCTCCGCGCACCGGGCGGGGCCGACCAGTTCGCCCTCCACACCCCACGCGGCGGCGAGTCCCGCCTTGCGGTGCAGGTCGAGCCGGCGCGCCTCGGTGGTGGCGACCTCCAGCCCGCCGACCGGCAGGAAACAGGGGCGCCCCGCCTCGCTGAGCGCGCTGAACTTCTCGACGGTGTAGCGGGCGTACTGCGTCATCGTCCTGGAGGTGTGGGTGCGGAAGACGAGGCCGGGTGCGTGCGAGGTGGAGCCGCCGGGGGAGTCGAGCGGCCCCTGTTCGAGGACGGTCACCTCGCGCCAGTTGCGGGCGGTCAGTTCGTCGGCGAGCGAGCAGCCGACGATGCCGGCGCCGATGATGACGACGCGCTCGTCGCGCGGGGGCGCCGCGCGGGGGTCGGGGACGTTCACAGGACCACCACCGATCGCAGCACGGTGCCGCGCTGCATGCGTGCGAAGGCTGTCTCGACCTCGTCCAGCGCGATCGTCTCGGTGACGAAGGCGCCCAGGTCGAGCTTGCCGCTGAGGTACAGGTCGATCAGGACGGGGAAGTCCCTGCTGGGCAGGCAGTCCCCGTACCAGGACGACTTGAGGGCGCCGCCCCGGGAGAACACCTCCTGGAACGGCAGCTCCAGCCGCACGTCCGGCGCGGGTACCCCCGCCAGGACGAGCACGCCCGCCAGGTCCCGCATGGCGAAGCCCTGGAGGTAGGTCTCGGGGCGGCCGACAGCCTCGATGACGACGTCGGCACCGAAGCCGCCGGTCAGCTCCTGCACGGCCGCGACCGGGTCGGTGCCGCGGGAGTTGACGCTGTGGGTGGCCCCGAACTGGGTGGCCACGTCCAGCTTGGCGTCGTCGATGTCGACAGCGATCACGCGGCGCGCCCCGGCCAGCGAGGCAGCCGCGACGGCCGCGTCGCCGACGCCGCCGCAGCCGATGACCGCGACGGTGTCGCCGTGGGAGACCCCGCCGGTGTGTACGGCCGCGCCCCAGCCGGCCATCACGCCGCAGCCGACGAGTCCGGCGGCCTCGGGGCGCGCCGCCGGATCGACCCGCACGGCCTGTCCGGCGGCGACCAGCGTCTTCTCGGCGAAGGCGCCGATGCCCAGCGCCGGGCTGAGCGGGGTGCCGTCCAGCAGCCGCATCGGCTGCCGGGCGTTGAGTGAGTCGAAGCAGTACCAGGGCCGCCCTCTGCGGCAGGCGCGGCAGCTTCCGCACGGGGCTCGCCAGGCGAGGACGACGAAGTCGCCGGGGCGCAGGCCGGTGACGCCGGGGCCCGTCTCCTCGACGACGCCCGCGGCCTCGTGGCCGAGCAGGAAGGGGAAGTCGTCGCCCACGGCGCCTTCCCGGTAGTGCAGATCGGTGTGGCAGACACCGCATGCCTGGACGGAGACGAGGACTTCCCCGGGGCCGGGGTCCGGTACCAGGACCGTCTGCACCTCGGCGGGGGCGTCCTTCTTCATCGCGATGACAGCGCGGACCTCGTGTGGCATTCCCAGACCTCGCAGTTGTTGCGTAGTGCACGACTGGTTGCGCTATGGGAGACATAGTGAGAACGCCGGTCCCCGCCGTCAAGAGATGTGGATCAGCGGTTGATGACGGACCGTCAGAAACGCCGACTGCGGGCCCGGCGTGTGCCGGACCCGCAGTTATGGGAGGTCGGGGCGGTGTATTCGCTGACGCCCCGTCAGGAAATTGTGACGTCCGTGGCGGTCGGTGCCGCCGTTGCGGTCAGTATGCGTAGCCCATGCGGCGGGAGAGATCCTGGGCCGCGGCCATCGTGCGCTTGGCGACCTCGTGCAACTGCTCCTCCTCCAGCCGGTAGGAGGGTCCTGACACGCTGATCGCGCCGATCACCTTGCCGTCGTGCGCCCGCACCGGCGCCGCAACCGCGTGCAGCCCGATCTCCAACTCGTCCCGCGCGACCGCGAATCCGTTCTTGACGACCGACTTCAGCTCGGTCCGCAGCTCGCCGGGGGAGACCACCGTGGACTCCGTCAACCGCGGCAGCTTCCGGGCCAGCACGCTCTCCTGCACCGGCTTGGGCTGGTGCGCCAGGAGCGCCTTGCCGCTGGAGGTGGCGTGCAACGGGGTGCGCCGGCCCAGCCAGTTCTGGGCCGTGACCGAGGAGGAGCCGCGCGCCTGCATGATGTTGACCGCCGCGTCGTCGTCCAGCACCGCGATGTTCGCCGTCTCGCCGGCCTCCTCCGCCAGCTCCCGGCACACCGGGGCGCCCTCCTGGGAGATGTCCAGCCGGGACGCGGCAGCCCCCGCGAGTCTCAGCACCCCGGGGCCGAGGTAGTACTTGCCGCGGTCCTGCTCCTGCGAGACCAGGCCCCTGGCCTCCAGCACGCCCAGCAGCCGGAACGCCGTCGATTTGTGGACGCCCAACTCCTCGGCGATCTCGGTCACTCCGGCGTCGGTGTGCCGGGCGAGGATCTCCAGCACGCTCACCGCCCGGTCGACCGACTGGACCGAGGCAGCCGCTCTGCTGGACTGCCTGGCCGACCCTGTGTCCTCCGTCTTTCTGCTCATGTCTGCAACGTCACCGCCTGGTGGCCTGGTTGTGGTTCCCGGTTGCCGGCGCGCGGCCGCGCCTCCTCCTGTGTCGCGTCTCGGCGGGGGGCTTCGAGCGGGTGCTTGACGTGAGGCCCCACCGCTTGGATTCTGTTGCGCATCACGCTCCATCGTGCGCGATACGGAACTCGGATAGTAGCGAAGTGCCTCACCGCACGACCCCGGCCGTCCACCGTCCGGGGTGCGCAACCCCGCCTACTCGAACGTGCTCGCGAGGTGAATCACCATGATCCCCGTCTGCCGCCTTGCCGACCTGCCCGCCGGTGAGTCCGTCCGTCTCGACCTCGAACCTCCCATCGCCGTCTTCCATGCCGACGGCGAGCTGTACGCCATCGACGACACCTGCACCCACCAGGACGCGTCCCTCTCCGAGGGCTGGCTCGAGGGCTGTCTGGTCGAATGCCCGCTGCACGCCGCTTCATTCGACCTGCGTACCGGCCGTCCCACCTGCCTCCCCGCCCGCAAGGCGGTCCGCACCTACCCGGTCAGCGTGCTCGACGGCACCGTGTGGGTACACGTCGAGTCCGACCAGGCCGCCGCGCTACCCCAGCCCGTCGCCCTCGGGCAGCCGCAACCCGCCACCGCCGCACAAGGGAGCGCCGCATGAAGACCCTCGCCGTGATCGGTGCCTCTCTCGCGGGACTCCACGCCGCGCTCGCCCTCCGCGAGGAGGGGTACGACGGGCGGTTGGTGATCGTAGGGGAGGAACACCATCGCCCTTACGACCGCCCTCCCCTCTCCAAGGAGTTCCTGACCGGCGCGCTCACCGCCGAGAGGCTCTCCCTCGCCGACGCGGAGGAGACCGTCGCACTCGACGCCGACTGGCTGCTGGGCACCCGCGCCGAAGGGCTCGACCCACCGTCCGGCACCGTCGCGCTGTCGAACGGCCGCACCCTGGCCGCCGACGGCGTGGTGGTGGCCACCGGAGCGGTGCCCCGCACCCTTCCCGGCGAGCCACTGGAGGGGGTGCACACCCTGCGCACCCTCGACGACGCCGCAGCGCTCCGCGCCGACCTGGGCCACGGCCGGGTGCGGGTCGTCGTCATCGGTGCCGGGTTCATCGGGGCCGAGGTCGCCTCCTCCTGCGCCACCCTCGGCCACGACGTCACCGTCGTCGAGGCCGCCCGGCAGCCGCTGTTGCCGCAACTCGGTGCCCGCATGGCCGCCTTCTGCGCCGACCTGCACACCGACCACGGCGTCACCCTGCTGACCGGGACCGGGGTGCGCGGGCTCCGCCCCGAAGACGCCGACGGGCGACCTCCGGCCCGGGTCGGATGGGTGGAGCTGGCCGACGGGCGCCTCCTCCCCGCCGACGTGGTGGTGGTCGGCGTCGGCGTGCGCCCCGCCACCGACTGGCTGGCGGACTCGGGGCTCGCCCTGGACGACGGCGTCGTCTGCGATGCGGGCGGCGTCACCGCGGTGCCCCGCGTGGTCGCCGTCGGCGATGTGGCCCGCAGCGCCGGACACCGCTGCGAACACTGGAGCGGCGCCATGGAGAGCGCGTCCGTCGCGGCCCGCAACCTGCTGGCCGGGGCCACGGTGGAGACCTGCAACGCGCTGCCGTACTTCTGGTCCGACCAGTACGGCGTCCGCCTCCAGCTCGCGGGGCGGCCCGGGGCGGCCGACACCGTACGCGTGGTCGAGGGCGCGCCGGAGGACCGCAGCTTCCTCGCGCTCTACGAACGCGAGGGCACCCCCACCGCCGTCCTCGCCGCCAACCGCCCCCGCCCCTTCACCAAGGCACGCCGCGAACTCGCCCGCGCGGGCGGGCTGGCGGCGGTCTGAGCGGCAGTTCGGGGCACCTCGGCCGGACGGAGTCGGCCGGTGGCCTGCCCGCCCGGCCGAGGTACCGGACGCCGCGCGTCAGTTGCTGGTCGGTTCCGGCGGCTTCTCGCTCGGCCGCACGATGACGAATCCGTCCCCGTCGAGGCGGAGCTGCACCGCCTCGCCCGAACCGCCGCGGATCATCGACCCGAAGCTCTGCGAACGGTGCAGCGAGGTCTGCAACTGGGCGCTCCAGCCCACCACGGCGTCGGTGTCCACGAACACCGGCGCCTGCTGCGAGACGGGAATGACGATGGGGGAGCCCTCGCAGATCACCCCGAGCCTGCCCTGGCCGGAGAAGACGCTGTTGAACAGTCCGCCACCTGCCATCCCCGCGCCCTTGACCACCCCGATGTCGTAGTGCAGCCCGGCGTCGAAGCACAGCACGTTGCGGCCGTTGACGGTGAGCGAGTCGCCCGCCGCTATGTCCACGACGAAGCAGTTGGCCGCCTCGTGCGCGAACCAGGCCTCGCCCTGCCCGCTGACCGTCATCAACGCCAGGCCCTCCCCGGTGACCTGACGCTTGAGGAAGTTGCCGACCCCCTGCCCTTTCTTCTCGAACCGCAGGTTCCCCCGGAAAGCCACCATCGACCCCTGGCGCGCATAACACTCGCCGTTGACGGTGTACTTCACACACTTGTCGTTCTGCAGCTCCATGCCCGGGGCCGTGGGCGGCTGCGCCATGTTCTTCGAAGCGAAGAGCTCACTCTGCATGGCTGTATTGTCCCCGGAACGCGCCGCACGACCAGCCCCGCCACCACACCCCGTCCAGGAGCAGCGTGCCGCCTGCCTTCGTTCACCGGATCACGAAGTACGACCCCGCCGACCGCGACGAACACGGCACCTACCAGGGTGCGCAGGAGGCGGTCAGCGACCACGGGCCGGTCGAGGCCGCATACCTGGAGGCGATCTCCGCGTTCGCGCAAGCTGCGGGCATCGACCGGCTGGAGATTCGTGAGCCCTCCGTCGCCGGCCACGTCCACCTCGGTGCCCAGCCGGCGGTCGAGGGGCACGGTCTCAGCGGGCTCTTCCCGGCTGACCTCGCCGGTTACCACGACGGGGCCGAGGTCTCCCTGGCAGTGGCCCTGGAGCTGGTCCGCGTCATGCTCCGTGAGCAGGGCGCCTGGTGCCGGCTGGAAGCAGAAGACGTTTTCGCCGTGCACGTCGGATGGGACCAGTACGTGTACGTGGGCAGCGACCAGCTCTGCACAGACGCCGTGGCCCGTACGCGGCAACTCGGCCTCTTCACGGAACGGCTGCCGTCCTCACCCTACGCCGCGGAACGAGAGGTGACAGAAGCCGCCGACGAAGGGTTCTGGGCGTCGGTGTGCACCGAGCTGGTGGCGCGACAAGGCCTGCTCCTGGAGGAAACTCCCCTCGTGAACGTCACACGCTGGCACCGTCTCACCACGGAAAACCTCAACACGGTGCGCGCCGGTCTCGGCCCGCGCGCCCTGCTGACTGTCTGGCCCGACCTGCAACCCGACGTCGGCGCGGTCCTGACCGCACTGCCGTCCGAAGGGCACATCGAGTTCGTCTGGGAGACGAAGGACGGCACGATCGAAGACGTGACCGTCGATGAGACCCGGTACCAGGAGCTCGCTGCTCTGGTAGCCGACGCGCGAGCGGCCCGCGCCGTGTCCCTCTGCACCGACGAACGTAGTCCACTGCTCCAAGCCGCTCTACCCGACAGCGACGGCGTGCTGCGCGCACGATGGTGACCCGATTCATGAGGCGAGGCTCAGGAGTTGCCACGGCACCGGCTGAGCTGTCGAATGGGGACGGTCGAGGTCCACGCCGCTGACGCCGCGTCCATCTGGCCGCACCAGTGCAGTTGGAGGACCCTTCGTGCCGACGCACGTCGACGCGGGCAGGTCCGGCCTGGATCTGGCGACGGCTGGACGAGACGGTGGACAGTTACGTGGCGGGCAGGTGGGGACGACGCATTCTGCTCGGTGCACGATCTCGTACAGGAACCGGTGCTCGCGAGCGACCCGGTGCGGCACTTCAGCTGGCGCCGGTATCAGCGGCACCGTCCTGGCGTGTAGTTACTGATCAGCACGGGTCGTCACCACGGCGTGGAGGTCACGGGGGATCCGTGCTGCCCGGGCCCCGTGGCCGCCGGGTCCCACGGGGCGTCCTCGCCCACCCGGCGGGGGACCGACGCGCTTCGTAGGCATGACGGCGACTGGAGCGAGAGCGCGGCCCGCCTGGCCCGCGCACTGCGCACCGTCCTGCTCGCCCATCGCGACGGGGCACGCATCTTCGCCGGTACGCAGTCGACCGGCCCGAACACTTTGGGCTTCGCCGACAGCCTGATCGGGGTGCTGCGTGAGGCGGGCTTCGACGACGCCGACGCAGCGCGGGCGCTCTATGCGGTGGCCAATTTCACCGTCGGCCACACCCTGGAGGAACAGGCGACCCTCCGGCCAGGGGACGGGGAGCCCCCTCGGGCGGGGGCCCTGCACGAGGCGGTGGGGCAGGGACGTACCCGCACCTCGCCGCCACCCTGCCGGTGCTTGCCGGTACGGACTTCACGGAGTACTTCGAGTTCGGACTGCGGCTGCTCCTGGACGGACTGCGGGCCGCGCGGCAGTGAGCCCGGCGGCCCCCGTCCCCCGCCTCATCGCAGCCCCCCCGTCGCCCCTCCCCGTCGAGCCGGGCCGACCGCTCACGCGAGCCCCCGGCTGCGGCAGTCGGCCGGACCGCCGTCATCCGTCAACGGCAGACGAGAACGGCGAGCCGGACCCGGTGCCAAGGGCTGCGCCACGGGGAGCGGAACACGGGCGGGCCTGGCGTCGCGGGCCCGTGACCGGCGAGTCCCTGCGGGTACACGCGGTCGTTCCGGCATTGCAGCCTGGCCGCGGGGGGCAGGAGAGTCGGGTTCCCGGGAGGTGCACTCTCCCGCCGCCACCTGCCGGATGGCCCGCGCCTCGGTGAGCCGGGAGACGGAGTGCGGCTAGCGTGGGAGCGGAGACGACGGACACGAAGAGGTGGAGCGATGACGACGGCGGGCGCCGACCCCCTGCGGATCGGACAGGAACTGGACGGCGCGGTCGTCACCGTCGCCCCCGGCCTCCCCGAACAGGTACGCGAGGGCATCGCGCAGATCACCGGGCGCCCGCTCGGCTCCGGGCACGGGCCCCGGGTCCACGTGGGGCCGCGCTTCCCCGAACAGGCGGCGGGGGAGCGGCTGTTGTGGGTGCACAGCACCAACGCGGGCGTCGACGCCCTGCTGAAGGCGCGCACCCCGTGGCCGCGCGAGGTCCTGCTGACCCGCACGGTCGGGCGGATGGGGGAGCGGATCGGCCAGTACGTGCTGGCCTGGGCGCTGGCCGAACTGCAGGACGTTTCCGGCTTCCTCCACCAGCACCGGACCCGCACCTGGAACCGGCTGCCCACCGAACTGGCAGACGGCACCCTCGCCGTGGTGCTCGGCACCGGGCGTATCGGCTCCGCCGTCGGTGCCGCACTGCAACGCTGCGGCATCCGCACCGTCGGGGTGGCGCGGAGCCCCCGAGCGACGCCGGGCTTCGACGAGGTCCTCGCGCTGGGCGCCCCGCAGGAACCGGCCGGCGGCCCGGCACCTGGGCTGGCGGAGGCGCTGGCACGGGCCCGCTGGGTGGTCGACGCGCTGCCCCTCACGCCCGGCACCCGGGGGCTCGTCGGCACCGGCATCCTCGGGGCGCTGAACGGGGCGACCTTCTTCAACGTCGGCCGCGGCGAGACCGTGCTGACCGACGCGCTGGCCCGGGCCCTCGACGCCGGGAGCGTGGGGCACGCCGTCCTCGACGTGCTGCCGCAGGAGCCCGCACAGCCCGACTCCCCGGCCTGGGACCTGCCCCGCACCACCCTCACCTGCCACTCCGCGGGACCGACCACCCACGAGGACGTCACCGCCGACTTCCGCGCCGCCTGGCAGGCGCTGCGCGCCGGTGAACTGCCCGCGCTGACGGTGCGGGTGGCGGCCGGGTACTGACGGGCAGGACCCGGCGCGGCACGGCCGCGACGCCGGCGGTACCCACGAAAGTCATGGGGTCCCCTCCGCTCGTCGGTGCCCGGCGTACCGCGGTCCTGCCTACGCTCCGGGCACCGGCGCCGCCCTGCGCACCGGCCTGGACGAGGCCCTCACCTGCACGGCCCCCCTGCGACGTCCCTCAGCCCGCCAACTGTTGGATACGGCGGGCGTGGTGGGCGTGGGTGGCGAGTTTCTCCCGGGTGCCGGGGAGGGTGAGGGCGCCGTCCTCGACGACGGGGCGGCCCTGGACCACGGTGTGGCGGGGGCGGACGGGGCCGCAGCGGAGCCAGGCTTCGACCAGGTCGGTGTGGGCGCCGGCGAAGGCGAACTCGTCGAGGTCCCAGACGACCACGTCCGCGGGGGCACCGGGCCGCAGCCTGCCCAGTCCGTCCTCGCGGCCCAGGCAGGCGGCCGCGTCGACGGTGGCGGCCCGCAGGATGTCGCGGGCGGTGGCCGCTGCGGCGCCGCCGCGCTCCCGTGCGGCCGTCAGCGCGGTGCGGGCCTCCAGCCACAGCGAGGCGTGGTCGGTGGAGGCCGAACCGTCGCAGCCCAGGCCGACGGTGACGCCCGCCTCCCGCAGGGCGGGCAGGCTCGCCGCCCCCGCCCCCAGCATCATCGTCGAACCGGGGCAGTGGGCGACGCCGGTGCCCCACCGGCCGAGCTTCTCCCGCTCGGCGGGCTCGGTGAAGATGAAGTGGGCGACCCACGACCGGTCGCCGCCCCAGCCCACGTGCTCGAACTGCTCGACAGGGCGGCGCCCGAACGTCGCGGTGCAGTACTCCTCCTCGCCCAGCGACTCGGCCAGGTGCGTGTGCAGCCGTACGTCCAGCCGCTCGGCGAGCCGCGCGGTCTCCACCATCAGCCGCTCGGTGACGGCCGCCTGCGTCGAGGGGGCCAGTGCGACGCGGAGCATGGAGCCGGGCGCCGGGTCGTGGTAGGTGTGCACGAGCCGTTCGCTGTCGGCCAGGATGTCCTCGACGCTCTCGGTGATCTGCTCCGGGGCGGGGCCGCCGTCCCGTTCGGACAGGTCCAGGGCGCCGCGGGTGACGTGGAAGCGCAGCCCCACCTCCCGCGCGGCGCGGATCTGCGCGTCGATGAGGCGGGGGCGCGGATGCGCGTAGAGCATGTCCGCGGTGGTGGTGCAGCCGCCGAGGGCGAGCTCCGCGAGTCCCACCCAGGTGGAGACCTCGACGGACTCCTCGTCGACGCCCGCCCACAGCGGGTACAGGGCGCCCAGCCAGTCGAAGAGCTCGTAGCGGGCGGCGGGCGCGTAGGCGCGGGTGAGGTTCTGGAAGATGTGGTGGTGGGTGTTGATCAGACCCGGGGTGACCAGCCCGCCTTGCGCGGACAGGGTGCGGGCGGCGGCCGGTTCCTCACCCGCCCGGCCGGTACCGGTCACCGTGCCGCCGCTGAGGGCGACCCAGCCGCCGGGGATCTCCTCCCCGTCCATGGTGACGACCAGTTCGGCGTCGCGGACGAGTGTGTCGCTCTGGTTCACGGACTTGCTCCTCGTCGTCTCTGTGCGGTGGCCGGCGTGCCGATCCGGTCCCGCGGGGCCGAACCGGCACGGGGCGTGTCGTGCGGGAGGGCGTCGTACGGGGGCCGATGCGTGCCGGGCTGCGCCGGGGGGAACCCGCGGACCGTCCGGCCTTGCGGCGCCGAGCGAGAGGGAAGGGCGTCATGCACTGCTACGACTGCTGCACGGAAGGCACCGAGAGCACGGCCGTCGCTGTCTGTGTCGACTGCGGCGCGGGCGTCTGCCCGCGTCACCTGTACAGCGATCCCGAACCGGTCCGCCGCTCCAGCGCGACCGGGCGCGTCTGGTCGCCGCACGACGCGCGGCGGATGATCTGCCTGGTGTGCCACGAATCGCTCAAGCAGAACCGCTGACGCCACGGGGCGCCCGCTGCGGCGGAGCCCCCGGCAGCGGCCACCGCCGGTGAGCGGCAGCGGCCCGGCGGCTGAGGGCCGGGCAGTCGAGCAGCCTCCCGGCGGTGGCCGGTTCACGGTTCAGCGCCGTACCGCTCGCCCCACGGCGGCGGCCGTCCCCAAGGCGGCTGCCGCCGTGCCGAGCGCGGCCAGCAGCCCGTGGTGGTGGGAGACCCACAGCTGGTAGCTGCGGCCGGTGGCCTCGCTGTCGAACTCGCCGTGGGCCCCGTAGTCCTGGGAAGCGTCTGCCGGCTTCCACAGGTTGTCGGGCTGCGAGGGGGCGCGCTCGTGGTCGGACTGCTGCCCCTTGAACCCGGTCCAGGCCAGGTAGCGGTCCAGCAGACCGGGGGCGAACTTGTCGCCGAGCAGGGTCCCCACGGTGGAGCCGCCGACCCAGTACTCGCGGCGCTGCGGATGATCGGCCGCGTGCAGGATGGCACGCGCGGCCACCTCCGGCTGGTACACCGGTGCGACCGGACGCGGACTGCGCGGCAGCCGCGACTTCACCCAGCTGAACTGCGGGGTGTTGAGCCCGGGGAGCTGCACCATCGTCACGTGCACGCCGCTCCTGTCGTGCAGCAGCTCGCAGCGCAGCGACTCGTGGAACCCCTGGATGGCGTGTTTGGCGGCGCAGTAAGCGGCCTGCAACGGGATGCCCCGGTAGGCCAGCGCGGAGCCCACCTGGACGATGGCTCCGGTGTCGCGCGGCTCCATCCGGCGCAGAGCCGCCAGCGTCCCGTGCACGTAGCCGAGGTAGGTGACCTCGGTGGCCCGCCGGAACTCCTCGGCGCGCACCTCGCCGACCGGCGCGAAGACGGTGGAGAAGGCCACGTTCACCCATACCGCGACCGGGCCGAGTTCCTGCTCGATCCGGTCGGCGGCCGCTTCCACGGCGGTGTGGTCGCTGACGTCCACGTCCAGCGGGAGGGCGGTACCGCCCGCGTCCCGTACGTCGTCCGCGGCGCGCGCCAGGCCCTCCTCGCCGCGTGCGATCAGGGCGACACGCGCCCCGCGCGCGGCGAAGGCCCGCGCCGTCGCCCGGCCCACCCCGCCGCTGGCGCCGGTGACCACGACGACCTGGCCGTCCTCTCCCGCAGGTCGTGACTGCTGTCGGCTCATCGGCCACCTCCGCTGTCCGTGTGCGCCCCGCTGCCGAGGTCGCGCGCCCGGGCTGCCTGTGACGCCTCGGTCGGGCCGTTCCACCCGTCGTGCGTGCGACGTGCCGGGTACCCAGGAAAGGGACACCGGCCACGTCGCCGTGCGGGCCGGTTCACGGGCCGAGCAAGGAGAACAGCCCGCCGTCCGGATCGCGTACCGTCGCGTAGCGGCCATGGGGAGCGCGCTGGACGGGGGAGACCACCGTGCCGCCGGTCCGTTCCGCGGCCGCCAGCGCCGCGTCGATGTCGGTGGCGCGGAAGTACACCTCCCAGCGGGTGCGCAACTGGGGGTCGGGCGCCGCCTCGATGCCGCCGCCCCGCAGCCCGGCGACGGTCTCACCGTCCACCAGGATGTGCACCTCGTCGTGCTGCTCCTCGTAACTGACCCCGTGGCTGGGGTTCTTCGTCCAGTCGAGCACCTCCCCGTAGAAGAGCGCTGCCGCGAAGGCGTCACTGGTGTGCAGCTCCAGCCAGGCGGGGGCGTGCCCGGCGCCCAGGGCCCAGCCGCGCGGCAACTCGCCCTGCCACAGGCCGAACGCCGCCCCGTGGGGGTCCGCGGCCATCACGGCCCGGCCCTCGCCCACGCGCAGCGGGCCCACGGCGACCGTGGCACCCCGTTCGGAGATCCGCTCACAGGCCTTGTCGGCGTCGTCGGCGGAGAAGAAGACGGTCCAGCGCACGGGCAGCTGCCAGGAGACGGCGGCTTCGTTGAAGCCCGCCACCGGTGCGCCCTGTTTGGTCGCGGTACGGAATCCGGGGCCGAGGGGGCTGTCCACGAAGGACCACCCCAGTACGGCGCTGTAGAAGTCCTCCGCGGGCCGTCTGTCGCGGACGGTGAGGCTGACCCAGCACGGCACTCCGGGTACGGAATCCATCACGGCACCTCAAGCCTCTGGGGCTTCCTCTCTCGTGTCTCGCTCTCTCTTGTCCCGTGTCCGGGCTGCGGCTTCGTGCCTTCGCGGACACGCGGAAATGCAGGCTTCGCGCCCTGTGGGGTCCTGCCGTTGTCCCCGCTCGCCGTGGTGCCCCTCGCGCGGGAAGAGAAAACAAGGAGGGGAATGTACGTTTTTGTGAGTTTTGCCGCTTCTGCTGTCGGGTACTCGACGGGCCTCCCGGGATCCGCGGCCACCGTCGCGCGACCACGGGATCCACTGCTGCCCACTGCTCGTCGCGCGCCCCGTGCGCCTCCGGAGGAACCCGCCATGATGGCCCACCCCGACACCCTTGCCGAACTGCTCACCCGCTACGAGGAACTGCGTGAGGGGCCCCACCGCTCCCAGGAGCTGGACGACGTCTCGTACACGCTGTGTGTGGCCACCGCGACCCGCGACATCGACGACGCGGTCCGCGCGGCCCGCGCGCACATCGCGGCGGCGGCCACCACTCAGGCGGCCTGAACGCGGGGACGCCGCACTCGCCGCACGCGCGGGCGCCAGGTCGCCACCACGGCGGCCGCCAGCAGGAGTTCGGCGATGTCCCCTCCGTAGTACATGAGCTCCGCCCCACCCCGCACCTGGACCACGGGTGCGGGGATGTCGATGAGGAACCCCCCGTACATGAGCTGCGAGAGCAGCGCGTGCCCCGCGATGGCCACGCCCAGCAGCACCAGGCGGGCGGGCACCCCGGGACGGGCGGGTGCCGGATCGGGTCCGGCGACCACCCAGGCGAACAGGCAGCCGGACGCCAGGAAGTGGGCGCGCAGCAACCAGTGCGCCGCCGGGGGGCCGCCCATGACCTGGCCGTACACCGGGGTGCAGTAGAGCACCGCGAGGGAGCCGGTGTTCAGTACGAGAGCCGTCACCGGATGCGAGAGGGCCCGTACGGGGTGCGCGCGCAGCAGCGCCGTGAGCACCCGGGCGCGGGCGGCCGGCAGCGTACGCAGCAGCAGCGTGACGGGGGCACCCAGCACCAGCGCGGGCGGCGCGTACATGCCGATCAGCAGGTGCTGCGCCATGTGGCCGCGGAAGTCACCGTGCGCCCACGGGGCCACGGGCGGCAGCAGGGCGACGGCCAGCAGGCCGCACCCGGACAGGAAACCCGCGGTCCGCCACCCGCTCCAGCCGCGCCGGGCGCCGTGCCGCCGCAACCGGTGGAGGAGCACCAGGTAGCCGAGGGCGGGGACGAGGGCGACGGCCAGCGCGGGGGCGAGGGCGGCGGCCGAGGTGGGCGGCGGGGACATGCCCGTCATGCGATCCGCCCGTCCGTCTCCAGTGAGCGCCCGCCCCGCTGGATCAGGTGGCCGCCGGCCAGCAGCAGCGCGCCGAGCACCAGGAAGCCGATGTCCCACCACACCTGGTAGGGGCCGCCGTGCACGTGGTGGATGCCCAGGATCTGGTGGTCCAGGAGCCCCTCCACCAGGTTGAAGACACCCCAGCCTGCGATGATCCACCCCCACAGCACCCGCGAGGTCCACACGCGGCGCCGCCCATGGGTGACCCGTGAGTAGAGGACGGCCAGCCCGGTCAGTACCGCGAGCCAGCACACGGTGTGGAAAATGCCGTCCCACACGGTGTTCATCTCCAGCCCGGAGACCGTGTGGGGCGAGTAGTACTTCACGCCGATGCGGTCGTCGTTGGTGCTGGTCAGCATGTGGTGCCACTGGAGGAGCTGGTGCAGCAGGATGCCGTCGACGAACCCGCCGAGCCCCACCCCCAGCACGATCCCCGGAAGCCGCAGGCTCCCGGGCTCCCTGCCGGGTTCCGCCCCGGTCCGGATCCCGCCCGTCGTCGCCATGGCCTGCGTCTCCGTTCCCGTTCCTCGTGGAGCACGTCACGACGCTCCGTGTCCGGACGACGCGACCACGGGAGGCGACCTGGACGACGCGGCGCGTCCGGCGCGACCAGTGGTCCGGTGCGTTCGTCGCCCCGCACGGCGCCGGTCGCCACGGGTTTCCCGTCCTCGGCGACACCAGTCACCCGCGGCGGCGGGTTTCCACCGGACCGGCCCAGCGTTTTCCCGCGCTTCCGACGGGAACCACGGGGCACGAGCGGCCACGGGAGCACGGGCCGTGGCTCCGTGCTCGTGACGCGTGCTGTCCCATGCGAATGAGGTGAGCGCAGTGCCGGAACCCGGCAGCAAGAGCTACGACAAGCACCGCGCACGGCGCCGGAAGGACCTGGAGAAGAGCGGTCACACCGACGCGCAGAAGGCCAACGAGCAAGCCGAGCGGGAAATGGAGCGCGATCCGCGGTGGCGGCCGTCCGGGCCGCGTACCGAGCGCGGCAGGGGACCCAAGAGCGAACGTCCGGGGAACGCGTAGCCGACACCCACGAGCAGCCCGGGAACGGGCGGGCCTGCGCCAAGAGAGGGCCGGGGCGGACACCGCTCCGGCCCTCTCGTCCGTCCGCGCTCAGTGGGTGGCCGGGTCCGGCCCCCGCACGTGCCCGGTGGTGGCGTCCACGCGCCCGGGTACCTCGTCGTGCCGGACGCCGATGGAGAAGGGCCCGTCGGTTCGAACAGCAGGAGCCCCGCACCCGCAGCCGAGCCGGGCTTGTGCTCGCCGCCCGGTCCGCGGTCTCCCCGGCCACGCTGCACCGCCGCTTTCGCTTCCAGCTCGGTACCACGCCACCGGCATGGGTGACCGGCGAACGCGTCGCGCTCGCCTGCCGGGTGGTCGAGCGCGGCGAGGAACAACTGGAGAGCGTCGCCCGCGACAGCGGCCTCGGTACCGCCGCCGCCCTGCGGGCCTGCCTCCGCCGCGGGACGGGGCTGAGCCCGGCCGCGTACCGCCGCCGTTTCGGGCGTGTGGACCTCCCGGCCCCGGGGGCCGTGTGACGGCCCGTGCGGGGCGGGGTTCCCGCACGGGGCCGGACCGCCGCCCGCCGCTTCTGGGAGAGTGTCACCGGCACGGCAGACGCACCGCACACCGCACCGGGAGGCCCTCGTGGGGGAGAACAAGCGCCGCATGCTGGCCGGGGAGTGGTACCTCCCCGACGACGACGAGCTGCAGGCGGAGAGCCAACGGCGTGCCGAACTGTGCGCCGCCTACAACGCGGCGGACACGGCACCGCCCGCCGAGCGCCGCAAGATACTGGAGCAACTGGTCGGCGACCTCGGCGAGGACGTCGTCATCCGGCCGCCCTTCTCCTGCGACTTCGGCACGTATCTGTCGATCGGCGCCCACTCGTTCGTCAACTACGGCGCCGTCTTCCTGGACACCGCCCCCATCACCGTCGGCCGCCACGCACAGATCGGCCCGAACGTCCAACTGCTGACGCCCACCCACGAGCTGGACGCCGAACGGCGGCGCGCAGGCTGGGAGAAGGGGGTGCCCATCACCATCGGTGACAACGTGTGGCTCGGCGGCGGTGCGATCGTCTGCCCCGGGGTCACCATCGGATCGAACACCGTGGTCGGCGCGGGGTCGGTGGTCACCAAGGACCTGCCCGGAGGCGTCCTGGCCGTCGGCAACCCGGCCCGCGTGGTGCGCGAACTGTGACGACGGCGCGGCGGCGCCCCTGACGCTCCCATCGCGGCCCGCTTGGGGGCCGTCAGGGGCGCCGTCGGGAGCCGTCGGGCAGGTGGGAGCCCGCCTGCGACCCCGCACGGAGCATGCCGCCCTCCACCGCCCCACGAGGTGCCGGTCACGTACCTGTCCTCGTCACCGGCGTCACTGGCGTCACCGGCGTCACCGGGCCGGGAAGGCGATCGCGGAGGCGACCTCGCGGACGGCCCCGGGGCGGCGCAGCGGCACGCCGGGGCGCTCGGCCGCGTGGACGTCCGCGTCCTGCTGCCCGGCCGCGGGTGCGGCGATCTCACCGGGTGCGACGGCGCGACACCTCCGTGCAACGGTCACCGGGCCGCCGAGTCACCCGGGGTCCGGGCGGTGAACCGCTGTACCCGCACGTATGGGAGCTCGCGTCGCTGGACACCCGCCCGATGTGCGACCCGTACCAGCGGCGCGCATGCTGGAAGACAACTCGTGTCGACCCACTTGAGTGAGGTGAACCGCTATGCAGCACGACGAGTTCATCGGGCAGGTCCAGGCGCGGGCGCGCCTGCACAGCAGGGGCGCGGCGGAGGCCGGAACGCGGGCCACGCTCGAAACGCTGGCGGAGCGCATCCCGGCCCCGATGGCGGAGAAACTGGCCGCACAGCTCCCACTGGAACTCGGTGAGCACCTGCGCAGGGTCGAATACGCCCAGGACGAGCCGGTGACCGGAGTACGGATGGACCGCCACGAGTTCTTCGAGCGGGTCGCGCGGCGTGCCCACACCGACCCGCCGAAGGCCGTCCATGAGGCCCGCACGGTCGTCGAGCTGCTGGAGGAGTCGACTCAGGGTGCGCTGACAGAGCGGATCCGGGAGTCCCTCGACGACGAGCTCGCCGACATCCTCTTCTCCGGCAGCACCGGAACCGCCGGCGGCTGACCGGGGCGACCGAGGAAACCCGGCGATCGACCCGCGGGCGGCTGTCGGGCTCGGAGAGGGCAGCGGTTCGAGGACGGCAGCGCCGCGAAGACGCCGGCGGACCGGAAAGGCAGCGAGCAACCATGAGTACAGCGCACACCACCGTCGAGGAGGTACTGGCCGCACTCGACCAGGTGGACTTCCCGGCGGACAAGGACGAACTGATGCGTGCGGCGTCCCAGGCCGGCGCCTCCGGTGAGGTGGGCGTCGCACTGCGCGGCATCCCGCCGGAGACGTACGCCAACCGCGAGGAGGTGGCCCGCTCCGTGCGGGTGGACCCCGACTCCGACCTCGACCGCACCCCCGGCCAGCGCGCCGAGCAGGCCCGGCAGGGTGGCAGGCCAGGGCAGTCGCAGCACCTGCGCGAGGCCCCCAAGCCACCGGTGGACGAGGAACTCGACCGCTAGCCATCCGGACCCGAGGAGGACCGTCATGGTGCGCAAGAAGGTCGAAGGCGACGAGGAACAGCGGCGTGCCGCGGCCCACAAGGCCCACCGCGACGAGGAAGCGCCCAGTGCCCGCAACGTCACCACGGGCGCGTCCAAGCAGCGCACCCACCGCGCGGGCCCGTCCGCAAGGATGGACGAGGAGAAGCCCGCGCAGCGGCAGGGCAAGCAGGGCCACAGTGCGGAAGCCCCCACCCCGCGCCCGCAGGAGGCGGCCGGTCCCGCCCAGCCGCGCAGCCCGTACGAGGGCCGGGGCAACCCGGCGTACTCGGCGGAGCACGAGCAGGTCTTCCGCGCCCTGGTCACCGCGGAGCAGCACCACGGCGGCGAGGCCGTCGACCTGCCCGAGATCGCGCGGACCGCCGAGCTGCCGCAGGACCGTACCCGCACGCTGGTGCACGACCTGGTCACCGTGCACCACCTCGCCACCGAGTTGCAGAGCGCGGACGCGCCGGAGGCCGGTTCGCGCTACGAGAGCAAGCCGGGCCGCTGAGCGGGCCACGCGGATTCGGGCTTCCTCCGGCCCGGTCTCCCGTCCGTCCCGCTTCCACTCGGCACCCGGGCCCGGTCCGTCACCCGGCGCGGCCGCCCCCGTGCCGGGTCTCGACCGGGTCCGGGACGTCGCCCGACCCGCTGACCGGCGCCGGAAGCCGCCCTCGCCCATCCCCGGCGGGGGCCTTTGGCGCGGCGGAGCGCTGGGTGTGCAGCGGAGCGGTCACCAACCTCTCGGCCGCCGAGCGCTCCTCGTCCCGCGCGGCGGGAGCCCGAGTGCCGCCGGTCGTCGAGGGAACCGGCCCCGCGACATGCCGCTGCACGCCCTCCACCAGGCGGGGGGCGGTGAAGCTCGCGCCGTGCACGAAGCGCATGGCGGGGCCGAAGGAGGGGGCCGTCAGCAGACCCGCGAAGAACAGCCCCGGGTACGAGGACTGGAACCGGGCGTCCAGCCACGGGGCGTCACCGGTGCCGACGCGGCGCACCCCCTCGCGCAGCACCGAGTCGAGCATCCCGAGCCGGGACAGGTCGGGGGAGAACCCGGTGGCCGCCACCACATGGTCGGTCTCCAGGGTCCGTGCCGTACCGTCCGCCGCCGACAGCCACAGCCGTACCCGCTCGCCGGCCACCCCGCCGACGCGGCGCACCCCCGGAGCCGTCCGGTCGGCGGCCGTGATGGTGTGGCCGAGCAGCACCGGCACGGCCGCCTCGAAGCGCTCCCGCAGCCACCAGGCGCCCGCCGGGCCCAGGGCGTTGCGGGCGATGTGGAGCCGGGCGGTGGCGGGCAGCCGTCGTACCGCACCGGGCAGAGTGGACCACACCCAGCTCGGCCAGCCGGTGCCCAGCGCACTGTGCGGGTCGCGCAGCGCGGTCAGGCGCCCCCGCGCCAGCGGCTGCGGCGGGGTGTTCCAGTCGATGCGGGGCGCCCGGGCGACGACCCGCACCCGCGCCCCCTCCTCGGCCAGCAGCGCGGAGGTCTCCAGCGCGGCCTGTCCGGCGCCGACCACGGTCACGTCCTGTCCCCGGAACCGGCCGAGGTCGCGGTGGTGGGTGCTGTGGGTGGCCAGGTCGGTGGGCAGCCCGCCGAGCGCGGCCGGCCGGTGGGCGAAGGGCAGCACCCCGATCGCCAGCACCACTGCGCGGGCAGTGAGTTGTTCACCCTCCGCGGTCGTGAGGCGGAACCCGTCGGGGTGGGGTGCCACCCGGGTCACGGTCTGCTCGTCGACGGGCGGCGCCGCCTGCCGCGCGAACCAGGTGCCGTACTCGGTGAAGGTGTCCAGCGGCAGCGGGTCCCCGTGCGCCACCTCGATTCCGCGCGCGGCGCAGTAGGAGGTGAGGGAGTGGGTGCCCTCGGGGTCGGACAGGCCGGAGGCGGCGGGCTCGGACTTGAGGAACATGCCGCGCGGCATGTGGTCCCGCCAGGAGGCCATCGGCCTGCCCAGCACGCGCAGGTTCAGACCCGCGGCGGCGGCGTGCGAGGCGACGGACAGTCCGTAGGGGCCGGCGCCCACCACGACGAGGTCGTACATGGGTTTCCTTCTCTCTGTGCGGTCCGGGGTCCGTGTGGATCCTGGTACGGAGCGGCGGTTGTGCGGTCGGACGGCTGGACGGTCCGGTGCCGGGGCGGTCAGGTGCGGTCGGATGCCTGGGCGTTCACGTCTCCGCGCCGGCCGGCTCGGACGGCTCGGACGGGACGGCCGGTGCGGCCGGTGCGGCGGGTGCAGCGGAGGAGGCGGCTGTCGTGGGTGCGGACGGTGCGGCGTGCCGGTCCGAGGACGAGGGGTGCGGCACCGCCGTCCGCCCCTGGCACGGACCGGAACCGGACGCGGAGTCCCTGCGGAAGGGCTTCGTGCGGCGCAGCCCTGCGCGCAGGCACCGCCCCGGCCAGCCCACCGCCATGGCGGCGCCCGGCAGCAGATCGTCCGCCGCGAACCAGGCGCGCTCCACCGGACCGCGCGCGGGCTCGTCCCCCGGTGCGCGGCGCGGCGTGGGCGCGGGGCGGCTCACCAGCGCGGAGAGCAGCGCGTAGTTCTCCGCGACGAAGACCCGGCCGGGACCGCCCTGCGCCGCCGGCACCGCGCGGCCGGTCAGATGCAGGTGCTGGGCGCGCACGACGTCCGTGCCGTTGTCGTCGGTGAACAGCCGGAACTGGGCGCCGGGCCGCGGGTTGAAGTCGACGAGGTGGTGCACCCCGGTGGCCGCCTCCAGCCGGAGGTCGAGGTCGAGGATGCCGCGGTAGTCCAGCGCTGCCGTCAGGGCGGCTGCCGACTCCTCCACAGCCGGGTTCGGCAGCCACCTGCCGACCGCCGTCATCCCGGTGCGCGGAGGCCACGAGCGCTCCTTGCGGCCCGCGCCGCCTGCCAGCAGGCGGCCGTCCTCGGCGGCGTACCCGTGGAAGAACCAGTCAGCTCCTGCCCCTTCCGGCAGTCGGCGCTGGAGCAGCAGCGCGCTGCCCGCCTCGGCGGAGCGCGCGAACAGCCCCGCCGCCTCCGCCGGGCTGTGTACCAGCACAGTGCTGCGCAGCCCGGGTGGAAGCAGCCAGGGCCGGGCCCACTTCGCCACCACCGGCAGGCCGAGCGCCGCCGCCTCGCGGGCCGCCTCGGCCGCGCTGCCGGGCAGCACGGTGGGCGGGTGGGGGACACCTGCGCGCTCGCAGACGGCGGCCAGCTCGGCCTTGTCGGCCAAGGTGGCGGGCAGTTCGGGCCGCACGTCCGGGAGCAGGTAGAACTCCCGGAGCCGGGCGGCGAGGCGGGCGGTGGCGATCGCCCCGTGGTCGTCGAGGGGGACGAGCACCGCGGGCCGGCCGATCGCCCGTGCGGCCCGCAGCAGGGCCCGCTCCACCTCGTCCTCGGCGTGCGCGCCCTTCCCTGCGGGACCGAGGGGCCGGGTGCCGGAGCGCGGTGGCCGACCGGACGGTGGTGCGTGCACCCGGTGCAGGAAGCGGGTTCTGCCTGCCGGGCCCGGTGCGCCGCCCAGCAGTGCGTGCACCTCGATGCCCGCCCGTCCCAGCGAACGCGCGGCCCCCAGGGTGCCGTGGTGGTAGGGGTTCGCATCGAGCCGGAGCAGCAGCGCGGGCACGTCCGTGGCGAAGGCGGACGGGCGCGACGGCGGTGACGAGCGGATGAACGAGGGCGTGAACGGGCGCATCAGGCATGTCCTTCAGGCGCGGGGCGGGTGGGTGGGGTGAGAATTCGCTGACGGATCATCAGCAGAGTCGACCGGCGGATGACCGGACAAGCGCCGGACACGACCGGCGGCCAGGAGGAGCCATGGCAAGCCACAGAAGCGGGCGGATCAAGGCGGTCCTGTGCGGCGGGGTCGTCACCGCGGGCCTGCTTGCCTCCTGCACGGTGCTGCCCGCGACCGAACGGGAGTCCGGTCCCGAACCGCCCCGGCCGTCCGGGCGCCCGGCCGCACCCTCGGCCTCCGCCGCGGCGTCCCCCTCCGCGGGGTCCGCCGCTCCGGCCACGCCGTCCGGCCGCACGGTCGGCGCGTTCCTCGGCTCCGGTGAGGAGGGGGTGCGTCGGATGCCGCAGATGGAGAAGTGGCTGGGTGGCACCGCGTTGCGGGTGGGACACAGCTACCTGCCGGGAAGGCAGTGGACCGACATCGAGGGGCCGCCCGGGATCCTGGAACCGTGGGCGCGCTGGCGGCGCGGCGACCCGGCGCGGCTGTTCGTGCTGAACGTGCCGATGCAGGACCGCAACGAGGACCATGTGGACGACGAAAGGGTTCGCGGGCTGCTTCGGGAGGGCGCGGAGGGCAGATTCGACGCGCACTTCCGCACACTGGCGCGGCACCTGGTGGACCGGCAGCTCGCCGACACCGTCCTCGTGCTGGGCTGGGAGATGAACGGCACCACCTACACCCACCGTTGCGGCCCGGACCCGGACGCGTGGAAGAGGTACTGGCGCCGCATCGTGACCACCATGCGAGCGGTGCCGGGCCAGCGCTTCCGCTTCGACTTCGCGCCCAGCCGGGGCCGGGACGCGGTCCCCTGGACGTCGTGCTACCCGGGCGACGACGTCGTCGACGTGCTCGGCATGGACGCCTACGACCAGCCGGCGGGCATGAGCTTCGACGAACAGGTGCGGGAGCCCTACGGACTCCAGGCGCACGTCGACTTCGCGGCCCGCCACAACAAGCCGATCTCCTACCCGGAGTGGGGGCTGTTCCGCAACGGCGACAACTCCGAGTACGTGCACCGCATGCTCACCTGGATGGACCGGCACAAGCCGCTGTACCACAGCATCAGCGACTACTGCCCGCACGGCGTGTGGCAGTGCCGTCGCAACCCCGCCTCCGCCAGGACGTACCGGATGGCGCTCTTCGCCCAACCTGCTCCGCCTGTCCCGCCCTGGCAGTCCCGGCAGCCTGTTCCCGCCTCGCGGGCTCCCCGGCAACCGTCCGCCCCGTCCGCACCCGCGCCCTCCGCCCGGGCCGGCACCGTGCCCGCCTCCGCGCCACGCCACTGGTGGGAACGGTGCTGGGGCGCCGGACAGTACTGCGTGCGGCTCGACTGGCTGCGCCGCCCGGCTGGTTAGCCGTCGCGCGGACCGGACCCGCCACCGTGCCGTCGTCATCCCCTCACAGCCCCGGCCTGAGCCCGGCCGCCCGGCTCAGCAGCATCCGCACCCGTGCCGCACCGCCGTGCTCCCGCACCCACCGGGCGGCGCCGTTCCGGGCAGCCACCTTCGCGACATGCAACGCCAGTACGGGCGCCAGCCCCCGACGAGCCAGCAGGTAGCGGCGGTTGACGGCGGTCACCGGTCGCCACCGCAGCTTGTAGGGCTCGGTGCCGCGCAGCAGGCTCAGCGTGCCGCGGCCGGTGGCGGAGGCGAAGTGCGCGTCGTGCCGCAGCAGCATCGTGGCGATGTCGACCTTCTGCTCCCGCAGCCGGGGATCCGCCCCGTACAGGTAGCCGCACACCAGGTCGGGCGAGACGAGCGCCACGTCGCAGGCGGCGACCCGGCCCCCGATCCGGTATTCCGTCACCGTCGCGTCCCCGTCGGCCACCAACCGCTCGACCGCCGCCACCAGGTGCGCACCGAAGCGGGGCCGCAGATGCTCGGGGGTCACGCCCCGGCCGCGCCACTGGCGTTCGTGCAGCCGCAGCATCGTGCGCACCGACTCCGGGACCCGGGAACCGGTCACCTCGTGCGCCTCGACGCGCAGTTCGTCGATGCGGCGCAGCTTGCGGCGGGTGCGCTTGGCGCTGGCCGGAGCGAGCCGGCGCAGCATCTCCTCCATGGGCACCCCCGGCAGCTCCAGGCACGCCGAGTCCGCCACCTGCCTGCGCGCCCCGGACCAGGCCGCATACAGCCTCTCGGCCGCCCCGCCGGGGCGCACCTCCCGCAGATCGAGCACTGCGCTGCGTGAGGCCGCGCGCAGCGCCCGCGCAAGCGCGTCGGCCGCTCGCGGGCAGCTGTCGTCGAGCAGCACGTCCTGGTAGTCGGAGATGTCGCCGCCGAGCGTGACCAGCGTGGGGAGCGGCCGGTGCACCAGCATCAGCGGAGCGGCGGCCACCAGCTTCCCGTTCTCCCGCACCAGTACGACGCGCAGCCTGCCGCGCCGCCCGTAGGCCCGCCACCAGGAGGCCAGCCAGGCATGGCTCTGGAACGGGGTGGCCGAGCGGTTCCGCGCACGCAGCCCGTCCCACTCGCCCCCCAGCGCCGCGAACTGCTCCTCGGCGCGGCACAGGGTGGCGGTCAGCCGTGCGGGCGGACGACCGGAGCTCTCACCCCGGCCGCCCCGCCAGGGCGTCAGGACGGGGCCCGCCAGCCTGCGGCGTGCCTCCGGCCGCCGTCGTCGGGTGGGCGGGGTGAGCGGGGAGATCACCGGGCGGCCTCCGTCTCCCTGGCCGCCTGTGCGTCACCGTCCGCACGGTCCGCAGCCGCGTCCTTGTCCGTGCGGTCCGCCGCCTGGCCGCCCTGGGCGGGCGCGGGCACGACCGGGGGCCCGTCCGTTGCGCGGCGCGGCGGACGGGCCAGCAGCACCAGCCCGCCGAGCAGACCGCCCGCGCTCGCGCCCACCGCGACGGCGACGGGCATCGAGGGGGAGACCGGCTCGGCGGTGGTGGTGGCGCGCGAGACGACGGTCAGCCGTACGCCGGTCTTGGACGCCGACGCCTTCGCCGTGCTCGCCAGCGAACGGGCCACGGCGTCGGCGTAGTCGGCCGCCTTCCCCGCCTTCGGCGAGTCCCCGGTGATCTGCACCATCGGCGCGTCGGGCGAGGTGGTCGCGCGCACATGCGACCGCAGCGCACCGTGCGGCACCTCGGCGCCGCGTTCCGCCGCCGCGAGGACCACCGCGTCCGTGGCGATCTTCCCGTACGCCTGCGCGTACCCCAGCGCGGAGGCCGCGTCGGCGTGCCTGCCGGGGGAGACGAGCACGTAACTGGACGCCTCGTAGCGGGGTTCGGTCACCGTCGCGTAGGCCGTACCGCCGAGCGCGCCCACCACGGCGCACACCGGCAGCGGCCACCAGCGGGGCACCCGCCTCGTCACGCCCGCGAGGCGGCCGGTGCGGGTGGTCCGGGGTACGGATGCGGCCGGCGCGTCCGTCCGTGTCGGCGCGGCGGGACGGGCGGGCTTCCCCGGTGTGGTCGTGGGCATGGACTCACCTCGATGTCAGGGGGCTTGCGGATGCGGGTCGGTCGGGGGAGGGCCGGGCGGGCGGTGCGCCGGAGGCGTCGGCCGGTGCCGGACGCGTGCTGCGGGTGCGGCCCGTGAGGTGTCCGGTGGTGCGCACCCCGGCCGGGGGGCCGGACCGGGTGCCGGACGGGGCGGCCCCTGCCGTCCGGTAGACGTCGGCGAGGTGTGCGGCGCAGCGCGCGATGTCGTACCGCTCGACGACGGGAGGGACGGGAAGCCGTCGCGGGCCCGCCGCGTGCGCCGCCTCCGCCTCGCGCAACGCGGCCGCGAGCACGCCCGCGGAGGGGGCCAGCCGGCGGGCACCGGGCGCCTGGTGCGACGGCAGGTCCTGCACCGCGGGGCATGCCGCGTACCGCACGGGCAGCCCCGCGGCGAGGGCTTCGAGGACGGCCAGCCCGAACGACTCCTCCGCCGAGGGCGAGACGAACAGATCGGCCGCCGCCAGCACCCCGGGGACGTCCACCGCCGCGCTCTCCTCGCGCTGTCCGGGTCCGAGGCCGCCCGCGCAGGCGCCCAGCAGCAGTAGGCGGTCCGCCGCGCCCGTGGCCGCCGCCCGGCCCCGCAGTGCCGAGCGCTCCGGACCGTCGCCGGCCAGCAGCAGCCGCGCTCCGGGCACCGCCGCCACCGCGTCCACCAGCGCGGCGAAGCGCTTGCCCGGCACCAGCCGCCCCACTCCGGCGACCACGAACGCGTCCGGCGACAGGCCCAGCAGCGCACGCACCCGGTCCCGCCGGGCGGCGTCGAAGCGGAAGCGCGCGGCGTCGATGCCGTTGGGGACGGTCCACAGCCGGGCCGCCGGGACGCCCCAGCGGCGCAGCCTGTCCGCGACCGTCGCGGACACGGCGACCGTGCCGGTGCCCAGCCGTTCGGTGGCCAGGTACAGGGCGCGCACACCCGGTGTGAGCGGGCGGCCCTCCAGCAACTGCGCGCCGAGGGAGTGTTCGGTCGCCAGCACGGTGCGCACCCCGGCCAGCCTCGCGGCGATCCTGCCGTACACGCAGGCCCGGTACAGGTGCGTGTGCACCACGTCGTACCGCCCGGACCGCATCAGCCGTACCAGCCGGGGCAGCGCGGTCAGATCGCGGTTTCCCGCCATGCCCAGGTGTGCCACCCGGGTCCCGTCGGCCCGGATGCCCTCGGCCACACTGCCCGGTTCGGTCAGGGTGACGACGTCCCCGGTGACGCCGTGCTCGGGCAGCCGGCGCAGCAGCAGCCGCAGTTGCTCCTCCGCGCCGCCCACCCCGAGCCCGGTGATGACGTGCAGCACCCTCATCGGCGGACCCCGCCGAAGCTCGGGGACCCGGCGGCCTGCGAGGGCGCGGGCAACGGGCGGCGGCGCAGCGGGTGCAGCACCTTCTTCAGATACAGCCGCGTCGAGGAGTCCCGGGACCCCACATGCACCCGCGGCAGTGCGTGCACACCCGTCAGCGGCCCCGGGTCGATGGCGCACGCGTACGCGTACCCGGCGCCCCGGACCGCCTCGACGGCGCGCGCGTCGAGAGTCCCGTACGGGTAGCAGAAGCCGTCCGGAGCCACCCCGGTCAGCTCCGCCAGCAGGGCGCGGCTGTGCGCCGTCTCGCGCTCCAAAGTGGCGTCGTCGGCGGCCGTCAGGTCGGTGTGGACCAGCCCGTGCGAGCCGACCTCCATACCGGCCGCGGCCACGGCCCGGACGCCGTCGGCATCCAGCAGCGGCTTGCGCGGGCCCGACGCGTCCCAGGCGTTGTCGCCGCCGAGCCGGCCGGGCAGCACGAACACGGTCGCGGTGCACCCGTGGCGGCGCAGCAGCGGCAGCGCGCCGGTGAGGAAGTCGGCGTAACCGTCGTCGAAGGTCAGCCCCACCAGACCGGCACTGCGCCCGGTCGCGCGCGCCCGCAGCAGTTGCCCGACGCCCACCCCGGTCAGTCCACGCTCCCGCAGCCAGCGAAGCTGCCGGTCCAGGCGGTCGGGGGAGACGGTGACCTGGTACGGGTCGTCGGTGCAGTCGGAGACCGAGTGGTACATGAGTACCCAGGGCGCTCGTGACCCGGCGTCAGTGGACATGCGGAAACCTCCGTCGGACGGTGGCGAACAGATGCGGCAGCTCCGGCGCCCCCACCAGCACGCCGACGGCCCCGAACGTGACCAGCACGGCGACCCCGCCCAGCGCCGCGGAGGGGAGCGGGGACCCGGCCGCAGCGGCGGCGGCCCACCCCGCGGCGGCGGCCACGCCCGCGGTCAGGGTCAGCTTCAGCAGCCCGGCCGCCACCCGGGGCACGTCGATGGCCACCACCCGGGCGCCGAGGCCGCGCAGCAGCAGTGCGGCGGTGGTGGTGATGCCCAGTGCGTTGGCGGCGGCGATCCCGTAGACGCCCCACGGCCCGACGGCCGCCACGGCCGCCGCCGTGGTGACGGCGAGCCCTGCGCCCATCGCCGCCGCCGGGTACCAGGGCGGGCGCCCGCCGGAGAAGAAGGGCCGGACCAGCGCGCCCACCATGCTGTGTCCGAGCAGCCCGCAGGTGTAGACCCGCATCACCGCGGCCGTCGCGGCCGTGTCCCGCGCGTCGAATGCGCCCCGCTCGAACAGCACCCCGATGAGCTGCGGCGCGCAGGCGACCACGTACGCGGCCCCCAGCAGCACCACGATCCCGGCCAGCGCCAGGTCCCGCTCGACCCGGCGCCGCGCCGCCTCCGCGTCGCCCTCCGCCATGGCGCGGGCCACGACCGGGAACGTCACCGTGCACACCATCAGTGAGAGCACCATCGGCAACTGGGCCACCTTCTGCGCATAGTTGAGATGCGAGATGGCCCCCGCGGGCAGCGAGGAGGCGACGAAGCGCTCGAAGAGGACCTGGGCCTGGCGGCTGACGGCGAAGACCACGACGGGCGCGAGCGCCCCGACCCCGAGCCCCACCGCCCCGCCCCCCGGCCGCCCCCCGCCCCTGCCCTCGCGCGCGCCCACGACTCCGCGCCCGCCTCCGGCGCGGCGCTCGTCCCCGGTGGCGCGCCCGCGTCCGGGCCTGAGCCCGTCTTCGGTACCGCCGCCAGTGCTTCCGGGCTCGACTTCTGCGCTGCGCCCGTCTTCGGGCCCGCAACCGTTTCCGGCCCGCGAACCGCCTGCGGTACCGCGCCCGCGCGCGCCTTCGGTCCTGAGGCCGGTAGCCGCACCGCCGGTCCTCACGGCGAAGGGGCGGCGACGTGGGCGGGTCCCGGCGGGACCGGAGCGGCGTCCGGCCGGCACGGCGGGCCGCGCGGGCAGCGCGGCGAGGAAGGACGGAAGCTGGACGAGCACCATCAGCGCGCCGCCCGCCGCGACACCGAGCGCCGCCGCCCGCACCCCCCACAGGCCGTGCCCGGCGAACATCACGCCGATGATGCCCGTGTTGTACGCGACGTAGATCGCCGCGGGCGCCACGAAGCGGCGGTGGGCGCGGAGTGCCGCGCTGAAGTAGCCGGCCAGCCCGAAGGTGAGGACCGTCAACGCGGTCAGCCGCAGACAGCTCGCGGCCGTCCCGGCGGCGGGCAGCCCCGGTGCCAGCACCTGCACCACCTGTGGGGCTGCCGCTGCCAGGAGACCCGCGGCGGCTGCCAGTCCCAGGGCGAGCCGGGGCAGCGTCGACGCCACCAGCGCCCGCACCGGGTCGGCTGCCTGGTCACCCCGCGCCGTGCGCCGGGACAGGGCCAGGCTGAAGGCGGGCACCAGGATCAGGGCCATGGCGTCCTCGATCAGGAGGGTGGACGCCAGCTCGGGCACCGTCCACGCCACCAGGAACGCGTCCGTGTCGGCGTCCGCCCCGAAGAGCCGGGCGATGGACTGGTCCCGCACCAGCCCGAACAGCGAACCGGCCGCGGTGAGCACGGCTGTGACGGCCGCAGCCCGCGCGAGGAACCGCCCCAGTACCGGTCCCTCGTCTCCGCCCCGTCGGCCGGCTCCGGCTGCGGGTGCGGCCGGGTGCGGCCGCGCGGTCCGGGGGCCCGAGGGTGCGGTGCCCACCCGGTCCGGTGGGACGGTGCCGCCTTGTTCCGGTGCGGTGGGCCTGGGGGCCGGTGGGACGGTGCCGCCCGGGATCGGCGAGGGATCGTTGCCGTCCCGGAGCGCCGGGGCCGGTGCCGGGCCCGGTACCTCGGCGGTCCGGACGGGGACAGTGTGGTCGTCGGGCAGCGGGAAGCCGGTGGCGTCGGTGGTCCGGACGGGCGTGTGTCCGCCGCCGGGGGCTCCGGCGGCGGTCGGCCGCGCGCAGGGGCGAGAGGCGTCCGTCATACGCCCCCACCCCCGTCGGGGGCTCCGCTTCCGTTGGGGGCTGCGCTTCCGTTGGCGGCTCTGTTCCCGTTGGAGGCTCCGCTCCCGTCCGCGGCTCCGCTCCCGCGCATGGTCGGGGCCCTGTCCGCGGTCGGGGCCCCGTCCGCGGCACCGCTGAGCTCCGGGGCGGGGGCCAGTGCCCACCAGGCGGCCAGGCCCAGTACCAGGGCGGTCAGCACGGTGGAGGGGCCGCCGATGTCGCCGTAGAGGAAGTCGACGCCCTGCCAGACGAGGAGTCCGACGGCCACCATGCCGCAGTCGGTCGCCGCCCGAGCGCCCCTGCCGCGGCGGGCCGTGTGCAGCCTGCGCACCCCGCACACCAGCAGCGCGGCCCACGATCCGAGCAGGGTGACCGTGCCGATCAGCCCCTGCTCGCTCAGCACGAGGAGGTACATGTTGTGCGGGGACAGCAGCGGTTCCCGCTGGAAGGGCACCCCGGCGCCGGCCGTGTCGCTGCCCGAGGAGAGGCCCAGATCGGCGTGGCTGTCCCGGTGGGCGGGGAAACCCTTGGGGCCGACGCCGGTCACCGGCGCCTGGCGCCACATGCCGGCCGCCGCACTCCACAGGCTGTAGCGGTCGGTGACGGACCGGTCGGGCGAGGCCGAGACCTCGGTGATGCTCGTTGCCCGCTCGGCGAGTTGCTGCGAGCCCACCCCGAACCCGCCGACCAGCACCACGGCCGCGGCCGCCAGCACGGCCAGCACCGGCACCGCCGTACGGGCTCCGCGCAGTAGGAGGAGCAGCACACAGGCGAGCGCGGTCGCGATCCACGAGCCTCGGCTGAAGGAGAGGGCCAGCGGGACCAGGAGCGCGGCGGTGCAGCCCAGTGCGGCCGGTCGCGCCCACCGGGGCGCCTGCGCGGGCATGCCGAGCCCCAGCGCGAGCGCGGTCACCGTGCCGTACGCGACGACCGTCGCCATGCCCATCACGTCGAGGGCGCCGAAGGTCCCCACGGCGCGGACGTTCTCCCCCATGTAGGAGGCGCCGGTCGCGGTGCCGGCCTGGACGACGCCGACGGCGCCCTCGACCAGGGCGAGCAGCACCACCGAGCCGGCCATCAGCCGGGCATCGCGGGCGTCCCGCAGCGACAGCAGGACCGCCGCCGGGACCAGCACGAACAGTTGCAGGTAGCGCACGAATCCGGGCAGGCTCGCGGCGGGATCGGCGGAGGCGGCCGTCGCCACGGCGAAGCCCACCGCGGGCCCGCCGAGCACGAGCACGGCGGTCCGGGTCAGGACCGGACGGGGCGGTTGCCGCCCCCCTCGGCGCAGCAGCCCGAGCACACACCAGACCACCAGTACGCCGGAGGCCGCGTCCGCGAGCGTGACGCCGCCCTCTCCGGCCAGGCTCGTACGGTCCGCGGGGGCACACAGCGACAGCACCGTCGCCGCCACGGGCATCACGGGCGCGTAGCCCCGCACCCGGTGCAGCAGCGGGACCCGCGCCGGGCGGGGGTGGGCGACCCGCGTCGGCGCCGCCTCGCGGGGGAGCGCCGAAGCGGTGGCCGGGGTGGCCGGCGCCGCGCTCACCGCCCCTCCAGCCGGAAGAAGGAGGTGGCCGTACGGCACATGATGCGCACGTCCTGCCACAGCGACCAGGTCTCGATGTAGTGGTTGTCGAACCGCGCGCGGTCCTCGATGGAGGTGTCGCCGCGCAGCCCGTGGACCTGTGCCAGCCCCGTGATGCCGACCGGCGTACGGTGCCGCTGTGCGTAGCCTGGATGGAGCCTGCTGAACTGCTGCACGAAGTAGGGGCGTTCGGGGCGCGGGCCGACCAGGCTCATGTCGCCCCGGAGCACGTTCCACAACTGCGGCAGCTCGTCCAGCGAGGTGCGGCGCAGCAGCCTGCCGATCCGGCTGGTGCGCGAGTCCCCGGCCACCGTCCATCTCGTCGCCGCCTCATGGTCGTCGGCGGGGCGCACGGTGCGGAACTTCAGCAGAGTGAAGGTGCGTCCGCCCTGGCCGATCCGCTCCTGCCGGAACAGGACCCCGGGCCCGTCCAGCAGCCGGACGGCAAGGGCACAGAGGGCCAGGGCGGGCGCCGCCAGGACGAGTGCCGGGGCCACGAGGGACAGGTCCAGCAGCCGCTTGCACCGGACGGTGCGCGGCCGCGGGCAGTCCAGCACCAGCCGTCGGCAGCCGAAGCCCCACAGGTGTGCCTCGGCGGAGCGCCTGCCGCCCAGGGTGGTGTGCGAGCCGTGCGCCCCCAGCGCGCAGCCCGGGCGGACCAGCCAGCCGGTCACCCCGTGCCCGCCCAGCAGCGTGGCCAGCGCGGCGGTGTGCGAGTCCTCCCAGGGGGAGCGGACGAAGACGACGTCCTGAACGGCGCTGCGCGCGACCTCCCGGGCCACTTCTTCCAGGGTGGTCACCACGGGCAACCCGGAGACGGGCCCTGCGGGCGCCGGCAGGGCGGAGGCGGGCAGCGCCGGTGCCGGCACCAGGACGGCGTCCGGCTCGCCGGAACCGGCAGCGGGGACGTCCGCGCCGACCGTGGCCTTCGCGCAGGCTGCGTCATCCGCGCCGGCCATGGCGCCCATGCCGTCGGCGCCGGTTGCGCGGCCCGCGGCACGCCCGCCACCCACGGCGGTTCCACCACTCGCCCCGCCCGCATCGTCGGGGACGGCCGCGGCATGCGCGTCGTCCGTGCCGCTCCGGGCCGCCGCACCGGAGGTGCCCGGCACGGCGAGTGTGCCGCCGTGCGTGGGCGGTTCGAGCGAGGTGCCCGGTTCCGGTTCCACCAGGCCCACCGGGCGCATCCCGTACCGGGGCCGCTCCGCGAGTGCGGCCGTCACGGCCCGGGCGGTCGCGCCGCGCCCCACGACCAGCGCGGCGCGCGGCCGGTGACGGCCCCGGTGGCGGTGCAGCGCGTGCACCAGAGCGCGGCCCGCACAGGCCAGTGCGGTCTGGAGAGCGACCCCGGCCAGGACGCGGGTCAGGGTCGCCGGTCCGGCTCCGCCGCACACGGCGAGCACGGTGACGCCCACGCACCAGGCGGCGGCCACCCGGGCCCCGAGCGCGGGAAGTTCGTCGAGGGCGTGCGGATCGAGCCCCGGCCGGTAGAGGCCTGCCCGGTGGCACAGCGCCGCGAGGCTCGCGCCGACGACGGCAGGCAGGAGCGGCGCCGTGGGCGTCCCCGTGCACATCAGGGTGGCGGCGACGGCGGCCGTCACGTCGCAGGCGGCCAGCGGGACGGCTGCGGTGCGGCGGCGTCGTGCGGCGGTCCGTGGCGGTGCCACCGGCGCGGGCCCCGGGGCAGAGCGCCCCGCGCGCTTCCCGGCTCCAGCGGGGTGGGGGACCCCGGGGCCCTGCGGGGGCCGTGGCGGCGGTGACGTGGGGGAGCGGGGGGAGGGGGAGAGCGAGGCCGAGGGCACGGACGTCACGGACGCCACGTACGAGGGTGCCGACGCGGGCCCCGCGGGGCCGCCGGGCTCCGACGGAACGTCGACGGCCGGTGCCGCGTCGGCCGCCCGCACCCCGTCCGCCTCGGCCGCAACGGTGACTGCGGCCTCACCGACCGGCCGGGGCACCACCGGGCCGCTGCGGACGGGCTCCTGTGCCGCGCCGTCGGCCTCTCCGCCGCCTCGCCGGGCCGGGGCGCTGTCCGCATCTCCCGCGACTCCACAGGTGCGAGGGGTGCCGGAGGGTGCGGCGGTGCCCGGCGTGGGCGCTGTCCCGGATGCGGGGCCGGATGCGGTGCTGCTGTCCGTGCTGTCGGCGGTCATCGTGCTCCCGCCGACGCCGAGGTGGTGTTGCCGGCCGGGGACCGCCGCTCACGCAGGATGTCGTGGTAGAGGCCGAGCACGGCGGCTGCCGTGTCCCGTACGTCGAACGTGGCCCGCACGTGTTTGCCGGCCGCCTCCGCCAACTCGGCGCGCAGCGGGGCGTCGAGCGCGAGACGGGTGACCGCGTCGGCGAGCGCGGTGGTGTCGCCGGGAGGGACGAGACAGGCGATCTCCTGGCCCGGGGGCAGCATCTCGCGTGAGCCGTCCACGTCGGTGACGACCACCGGGCAGCCGCACGCCATCGCCTCCAGCGGCGTGAGGGCCATGCCTTCCCACCGGGAGGGCAGCACCAGCAGGTCGGCAGCCGCATACCAGTCGGCGACCCTGTCGCTCGCGCCCGCGAAGACCACGGAGTGCGGGGCGGCGCGGCGCAGCTCCTCCCGGTCGGGGCCGTCGCCCACGAGCACGAGCCGCGCCTCCGGGACGCGGGCGGCGACGTGTGACCAGGCTGCCAACAGCGCGCCCTGTCCCTTCTGTTCGCACAGCCGTCCCACGCACACCACCAGCGGGTCCGCCGCCCGGATACCGCGCAGTGCCACGAGCCGGGCCCGGGCCGCAGTCCGCCGGTCCGGGCAGCAGAGGTGGGCGGGGGCGGGGGCGAACCGGTCGAGGTCGACACCGTTGGGCACGACCGACCAGCGGGCGGCGACACCGGCCGCCGCACCGGTGTCCCGTTCGGCCTCGCTCACGCACAGCACCCGGTCCGCCCAGCGGGCCGCGTACCGCTCCCAGGAGCGGGCCAGCCGTGCGGTGCGGCCGGTGGCGGCCTCGAAGGACCACGCGTGCGGCTGGTAGAGGGTGGGCACCGTGCCACGCAGGGCGAGGCGCGCCGCGAGGCCGGCCTTGGCGCTGTGCGCGTGCACCAGGTCGGGGCGGACGGCGCGGACCAACTGTCGTACGGCGTACGTCTCCGCCGGGACGCGGACGCCCGGCTCACGGACGGCCGGCCAGTGCACGGCCCGCGCACCCGCCGCGGTCGCCTCCCGCTCCAGCGCGCCGCCCCGGGGGCAGCCGACGACGACCCGCGCTCCCGCACGGACCTGCGCCCGCGCGAGATCGGTGACGACGCGGGCCACGCCGCCCTCGACGGGCTGGGCGAGATGCAGGACGGTGACCCGCCTTCGTGGCTCGTGAGCCCGTGGCTCGGTGCACTGTGCCAGCAGTTTCGGCATGGACGACTCCGCCTCCCGAGATGAAGCAGAGTGACCTTGACAAAATCCGACTGGCGAACCCGGGCGGCACGCCGGTTATCTCCCGGTTTTCTCCGACTCGTCCCACGCGTGGCGGTGCAGACGCCCGCACACCCTCCTGAGCTCCTCGCCCATCGGACACGGCGCCCGAGCGGGGTGGACCGACGAGAGGGCGGGCGTGCCGTCGTGCGGGACTCCAGGGAGCCTGCCTTCTGGGGCCGTGCTGCTCACCGCGGTGCGCGCGGGCCCGTCCTACGCCCTAGCCGCCGCGGTCATGCCCAGGACTGTGGCGGCGCGGGGCACCGGTGCACGGTGACAGGAGCTGAGCCACGGCTCCCAGGTCACCTGCGGCCGAACCGCAGGGCGCGGGCCAGTACGTCCAGCGCCTCGTCCGCCCAGCCGATGACGTGCAGCCCCGAGGTGACGTTGGCAGGCGGGTGGTTGATCAGCGTGTCCCTGCGGACCAGCCGCTGGAAATCCACCCGCGGGTCGGGCCGCGGCTCGCCCCCGTACGGCGTACGGAACTCGACTCCGGCTGTCCGCATTACCTGCATCAGCTCCTGCGCGAGGATGCCGTAGGCCACGGTCGTCGGGTGGACGCCGTCGAGTGAGAACAGGCCGCCGTCGCTGCGCCGCTCCCCGTCGCTCAGCAGGAAACGCGAGTTGGGCACCGGGTCGAGCGCCCGCAGCTCGCGAGGCAGCGGATACGGGGTCCACCAGCTCGGCCGGGCCGCCTCGTCCTCGAAGTAGCGGCGGCAGGCCATGCGGTCCAGCAGGCCGGCCGTATCCAGCAGGTACCAGTCGTTCCCCGACCGCCGCGCCGCGCGGACCACCTGGGCCATCGCGTCGTTGTACTGGTCGATCGCCGCGTCCACCGCGCGCGCCTGCTCGCCCGTCAGATGCGGGTCCCGCCGCACGTCGAAGTCGCTGTCGCTGATCCAGGGCCGGGTGTAGTAGGGGAAGTAGCGCGAGCCCGGCTCCGCCTTGCTGTGCACACCCCGCGCGACGGGAGCGATGGTCACATGCGGGACCGCGCACCAGATGACGTGCCGTGCGCGGACCTCCCCGACCTCCTGGGCGAGTTGCCGCAGCTCGGCCGCGAAGTGCTCGGGCCGCCACACCGTGTACCTGCTCTTCTCACGCAGGTCGTCGTAGCCCTCCCCGCTCCAGGCGACCTTCAGCTCGATCACGGAGGAGAGGGCGTTGTTGGCACCGAGGAAGACGACGAGCGTCTCGATCCCGTGCTCCGGGTCGGGCTCGTGTCCGGTGCCGTGCCCCTGCCCCGGGATCCGCCCGTGCCGCTCCTCCCCGACCTGGTCACCCAGCACCCGTGCGGCCCCCACCTGGGTGAGGGCCCCGGCGGCGGGCGGCCGGGTGGGCAGGGCGCGCAGGGCGGCGCGCTCGCCCGGATTGCCGACCATCTGCTTGACGAGGTCGTCGCGCGGGGCGGCGATCATCTTGCGGCACACGTCCGCCGACTTCTCCAGCGCGTCGCGCAGGTCCCAGCCGAAGACGGCCAGGTTGTGGTTGACGGCCGTCGCCGTGGCCGGAGCACAACCGGCCCCGCGCTCCCAGTAGTCCTCCACCTTGTCCATGAAGCGGCGGGCCCGGAAGAGCGCCTCGGGCGTGTCCCACCAGTCGATGTCCTTGCCGCAGTGCTCCTCCAGCTCGCGCAGCAGCATCTCCAGGTTGAGCGGCAGCCCCCCGCACCCCTCGTAGACGGGCTGCCTGAACTGTGCCGACCAGCCCAGTTCGTGCGCGAGGATCGCAGGGTAGGACAGGTCGGTGCGGAAGACGGCGCAGCTTTGGAAGCCCTCCGTCAGGGAGTCGCCGATGGTCACCAGCCGGTTGCGGGGCTCGCCGCGGAAGGACGTGGCGACCGGGATGCCGAGGGTGGGGTCGGTGTAGGGCGCGCCCGGCTCGGACCGGCCGGCTGCGCGGGCCGTCCCCACGGGTGCGGATGCGGGTTGCTGTGCCGTCATGTCACGCCCCGATCTGCCGCCGCCGGGCGCCGCTTCACGTGGCTGCGCGCGCCGGCACGGCCGTGGTGGGTGAGTACGAGAACGAGTACCTGGAGGGGTACGGAGTCCTACCGCCGTCTTACCCACTGCGGAGCGTGATCCGACGGCGGCCTCGTGGCGGAACCGCGCACGGGCCGGGTTTCATCCCGCCGGGTCGGCCCGCACGGTCCCGGCCGCCAGCGCGCGGTCGATCTCCGCCTCGGACAGCCCGGCCTCCCGCAGCACCTCGCGGGTGTCGGCTCCGGGACGGCGCGGGGCCGACCGGACGCGGAAGGGGGTGCGGGTCAGCCCGACGGGGGTGCCGATGCCGCGGTAGCCGTCGTGTTCGACGACCATGCCGCGGTGGCGGACCTGCGGCGAGTCGAGCGCCTCGGCCACGTCGTGCACGGGGGAGGCGGAGACGCCTTCGTCCAGCAGGCGGGTGGCCAGCTCCGCGCGGGGCAGGCGGGCGAACCGCGGTGCGAGCCGCGCCCGCAGCGCCGTCACGTTGCGCACCCGGTCGGGGTTGGTGGCGAACCGCGCGTCCTCGGCCAGCTCCGGCTCGCCCAGCAACCGGGCCAGCGCGGCGAACTGCCGGTCGTTGCCGACGCCCACGAACAGGGGACCGTCGGCCGCCTCGAAGGAGTCGTACGGTGCGATCGTCGGATGGGCCGACCCGGTGCGCGGCCGGACCCGCCCGTCCGCGAGCCAGGTCGCCGAGTGCGGGTGGAGCAGGCCGACGGCGGTGTCCAGCAGCGTGCAGTCCACGAGCTGGCCGAGGCCCGAGGTGTTGCGTTCGTGCAGAGCGAGCAGCACACCGGAGAAGGCGAGGATGCCGGTGACCATGTCCACCACCGGCACCCCGACCCGCAGCGGGTCGCCGTCCGCCTCGCCGTTGACGCTCATCAGCCCGCCGTACGCCTGGAGCACCGCGTCGTACCCGGGCCGCCCGCCCATCGGGCCGTCCGTGCCGAAGCCGGTGACGCGGCAGTGGACGAGCGCCGGGAAGCGTGCGGCCAGCTCCTCGTCCGTCCAGCCCCACTTGGCGAGGGTGCCCGCCTTGAAGTTCTCCACCAGGACGTCGCTGGAGCGCAGCAGCCTCTCCAGCAGGGCCCGGCCCTCGGCGCCCGACAGGTCCAGGACCACGTTGCGCTTGTTGCGGTTGAGGTTGTGGTAGTACGCGCTGGCGCGGGCCGGGCCTGCCGTGTCGTCCCCGACGAACGGCGGGCCCCACCCGCGGGTCTCGTCCCCGCCGGGCGGCTCCACCTTGACGACCCGGGCGCCGTGGTCGGCCAGCATCTGCGTGCACAGCGGGCCGGCCAGCACCCGCGAGAGGTCCAGCACCCGCAGCCCGGCCAGTGCCCCGGCCCCCTCCTCCTCGCGCGCGGCGGCCATCAGTACGACCTCGGCAGGCCGAGCACATGGCTCGCGACGTAGTTGAGCACCATCTCCTGACTGATGGGCGCCAGCCGCAGCAGCCGTGCCTCCCGGAAGTACCGCTCCACGTGGTACTCACGGGCGTACCCCATGCCGCCGTGCGTCTGCACCGCCTGGTCGGCCGCCTGGAAACCCGCCTGGGCACACAGCCACTTGGCCATGTTCGCCTCCTTGCCGCAGTCCAGTCCGCGGTCGTACCGCCAGGCCGCCTGCCGTGCCATCAGTCCGGCCGCCTCCAGTCGCGTCGCCGCCTCGGCCAGCGGGAAGGCGACCCCCTGGTTCTGCCCGATGGGGCGGTCGAAGACGACACGCTCGTTCGCGTATCCCACCGCCGCCGTCAGCGCGGCCCGGCCGATGCCCAGCGCCTCGTGGGCCAGCAGGATCCGCTCGGGGTTCAGCCCGTCCAGCAGGTGCCGGAAGCCCTGCCCTTCCTCGCCGATCCGCCGTGCGGCGGGCACCCGCAGTCCGTCGAGGACGACCTCGTAGGAGGCGACCGCGTTCCGCCCCATCTTCGGGATGGGCCGCAGCTGCACCGCCGGCGAGTCCAGGTCCGCGAGGAACAGCGACATGCCGTCGGTGGGCCGGGCCACCTCCTCGCGCGGCGTGGTCCGGGCGATCACGACCATCATCTGCGACTGCCCCGCCTTGGTGATCCACACCTTGCGGCCGTGCAGGACGTAGTGGTCGCCCTCCCGCCGGGCAGTCGTGGAGATGCGTGTCGTGTCCGTTCCCGCGTCGGGTTCGGTGACGCCGAAGCACACGTGCAGGGAGCCGTCGGCCGCATGCGGCAGTATCTCGCTGCGCAGGCCAGGACTGCCGTGCTTGACCAGTGTGTTGAGGCCGAAGATCGTCAGGTGCATCGTGCTGCACCCGTTCATCCCGGCCCCGGAGGCCGCGACCTCTTCGAGCAGCAGCGAAGCCTCCAGGACGCCGAGCCCTCCGCCGCCGTACTCCTCGGGGATCGCCATGCCCAGCCAGCCGCCCTCGGCGAACGCCGCGTAGAACTCGTCCGGAAAGCGGCCCGCCTCGTCCACCTCGGACCAGTACGTGTCGGGGAAGCGCGCCGCGACCGCGCGCACGGCCTTCCGGACGGCTTCCTGATCCTCGCTGAGCTGGAAGTCCACGGTGCGGATGCCTGCCCTTCGTCCGGACCTCGCGGTGCCGGAGGGTTCGGATATGCGTCGCAGGAGGGGGAACATTCCGGATGCTAGGTGGGGTGTACGTGGTGGTCAATGGGTTCCTTCGGAGCGGAAAGACCATGGTGCGGTCGGGAGTTCGGCATTACGGTTCGTATATACGAACGGTGGTGGGGAGGCCGGAGATGACCGGGACGGGAGCCGGAGTTCAGGCGGGCAGCGATCCGGCAAGCGGTGGCGGAGCCGCACGCGGGGCGCGGGAGCACCGCACCGTGAGCCGGGTCACCGGCATCCTGGAGGCGGTGGCCCGCTGCGGGGGCGCCCGCATGCACGAGCTGGCGGAGGCGCTCGGGGCGCCGAAATCCTCCGTGTTCGGGCTCGTCAAGGGGCTCGTCGCCCAGGGGTACCTGAGCGAGGACGCCGGGATCTACCGGCTCGGCCCGGCCCTGGGCAGCCTGGTGCCGCCCGCCGCTCCGGACATCGTCGAGGCGGTGCGCCCCGTCCTGGCCGCCCTGCGCGACGAGTTCGGCGAGACCGCGATGCTGGGCACCGCCGTGGGACACTCCCTCGTCTACGTGGCCGCTGCCGAGTCACCGCGGCGCATCCGCTACTCCGCGCCCCTGCACACCCGCCGCCCCCTGTATCCGCCGAGCGCCGGAAAGGTCTTTCTCGCCCACCGCCAGGAGGGCGAGCAGGATGCGTACCTGACTGCGCTTCTCGCCGACCCCCGGGCACGGGAGCGCGCCCGCACCGAGCTGGCGACGGTCCGCGCGCAGGGTGTCGCCTTCAACCGCGGTGAGACCCTCCCCGACGTGAGCGCGGCCGCACGGCCCGTCCGGGTACGGGGCGCCCTGCGAGCGGTCCTCGCCGTCGCGGGCCCGACCGGCCGGATCGCCGAGCGCCTGCCGGCCGTCGCCGGGGCACTGGGCGAAGCGGTGCGCGAGGCGGCCGGCCGCCTCGCGCAGACGTGACCGACGAGGCCACCTGCGGCGCGGACATCCGAAACCAGGCCCGCGGGGCGCGGGCGCCTGGGGATGCGGCCCCCTCGGCGTGCGTCAGCCGGCAGCGGGCCCGTCAGTCGGTCCCGAGACCGTCGATCAGGCGCGCCAGGAACCGGGTGAAGGTGGCGTCGGGGCCGAGAGGGCGTCCGGGGGCGGAGAGGGCTTCGGCGAGTTCCGGGTGGTGGCCGTCCGCGGCGACAGCGGCGAGGTAGCGGCTCTCGGCCGCGGCCCGGTCCGGTGACCGTGAGACCGCAGTCTGCGCCAGTTCATGTGCGACATGGCCGGCCACGAACGCGGTGAGCTGGGCGAAGGCCTCCAGCTTGGCCGCACCGTCCAGTCCGGTGGGCCGCAGGACGGTGAGCACGTGTTCCAGGAAGGCCAGGGTGCGGGGGCCCGGCACGCGGTGGGTGGACAGGGCGGCGGGCAGCCAGGGGTGGCGGAGCATGTGGGCGCGTTGCAGGTGGGCCACGCCCTTCAGTTCGGCACGCCAGTCGCCGCTGGGTGGGTCCGTGACCGCGAGTTCCCCGCTGACGTGGTCGACCATCAGCTCCAGCAGCGTCTCCTTGTCGGGGGCGTAGCTGTAGAGCGACATGACGCCCGCGCCGACCTCGGCGGCCACCCGCCGCATGGAGACCACGTCGAGTCCTTCGGCGTCCGCCAGAGCGACGGCTGCCGCGACGATCGTCTCCCGGCTGAAGGAGGGCCTGCGGCCTCGGCGGGGCTCGGTGGGGCGCAGCCAGAGCTGCTCGGGATCGACGCCCACGGCACCGGGTTTGCTTGCGCCGGACACGGTCTCGCGCTCCTTCCCCTGGTCTCGGGTGGCTCCTGTCGGAGTCATCCAAGCATCCTCTATTCTCGTACGGTGTACGGAAACAGAGGAGGGGACGATGTCCGCACGCACGCCCGACGCCGCTGCCGAGCCTGCGCGGGTGCCACCCGCCGGGAAGCCGCCGCTGTCCTCCCGGATGATGAGGGCGACCTGGCGAGGCCTGCCGACGAAGCGGCACGAGGTCGGATATGAGCCGGGGGCGAGGGTTCCGGCTGCCGACGGCAGCCCGCTGCTCACCGACCACTACTTTCCGCGCGCCGAGGGCGACTTCCCCACCCTCCTGGTCCGCTCGCCCTACGGCCGGGGCCTGCCGTGGTCGCCCCAGTACGGCCTGCTCTTCGCCGAACAGGGCTTCCACGTGGTCCTGCAGAGCTGCCGCGGCACCGGCGGTTCGGGCGGCGTGTTCGACCTGTGGCGCAACGAGGCCGCCGACGGCCGGGCCGCGGTGGACTGGCTGCGCGAGCAACCCTGGTTCGACGGCACGCTGGGGACCGTCGGCCCCAGCTATCTGGGTTACGTGCAATGGGCCCTCGCCACGGATCCGCCGCCGGAGCTGAAGGCCATGGTGGTGCAGACAGGGCTGCACGATCCGTACGCACTGTTCCACGCAGACGGTGTGCTCCGCCTGGAGAACGCCCTTGCCGTCGGGATGGGCTTGACCTATCAGCACCAGGGCATCGTTCCGCTTCTCAGGGCGGCGGTGCGACTGCAACGCCGCCTGCGCGACGCCATCACCGCGCAGCCCTTGCGGGGCGCGTACGTGCCGGCACTCGGGTGCCGACTCCCGTGGCTCGACGAGGTGATGGCACACCCGGACGCCGACGACCCCTACTGGCACGGCGCGTCGTCCGCCGAGTCGGCGGAGCACCACCGCGTGCCCACGGCTTTGATCACCGGATGGCACGACGCACTGGCCGACCAGACCGTGGAGCAGTACACCCGGCTGGGCCGGGCCGGATGCGAGGCCGCCCTCCTCGTCGGCCCCTGGACGCACACCTCCGCCCTCCAGCGAGGATGGCCACAGGTGTTCACCGAGAGCCTCGCCTGGCTGCGTGCCCATCTGTGCGCCGATCCCTCCGGCCTGCGCCCGACCGCGGTGCGGGTGCACGCCGGCGGCGAGAACACCTGGCAGGACCTGGACCACTGGCCGCCGACCACGGCCGCCACCCCGTGGTACCCCGTCCCCGGTGGGCATCTCACCCGGCAGGCCCCCGCCGACTCCGTACCGGTGACGGCGTTCCGCTACGACCCGGCCGACCCCACCCCCTCCCTCGGCGGCCCCCTGCTCTCGCGCACCGCCGGCCCCAGGGACAACGGCACTCTGGAAGCCCGGGACGACGTCCTGACCTTCACCGGCCCACCGCTGACCGAGCCGCTGGACGTCCTGGGACCCGTCTCCGCGCGGTTGACCGTCTCCACGGACACCGGACATGCCGATGTCTTCACCCGGCTGTGCGACGTGGACCCGCACGGCCGCTCCGTCAACATCTGTGACGGGCTCGGCCGGCTCCGCACAGCCGGACAGATGCCTTCCCGGGTCACCGTGGCGATGAGCGCCACCGCCCACCGCTTCCGCGCCGGTCACCGCATACGCTGGCAGATCAGCGGGGGCGCCCACCCCCGCTACGCCCGCAACCCCGGCACCGGTGAGTCGCCGGTGGACGCCACCTCCTTCGCACCGGTGCACCTCACACTCCACACCGACTCGGCACTGGTACTTCCCGGCAGCACCGGCTTCGCATGAGCGTCGGCCCACCGGGGAACGGCCGCAGAACCGGGCCGGCCCGCGCGCGGCGGGCGAACCCCGAACGCCTCGGTGGAGCGGCTGCACACCATCCATCGCTCGGTCAACTCGCTTCCCTGGACCGGGAGTCTGCGGGATCATCTCTCGCGGCAGAACAGGACTGGACCACTCCCGCGACGGCGGAAGTGGAGTCTCCACGGGGAATGGGTGAGCCGCATGACCGAGATCCAGGCGACGCCGGGCACCGACGCACATGCCCAGCCCCGGCTTGCCGTCGCCGTGCATGTCGAGGCCGAACTTCTGCGACTGGGACTCCAGGCGATGCTGCCCGGCCTGGAGACCGTCGACCGTGCGGAGCAGTTCGGGCGCGCCGCAGCACTGGAACGCGCTCTGTCGGAGCACCGGTTCGACGTGCTGATCCTCTCCAGCGCGAACACGGCGTACGCCACACCCGGGCGGCTGCGTCACGCCCACTCCGGGCTGCGGACCCTCGTCGTCCTCGACCCGGCCGACGCCGAGTCGCACGGCGCGCTCGCCAAGCTGCCCGCCGACGGCTACCTGCTGCGCGAGGAGCTGACCGCCACCGCCCTCGACCGGGCCCTGCGGCAGCTCGCCGCCGACGAGATGCCGATGCCGCTGCGGCTCGGGCGCCGACTGCTCAGCCACGCGGGCGAGTCGGCACACCTGCTGCCGGCCCGCACCGTGCGGCTGACGGCCCGCGAGCACCAGGTGCTCGACCGGCTCGTCGCCGGCTTGAGCAACAAGCAGATCGCCCGCCATCTGCGGATCTCCGAACACGGTGTCAAGCGGCTGGTCAGCAGTGTGCTGCTGAAGCTCGACGCGGCGAACCGCACCGCGGCGGTCGTCACCGCGATCAAACTGGGCCTCATCGACTGAGCCCCTGTGCACCCGGCCCCGTCGGCCGGGGCCCCTGCGTGAGCCGGAACCGCCCTCCCTCGGGGGCGGTTCTGTGCTGTCCCGCCGTACGGCCCGGACGGGCGGTCCGGCAGGGCGCCCCGGCCGTGGGGGAGTACCGGGCCGTGACCACCGGGCCTGCCCGATCGGGCAGGCCCGGTGGTGCAGGGGGTGTGGGCGGTCTTCCGGGGCTGTCGGCGCACTGCGGCCGTATCGAGGATGAGTCGGCCAGCCCCCGCCGAGAGGACCGTCGAATGAGCTGGAGGCACCAGGACCCCGCCCTCCTCGCGGATGCCGCCGTCAGCAGCGTCGCCCTCGTCGCCGACCCGTTCGCACAGTCCGCGGCCCCCGGCTTCTGGGTCTGGTCGCGGGACACACACCGGGCGGTCACCGGCGCCGTCCTGGCCCTCCCGGACGAACGGCTCCGCACCCTGGCCGGAAGCGTCGGTGCACACCCCGCGGACGTTGCCGCCTGCCGCCGGTTGACGACCCTGCTGGCCGAGCGGCTGCGGCGGCACCGCGAGGAGCCGGAGACGGTGCACCTCGCCTCGCTGGTGTGGGAGGCGGAGACGTGCTCCCGGCTGCGGATGCAGACCGGCAGCGAGCGCCCCGCAGGGCTGGGGAGGCCCGGCGCGCGGGAGATCCTGCGCACCTGCCGCCCGCCGGCCGCGCCGAAGGGCCAGGTCGACGCGGCCCTGGTGGTCCCGTTCCGGGAGCGCGGCGGGGAGAGCGACCGCACCCGCAACCTGGCCGCGGTGCTGCACGCGCTCAACGACCAGAGCCACCCGCGGGACCGCTACCGCGTCGTGGTGGTGGAGGCCGACAGCGAGCCCCGCTGGGAGAGCGTGTTCGCCCCCTGGTGCGACGCCTACCTCTTCGCGGAGAACGCCGGGCCGTTCAACTACTCCTGGACCCTCAACGCGGGCGTCGTGCACGGCGCCAGGCCCGCCGACCTGATCTGCGTGCTGGAGGCCGACATCCTCGTCGACCACGGCTTCGTCGAGCGGGCCGTCCAACGGTTCCGGGTGCCGGGCACCCAGGCCCACTGGCCGTTCGAGGACCTGCTCTACCTGGACGAGGCCTCCAGCCACCAGGCCGTGACCGAGCGGTGCCTTGAGCGCCGGCCCACCGTGGGCAGGGACGCGCTGCGCGGCGTCTTCCTGCGGCGCACGCCGGGCGCCTGCGTGTGGCTGCGGGAGAGCCTCTTCACCCGGATCGGCGGCTACGACGAACGCTTCACCGCCGGCTGGGGCGGCGCCGACAACGACTTCGCCTGGCGGGCCGACCTGCACGGCGGGCTGGACCGCTACCGCGACCGCATGGTGCACCTGCACCATCCACGCGCCACCGACTGGTACGACGCCGAGGGTGCGGGGGCCACCGCGTACGAGACGTTTCCCTGGTGCACCTGGCCATCCGACTCCCGGATCGGCGACCTGGCGAAGTTCGGCTCCGAACAGCCCCTTGCGTCCCCTTCCCACTAGCGATTCCCGTCCCGTTCCGGCTCGTTCCTCCCGTGCCGCAAACCCTCCAGGAACAGGGGAAGACATCCATGGAACCTGTGGTCGGCATCGGCCCGGTCTCACGTACGACCGTCGACGCGGCACTCGCCGTCGCCCGGCGGACCCGCACACCGCTCATGCTCATCCCCAGCCGCCGCCAGGTGGACGCCGACGAGTTCGGCGGCGGCTACCTGGGCTGGACGACACGGCAGTTCGCCGACCACGTCCGTGCCCGCGACCCGCACGGGCTGACGCTGCTGTGCCGGGACCACGGCGGCCCCTGGATGCACACCGCCGAGGCGGACATCGCCGCACCGCACGAAGCGCTCGACTCCTGCGTGCGCTCCTTCACGGCCGACCTCGACGCCGGATTCGGACTCCTGCACATCGACACCTCCGAGGGGCGGCCCGGCACCGGACCCGTCCCCGCCCGGACGGCCGCCGCCCGGCTGGTGGAGCTGTACGCGCGCTGCCACGCGGAGGCGACGGCGCGGGGGAGCCGGGTGGCCTACGAGATCGGCTTCGAACCGCAGGACGTGTCCACCAACGACCCCGACGAGTTCAAGGCCGCACTACGGCTGGTCCTGGAGGGCATCGAGGCGGCCGGCGCGCCCCGGCCCCGCTACGTCGTCGCCCAGACCGGTACCAAGGTCGCCGAGCTGCGCAACGTCGGACGCTTCCACAACCCCGAGGCCCGCGCCGAGACGCTCCGCCAGGTGTCGACCCTGGCCGCGATCTGCCACCAGGAGGGCGTACGGCTCAAAGCGCACAACTGCGACTACCTCACCACCGAGGAGACGGTGTCGCTACTGCGCGCGGGTGTCGACGCGTTCAACGTCGCGCCCGAGTACGGCGTCTGCGAGACCCGCACCCTGCTGCGTGTCCTCGACGAGCTGGAGATGGACCGCGCCAAGGAGGAGTTCCTGCGCCTCGCCCACGACAGCGGCAAGTGGCGCAAGTGGATGCTCGACCCCACCGGCGCCACCGACACCGAGCGCGCCGTCGTCGCCGGACACTACGTCTTCGGCACGGAAGAAGGGCTGCGGATCCGCGCGGAGGCCGCGCACGCCCTGACGCGGCACGGCCGGCCCCCACTGGAGACGGTGCTGCGGGAGGCGGTCGCCGAGCGGATCGAGGCCGCGCTGCGCGCCGTCGCCCTCGCCTCGCGGGGAGCGGGAGCCGGTCGTGGTGACCCCGCCGTGCCCGCGGAGGCCGCCGGAGCCGAACGGTGAGCGCCGCCGCCCTGGAGGTGTTCGCGCCCGAGACGCTGCGGGAGGCCGTCGACCGCGTCCTGCGGGTGCCCGACGCGCACCGCACCTTCGGCAAGGACGCCGGCTTCGCCGAGGAGACCTGGGCCATCGGCCCCGACCTGCTCGACGCCCTCCTCGACCACGGGCTGCCGCACCGCGGCACGGGCGACGGGCGCCGCTTCGAACGCACCGACCTGCACAACATCAGCACCTACCTGCGGCTGCCCTCGCCCTACTTCCAGGCCCTCAGCCGCAAGGCCCAAGCCATGGACGAGGCCGCACGCCGCGGCGCGCCGCACCGTCACGAGCTGCGACTGAGCGCCGCGTGCGCGGGCGGGGAGGCGGGCCACCAGGGCGGCTGCGCCTTCGTACCGGTACCCGGCCTGGCGCGGTACGGCGAGCCCGACAGCCTGCGCGAGACCTCACCCGGTGTCTTCACCGTGCGGGCCCAGCTCCCGTCCGACACCCACGTGTTCGACGAGGACCGCGCCGAGTTGCTGTCCCTGGTGGCCGACTGGGAGCTGTACGTGCTGCCGGACGGGGTCATCCAGGACGAGGACTTCTCCCGCGCGACCCGGCTGGCCAACTGCCTCATCCCCACCCGGCTGCTGCTGCGGGAGGCGCAGCGGCGGGGCATCCGCGCCCGGCACGGGGCGGGCCTGCTGGTCGCGCCGCCGTTCACCACCCTGCACCACTGGGTGGAGTTCGAGATCGGCGGGGCGTGGTGGCCCGCCGACCCGGTGCTGCTGACGGCGTTCGCGCGCTGGGGAATGACCGACCCCGTCGCCTGGCCCTACAACCGCTCGGTCGCCGGCATCGTGTGGCACCTGCTGTCCCGGCCGCCCGAGGTGTTCTTTCCCGTCGTCCACGACCACGGCCGGCAGGCCCCCCTGCACATCTCCGCTTCCTGACCACCGCCCCACCGCCCCCCACTGCGCGACCCCTCTCACGGAAGGACCGACCGCCCATGGGCAGCCCCGCGACCGACGCCGTCTTCACCGCCATCAGCGAGCCCGAGGACGACACCGGCGCCCACCCCTCCCTGCCGCCCCGCGAAGTGGCGCCAGGGGTGCGGGTCATCGGCTTCGCCGACACCAAGAAGGTCGTCAAGCTGTGGGGCCAGGAGCGCTGGCTGCACGAGGAGGAGCCGGACGGCCCGTACGGCTTCAAGTTCATCCGCATCAAGGCGGGCCACCGCACCTCCCTCCAGTACCACGAGCACAAGCGGGAGAGCTACTTCATCCTGGAGGGCGAGGCGGTGATGCACTATCGGCGGACCCAGGACGGCGAGACGCTGCAACTGCCCATGCCCGCGGGGACGTTGGCCCATGTCGATCCGGGCGCCGTGCACCGGGTGGAGGGCGTCACCGACATCGTGCTGGTGGAGGTGTCCACCTACGACGACGGTTCGGACAACGTGCGGCTGGAGGACGACTACGGGCGCGGCGACGGCCGGATAGCGGAAGAGCACTGAGGGATGGGCGGCTTCACCGTTCCCAAGTACCGCTATCCCGCCCAGTTCACGGACGGCGGGCGCCACCTGCTGGCGCGGATCGAGGAGGTGCTGCTGCGCGGCGGCTACGTGCTGGGCGAGGAGGTCGCCGAGTTCGAGCAGCGCCTCGCCGGATACCTCGGCGCCGCGCACACCGTGGGCGTCAACTCCGGTACCGACGCGCTGATCCTCACCCTGGACGCGCTCGGGATCGGTCCCGGCGACGAGGTCGTCACCGTGGCGAACTCCTTCCACGCCACCGCCCAGGCCATCGCCCGGCGCGGTGCCACACCCGTGTACGTGGACTGCCGCGACGACGACTTCCTCATGGACCTGGACCGGCTGCCGGAGGCGCTGACCGACCGCACCCGCGCCGTCATCCTCGTCCACATGTTCGGCAAGGCGGCGGATGTGCCCCGGGCGGCGCGCCTCGCCCGGGACGCCGGTGTAGCCCTCGTCGAGGACTGCGCACAGGCCATCGGGGCGCGCAGCCACGGCGTCCGCGTCGGCACCGCCTCGGCGGCGGGCTGCTGGAGCTTCGCACCCTCCAAGAACCTCGCCGCCGCAGGCGACGCCGGTGCCATCAGCGTCCAGGACGACGAGCTGGCTGAGCGGCTGCGCCTGCTGCGGCACTTCGGCCAGCCGGAGCAGAACCAGCACGAGATCCTCGGCTACAACTCCCGCCTCGACACCCTCCAGGCGCTGGTCCTGCTGCACAAACTGGACCGGCTGGACACCTGGAACGCCCGCCGCGCCGAGGTGGCCGCCACCTACCGCGAGCGGCTCGCTCCCCTCCCGCTGCGCTTCCAGGCACCGGGCGAGGACGGCGAACACGTCTACCACCTCTTCCAGGTCCGAACCCGGAACGAGACGGAACGCGACGGACTGCTGGCACACCTGACCGCCTCCGGGGTGGACGCCGTCGTCCGCTACCCCGTCCCCCTGCCGCACCAGCCGGCACTCGCCGGGCCCGCTGCCGGGCGGCAGCACTTCCCGGTGGCCCAGGAACTGGCCCGGCAGACCCTGTGCCTGCCCGTACGGCCCGACCTGGACGCCCGCGAGATCGCCCACGTCTGCGACGCGGTCACCGGATACTTCGCCGCCGGGAGATCCTGATGGGCACACCCGTCCTGGAGACCCGCGTCCGCACGCCCGCCGACGACACCGAGTTCGAGGACTACCTGACCCTGGCCCGGCACGCCTTCGGCAAGACCCCCTACGACCACCCCACGCTGCGCAGCCACGGCGTCGCGGCGGTCGCGGTGCGCGGCGCACAGGTGCTGGGCGGGGGGCTCTTCCTGCCCTTCGCCCAGCACTTCGGCGGGCGGCCCGTCCCCTCGGGCGGCGTCGCCTGGCTCGCCGTCGCCCCCTGGGAACGCGGCGCCGGACTCGCCCGCCGCCTCACCGAGGAGGGCACCGACCGGCTCCGCCACGAGCACGGCGCCCATCTCGCCTGCGCCTGGACCCCGGCACCCGGCGTCTACCGGCGCTGGGGCTGGGAAGCAGCCGCCGTCGCCTCTTCCTGGGAACTCACCCCCGCCGAACTGCCCCGCCCGGCCGACGGTTTCGAGACCGTCGTCCCCGACGAGGCCGCCTGTGCCCGCCTGCGCGAGAGACTCACCCCCGGCTGGAACGGCCCCCTGCGCCGCCCCGCCTGGTGGCACGGCTGGAAACAGCGCACCCTCCAGGAGACGCAGAACCCGCTGACCCTCGGTGTCGCCCGCGAGTCGGTCCTGAGCGGATACGCGACCCTCACCGTCGAACCGCACCGCCCCTGGGGCGTGGCCGCGGTGGTGCACGACCTGTGGCACGACGGACTGGAGGCGCTGCCCGCCTTGCTGGCAGCCGTCTGCGCCAGATCCCCCCAGGTGCGCCTGATCCGCTTCCGCCGCTCCGTGCTGCCCCGCCCCAACCCGCTGAAGTGGGTGCTGGACCAGTACGCGGTGCGCGAGGACGGCTGGTACCCGTGGGTGCTGACCCTCCTCGACGTGCGGCGCGCCCTGGAAGCCCGGGGCTGGGACCCCCACCCGCGCGGCAGCGTCGGACTGGAGGTCGTCCCACCGGAGGGCGGAAGCACTGCACACTGCCTGACGTTCGAGGACGGCACACTCCACACCGAGCGCGGCAACGGACCCCGGGCCCGGCCCGTGCGGCTGCCCGCCACCACCCTGGCCGCCTGGTACGCCGGCGCACTGCCGCTGCGGCACGCCGCCGCCCTCGGCATGGCCGAGGGCGACCCGCGCGACCTCGCCCTGCTCGATGCCCTGGCCGCCGGCCCCACCCCCTGGCTCCCCGACAGCTTCTGAAACCGGCGGGCCCCGCACCACGTCACCCGACAGCCCCTGCGAGGAGGGCGCACGCATGTGTTCGACGAAGGTCACCGGATGAGGCGGCGGACCGCACAGCCACCCGCCGGGCCCGCCCTCCGCCCCCGAGGGGACCAGTGATGCGGGCACCGGTCACGACGCTGCTCGTCATCGCCAAGGAGCCGCGCCCCGGCCGGGCGAAGACCCGGCTGAGCCCCGCCTTCACCCCGCACGGCGCGGCGGCACTCGCCGCGGCGGCCCTCACCGACACGCTGCGGGCCGTACTGGCGACCCCGGCCGCCCGCCGCGTCCTGGTCCTGGACGGCAGGCCGGGGCCCTGGCTCCCGGGCCCGGAGGACGGCGGCGACCGCATCGAGATCGTGCCGCAGGGCAGCGGCGGCCTCGACGCGCGGCTGGCCGACGCGTTCGCCCTGTGCGACGGTCCGGCGCTGCTCGTCGGCATGGACACCCCGCAGCTCAGCCCCGCGCTGCTGGCACCCGCCACCGGGCCGCAGGCATGGCGCGATCACGACGCCTGCTTCGGCCCGGCGGCCGACGGTGGCTTCTGGGCGCTGGGCCTGGCCCGGCCCGACCCGGCGCTGCTGCGCGGCGTCCCCATGTCCACCGCCACCACCGGCGCCGCCCAGCGCGCCCGGCTGACCGAGGCGGGGCTGCGGGTGCGCGACCTGCCCGTGCTGCGGGACGTGGACGAGCCCGACGACGCCGCGGCCGTCGCCGCCGAGGCGCCGGGCAGCGCCTTCGCCGCCGCCCACGCCCGGCTGCGCGACGTGCCGACGTCCGCCCCCGGCGGGCCAGGGGCGGCACCGGCATGACGGCGCAGGCGCGGCCGGGGCCAGGAGCCTGGAGCGAGGACCCCTACAGCCGGGCCATCGGCACCGGCCGCGGGCCGCTCCGGTTGCGTACCGACGGCGACCTGGCCCTTCCGCTGGACGTGGAGCGCTGGTGCGGCACCGTGGACACCGCCGACCTGACAGTCCTCGACCGCTGCCGGGGCAGCGTGCTGGACATCGGCTGCGGCCCGGGCCGCTTCGTCACCGCGCTGCACACGCAGGGCCACCCCTGCCTCGGCATCGACCTCAACGCGGCGGCCGTGGCCCGCACCGTACTGCGCGGCGGCCGTGCCCTGCGCCGCTCCGTGTTCGACCCGCTGCCGGAAGCCGGCAGGTGGGACACGGCGCTGCTGATGGACGGCAACATCGGCATCGGTGGTGACCCGGCGGCGCTGCTGTGCCGGGTCGCCCAACTGGTACGGCCGGGCGGGCTGCTGATCGCCGAGATCGCCGCCCAGGACGTGGACGAGCGGCTCTGGGTACGCATGGAGAACGCCCACGGAGTCGCCGGAAGCCCTTTTCGGTGGGCCCGCCTGGGCGCCCCGGCACTGCACCGGCTCGCCCGGCCCGCGGGCTGGTCCCCGGAGGACGGCTGGTCCAAGGACGCCCACGAGTTCGTCGCACTGCGCCGGAACCGGCCCGGGCCGGGGCCCCGCCACCCGGTCGGCGCGCCACCGCCGCCCCGTGCCATGATCCACAGGTGAGGGGAGCGCGGCCCGCGGGCCGCGAACCGACGCCTGTGAGCAGCCCGGAGGAACGTACGGTGAAGGGGAACTGGCCCGGCGGAACCATGCGCGCCGCACGCATCACCGACCTCGGACGCACCGACCTCGCCGAGGTGGAGGTTCCCGCCCCCGAGCCGGGCACCGTACTGGTCCGCACCCGGCAGGTGGGCATCTGCGGCACCGACCTGGAGATCCTGCACGGCACCTCCGCCTTCCTCCAGGACGGGCGGATCACCTTCCCGCATGTGTTCGGGCACGAGTGGTACGGGGAAGTGGCCGCCTACGCCGGGGAGATGCCCGAGGGCGCCCCCGCCGTCGGCTCGCCCGTGGTCGGCCGGACGATGGTGCCGTGCGGCAGGTGCGCCGCGTGCCACGCCGGGCGGTCCCAACGCTGCACGGCGCTGCGGGAGACGGGACTGTACGGCCTGCAGGGCGCCGCCGCCGACTACGTACGGGTTCCCGTGCACGCCGTCACGCCGCTGCCCGCCGGACTTCCGGAGCCCGCGGGGGCGCTGATCGAGCCGGCGGTCTCCGTGGTGGAGGCCTACGAGCGGGCGCGGCTCTCCTTCGACGACCGGGTGGCCGTCATCGGCACCGGCACGATGGGCCTGCTCGCCGTCCAGTTCGCACACCGCCACGCCGCCGCGGTGGACGCGATCGGCATCGATCCGGCGGGGCTCGACCTGGCGGTGCGCTGCGGCGCCGACTCCGCCCACCACGCCGACCGGGCCCCCTCGGGCGCCTACTCCCTGGTGGTGGAGGCCTCCGGAGCGGCCGCCGCATTCACCGGGGCACTGCGCATGGCACGGCGGGGCGCACGGGTGGCCCTGGTGGGCGTCGCCCGGGAGCCCGTCTCCTTCGTGCCCGGCGAGCTCTCCCTCCAGGGCGTCGACGTGCTCGGCATCCAGCACGGCATCGCCCACTACGACCGCACGGTCGCCCTCTTCCAGCGAGGCGTGCTGGATGCCGGTCCGCTGCTGGCACAGGTCGTGCCGGCCGTCTCGACGCAAGCCGTGCAGGAAGCCTTCGCGCTGCTGGAGCACGGCAGGAGCGGTCCGCCGAAGGTGCTGCTGGACTTCGGCCCGCCGCCGACCGGGCGCTGAACGCGCTCCGCCCCGCCCCCGGCGGGCGGGAGCGGGGCGGGCAGCGGCGGTCGCGCCGCGTGCTCAGTGGGCCGAGCGGGAGGCGCCGCCGAACAGCCGGGCGACCGCACGGAAGGGAAGCGTGACGACGGTGGCGACGGCGCCGCCTATGGCACGCAGTACGTCGGCGATGGCGCGGAGCATCAGATCCTCCTCGAAGAGCCGGCGTGTGTCATTCCGCCTCCCGGGTGGCCGCTGACGCGAGGGGTAAACCCCCTTTCACCACAGCGTGCCGACCGCCTGCGGAGCGAGCGCGCCGCGTTCGAAGTCCAGCAGATGGCGCTTGCGTTCGATGCCGCCGCCGTACCCGGTCAGCTGCCCGGTCGAGCCGACGACCCGGTGGCAGGGCACGACGATGCTGACGGGGTTGCGCCCGTTGGCCAGGCCGACGGCCCGCGCCGCACCCGGCCTGCCGATCTGCTCGGCGAGCTGCCCGTAGGAGAGGGTCTGCCCGTACGGGATGTCTTCCAGCGCGGCCCACACGGTGCGCTGGAACCCGGTCCCTTCCGGGGCGAGCGGCAGGGAGAACTCGGTGCGCTCCCCGGCGAAGTACTCACCGAGCTGTTCGGTCACTGCGCCGAAGGCCCCGGCGTCGCGGACGCCGAACGTCTCCTGGGCGGGACGGTGCCGGTGCGGTTCCATGTAGAGGCCGGCCAGCGAGCCGTCGGTGGCCACCAGGGTCAGCGGTCCGACGGGGCTGTCGATGACGGTGTGCGTGCGGTGCATGGCGCGTCCTTCCTGATTCCCCTCCAGTCTCGCGGCTCGCGAGGGCGGGGACCGGCGGAAATGCGACATGGCGATGGTCACCCCCGCACGCGGCCCCGCCCCGGGCGGATGTCACCCGTCCCAGCGTCGCCGCGCCGAGGCCACCCGCTCCCGGTACTCCGCGTACCGCTTCTCGTACAGCACCCGCTCCGCCTCGTCCGGTTCGACCATCCGGTGGTGCGCGTGCCACTGCTCCTCGTCCACGGGGTCGCCCAGCGCGGCGTGAGCGACCAGCGCGGCGCCCCGCGCGCCCACTTCCGGCTCCAGGGGGACGCGCACGGGCCGTCCCAGGATCCCGGCGAACGTGCGCAGCCAGCCCGCCGAGCGGGTGCCACCGCCACAGGCGGCCAGCTCATGTGAGAGTCCGGCGGCCTCCAGACAGTGCCGCGCCGCGTAGCCGACCGCCTCGCACATGGCGCGGACCAGGTCGGCGCGGTCGTGCGCCAGGGACAGGTTCTCGAAGGAGGCGCGCGCGTCGGGGGAGACGAACGGGGCGCGCTCGCCCGCCTCGGACAGGAACGGCAGCGCCGTCACCCCGCGCGCACCGGCCGGGCTCGCCGCCAGCAGTCCTTCCAGGTCCCCCGTGGCGGCGCCGACGACGCCGAGCGCCCAGTCGATGCCCGCCGTGCCGACCATCGCGGGCATCGCCCGTAGCCAGCGGTCGGTCCGCGGGGTGCACAGCCACATCCCGGCCGGCTCGCCGTCCCGCTCCGCCGACGGTGCCGCGCGGTCGGTGAGGACCTGGCAGGCCAGCGTGGTGCCGACCGTCAGCAGTCCGTCGCCGGTCTCCCGCACACCGCTGCCGAACGCGCAGGCCGGCAGGTCGTAGGGGCCGGAGGTGACCGGCAGCCCGCCCTCCAGGCCGAGCAGGGCGGCACCCTGCCCGTCCAGTTCCAGGACGGTGTGCGGCGCGGCGGGCGCGGGCAGCAGGTGGGCGAACTCCTCGACACCGCAGGCGGCCAGCGCGGCGGGGGAGTAGGTACGGGTGCCGGGGTCGAGGAAGGGCAGGGTGGCGTCGGAGGCGTCCACGCTGACCGTGCCGGTCAGCCGCTGGGCCACGGCGTCCACGCAGTACCCGGCGACCGCCGCCCGCTCCAGCACTTCGGGCTCGTGCTCGGCCAGCCACGCCAGCAGCGGCCCGTGGCAGCCCGGAAAGAGGCCCGAGCCGGTAGCGCGGAAGAGCTTCTCGACCGTGCCGTCCCGCTGCCAGCGCGCGACGAGCGGGGCGGCACGGGCGTCCATCCACGAGATCATGCGCCGGACCGGTCTGCCCGCGGCGTCGCGCAGCCACAGCCCGTCGCCCTGCCCGGTCAGGGCGAGCGCCGCGGGACGCCCCGGCAGCGCCGCCGCGACCTCCCGGACCACGTCCGCGACACCGGCCAGCACTTCCTGGAGGTCCTGTTCGACGACGCCGCCGGGGGCGCGCAGCAGCGCGGAGCGGCGCGCGGCGGTGTGCAGGCAGCGGCCGTCACGGTCGAAGGCGACGGCCTTGGTGACGGAGGTGCCGATGTCGACGCCGATGAGCGCCCCGGGGAGCGAACCGGTGGTGGTGGTCATGGCCGTACGTCCTCCAGACGGCAGTTCCGCACTGTCCCCGCGTTCTCCACACCGAGGTTGTTATATTTATAGCGCTCGACGTGAAGAAACCCAATGGCCGCACCGCGACGCGACGCCCTGGAGGACGTATGACCGCCCGGCTCCTGCTCGTACGGCACGGCCAGACCGTCTGGCACGCCGAGAACCGTTACGCAGGGATCTCCGACGTCGCGCTGACGCAGGACGGGCTGCGGCAGGCCGAGGAGCTGGCCCGGTGGGTGGCCGAGCGCTCCCGTGCGGCGCCCGTCCACGCCGTCGTCAGCTCGCCGCTGGAGCGGGCGCGGCTCACGGCCCGACCGGCGGCCCGCGCTCTGGGGCTGACGCCCACCGTCGTCGAGGGGCTGCGCGAGGCCGACTTCGGCTGGGGGGAGGGCCGCACCATCGCCGAGATGACCGCCGACGACGCCGACCTGGTGGCCGCCTTCCAACAGGACGCGGAGGCCGGTGCGTTCCCCGGTTCGGAGCCGCCCACCGCCGTCGCCGCCCGGGTGTGCGCCGCCCTGCGCGAGGTGGCGGCGGCGCACGAGGGCCGCACCGTGCTGGTCGTCGCGCACAACACCGCCTTCCGGATCGCGCTGTGCGCCCTGCTCGGCATCCCCGTCGGCCGCTACCGGCACGTCCTGCCCCGGCTGGAGAACGCGGCCGTCACCGAGATCGAGGTGGCCGGAGCCTGTACTGCGCTGCGCTCGCTGAACGTACCGACGGCGGCCCCCGTCCACCCCGCGCAGGGCGCGCCCCGCTCGACCCCCGCGGCCGCGGGCTGAACGGGGCGAGCACCGTGCCCCCTCCCGCCACCTCGCCCACCGGCTCCGCCCGCTCGCAGGAGAGCCGGCGGCAGCGCATCGCCGAACACGTCGTCGCGCACGGCACCGTGAGCGTCAGCCACCTGGCCGAGACCGTGGGCGTCAGCGTGATGACCGTCCACCGCGACCTGGACGCGCTGGCGCGGCGGGGCGTGCTGCGGCGCTTCCGCGGCGGTGTCTCGGCGCTGCCCACCAGCGTCTTCGAGAGCAACCTGGACTACCGGCTGGGTGTCCACGTCCCCGAGAAGGAGGCCGTCGCCCGCGTGGCGGCCGACCTGGTCGAGCCCGGCATGTCCGTGATGCTCGACGACTCGACCTCCGTTCTCGCGCTCGCGCCGCTGCTGCGCGACAAGGCGCCGCTGACCGTGCTGACGAACGCCCGCCGTGTCCTGGACGTCCTCGCCGGGTGCGAGGAGATACGGCTCATCGCGCTGGGCGGCGAGTACAGCGCCACCCACGACTCCTTCCTCGGGGTGCCCTGCGTGGAGGCCATCGAGGCGATGGCCGTGGACCTGGTGCTGGTGAGCACCTCCGCGATGGATGCCCGGATGACCTTCCACCAGGAGCAGGACGTCGTCCTCGTCAAACGCGCCATGCTCGCCTCCGGCGCCCGTGCGGCGCTGCTGATGGACCACTCCAAGGTGGCGCGCACCGCACTGCACCGGCTCTGCCCGGTCACCGATTTCGACCACGTCGTGGTGGACGCCGGGGTCGACGACAGCCTCGTGGCCGACCTGCGGGAACACGTCACCGTCCAGGTTGCGCCGCGGGCGGGCTGAGGCGGGGCGGCACACCGACATCACACAGGGCGTGTGAAATTAACTCCACCGCTGACCTTTTCGTCCCGTGCAAGCCGCGGGCCGGTTGCCGCCGTAGAAGGGTGAGTCAGTATGCACAGCTCCGTCGTCGCCGGGATCGACGTCGCCACGGCCGCCGTCCGCGTCCTGTGCGTGGACGCGCGGGGGACGGTGGTGGCCGAGGGACGGGCCGCACTGCCCCCGCCCGTCCGCGGCGCCGACGGCCGCAGCGAGCAGGACGCCACCTGCTGGTGGCCGGCGACGGCCGAGGCTTTGCGCCAGGCCACCGCCGCCCTGCCCGCCCGCGGAGCCGAGGTGCGCGCCGTCGCCGTCTCCGCGACCTCCGGCACCCTCGTCCTCACCGACGCGGACGGCACCCCGCTGGGCCCCGCAGCCATGTACGACGACCGGCGGGCCGCGGACCACAACGCCCGCGCGCAGCGCGTCGGCGCGGACCGGTGGCGGGCGCTCGGGCTGACTGTCGGTCCCACCGCCGCGCTCGGCCGCGTCGCCCGGTACGCCCAGGAGTGGGCCGGGGACCCTCGCGCGGCCCGGATCGCCCACACCCCCGACCTGCTCGGCCGCGAACTGACCGGCGTCCCGGTCGCCGCCGACTGGAGCCACGCGCTCAAGACCGGCTACGACCCGCGCGCCGAGGAGTGGCCCACCGAGGTGCTCGACGCCCTCGGGGTGCCGCCGCACTGGCTGCCCCCGGTCCGGCCGCCGGGCACCTGCGTGGGCACCGTGAGCGCGGCTGCCGCCGCCCGCACCGGGCTGCCCGCGGGCTGCGGCGTACGGCTCGGCATGACCGACGGCTGTGCGGGACAGCTCGCCACCGGGGCCGTGTCCCCGGGGCAGTTCGTCGGCATCCTCGGCACCACCTACGTCCTCAAAGGCGTCACCCGCGACCTGGTGACCGACCCCGCAGGCGCCCTCTACAGCCACCGCCACCCGGACGGCTGGTGGCTGCCCGGCGGCGCCTCCAACACCGGCGGCGAAGCCCTCGCCCACCGGGACGGGACGGACCTGGCCGCTCTCGACGAGGCCGCCGCAGGACGGGGCCCCGCCTCCTGCGTCAGCTACCCCCTGCGCCGGGCCGGTGAGCGCTTCCCCTTCGTCGCCGGTGACGCCCGCGGCTTCACCCTCGGCGTCCCCACCGACGACGCCGACCGGCACCGCGCCGACCTGGAGGGGGTCGCCTTCCTGGAGCGGCTCGCGCTGGACCGGATGCGCGCGCTGGGCGTCCCCGTCTCCGCTCCGCTGCACACGGCGGGCGGTGGCAGCCGCAGCGCTCTGTGGACCCGCATCCGCGCCACCGCTCTCGGGATCCCGCTGCGCGTCGCCCCTCGCGCCGAGACCGCCCTGGGCGCCGCCCTGCTGGCCGCCGCCGGCACTCTCCACCCCACCCTGGAGGCCGCCGCCCACGCCATGACCCCTGCCGGGCGTACTGTCGACCCCGACCCGGCCGAGAAGGCCGCGCTGGACGACTCCTACACCCGCTTCACCGAAGCCCTCACCGCCCGCGGCTACCTCACGGCCGCCTCCCTCGACGGCCATGCCACCCTCGGGTGAGGCAAGAGCCGGGGCGTGGCACAGAGCGCGCTGGACCGGTCACCCCGAATGGCACCCGGCCCACGGCTTCCTCCAGGATCTTCACCGGAGACCTGGCTATGGCGTTGGTAGGCGGTGGGAGCACGCCGAGCGGGGCGCCGTCCCTGCCGATCTCCTGCCTCCGCCGCCGGATTCCCTCTCCTGGCAGGAGGCCGGCGGATTCCCGGAAGCCTTCAGCACCGCCTTGGACGCCCTGATCACACCCAGGGCCAAGTATCCGCAAGCGACCGTGTCCTGGTCAGCGGCGCGGCAGGGGGCGCGGGCACAGCCATGCTCCAGGTCGCCGCAGTGTCCGGCGTGCATACCGTGAGCCCCGCCCCGGACCGACCCGGGCGGGCGTCCGGTGCCGAGTCGGGACCCGGCAGCCGCCCGGCAGCTCCAAGCGGACGCGCCGCAAAGCCACTCAGGTGCGGTCCACGTCGTCGGCCGCCTCAGGTGCAGGTGCCTGCTCCGCCATGGTGCGGGGCCCGTCGGCAGGGCGGTCGGAGGGGAACCAGAGGGCGACGGCGAGCGCGGTCAGAACGAGCAGCGCCGCCAGGGCGAGGGTGGCCGTGTGCATGCCGTCGGTGAAGGCCCGCACCACCGCACCCCGCAGCCCGGGATCGGCGGTGCGGGCGCGGGCCTCGGCCACCGTGCCCGGCGCGTCGGGACCCCGCAGCGGTGCGGGGAGGCGGGCGGTGAAGACAGCGGTGACCAGGGTGCCGCTGACGGCGATGCCGAGGGCACTGCCCAGTTCGCGGGCGAGGCTCTGGAGGCCGGAGCCGGTGCCGGCCCGTTCCGGCGGGAGGGCGGACATCATCGCGTGCGACAGCACAGGGGTGGCGATGCCGCAGCCGAGCGCGGTGAGCGTGGCGCCCAGCCCGTAGACCGCGTACGGAGTGTGGGCGGTCACGGTGGAGACCACGCACAGACCGGAGGCCAGCACCAGGATGCCGCCGGCCGCGGTGGCCCGCCGTCCCGCGAGCCGTTCCACCAGCAGCCCGCAGCGTGGCCCCACCAACAGCCCGGCGGCCATCGGCAGCAGCCGGACGCCCGCGCCGAGCGCGCCGTACCCCTTGGCGTACTGGAGGTACTGGCCGTTGAGGTACATCAGCCCGAACATGCCGGTGAACAGGGCCGCCATGCCGAGGGCACCGGCCCGCACGGCGGGCCGCAGGAACAGCCGGGGGTCCAGCAGCGGGTGCGCGGCGCGCAGTTCGTGCCGTACCCACCCGCACAGCAGCCCGGCGGCCAGGGCACCGGCGAGCAGCACGGAGGGGCCGGTCCAGCCGGACTGGGGTGCGGCGACGACGGCGTAGAGCAGGGCGAGGAAGCCGCCGGTCAGCAGCGCGGTGCTGCCGGGAGCGAGAGGGCGGGGGTGGCGGGGTGCGACCGGTGCGGCGACGGCGGCCAGCGCCAGTGCGGCCAGCGCGAGCGGCAGGACGCACGCAAAGAGGCTGCGCCAGGTTCCGTACTGGATCGCGGCACCGCCGCCGAGGTTGCCCAGGACGGCGGCGAGTCCGGTCATGGCGGCCCATACGCCGACGGCGCGCCGTCGCCGGGACTCGGGGACGCCCTCGACGAGCAGTGCCAAGGTGGTGGGCAGCACGGCTGCCGCGCCCACGCCGCTGAGCGCCCGCCCGGTGATGAGCACCGCGATGTGCGGCGCCGGCGCGCACAGCAGGCAGCCCAGGGCGAAGACGCCCATACCGCACAGCAGCGTGCCCTTGCGTCCGGCGCGGTCGGCCAGTGCACCGGCGGGAACCAGCAGGCAGGCGAAGACGACGACGTAGCCGTCCACGACCCAGACGACCTGCGCGGCCGAGGGGTGCAGCGCACTGCCGGACAGGTCGGGGACGGCGAGGTTGACGGCGGAGACCATGCCGACGACGAGGGTCACGCACAGGCACATCGCGCAGGTCAGCAGCCGGGTCCGGACGGGTGCCTGCCCGGCGGGTACCGGCGCGCTCACAGCCGCTCCCCTTCCGTCCGCCCGAGGCGCTGCGGGGTGCCTCCGCGCGGCGCCGCCGGCACCTGCGCGCGCAGGACGAGCCGGTCGCCGCGTACGTGGATGAACTCCAGGTCGGCGGGGCGCCCGTCGGCCAGCCTGGTGAGCCGTTCGAGCGCCAGTACCGCGCCGCCGGCCTCCGGCATGCCCAGCACCGCGCGGGTGGCCGCGTCGGCCGTCACCGCCTGCACGCACAGCTCGGCTCCGCCCAGCGGGGCGCCGGCCACCGTCTCGATGAGATGGAAGACGTCCCGGTGCTCCAGCACCTTCCGCTCCAGTGCCAGCAACGGCTCGCCGATCTCGGGGAGGAGGTAGGTCGAGTCCAGGGACAGCGGCACCCCGTCCAGCGTGCGCAGCCGCTCCAGGTGCACGGCCTCGCCCTGCTCGCCCAGGCCCAGGCGCCGGGCAACGGCGCGCGGTGGCCGCACCGGACGGGCCTCGCGTACCCGGTTGACGACGTCGCCGTGGTGGTGGAGGACCTCCGCGAGGCCGGCCAGCCCGTCCAGCGGGTGGGCGTAGGCGCGGCCCACGACGACGGTGCCCACGCCGCGCCGGCGCTCCACCAGCCGCTCGTCCCGCAGCAGCCCCAGCGCCTCGCGCACGGTGTTGCGGCTGACGCCGAACTCCGCGATCAGCGCCCGCTCGTCGGGCAGTACGCCGCCGCCGAAGGCGCCGTCGAGCACCTGCCGGCGCAGCACGTTCGCCACCTGTCGCGCGCGGTCCGCTCGCGTGGGACCGGCTCCGTCCGCAGTGGTGTCCATGCGGCCCGACGCTAGGGCAGCGGTGTTGCGGCAGCGTTACGCCACCCCACCTGACCTGCGGTCACGCTGTGAACAGCGGTTTTTGTGGCGGAGCGGGGGACTTCCGCCGCCGTGCTGCGCGCCGGCGCCCGCGGGTGCGCACGCAGGGCCTCGGAGCTCAGAACGGGTGCCAGCGCACCGTCGGGTCGCCGTCGCGCAGGGAGGCCACCCGCCGCCGGAACTCCGCGAGCGCCGCCGGGTTGCCCGGCGCGTGCTGCGAGACCCAGGCGCAACTGGCCGTCTCCCGGGCCCCGCGCAGCACGGCGCACCCCTCCCACTCGCGGACGTCCCAGCCGTAGGTGGTGCAGAACGTCTCGTACTCCTGGGCGGACAGCCCGTAGCGGTCGTGGCTGAGCGCCATCACCACCAGGTCGTGCTCGCGCAGGTCGAAGGAGAAGGTCTCCAGGTCCACCAGCAGGGGCCCCTGCGGGGTGACGTGCACGTTGCGGGGCAGCGCGTCGCCGTGCACCGGGCCCGGCGGCAGGTGGGGGACGAGACCGGGGAGGGAGGCGACGATGTCGTCGCGCCGCGCCCGCAGGAACGCCGCATCCTCACGCGGTACGGCGTGCCCGGCCAGCCGCAGCCACCGCTCCACGCCGGCCATCAGCTCGCGCGGCGGCAGGGCGAAGGGCGGTTCGGGCAGAGCGTGCACCAGTCGCAGCAGCCCGGCCAGGTCGGCGGCGCCTGCGGGGCGTACGGCGGCGGGCAGCCGCTGCCAGAAGGTGACGGGGTGGTCTCCGACGAGCCGGGCCGCGGGGTCGGCCGCCCGGACCGCCGGCACCCCCTCGTCCGCCAGCCAGGCCGCCACCCGCAGTTCGTGCTCGGCCCGGGGCAGCAGACCGGGGTCGCGGCCCACCCGTACGACGGTTCCGTCCAGGGCGAAGACGGCGTTCTCGCCGAGCGACACCAGGTCGGCGGTGCCGCCGGGGCCGCCGGTCGCGGCCGCCAGTACCTCGCGGGCCAGGTCCTCGGTGAATGCCTCGCTGGGCGCCATCGGCTGTGCTCCTCGCTCTCGGTCGGTGGGTTCCCAGGCTGTCAGGTGCCCGCTGACGGGCCTGCGCCGCCCCGGCCCAAATGCGGCGTATCTCTCATCTCGTGCGCGCAACCGATGCCGCCTCCGGGTGGTCTGGGTCATTGACAGGCGCGGAAGAAAACGGGCAGTTGGGAGCAGGAGTTGCACAGCAAGCGGGGCAGCAGGCCGTCGGTCGTGGCGACGGCTGCCGCGGCGGGCACGGTGGCGGTCGGTCTGCTGACGGCGTACGTCCAGGCGAGCACGGGGGACGCGCGTGCCGGCGCGCACCCCGGCTGGGAGCAGAGCGTCCGGGCCTCGCGTGTGCCCCAGCAGGCGGCGGCTCCGCACGGGAAGCCGAAGGCCGTGCCGCACGGGCGGTCCCGGGCGCAGCAGAAGGTGAGCCGCGGGATAAGCCACCACGCCGAGCAGGGGGGCCGCACGGTGGCGCTCACCCTGGACGACGGGCCGCACCCGCAGTGGACGCCCAAGGTGCTGGACCTGCTGCGCCAGTACCACGTCAAGGCGACCTTCTGTCTGACAGGTCCGAACGCCGAGCGCTATCCGAAGCTGGTCGGGCGCATCGTGGCCGAGGGGCACCGGCTGTGCGACCACTCGGTGGACCACGACACGGGGATGGATCACAAGCCCGTCGCGTACCAGGAGCATCAGATACTCGGCGCCCAGAAGATGATCGACAGGGCCTCGGGCGGCGCGCCGGTGTACTACTACCGGGCTCCGGGCGGCGCGTTCACGCCCGACAGCCGCCGCATAGCCGCCGGGCACGGCATGCGCCCCCTGGGCTGGACCGTCGATCCGGGCGACTGGCAGCTCCCCGGGACGGAGGCGGTACTCCGGCGCGCGAAGGAGCAGACCCAGGACGGTGCGGTGATCCTCTTCCACGACGGCGGGGGCGACCGCTCGGAGTCGTACGAGGCGTTGCAGGCGTTCCTGCCCTGGCTGGAGGAGAACGGCTACGGATTCGGCTTTCCGAAGGCTTGACCGGACTCGGTCGGACGTTAAAGTCTAGACCAATCCCTGATGTGCTCTCCCTCTCACCGAAGGAGCTGAGATGCACAAGAAGCCGTTCACCCAACGGAAGTTAGCCGCACTGGCCGGTGCCGCGCTCGCCCCGGTCCTGGTCCTCGGGCTCACCGCGACCCCGGCCGGTGCGCACGGCTGGATCACCGACCCGGCCAGCCGCCAGGCCCAGTGCGCCACCGGCGTCGTCGAGTGCGGTGACATCCAGTGGGAGCCGCAGAGCGTCGAGGGCCCCAAGGGGCTCAAGGACTGCGCCGGCGGCAACTCCCGCTTCGCGGAACTGCGCGACGACAACAAGGGCTGGCAGGTCACCGACGTCGGCTCCTCGGCGACCTTCAACTGGAAGCTGACGGTCAAGCACGCCACCAGCACGTGGCAGTACTTCATCGGCGACACGAAGCTCGCCGAGTTCGACGACGGCGGCGCCGTCCCGGGTGAGGTCGTCTCGCACAACGTCGACTTCGACGGCTTCTCCGGGAAGCAGAAGGTCCTGGCCGTCTGGAACATCGCCGACACGGGCAACGCCTTCTACGCCTGCGTCGACGTCAACATCGGCGGCTGATCCCCCCACCGTCCGTCCTCTGCCCAACCCTCAGTGCGACGGGCATCCTCGGCCACCCCCTCGCCAGGGGTGGCCGAGGCCGCACCGCGAGCGGCCGCACGCCGCTTCCCGCCGTCCGGCGCGTGCCTTCCAATATTTCGCGGTTTGCGAGTCACCGACGTGCGGGAGTTATCCGTTGTCGCCGCCCATCACTCTCGATCGCTGTCGATCACGGTCTCATCCGTCGCGTGTGTCACGGCCAACTCCCTTTTCCCGTACGTCGATACGCGGGGCCGATTGCGACACGCCGAATCCCGCGTCGCCGCGAAACGGGTTTCCGGTGCTCCCGCCCCCTCGACTGCCGTAATTTCAGGGGGAGTTCACAGGCGGAGCAGCAATCCTATTATGGGCAGCCTTATGGGGAAACCGTTTGCTCCAAACCGGTATTGCGGCACGCTCCTTGCAAGACGGCCCGCTGTGGCGAGCCGGGAACCCCGACATCCCACTCCTTGCAAGGAGGTCCCGTTGCCCCTTGCCCTCCTGGCTTTGGCCATTGCGACATTCGGTGCGGGCACGGCCGAGTTCGTGATGATAGGTCTACTGCCCGAGGCCGCCTCCGACATGGGGGTAAGCATCTCCGATGCGGGCGGTTACGTCTCCTTCTACTCCCTCGGTGTCGTCATCGGCGCACCGCTGCTCACCATTGCGGGTATGCGGGTGCGCCGTAAGACCATATTGCTGTCGATGACAGGTCTGTTCATTTTCGGAAACACCGCGTCAGCGCTGGCTCCGAGCCATGAACTCCTGTTGGCGGCACGACTCACGGCGGGACTGCCGCACGGCGTGTTCTTCGGAATCGGCGCCGTGGTGGCAGCCGGACTCGTGCGGCCGGAAAAACGCGGCCGGGCGCTCTCGCTGGTGCTCGTCGGCGTGCCGATGGCCAACATCGTCGGCTCTCCGCTGGGCACGCTGCTGGGCCAGACGGTCGGCTGGCGGTGGACGTTCATCGTCGTCGCGGGGATCGGCGTGTTCGGCCTCATCTCCCTCGCGGCGCTCGTCCCTTCCCAGCAGGAACCGGCTCGGGGCAGCGTGCGCGGTGAACTCGGCCTGTTCAAGAGACCTCAGGTATGGCTCGCCTACGCCGTGGTGGTGTTCGGCTTCGCCGGCACCTCGTCGTTCTACACCTACATCCAGCCGCTGGTCACCGAGGTCAGCGGATACACGCCCACGGCGGCGACGGCGATGCTGGCACTGGCCGGGGCGGGCATGACGGTGGGGACGGTGCTCGGCGGACGGCTCGCCGACTGGCCGCTGCGCACCATCTGCGGCGCGCTGCTGACCCTGTCGCTGTCGCTGGCGATGATCCTCGTCACGGCCCAGAACACCGTCCTGATCGCGGTCAACGTGTTCCTCACCGGCATCGCGGGCATGGCCGCCATCCCCAGCGTCCAGGCCCGCATCCTCGACCATGGAAGAAACGCGCCCGAACTGGGCTCCGCCAGCATCCAGTCGGCCTTCAACATCGCCAACTCGCTGGGGGCCTCCCTCGGCGGCATGGTGATCGCGGCGGGCTTCGGCCTCACTTCGCCGAGTTGGCTGGGTGCCCTGCTGGCGCTCACGGGCGCCTGCTTCGGACTGCTGTCCGGCTGGATCGACCGCACCACCCGCTCCTTGCAGGTGGCCGCCTCGGCACCGTCCTGGAAGGGCGTCAAGTCGGAAGCGTTATGCAACCGAGCGGGTGCCGGGACCCCGTGGCGCGGAACGGTTCGGCCGTTCCGCGCCACGGCGCTGTCCGGGGCGCGCCGCACGCGCGGGCAGGGCGTTCAGCTCGTCGCGGGGGACGCGCCCGGCTCGTTGGTCCACCGCAGCACGGCGCCCATCCCGCCGACCGGCAGATCGTCGTCGGCCGGAGCCACCAGCACCTGCGTGTCCGAGGCGATGGCGCTGCGCAGCAGGGCGTCGTCCGCGCGGGCGGGTGCGGCCTCGGTGGCGCCGAGGTACTGGAGCTCGGAACGGCGTACCGCGAGCTGGTCACCGTCCGTACCCACCCACACCTCGCGCTCCCTGTCGGCGCCGCCCGGCCGCACCACAAGGGTGTCCATCCGGTGCTCACGGGCCGCCTCCACCAGGGAGGGCACGCCCTCGGCGACGGCCGCACCCGGGGAGTCCTCGGGGCTGTGGCCCGGCGTATGGGCGGCCCTGAGCCGGGTGAGGGCTCCGGCCGTGTGCCGCTCGACGAACTCCTGGCGGGCCCGTTCGGTCTCCCGGTCCAGCAGTTCGGTGGCGGACCCGGCCGCGCGGCCGCCGTGCGAGGTCTCCACCGCGGCGTCCCGCAGTTCCCGGGGCAGCTTCTCGTGGACCGCGCGCCGCTCGCGCGGATCGCCGCTGAGCACCAGCACGTCGGCGCCGGACTGCCGGAAGCGGGTCGCGACGGCGTCGGCGATCACCCCGGCGTTGCTCTCCCAGGTGTTCTCGACCTTCAACTGGAAGTGCTTCTCGGAGGGTTCCCCGGTGTTGGTGCGGTGCACCGGCCACTCCTCGCCGCGCGCCTGCCCGGCCTCCCGGGTCCCGCGCGCGTCGACCAGCTCGAAGTCGGCGCCCGTACGGTCGATGCGCGCCGTCAGGCACAGCGGGTCCTCACCCGTCAGTTCCGGCAGCGGACCCAGGTGCGGCAGCGCCGACCAGCACACCTGCATGCGGTCCGGTGCCCGGCTCAGCGGCAGGTCCAGCACCACCTCGCCGTCCGCCGCGAACACTGCGCTGCCCTGCGGCTCGGTACGGGGTGAGCGCTCCGTCAGGTGCGCGGTGACGGCGTCCACGGTGGCCGCCCCGGCCCCCTGCCGCGCCAGTTCGTCGCCCGCGGCGCGGGCCGTCAGGCGGCGCTCTTCCCCCGCGCTCTCGGTGGCCCGGGCCGTGCCGACATAAGCGGTCGCCCACGGCCCGGTCCGGTCGAGGAGGGGGGAGAGGGAATCGAGGCGCATGGTTCCTCCCTGTCGTCGAGGGGCGGTGTGCACATGTGAATCTCCGGCGGGCCGACCGCACCGCACGGGCCCGCGGCCGACCGCACCTGCGGTCCACGCGGGTACCCCTCGCCCCGGGACCCGACACAACCGTCATCCGGCACATTCGTCCTCCTTCCTCCCGCGGCCGGTGCCTCGTCGCCTCCCCGCGGGTATGGCAATCTGTGGTGGACATGCCAGTATCCGGGCATGGTGTCTCCGAGTGACCTCCTGCCCGACGAGGCGATCCGGCTCGGTGCGCCCGCCACCGACTGGCAGGGCGCGCTCCGCGCGGCGGGCGACCTGCTCGTCGCGGCGGGCAGCGCCACCGACGCCTACACCGAGCAGATGATCCGCAACGTGACGGACCACGGGCCCTACATCGTCGTCGCGCCCGGTTTCGCCTTCGCACACGCACGACCCTCACCCGCGGTGCGCCGCACCGGCATGGCCTGGGTGCGGCTGTCCGAGCCGGTGGTGTTCGGGCACGAGACGAACGACCCGGTCGACCTGGTGGTGGCTCTCGCCGCCGAGGACCCCTCCCAGCACACGTCCGCCATGGCAGCCCTCGCCCGTCTGCTGGGCGACCCGGATACCGAGGCCGCGCTGCGCCGGGCGGACACCCCGCAAGCCCTGCGCCGGGTGCTGGAGCGCCAGGACGGTCACCGGGCCCGGGGCGGTACCGGGACGGGGGTGCACACCCTCCTCACCGTGTGCGGCAACGGTGTCGGTACCAGCCTCTTCCTCAAGAGCACCGTGGAACAGGTGCTCCGCCGCTGGGGGTGGGAGCGGTACGTGAGAGTCGAGGCGACCGACACCGTCTCCGCGAAGGGCAAGGCGGGCGAGGCGGTCGCCGCCCTCACCTCGCGCGAGATCGCCCGCACACTCGGCGACATCGGCGTCCCGGTGCAGGTGGTGGCGGACTTCACCAGCACCCGGCAGGCCGACGCCGCGCTCCGCGACATCTACGACGTCTGAGAACGGAAGGCCCCCGTGGACTGGCTGGTCCCCCTCGCGAAGTTCCTCGTCAACGAGATCCTCAGCGTCCCCGCGTACCTCATCGGACTCATCACGGCGCTCGGCCTGGCAGCGCTGCGCAAGCCCGCGGGACAGGTCGTCGGCGGTGCTGTCAAGGCGACCCTGGGCCTCCTGCTGATCGACGCGGGCGCGGGGCTCGTCGTCAGCGCGCTGGGGCCGCTGGGGAAGATGATCCAGGGCGCCACCGGCGCGCACGGGGTGATCCCCACCAACGAGGCCATCGTCGGCATCGCCCAGGAGCGCTTCGGTGCCCGGGTCGCCTGGCTGATGCTCGTCGGCTTCGGCCTCGGCCTGCTGCTGGCCCGCTGCACACCGCTGCGCTACGTCTTTTTGACCGGCCACCACATGCTGTTCATGGCCACCCTGCTGACGATGGTGCTGGCGTCGGCCGGACTCCCGGCGTGGGCCGTGGTGACGGTCGGCGGGGTGCTGCTGTCGGTCCTGCTGGTGTCGATGCCCGCGTTCGTCCACCCGTGGACCAGACGTGTCACCGGCAACGACACCGTCGCGCTGGGCCACTTCGGCACGGCCGGCTACGTGACGGCCGGAGCCGTCGGCCAGCTCGTCGGCCGGCGCAGCCGCAGCACCGAGGAGATGAAGCTGCCCGAGGGACTGCGCTTCCTGCGGGACTCGATGGTCGCCACCGCGCTGTCCATGCTGCTCATCTACCTGGCCGTGGCCGTGGCGTACGTCGCCGAGGCCGGGCGGCACACGGCCTTCAAGGCGTTCGCCACCGGCGGCGGAGCACCCGCAACCGACCTCGGCGACTACCTGATGCGAGCCGTCATGCAGGGCCTGCAGTTCGGCATCGCCGTCGCCGTCATCCTCTTCGGCGTCCGGACGATCCTGGGTGAACTCGTCCCGGCCTTCGAGGGCGTCGCACGGAAGGTCGTACCGGGAGCCGTGCCCGCGCTGGACGCCCCGATCCTCTTCCCGTACGCGCCCAACGCCGTGCTCGTCGGCTTCCTGTGCAGTTTCACCGGAGGGCTGGCCACTCTCGCGCTGCTCGCCTGGGTCCTGGGGCCGGCCTTCGGGCTCGCCCTGGTACTGCCGGGACTGGTGCCGCACTTCTTCACGGGCGGCGCCGCAGGGGTCCTGGGCAACGCGACCGGGGGCCGGCGGGGCGCTGCGCTCGGCGCCTTCTGCAACGGCGTGCTGATCACCGTGCTGCCCGCGGTGCTGCTCAAGGTGCTGGGCCCCTTCGGGGACGCCGACACGACGTTCGGGGACGCCGACTTCGGCTGGTTCGGCTCCCTCATCGGCTTCGCCGCCAAGGCGGGCACCGGGACGGGGGTCGCGCTGGTGCTGGCCGTGGGCGCCGTCGTGCTGGCGGGTGCCGTGCTGGTGCAGAAGCGGGTGGTCGAGCCGGGCTGGGAGCCCGGAGCGCGCCGTGCCGCCTCGCTGCCGGAACCGGAGCCGGAGCGGTCCGCCTCCGCCGACACCGCCTCCGCCGTGCCGCGCCGCTATGCCAGGATTCCGCCGCCCGCCGGAGCCCCCGCCCCGCCCCCCTCACCCGAAGAGTGACCGGCGACGGCCCGAGCAGCGACCGGGGGCCTCGGAGGGGCGGCCGGGAACGCCGCGTAGGGCGCCGCTTCTCAGCTGTCCGCTCCCCGTACGGCCACCGCTGCGTCCCGTCGCGTCCCGCCTGGGATGTCGGTGCCCACTGGTAGGACTCGGCACAACGACTGAGGCCCCGGGAGGATCCATGAGCGTACGGCACGTCACCTCGGCCGACGGCACCCGCGTCGCCTACGAAAGGCTCGGCGACGGGCCGCCGGTGGTGCTGGTCGGAGGCGCGCTCAGCGTCCGCGGGACGGGGGCGCCGCTGGCCGAGCAGCTCGCGGAGCAGGGGATGTGCGCCGTCGTCTACGACCGCAGAGCCAGAGGCGACAGCGGCGACACCCCGCCCTACGCGCCCGAGCGCGAGGCGGAGGACCTCGCGGCGGTCGCCACCGCGTCGGCCGCGGACGGCAGCACGGCGGCCGGGCCGAGCGGTGGGGCGGTGCACGCGTTCGGCATGTCGTCCGGCGGCATCGTCGTGCTGCACGCGGCGGCACGAAAGGACACCCCGCTCAGCCGGATCGTCGTGTTCGAGCCGCCCTTCACCGGCGCCGGCGGCCGACCGCAGGAGGCGGGCCACGCGCGGCGGTTGGCCGCTCTCGTGGGCGAGGGCCGCCGCGCGGAGGCGGTCGCGTACTTCATGGCGACCGTCGTCGGTCTGCCGTCCCAGGCCGTCGAGGAGGCCACAAGGTCACCGGGCTGGGCCCGGATGGAGGCGCTCGCCCACACCCTGGTCCACGACACGACGCTGCTCGGCGACGCGGCCCTGCCGACGCGGACGCTGTCGGCGGTCGGCCTGCCGGCGCTGGTGCTCAGCAGCGAGGCCAGCACCCCCGAACTCACCGAGGCCGCCCGTGCCACGGCCCAGGCACTTCCGCACGGCCGGCACCGTGCCCTCCCGGGCGCCTTCCACCACGTCCCCCCGGCAGAACTCGCCCCTGTGGTAAGGGACTTCCTGCTCGGCTGAATCGCGCCGGACCCGCGCAGTCCCACGCCGCCCCGCGCCGGGTCGGGACCTGGCCGCGGCGGGCCCCCTGCTCCACGAGGCGGGGCCGGCCGGGCAGGGCCGGGGCCGCTGCGGACGTCGCAGGAGACCGGGTGACCGCGTTGCGCACCCGGGTTCTACACTCCCTGATCATGCCGAACGACGCCGGGAACCCCGCCACCCCGCAACCCCCGCTCTTCGACACCATGGCCACCATGCGCGCCATGCGCCGTCTGAAACCGGACCCCGTGCCCGAAGCGCTGCTGGACCAGCTCATCCAGGCGGCCGTCTGGGGCCCCAGCGGGGGCAACATGCAGCGCTACGAGTACGTGCTGGTCACCGACCGCGCCGTCATGGAGCGGCTGGCGCCGCTGTGGAAGCGCTGCGTCGACGCCTACCTGGCCACCACCGGCAAGCACGGACCAGAGGGCATGGACGAGGCCGCGTACGGGCGGATGGTCGCCGCCATCGAGTACCAGCGAGACCACTTCGCCGCCACACCGGCCCTCGTCATCCCCTGTTACCGCATGCCCGCACAGGCCCCGGACGAGGAGGGGCTGCGGGCCTCGGCGCAGGCGCTGGGTGAGGCCGCCACGCGCGAGCTGGCCCGCACACAGGAGCGGTTCGCGGCGTTGGCGGAGGGCTCCTGCGTCTACCCGGGGGTGCAGAACCTGCTGCTGGCCGCGCGGGGTCTCGGCCTCGCTGCCAACATCACCATCTGGCACCTGATGCTGGAGGACGAGTGGAAGCAGGCGCTGGGCATCCCCGCGGACATGCACACGTTCGCCGCGATCCCCGTGGGCTGGCCGCAGGGCCGGTTCGGTCCGGTGCGGCGGCGCCCGGTGGCGGAGGTCGTTCACCGCGACCGCTGGTGAGCAGCCGACGGTCCCGCCGGTGTTCAAGCCTCGCCCATGGCTTTCCCAACCGGGCCATGGAACGGGACCGTCCGGGGAAGCCACTCGCGTGTCCGGGGGTGGCCCGGCAGGAGTGAGCAGGCGGGGGTGGAGCCATGGCGGGGACAGCGAGCGGAACCCGGCGGTGCGCGGCGGCCGACGAGGCGGATCCGACACCGTGCGAGGGGCGGCGGCGTGCGGTCACCGTCGTCGAGCGGAACGGAGCCCAGCACACCGGATGCATCCACCACGCCGCCCGGCTGCTCGCCAGCCTGGACGGGGCCCGGCTGCACCCCTCCGCCGCCGTACTGCCGTGGGCCTGCGAGGTCTACTGCCGGGCCGCCCAACTGCCGCCGTTCGCCTGGCAGGTCGGGCGCTGACGCCACGCGCCGCGCGTGGGTACTCGGCAGGGGCCCCGCCGCAGTGATGGGATGCGGTGAGGCGGAAGACGACTGAGCCCCGCCCGAGGAGGCAACGGAATGAGCAGCGCCCCCACCGACGACGGTGCCGGCAACACCGAGTACGGCCGCAAGGCGTTCAAGCGGTCGAAGAGCCATTTCGCCGACCGGATCACGGCTGACGGGCGCGACGGCTGGCCCGTGGAGGCGGGCCGCTACCGGCTGGTCGTCAGCCGCGCCTGCCCGTGGGCGAGCCGTGCCCTGGTCTCCCGGCGGCTGCTGGGCCTGGAGAGCGCGCTGTCGCTGGCGGTGACCGACCCGATCCAGGACGACAGGAGCTGGCGCTTCACCCTCGACCCCGGCGACCGGGACCCGGTGCTGGGCATCCGCTTCCTGCACGAGGCGTACGACAAGCGGGAGACGGACTACCCCGGCGGGGTGAGCGTGCCGGCGATCGTGGACGTGCCCAGCGGCAGGCTGGTCACCAACGACTACCAGCAGATCACCCTCGATCTGGCCACCGAGTGGCGCGAGCTGCACAGGACCGGCGCCCCCGACCTGTATCCAGAAGCCCTCCGCGAGGAGATCGACGAGGTCGCCGAGGGCATCTACCGGGACGTCAACAACGGTGTCTACCGCGCCGGATTCGCCACCTCGCAGGGCGAGTACGAGACCGCCTACGCGGATGTCTTCCGCCGTCTCGACCAGGTCTCCGAACGCCTCCGCGACCAGCGCTACCTGGTCGGCGAAACGCTCACCGAGGCCGACATCCGGCTGTTCACCACGCTGGTGCGCTTCGATGCCGTCTACCACGGCCACTTCAAGTGCAACCGCAACAAGCTGGAGCAGGACCCGGTGCTGTGGGCCTACGTGCGTGACCTGTACCAGACGCCCGGCTTCGGCGACACGGTCGACTTCGACCACATCAAGCGGCATTACTACGTCGTCCACACCGGTATCAACCCGACGTCGATCGTGCCTGCCGGACCGGACCTGTCGACCTGGCTGACCGCCCACCACCGGGAACAGCTCGGCGGGCGGCCCTTCGGTGACGGCACCCCACCCGGGCCCGTACCCGCGGGGGAGGAGATTCCGGCCGGGCACCGGCCCGTGGCGCGGTGACGCCTCAGCCTCCCAGCCGGAACCCGAGCCAGGGCAGCCAGCGGCCCTCCTCGTGGACGACGAGTTCGACGGCGGAGATCCGGGAGGACACGGGCAGGTGCGGGCGCAGCCGGCGCTCGACCGCGCGCTGGACCTGTGCACCGCCGCTGTTGGCCACCGTCAGGTGCGGCTCCAGATCGCCCAAGAGCCCGCCGTAGGGCGGGTGGTCCGGCCAGCGGGCCCGCACCGCCGCGGTGAGGGCCCGCAGCGGTGCCGCCGGCTCAGGAACCAGGTGGAGAACGCCGGGAAAGCGGGCACACCGGGTGAACGTCAGCGTGAAGGCGGGGTGCGCCGCGAACAGTGCGGCGAGCGAGGACCGCTCCGCGCTGCCGAGCCGGTCGCGGTGCAGAAAGGGGAAGAGCACCGTCACATGGGCCCTGCCCCCGTGCCGCGCCGCCGTGTCGTACCGCGCCCGCCAGCCGCGGACCACCGCATCCGCCTCCGGTACGGCGACGCTCAGCGCCGTCGTACCGGAGACCACCGGCCACCCCTCGTCCTCGCTGTCGGGCGGCTGTCGTGCGGTGCCGGCCGGCTGCGCGCTGCCCACGGCGTCCACGGCGGCACGCTACGCCGTGACGCCGCCGCTCAGGCGCCCGGGACCCGGTCCAGGAACCCCTTGACGGAGGAGATCCGCCCGTCCTCGGCGAGCGTCAGCACGTCGGAACCGGCCGCGGGGCTGGAACCGTCCGCGCTGACGACCAGCTCCCAGGAGAACCGCGCGATGCCGTGGTGCCCCTCCACGTCACCGGTCAGCCGGAACTCGCAGCCGGGGAACTGCTCCCGCGCCGCGGCGATCGCCGCGGCCAGCTCCTGATGCCCCGCCACCTGCGCCAGCGGGTCGGTGTAGCTGCCGTCCTCGGTCCAGGCCGCCGCGACGGCCTTGGCGCGTTCCTCGTCGTCGCCTGCGTTCCAGGCGCTGAAGTAGCGCTCGACGGCGCTCTCGTAGGTGGTCATGGCGGACCGTCCCCTCTCGTGGTGCGCGCCGGCCGGTTCCGGCGGCGACACCATGACGATGCCGTGCCGCGCCGTGCGGGGTCGATGACGTGCGAGGTAATGCCGCGGCTCCCCGCCGCCGTCCGCAACCCGGGCCGGTTGACGTGCCTGTGGCGGGCGGGAAGAGTCGCGCCGTGGAGATCGAGGAACTGACCTGGCCGGAGCGGCGGATCGCTCGGGCGTTCCCCCGCGGCGAGACGGTGGACCTGAGAAGCGCCCGCAACCGGGAGGTGCGGGCCCGGGTGCTGCGTGCGCTGCTGCTGCGGGTGCCCGAGGAGGACGGTGAGATACCCGCGCTGCGGCTGCGGGGCGCGCGGGTCACCGGCTGTCTGGACCTTCGGTCCGCCGTGCTCACCTGCCCGGTCTCGCTGGTGGAGTGCGACTTCCCCGAGCCGGTCGTCCTCTACGGCGCCGAATGCCGGCAGCTCACCCTGCGCCGCTGCCGGATGCCGGAGCTGCGGGGGACGACGATGCGGGTGAGCGGGGCGCTGCGGCTGAGCGACTGCCGCGTCAGCGGGGCCGTGTGCCTGGGTGGAGCGCGGGTCGAGGGCGCGCTCTTCCTGGAGCGCGCCGTGCTGGGCACCGAGCCGGACGAGTCGGATGAGTCGGACGAGTCCGAGGGAAGGGCCCCGGCGCCGGGGGAGGAGAAGGTGCTCCGGCTCGACCACGCGGTCGTCGGCGAGGACCTGCGCGCCGCCGGACTGACGGTCCACGGACAGGCGCGGCTGGACGGTCTGACCGTCACGGGCCACATCGGCTTCGACGACACCCGCTTCCTGCACCCGGGCGGCACTGCGCTGCAGGCCGAGACGGTGACCGTCGGAACCGACCTGCACTGCATGCGGATGCAGGTACGCGGCCGGACCAACCTGCGCGGCGCCACCGTTCCCGGCCAGCTCAACCTCGCCTACGCCCGGCTCTCCCACCCCGGTGGCGTCGCCCTGCGGGCCAGCAGCTGCACAGCCGGCGAGTTCTGGCTGCGCGCGGCGGCACCCGTCGAGGGAGAGATCAACCTGCGCCGGGCCCGCTTCGACCTCTTGCACATCGCACCTGCCGTATGGTCCGGCCCGGTCCGCCTGGACGGCCTGGCCTACACCACGTTGGCCCCCACGCTCGCGGCGGCGGAGCGGCTTCAGGTGCTCTCCCGGGACGAGGACGGCTACATACCGTTCGCATACGAGCAGCTGACCGCCGCCTACCGGCACATCGGCGACGACGCGGCAGCCCGCACCGTCCAGTTGGCCAAGCAGCGCAGGCACCGCACCACCCTGCCCCTCTACGCCCGGCTGTGGGGCCACCTGCAGGATGCGACGGTCGGCTACGGCTTCCGCCCCATGCGGGCCGCCGGCTGGCTGGCCGGACTGCTGCTGCTGGGCACCCTCGCCTACGGGCTCCACCCGCCCCGCCCGCTCAACGCGGACGAGGCACCCGGCTTCAACGCGTTCGCCTACGCCCTCGATCTCCTGCTGCCCATCGTCGACTTCGGCCAGGAGAAGGCGTACGCGCCGCAGGGGTGGTACCAGTGGCTGGCGTATCTGCTCGTCGTGGCGGGCTGGGTGCTGGCCACCACCTTCGTGGCCGGCGTCAACCGTACGGTCAGCCGTTCCTGACCCCACGGCCGCTCAGGAGGCGCGCCAGACCGTCGTGGCGTTGCAGAACTCGCGGATACCGTGTCCCGCCAACTCGCGCCCGTACCCGGAGCGTTTGACGCCGCCGAAGGGGAGGGCCGGGTGGGAGGCGGTCATGCCGTTGAAGTAGATGCCGCCCGCCTCCAGGTCCCGCACGAAGCGTTCCGTCTCGGCCTCGTCCTGCGTCCACACGTTGGAACTCAGGCCGAAGGGGGTGTCGTTGGCGAGCTCGATCGCCTCGTCCACGTCGCCGACCCGGTAGACCGTCGCGACCGGCCCGAAGGCCTCCTCGCGGTGGATGCGCATCGAGTCGGTCACCCCGGTCAGCACGGTCGGCTCGTAGTAGAAGCCGCGGGCCGGCTCCTGGGGGCGGCGTCCCCCGCACAGGGCCTGGGCGCCCCGGGCGAGGGCATCCTTGACGAGCTCCTCAAGGTCGTCGCGGCCCTGCTCGCTGGAGAGCGGGCCCACGTCGGTGCCGGGCTCCATGGGGTCACCGACAGTCAGGGCCCGCATGCCGGAGACGAAGTGCTCGGTGAAGGCGTCGTAGACGTCCGTGTGGACGATGAAGCGCTTGGCCGCGATGCACGACTGGCCGGTGTTCTGCACCCGCGCGGTCACGGCCGTGCGGGCGGCGGCCTCGATGTCCGCGGAGGGCATCACGAGGTACGGGTCGCTGCCGCCCAGTTCCAGCACCGTCTTCTTGATCTCGTCCCCGGCGACGGAGGCCACCGAACGGCCCGCTCCCTCGCTGCCGGTGAGGGTCGCCGCCACCACCCGGTGGTCCCGGAGCACCGACTCGATCGCGCTGGAGGGCACCAGCAGCGTCTGGAAGCAGCCGGGGGCGTACCCCGCCCGGTGGAAGAGGTCCCCCAGGTAGAGGGCGGTCTGGGGAACGTTCGAGGCGTGTTTGAGCAGTCCGACGTTGCCCGCCATCAGCGCGGGCGCGGCGAACCGGATGACCTGCCACAGCGGGAAGTTCCACGGCATGACGGCGAGGACCGGACCCAGCGGCCGGTAGCAGACCTTCGCCCTGACGGCCCCCGCGTCCCGCACGTCCGCCGCGTCGGGGTACTCGTTCGCCAGCAGGGCCTCCGCGTGCGCGGCGTACCAGCGCATCGCCTTGACACACTTGGCCGCCTCCGCCTCCGCGGCGGCCAGCGGCTTGCCCATCTCCGTCGTGATGACGCGCGCGACGCCGCCCGCCTCCTGCTCCAACAGGTCCGCTGCCGCGTTCAGCAGCCGGGCGCGCTCCTCGAAGGTGGTCGTGCGGTAGGTGCGGAACGTCGCGTGCGCCTCCGCGAGACGGCGGTCGACCTCGTCGTCGGACAGCGGGTCGAACGTCTTCAGAGTCTCGCCGTCAGCGGGGTTCACCGTGGCGATCGGCATGGGTGCGGCCTCTCCCTCGCTCGGGACCGGCGGTGTCGCCGGCCCCGTGGCTCTCGTACGCGTCTGCGGCCTCGTCCTGGCCTTCTCCCGCGCGCTCCCGGCACGTCCGGTGCGGTACGCGGCGGGCCGGTCAGCTCTCGGTGGCCGGGGGGACGTCGTCGGGGTCGTAGTCGTCGATCCCGGCCTCGACGCGCTCCTCCTCGGTGCGGCGGGCCAGCTCGTCGTCGTCGGGCTTCTCCGGCATGCCGCCGTGGATCCGGCGCTCCTCGGGCCCGCGCACCTGGTCCGGCTCGTTGCCTGCCTGGTCGGGTTGGCGCTTGGACATCTCCAGCTCCTCCGCTCGGATCGTGACTTCATGTCCCTTATGTCCAGGTAACACCCATAGGGGGGAGCGCACCAGGCGGAGCCGGGCTGCTCCGTGCGCAGGTGCGCGTGGGCCGTGTGGACGGGGTGCGCGGCACACTGCCGGTACGTCCCCGACAGTGCAGGCCCGCACGCCCCGGGCCGGGGATCAGGTGTTCGCGGACGAGGTGCTGATCCCGCTCAGCGCCGACTCCGGGTCGCGCGCGACGGCCAGGTCACCCAGCGCCACCATGCCGACCGCCTCGCCGTTGTCCACGACCGGCAGCCGCCGCAGCGCGTGCTCGCGCATCAGGGCGACGGCCCGCCCGGTCTCGTCGTCGGGCGCCACCGTGACCAGCTCCGGGCTGCACGCCTCCCGGACCGTCGTCTCGCCGGGGTCGCGGCCCTCGGCCAGCACCCGCACCACCAGGTCACGGTCGGTGACCAGACCGCGTAGTTCGTCGCGCTCCGTCACCAGTACGGCGCCGATGTCCTCGTCACGCATCCGCTGGGCGACCTCGCCCACACCGGTCAGCGTGCCCACGGCGACCGGCGCCGGGGTCATCACCTCGCGGACGTGCTGAGCCATGCCGATCCTCCTCCCGCACGGGCGGCGGCTCCGACTGCCGCCGCGGTGCCGGGCGGGTACCCACCGGCACGGCCCTCACGCGAGCGCCGCCACCGGCGGACCGCGCCCGCGAGGACCACCGGGCGGACGGCCGGCGCGGGGATGAGCGGTGCGGGCGACCGGAACGGGCTTACCTGGCCATTTCGGAAAGTGTTTTTCACCACCCGAGAGTGGGGGCAGGTGGTCCGGGCACGTACCCTCGTGATCCGGCCCTGCCCTCTCGGGCCGGGTCACCGTGGCGAGTGACGAGGATGATGCCCGTGGATGCCAGCAGCCGTATCGAAGCGGTCTACGCAGACGTTCTGCGCCGTAACCCCGGTGAGTCCGAGTTCCACCAGGCCGTGCACGAAGTGCTGCACAGCCTGGAGCCGGTGCTGCGCAAGCGGCCCGAGTACGCCGAGGCGAAGCTGGTCGAGCGGCTGGTCGAGCCGGAGCGTCAGGTGCTCTTCCGGGTGCCGTGGACCGACGACGCGGGCGAGGTGCACGTCAACCGCGGATTCCGGGTGCAGTTCAGCAGCGCGCTGGGGCCCTACAAGGGCGGGCTGCGGTTCGTCCCCGACCTCGCGCTGGGCACGGTGAAGTTCCTGGCCTTCGAGCAGATCTTCAAGAACGCGCTGACGGGCCTGGGCATCGGTGCGGGCAAGGGCGGGGCCGACTTCGACCCCAAGGGCCGCAGCGACGCCGAGGTCATGCGCTTCTGCCAGTCGTTCATGACGGAGCTCCACCGGCACCTGGGCGAGCACACCGACGTCCCCGCCGGGGACATCAACGTCGGCGGCCGGGAGATCGGCTACCTCTTCGGTCAGTACAAGCGGCTGACCAACCGTTTCGAGGCCGGCACCCTCACCGGCAAGGGCATCGGCTGGGGCGGCTCGCACGTCCGCACGGAGGCCACCGGATACGGCACGGTGTACTTCGTCCGCGACATGCTCGCCACCCGGGGCGAGGACATGGCGGGGCGGCGCGTCGTGCTGTCCGGCTCCGGAAACGTCTCGCTCTTCGCCATCGAGCAGGCGCAGGCACTGGGCGCGCAGGTGATCTCCTGCTCCGACTCGTCCGGCTACGTGGTGGACGAGGCCGGGCTCGACCTCGACCTCCTCAAGGAGATCAAGCTGGAGCGCCGCGGCCGGCTCGACACCTACGCGGAGGCCCGCCCCGGTGCGCACTTCAGCACCAACGGCTCGGTCTACGACGTCCCCTGCGACATCGCCCTGCCGTGCGCCACCCAGAACGAGCTCACCGACCAGCACGCGGTCGGACTGGTCAAGAACGGCGTCAAGGCCGTCGCCGAGGGCGCCAACATGCCCTGTACCCCGTACGCGGTGGAGGTCCTGCGCGAGGCGGGCGTGCTCTACGGCCCCGGCAAGGCCGCCAACGCGGGCGGCGTGGCCACCTCGGCGCTGGAGATGCAGCAGAACGCGGCCCGCGCCTCCTGGTCCTTCCCTGACGCCGACAGCAAGCTGGCCGCCGTCATGCGGGACATCCACGACCAGTGCGTCGCCGCCGCCGAGGAGTTCGGTGCCCCTGACGACTACATGCTGGGTGCGAACGCCGCCGGGTTCCTGCGCGTCGCCGACGCCATGCGCGACCAGGGCGTCGTCTGAGTCCGTCCGGGCCCGGGCAGCAGCCCGGGCCCGCGGGGCCACCTGGCCACCGGCTCCCACGCCGAAGGCGGCGACGAACTACGACCGGAACGGCCGCCGCCGCACCACGCGTACGTGGCGGAGGAGTTCAACGAGTGCCGCAGGCGGCACCTCCCCGGCCTCGGGCCCAGCGGGGGCGCCCGGCCGGGGGAGCCCTCACACCAGCCAGGCGGCCGCCGTCGCGGCGCCCAGGGCCGCGCCGGACACCACCTGCGCCGCCGTGTGGTACGCCAGCGCGATCCGCGACCAGCAGACCGCCGCCACCAGCAGGTAACCGAGCAGCCACCAGGGTGAGTGGACCACGGCCAGCATCGCCGCCACGCTGGAGGCCACCGCCGCGTCCACGCTGATCTTCCACGCGGAGTTCACCGCGAGCAGGCACACGGTCATCGCCCACATCGCGACCATGGCCCGCAACAGGTCGCCGGGGGCCCGGCCGGCCACCATCAGCAGCGCGCCCACGCCCACCGAGCCGAGGATCACCAGGAAGATCGGCAGCCGCTGGGTGCGGTCCACCACATGCCGGTCGCCCCAGGTGCCGCGCCGCCGCTCCCACTCGATGTACGAGGCCGGGACGATCCCCGCGCACAGCGCGGCGAACAGCCCCCACGGCGCACCCGTCCAGTCCCCGGCCGCCGCCACCCCGAGCCCGGTCAGCCCCGCCAACAAGGCGTTGCGGGGCTGCAGTACATCGGTGACCAGACGCGCGGCGGACACGTGCGGGGCTCCTCACGGCAGTGGCGGACCCGCCGCCGGCGTGCCGCGGGCGCTACCAGCGTAGTGCGGTGAAATCCACGGGCCGCGGCCGGAGTCCCGCCACCCGGTCGGCCAACCTCCGCATGCGCCGCGCCATCTCGGACGGCGGCAGATGCACGCGTCCGCCGTGCCCCGGAAGCAGCCACTCGAAGCGCAGCGCGTCCACCGTCCTCGCCAGCGAGGCGGCCAGTTCCTCGATCGAGTACCAGGTGACGCTGCGGGCCACCTCGACGTCCTGGAGGCTCCGCGCCCAGTAGAAGCTGTCCCCGCTGAAGCAGTACCGCTCGTCGGCGACGTACAGGACGCTGCCGCGGGTGTGCCCGGGCAGCGGGAAGACGCGGACGCCCGCAGCCACGTCGCGGGGCCGGGTGCCGCGCAGCACCACGTCGGCGTCGGGCGCGGCGTCCAGGTCGCCCTCGTGGATCCACAGGCGCGCCCCCAGCCGGTCGGCCCAACGGCGGCCGTGTGCGGCGTGGTCGCGGTGGGTGAGCAGCACGTCGGTGCAGCGGCCGAACTGCTCGTAGCGCCGGGCCAGCGGTTCGGCGAAGCGCGGGGTGTCCACCATCAGCCAGGTGCCGCCGGGGCGTCGCAGCAGGTAGGCGTTGGCGCCGGCGGTATGGGTCGAGTTGTGTCCGCACAACAGCACGTCCGGCTCCAGGGCCAGGGGGAAGGGGTCGGACGCGGCCGGGTCCAGGCGGCCCGACGGGGGACGGATGGAGCGTGTGTGGCAGGCGAGCGCGGCCGTGCGCAACTGGTGCTCCTCCGCCTCGGTCCGCGGCTGCCGTACGAGCTCGGAGCGGCCCTGGCCCTGCACGATCAGGTCGGGGGCGAGTTGGCGGGCCACGTCGCAGTCGGTGCACCTGTGGTCGACGTACCAGCCGGTCGGCTCGGTGGGGGCGGTGGTCTCCATGCGGGCTCCTTCCTGGGCGTCACCGCAACCGGTCCGGCGCGGTGACCCGTACGTCCTCGCGTGCCTCCAGCACACACCGGGTCCGGCCGGCAGCGGAAGAGCGCCGGTGAGCTGCGCGAGGCGGCCCCGGGGAGGTCAGGCCGCCGGATACGCCATGTACAGCAGCGCAGCCAGCACTCCGCCCAGCAGCGGTCCGGCCACCGGCACTCACGCGTAGCCCCAGTCCGCTGCGGCCTTGCCCTTGATGGGCAGCACGAACGCATAGGCCAGGCGCGGTCCCAGGTCGCGTGCCGGGTTGATGGCGTACCCGGTCGGGCCGCCCAGCGAGGTGCCGATCACCAGCACGACGAACGCGACGGCCGCGTAACCCAGCGCCGAGTTCCCGAAGTCGGGCAGCACGCCCTGCCCCTGGTCGCCGGGCTTGAACGCCGGCGAGAACAGCACGAAGGCCACCAGCACGAACGTGCCGAGAACTTCGGTGACCAGGTTCCAGAACGAGTTGCGGATCGTCGGCGCGGTGGAGAAGACGCCCAGCGTGGCGGCCGGCTCGTCGTGGTCGTCGAACTGCAGCTTGTAGGTGGCCCAGCACAGCACCGCGCCGATGATGCCGCCGAGCATCTGTGCCAGGAAGTACACGGGCACGTCCGACCACGCGGTCTTGTCCGCGACGGCGAAGGCCAGGGTGATCGCGGGGTTGAGATGCGCGCCACTCGGCGCGGCCAGGCTGGCGCCGGTGAAGACCGCGAAGCCCCAGCCGATGTTGACGAACAGCACGCCCCCGTCATTGCCGTTGGTCCTGCGCAGCACGTTGTTGGCCACGACGCCGGTACCCAGCATCACCAGCACCGCCGTACCGAGCAGCTCCCACAGGAATATGTCCCCCGCGCTCATCCCTTACCTCCACGACGTCACGCCTCGCACACCGTTCACCCGGTGGCGATGGGCGCGCACCCTACTGGCTCCGCCGCGCCGGGCGACAGGGTCACGGCGCGGGCAGTTCCAGCAGGGCGAAGACGGCGCCCTGCGGGTCGCGGAGCACGGCCACCCGGTGCCGCCGCCCGTTGGCTCCCTCGTACAGCACCTCGGCGCCCAGCCGGCGCGCGGCCGTCACCGTCGCGCCGACCTCGCGCGCGCCGAAGTAGGGCATCCAGAACGGCTCCGTGCCGCCCTGACCGGACGTCAGCACGGTCCGTCCGGCCACCGCCTCGCCGGGCGCGCCGTCCCCGCCCGGCAGCCGGAACGCCGCGTAGTGCTCCTCGCCGGCCGCCGCGTGGGAGGCGGTCCGCACCCCCAGGACGGCCTCGTAGAAGCGGTCCGCACGCCCGGTGTCGTGGACCGCGAGCTCGGCCCAGCACAGCGCGGAGGGCTCCGCGAACAGACCGGCGCCCAGATGTGCGCGCGGCTGCCAGAAGCCGACGTGCGCCCCCTCGGGGTCCACCGCCGCCACGGTGCGGCCCAGCACGCCGAAGTCCGCGGGGCCGTGCGAGACCTCGCCTCCTGCGGCCGTGACGCGCTGGGCACTGGCCGCCGCGCTGTCCGTCGCGAAGGAGACGACCCAGCTCGCTTCCTCCTCCGCCGCCTCGTCCCCCGACCATGCGATTCCGGCCACCATGTGCCGCTGCCGGGTGGCGTATCTGTAGTGGTCGTAGGCCGGCCCGGTCCGCACGTACGACCAGCCCAGTACCGCCTCGTAGAAGTGCTCGGCGGCGACCGGGCCGGGCGTGCGCAGATCCGCCCAGCAGAGTGCGCCCGCGGGATAGGACAGGGGTTCGGGCACCGGTGTTCTCCTCTCTCGGCGGACGCGGCCGGGCGGCGCACGGAAGTCGTGCACCGCACTTCCTTGCGGAACTCTACGCATTGACGGGCGAGTTGGTGACGCCGCAGGATGCGGGAACAACGGGGTGAGGGAGCTGCGGTGCACACCACGAACGCCCAGGACGAGCGGGACGCCGTCGCCGTCGCGGTCATCGGTATGGCACTGCGCGTACCCGGCAGCGACGGCCTCGTGAGCTTCTGGGAGCACATGAGGGACGGCGTCGAATCGGTCACCCGCTTCACCGACGAGGAGCTGCGCGCCGCGGGCGTCCCCGACTCCGTCCTGGCGGATCCGCACTACGTACGGGCGAAACCGGTCCTGGAGGGGGTGGCCGAGTTCGACGCCCGCTTCTTCGGCCTGACGCCCCGCGAGGCCCAGGTCCGCGACCCGCAGCACCGGCTCTTCCTGGAGTCCGCCTACACCGCGCTCGAACACGCCGGGTACGACCCGTTCCACGTGCCCGGCACGGTCGGCGTCTACGGCGGAGGCGCGCCCAACCTCTACCGGGAGTGGAACGTGGCCGCCCACCCGGAGGCCGCCGCCTTCCTCGGGGAGGTGGGGGTGATGGTCGGCAACGCCCCCGACTACCTCGCCACCGCCGTCTCCCACCACCTGGCGCTGACCGGGCCGAGCGTCAACGTCGTGACCGCCTGCTCCACCTCGCTCGTCGCCGTCCACACCGCCTGCCAGGCGCTGCGCGCCGGCGAGTGCGACGCCGCCGTCGCGGGCGGGGTCCAGGTCGAGTTGCCCCGCATCGGCGGCTACCACGCCGCCGAGGGCGGCATGTTCTCCGTCACCGGGCGGGTGCGGCCCTTCGACGCCGACGCCGACGGCACCATCTTCGGCACCGGCGTCGGCACGGTCGTCCTCAAGCGGTACGCCGACGCGCTGGCCGCCGGGGACCCGGTGCACGCCGTCATCCGGGCCTCCGCCGTCAACAACGACGGCAACCTCAAGGCCGGGTTCACCGCACCCAGCCTGGAGGGCCAGGCCGCACTCATCCGGCACACCATGCGGGAGAACGGCATCGACCCGGCCCGCATCGGCTACGTCGAGGCACACGGCACCGGTACCCGGGTGGGCGATCCCGTCGAGGTGGGCGCACTCACCCGCGCCTACCGCGACCTGGGCCACACCGGAGTGCGGTGCTGCCCGATCGGCTCCGTGAAGGGCAACGTCGGCCACCTGGGGCCCGCCGCGGGCGTCGTCGGCCTCATCAAGACCGTGCTGGCCCTGCGGACCGGCCGTATCCCTCCCAGCATCAACCACACCCGGCCCAATCCCGCCATCGACTTCGAGACCGGGCCCTTCTACGTCAACACCGCACTGTCCGACTGGCCCGCGCACCAGGAGCAGCGGCTGGCCGCGGTCAGCTCCTTCGGCGTGGGCGGCACCAACGCGCATGTCGTCGTCGGGGAGGCGCCACCTGCCGCCGACGACCCGCGCCGGACGGACGGCCCGGCGCGCCCTGTGCTGCTGCCCCTCTCCGCCGCCACCCCCGAGGCGCTCGCCGCCGGTGCCGCCAACCTCGCCGGTCACCTGGAGGCCCACCCCGAGCAGGACCTCGGGGACGTCGCCGCCACGCTCGCCACGGGCCGTCCGCAACTGCGGCACCGGACCGCCGTGGTGCCCGGCGACCAGGAGGCGGCCGCCGCGCTGCGCGCCGCGCCCACCGGCGCGGCAGCCGTACCCGCGGCCGGGGTGCGGCTCGCCCTCCTCTTCCCCGGGCAGGGCTCGCAGCACCTGGGAATGGGCCGGCGGCTGTACGAGAGCGAGAGCATCTTCCGCACGGTCGTCGACGAGTGCGCCGAGTCGGCCCTGCCGGTGCTCGGAGCGGATCTGCGCGAGGCGATGTTCGCCCCCGACGCTCCCGGCGCCGCCGAGCGCCTCACCCGCACCGGTACGGCCCAGCCCGCGCTGTTCACGGTCGAGTACGCGATGGCGCGGCAACTGGAGGCGTGGGGGCTGCGGCCCGCCGCGATGGTCGGGCACAGCGTCGGCGAGTACGTGGCCGCCTGCCTCGCGGGGGTCTTCGCCCCGGCCGACGCCCTGCGGCTCGTGGCGCGGCGCGGCGCGCTCGTCGAGGAACTGCCCGGCGGCAGCATGCTCGCCGTCCCCCTCCCCGCCGACGAACTGGACGAACTGAGCGCACTCGACGGCCACGGCACGGCCGACGGCGTCGACATCGCCGCCTACAACGGGCCCCGCCTCACCGTGGTCTCCGGCCCCGACCCGGCGATCGAGGCCCTGCGGGCCGCGCTCGCCGAGCGCGGCGTGACCAGCCGGCTGCTGCACACCTCCCACGCCTTCCACTCGGCCATGATCGAGCCCGCACTGGAGCCCTTCGCCGCCGAGCTCGCCGAGGTGGAACTCCACCCGCCCACGGTGCCGTTCGTCTCCGACGTCACGGGAACCTGGATCACCGACGAGCAGGCCGTCGACCCCGCGTACTGGACGCGGCACCTGCGCGCCCCCGTCCGGTTCGCGCAGGCCCTCGCCCTGCTGCTGGCGGAGGACGACCTGGTGTTCGCCGAGGCCGGACCCGGCCAGGTGCTGACCGGGCTGGCCCGCGCCCAGGCCGTCGCCGCCGGGCAGCGCGACCGCACCGTGGTGCCGGTCATGCCGGCGCCGCAGGGCGGTGCGGACGGCCCGCTCTGCCTGGCCCGCGCGGTCGCAGCGCTGTGGACGGCCGGGGCACAGGTCGACTGGGCCGCCCGGCAGGGCCCTGCCGGGCGCCGGGTACCACTGCCCACCTACCCCTTCGCACGTACCGTCCACTGGCTCGACCCCGACGACCGGCGCGAGCGGCAGGCACCCGCCGCACCCCCGCAGCAGCACACGCCCGGCGAGGGCCGCCGCCCCGTCGAACGAGCGCTGTTCCGCCCCGAATGGCGCGAGGACCCGGCGCCGCCGCCCGCCTCCGCCTCCCTGGCCGTGACCTGGCTCGTACTGCGCAACGGCGACCTCCTCGACGACACGGTCACGGCACTGCGCCGCGCCGGCGGCGAGGTCGTCACGGTCGAACCGGGCAGCCGCTTCACCCGGCTCACCGGCAGCCGCTACCTGCTCCGCCCGGGAGCACGCGAGGACTACGACGCCCTCGCCGACTCACTGGCCGCCGACGGCCTGACACCCGCCCGGGTGCTGCACGGATGGCTGTTCGGACCTCCGGGCGACAGCGCGGAAGCCGGGACGGTCACGTCCGAGGACGGCACCCGCCGCCAGCTCGATCTCGGCTTCTTCAGCGTGCTCCACCTCGCCCAGGCGTACGCGGAACGCGGTGCGTCATCGGCCGCCGGCATGCGCTGGGACGTGGTCGGCTCCCGGCTGCGCGCCGTGACGGGGGACGAACCCCTCGACCCCGCCCGCGCCGCGGTGACGGGGGTCTGCGACGTCCTGGCCAAGGAGATGCCAAAGATCGCTGTCCGCTGCCTGGACGTGGCCGAACACCGCTTCGGGCCCGGGCTGCTGGCGGAGCTGGCACGGGCCGGGCAGCCCGCGCCGTCCTTCGCCGCCTGCGGCGACCGCTGGGTCGCGCTGCGCGGCCGCCGCCGCTGGCTCCTGCGCTACGTCCCGCTTCCCGAACCCCGCGCCCAGGGCACCGCAGGGCCCCTGCGGGAGCGGGGCACCTACCTGATCACCGGCGGCCTCGGCGGTATCGGTCTCGCCGTCGCCGAGGCGCTGGCCAAGGCCGTCCGCGCCCGCCTCGTGCTGACCGCCCGTTCACCCTTCCCGCCCCGCGAGGACTGGGACAGGATCGCGGCCGGGGCCGAGCAGGACGGCGTCGGCCCGCGCACGTGCGAGGCGGTGCGGCAGCTCCTGCGGATCGAGGGGTACGGCGCCGGCGTACTGGTGTGCCGCGCCGATGTGGCCGACGAGGCGGCCATGCGTGCCGCCCTGGAGCGCGCGGAGGCGGCGTTCGGCCCCTGCGACGGCGTCTTCCACACCGCGGGCGTCCCCGGCGGCGGGCTGCTGGCGCTCAAGACCCGCGCCGAGGCGGAGCGCGTCATGGCGGCCAAGGTGACCGGAACGCTGGTGCTGGACCGGCTGCTGGGGGAGCGGGTGCCGTTGATGGTGCTCTTCTCCTCCATCACCTCCGTCGCCGGCAACCTCGGCCAGACCGACTACGCCGCGGCCAACGCCTTCCTGGACGCCTACGCGCACGCCCGCGCCGCCGAGGGCCCCGGCTTCACCGTCTCCGTCAACTGGGACGCCTGGGCCGAGATCGGCATGGCCGCCGACGCCGGCTCCCTGGCCCCCGCCGCCTTCCGCGCACTCCAGGCGGGCGGCACCGCACTGCCCACCGGCGCCCTGGCGACGGTTCCCGCACAGGCGGGCCCGCCAGGTCCCGAGCACCTCGAAAATTTCGAACACCCCGCAAACTCCGCGCACTTCGAAGTACCGGAGCACGAGGATCCCGAGCCCGGAGCTTCGGAGCGCCTCGAAGAGCCGGACCAGCCGGAGGAACCGCAGCAGCCGGAACAGCGGGAGCGACTCGCACACCGAGGGCGTCCCAACCCGCTGCTCGGCGCCCGGAGCGCCGCCGACGAGGACACACCCGAAGAAGGGCCCGCCGGACGGATCGTCCACCGCGTCGTCATGGACGGCGAGACGCACTGGATCTGCCGCGAACACCGGGTCGCGGGCACGCCCGTGTGGCCCGCGACGGGCTACCTGGAGATGGCACGGGCCGCGGGAGCCGAGGCACTGGGCCGGGACCCGGCGGCGCCGGGCCCGCTGGTGCTGAGCGACGTGACGTTCCTGTCCGTCCTCGCCCTCACCGGACCCACCGCGCTGCGCACCACCCTCGACCCCGAGGGCGAGGGCTACCGCTTCACCGTAGCGAGCTCGACCGACGGCGCGGAGTGGGCCGAGCACGCCGTCGGCCACCTCCGGGCGGCGGCCGAGGCGCCCGTGCAGGAGCACGACCTGACCGTGCTGCGGGAGTGCCTTCCGGTCGTCAAGCCGGACACCGAGCCGTACGAGCCCGAGCTGGGGCTCGTCGATTTCGGGCCGCGCTGGTCCAACATCGCCGAGCTGCGGCGGGACGACTCCGCCACGCTCGCCCGCATCGAGATGCCGGAGGCGTACCTCGCCGAACTCGCGGACCACCCGCTGCACCCCGCGCTGTTCGACGCGGCCACCTCGAACGCCGTCTATCTGCCGGAGCTCGGTCCGACGGGGGAGAGCTACCTGCCCTTCTCCATCGGCGCCGTCACGCTGCACGGCCCGTTGCCCGCGGTGGTGCACGTGTACTCGCGGCGGCGCAGTGCGCACCGGAACATGGTCACCTTCGACCTCACCGTCACGGACGGGAAGGGACGCGAGGTGGTGGATGTGACCGGGTACACGGTGCGGGTCTGGGACCCGGCGGACTTCCGTGCCAGCCTCACCGCACCCGCCGCCACCCCTGCGTCCGTCTCTGCCGCGCCGGACACCTCTCCCGTCCCCGCCGCGTCCGCGGACCCGGCCGACCCGCCCGGCGGGATCGGCGGTGCGTTCGCCATCCGCCCGGAGGAGGGCATCGCGGCACTGTGGCACATCCTGGGCGAACGGCTCGGGCCGCAGATCGTCGTCGTACCGGAGGGCATCGAGGAGCGGTTGCGCGCGGTGGAGGGGCTGACCCAGGACGTGATCGCGCAGGCCGGGCGGGAGCCGTCCGAGCGGCGGCACGGTTTTGCAGAGCCGGCATCGCGGCTGTCCGGGCAGGGCGCCGGGGACGCGGCGGTGCTCCCCGCTGCCAAGGCGGGCGGCGACGGGGCGACGGACAGCACCCTGGCGGGCACCCACGAGCGGCTGGCGAAGCTGTGGTCCGACGCACTGGGCATCGACGGCATCGGCATGGACGACGACTTCTTCGCGCTCGGCGGCAACTCCCTCGTCGGAGTGCAGCTCGCCGCGCGCGTGCGCCAGGAGTTCGACACCGATCTGCCCATCGCCACCCTGATCGAGAACCCGACCGTACGCGCCATCGCAGGGATCATCACCGCATGAGCACCTCCCCACCGGCCCCCGGGACCAACCCGTGGCTGCCGTTCACCCCGCCCGACTCCGCAGTCGGCAGCCGGCCGCGGATCAGGCTGCTGTGCTTCCCGTGCGCCGGACAGGGCGCCTCCGTCCACCGCCCGTGGCAGCGGCTGCTGGCTCCGGACATCGAAGCGGTACCGGTGCAACTCCCCGGGCGGGAGGGCCGGGCGACCGAGGCGGCGCACAGCGACATGGACGGCCTGCTGGCGCAGCTGCTGCCCGTCCTGGAGGAGCAGGCCGACGCCGCGCCCGGCGGTTTCGCGCTGTTCGGACACAGCCTGGGCGCGCTGATCGCCTACGAGGCGGCCCGCAGGCTGGAGGCCCGCGGCAGGGTGCCGCTCGGGCTGACCGTCGCCGCTCAACGCCCGCCCCACCTCCCTCAGGAGCGCGAGCCGGTGCACGATCTGCCGCGTGCCGCCTTCCTGACCATGCTCGGCCTGTACGGACAGGTACCTCCCGAACTCTTCGACGACCCGGCGGCCGTCGAGCTGGCGGCCGCCGGACTGCGGGCCGACTTCACCCTCGTGGAGACGTACGCGTCATCCGCTGCGGCGCCCCGGCTGCGCTGCCCGGTGACCGCCTGGGCCGGTCTGGCGGACATCACTGTCCCGCCCGGTTCCATGCGCTCCTGGCGGGAGTTGACGGACGGCCCCTTCGTCTTCCGGCCGGTGCCGGGCGACCACTTCTTCGTGGGGCCGCGGGCGGAGGAGCTGACCGGTGTGCTGCGCTCGACGCTGACTCACGGCACGGTTGCCACCAGCAGGTCCACCACATAGGCCTCCTCGACCTGCCCGTCGGGGAAGAGCTCCAGCAGGCGGGCGCGCTCGGCCTCGGCGAACCGGCGGGTGTCCTCCTTCTCCCGCACGAGAAAGGCCGAGTGGCTGGTGAGATTCCCCAGGTGCGTGTCGAGGGAGACGGTGCGCTGCCACCGGATGAGACGCCGGGCGGCCGGGAGCCTGTCCACCCCCGCGCGCCGGAAGGCCTCCGCGTCCTCGGGGCGTCGTGCGGAGGGTGGCGGCGTCGCCGTGTGGCGCGCCACGCGTTCGGCCTGCGCGGTCGTCCACGGCGCGTCCAGCGCGCTGGTGTTCCACCACAGGGCGAGCGCACCGCCGGGCCGCAGGACGCGCCGGGCCTCGGGGACGGACCGGTCGGGCCGCGTCCAGTGCCAGGACTGCGCGAAGGTGAGCAGGTCGCGGGAGCCGGTGGCGAGGGGCAGGGCGTTGCCGTCGCCGCGGACGAGCGGTACGCCAGGCAGCGCGGCGCGCAACTGCCCGGCCATGGCGGCGCCGGGCTCGACCGCGATCATCTCGGCTCCGCGGTCGCGCAGCAGCGCCGTGGCGATGCCGGTACCCGCCCCCACGTCCGCGGCCCGCGCGCCCGCGAGGGGGCGCCCGGTCAGCTCCTCCACGGCGTCGAGGAGCGCGGGCGGGTAGGACGGCCGGTGCGCGGCGTAGCGGTCGGCGGCGGTTTCGAAGGAGAGCGCGCGGGCTGAACCGGTCATGGCAGCCATCCTGACGGCTCAGCCCGCCGCCTCGCGGGCGAACCGGTCGAGCGCGGCCCGCACATGGTGCCGCTTGGCGTCGCCTCCCAGGTGCCCGGCGTCGTCGACGAGAGTCAACTCGGACCCGGGCCAGGCCCGGGCGAGCTGCCACGCGGTGTCGGGCGGGCTCCCCATGTCGAACCGGCCGTGCACCAGCACCCCCGGGATGCCCGCGAGCCGTCCGGCGTTTCGCAGCAGTGTCCCCTCCTCCAGCCAGGCGCCGTGCGAGAAGTAGTGGGCGCAGATCCGCACCAGCGCGAGCCGGTCGACACCGGGCCGGTCACCGTACGGCCGGGCTCCGCCGGTCGTCTCGCCACCGAGCACCGCGTCCTCCCACGCCACCCACGCGGCGGTGGCCCGCTCGCGTACCTCCGCGTCCGGGTGGCTGGTCAACCGGGCGTAGGCGGTGAGCAGGTCACCGGTCGTGACGCCGGACACCGCTGCCGCCTCCTCGGCCGCCGGATACCCCGCGAACCGCTGCCACGCCTCGGGGAAGAAGCGGCCTGCGCCCCGGTAGAGCCAGTCGGTCTCCGCGCGACGGGTCGTGGTCACGGCCGAGATGACGATCTGCGCGACGCGCCGCGGATGCGTCTGGGCGTACGCCAGGATCAGCGTCGAGCCCCACGAGCCGCCGTGCAGCAGCCACTGGTCGACGCCGAGGTGCTCGCGGAGGCGTTCCATGTCGGCGACCAGGTGCCAGGTGGTGTTGGCGTGCAGGCCGGCGGCGGGGTCGGCGGCGTGCGGCGTGCTGCGTCCGCAGCCGCGCTGGTCGAACTGGACGATGCGGTACCGGTCGGGGTCGAACAGCCGCCGCCCGGCCGGCTTGCTCCCCGAGCCGGGACCGCCGTGCACCACCAGAGCCGGCTTGCCCGCCGGGTTGCCGGCGGCCTCCCAGTACACGAGGTTGCCGTCGCCGACATCGAGCAGGCCGCTCGCGTACGGCTCCACGAGCGGATACGGGTCAGTCATCGCTCTCCCGGCGGGCGGGTCCGAGCAGGGTGATGTGCAGATCGCAGTGGTCGGCCAGGCGGACCGTGGTGCGGTCGAAGACCATGCGGCCCCGCTCCGGGTGGTCGAGGACCTGGGTGCCCAACGCCGTGTCGCTGACGTCCTGGCGCCGCCACAGTTCGGCGAAGGAGGGGCTGCGTGCGGCCAGTTCGGTCACGGTACGGCAGAAGACGGGGTCGTCGGGGTGGCGTGCGGCCTCCGCGCGGAACCCGGCGACCGGTTCGGGAGCCAGCTCCTCCCAGTTCGCCGGTGGACGGGTGCCGGGCACGGCGCCGGTGAAGCGGTTCAGACAGCTCTGCCCCGGCTGCGGGGCGCCGAACACCTCACCCGGCGCCGCGTTTCCGCCCACGAAACGCCAGTAGCGGTCCAGGACGTAGGCCGGGTGAGGCAGCCGGTCCTCCAGCACCCGGGCGACGGATTCCGGCAGAACGTCGGGGGACGCGTGCGCCTGCCCGGCTGCGTCCGGGGAGGCGGTGCGCGTGCGTGGCGCAGCGTGCCCGGCCAGCCGGTACAGATGGGCGCGTGCGGTGCCGTCGAGGCGGAGGATGCCGGCGACCGCGTCCAGCACGCTCGCGGTGACGCCGATCCTGCGGCCCTGCTCCAGCCACGTGTACCAGCTCGACCCGATCCCGGCGAGCGTGGCGACCTCCTCCCGGCGCAGTCCCGGGGTGCGGCAGCGGCTGCCCGGCGGCAGCCCCACGTCCCGCGGTCGCAGCCGGGCGCGCCTCTCCCGGAGGAAGGCGCTGAGCTCCGTACGCCGCTCCGTCCTGGTACTCACGGCACCACCATAAGCGCCGCCTTGGTCGCCGCCGACGGCCCGCCCACACTGACGGGACCCAACACCCCAGCCGGGAGAGGCGAGTTCGCGGTGCCCGGAACAGAGAACGACCACCCCCGCCCCACCGGCCCGGCAGCGTCCGCCGCGCCACGCCCGGACGCCCGCCGCGCGCCCCCGCACCGGCCCCGGAGCCGGACCTGCCGCCCGGCCGGGGCCCGGCCCCGGCACCCTGCGCGGCGCCTCGCGCGGGCGCTGCGCAGTGGGGCGCACCGGCCGTCGTGCTGCTCGGCGCGCTGATCGGATTCCTCGACATCTTCCTCGTGAACGTCGCCAACCCGGCCATCCGGGCGGACACGCACGCCACGTTCGCCCAGATCCCACTCGTGCCGGTGGGCTACGCCCTCGCCTACGCCGTCGGGCTCGTCACGGGCGGCCGCCTCGGAAACCTGTACGGCAGACGGCGGCTGTCCCTGACCGGGGCCGCGGCCTTCGCCGTCACCCCCACCGCGTGCGCGTGCGCCACCACACCGCAGTTTCTCATCGGAGCGCGGATCGCGAAGGACCTGGCCGCCGCACTCATGCTGCCCCAGGTGCTGGTGCTGGCCTCGGTGCAGGTCACCTTCCTGCGCGAGGACGGGCGGGGCGCGCGCCCTCAGCCTCTACGGCTCCGTGGTGGGCGCAGGCGTCGTCGCCGGGCGGATCGTCGGTGGCCTGCTCCTTCAGTGGAACGTGGCCGGGCTGGTCCGGCGCGCGCTCTTCCTGGTCAACGTCTCCTGGTAAACGTCCCGCTGTGCGCCCTCACCTTCGCCGGGGCCCGCCCTGGTGCCCCGAAGCGGCCGGACGGGGGAGCGGCTCGGACTGGACCTGCCGGGGGCCGCCCCGCCGGGAGTCGGCCTCTTCGGCCTGCTGCACCCGCTGGTGACCGGCGCCGAACACGCGTGGACGCCCCTGGTGGCCGAGGTGTGCGGCGCAGCCGTGCTGCTGGGGGTGTTCGTCGCGTGGCAGCACCGTGTCGCCCGCGCCGGACGGGCCCCGCTGCTGCCGCCGCGGTTCTTCGCCCAGCGCAGGTTCTCCCTCGGCGTGCCTGGCGCGCTGCTCTTCCACGGAGGCGACGGCGCCTTCGTCTTCCTGCCGGCCTTCCACCTCCAGCGGAGGCTGTCCTTGGCGCTGTGGCAGGCCGCCGTCGAGTTCGTGCCGACGGCCGTGTGCACTTCGGGCCGCCGCCGTGGCGCGGCAGGCTGGTCGCCTGCTGGGGCGGGCGGGTCGTACCCTGCGGCGCCCTGGTGACGGGCCTGGGACTGCTGGCCGGGTGCGCGGCCGGGGAGGGCGGGCACCCCGGCGACCGGGCCCTCGTGCTGCTGCCGGGCCTGCTGCGGTACGGGCTGGGCGGTGGCATCGTTGCCACCTCGCTGCTCGGGCTCGCCCTCGCCGAGGTGGTGCCCGAGGACGCCGGCGCCGCCTCGGGCGGGCTGCTCACCGCCGTGCAGGTGGCGGAGGCGGCGGGCGTCGCAGGCATCGGCGCGCTGTTCGCGGCGCTGTCCGCCGCCCACGGCAGCGGCGGGGCGTTCGGCGCCTGCGTCGCGCTGCTGGCCGGCCTGTGGCTGCCCACCACCGCGCTGTTGTCCGCCTTGCGCCGCCCGGCCGGGACCGGGCCCGGAAGGAGCGCGTGGCCCCGGGCGTGACCCCGGGGCGCTGTACCGGACACGCTGCGAACGCGGCAGCATTGCCGACTGCCGACTGCCGACTGCCGACTGCCGACTGCCGACTGCCGACTGCCGACTGCCGACCTCATGCTGCCTGTCTGCCTGTCCGGTGCGGCCCCACCCGGCCGGCGCCCTCAGAGCTACGCCCACTCGGTGGACACGGGCCGGGCAGAGGTCACCGTCTCGCCCCTCCCGGGCTGCTACCCGGACATATCCCGCATACCGTCGTTGACGCCGACAAGACACCGACAAGACGCCGACAAGACGGCGACCTGGCAGACCGACCGGCAGGCCGACGGCGGACCGGTCGGCAGAGCGAGGACCGGCCGGCCCCGCCGACCCGGCAGGCCGGACGACGAGGGGAACGTGACGGTGAGCGAACAACTGAGCGAGCAGGTGGAGGACGAGGAGGGGCGGCGCGAGACGGTGCCGGTCCGCCCGCACGTCCACGTACGGTCGAGCCCCGGCATCCGGGGCGGCGAGCCGCCACGGCGTGTGCACCCCGTCGTGCAGATCTTCACCGACGCTGCGCGGGCCGTGCCCGGATATCCGCTCTCTCCGCTGGTGACGGACGAGTTCTGTGTGCTGATCGGCCCGGGCAACGCCTCCACCATGATCGCCGTCTACCTCGACGACGTGGCGACCCTGTGGGTGGACCAGTACATGTGGAGCGCGTACGAGTGGTCCGACCAGGACGCCGGCGAGCTCGGCTTCCTCGCCGAGGCCGTGGCGGCCGTGCAGCGCGGCGACGGCGCCGTCCACTTCCGCCAGGACGACGGGCGGCTGGTGCACCTGGGCGGCCGGATCGGCAGCCATGTCGTCGGCCCGGGCGGTGTCCGTCCGCCCCCGCTCAGCTACCCGCTGATCCCCTGGTCCTCCCAGCTCGGCCCCGTCCACTGACCCCGCGGACGCCGCCCGGCCCGGTACGGACGGCTGCCCGGGGGGCGGCCGGCGGCGTCCGGTGTCGCCCGCACGACAAGGGGGAACGCGGAGGGGTGCGACGAGGCCGCCGCTGACGTGCGGTGGCCGGGAAGGACGCGGCGTGAGCGGTGACGAGGACGCGCTGAAGACATACCGGCACAAGCGCCGGTTCGACCGTACGGCCGAGCCGGAGGGCAAGCACGCGCGCAGCGGCGACGAGCCCCGCTACGTGGTGCAGATCCACGACGCGACCACGCTGCACTTCGACTTCCGGCTGGAGTGGGACGGTGTGCTCAAGTCCTGGTCGGTACCCAAGGGCCCCTCCATGGACCCGCACGACAAGCGGCTGGCCATGCCCACCGAGGACCACCCCCTGGACTACCGCACCTTCGAGGGCGTCATTCCGCGCGGCGAGTACGGTGCGGGCCCCGTCATCGTCTGGGACGAGGGCACCTACGAACCGCTGTCCCGGGACTTCGGCAAGGCGCTGGCCAAGGGGCACATCTCCTTCCGGATGCACGGCGGCAAGCTGCGCGGCGACTGGGCGCTCTCCCGCTTCCGCAGCGGCGACGACGGCGAGCGCGAGGCCTGGCTGCTGGTCAAGAAGAGCGACAGCCACGCCTCCTCCCGGGGCGCCCCGGACCCCTGGCGGGTCCGCTCGGCGCTGAGCGACCGCACCCTCAAGCAGGTACGGGAGGAGCCCGCCGCGGAGTGGACCCGCGAAGGCGGCCCGGGGTGAGCGGCCTGCTCAAGGGCCTCCCTCCGGACGAGCGCGCCCTGCTTCGCACATCGGCGCCGGGCGCCGCGCTGGCCGAGCGGCCCATGCGCGCGGAGCTGAGCGACCGGCGGGACTTCTCCGCCGGCGGCTGGGTCTTCGAACGCAAACTCGACGGGGTGCGGGCGCTCGCCGTCCGCGAGGGCGGCACGGAGCGGCTGCTGTCCCGTTCCGGGCGACGCGTCGACGCCACCTACCCGGAGATCGTGGAGGCGCTGTCCGCTCAGGGCTGCACCGACTTCACCGTCGACGGTGAGATCGTGGCCTTCGCCGGCGGGCGTACCGACTTCGCCCGGCTCCAGCAGCGGATGCAGCTCAGCACCGAACGGCAGGCCAGAGCCAGCGGCGTCGCCGTCACCTACTACGTGTTCGACCTGCTCCGGCTCGACGGCACGGACCTCACCCGGCTGCCGCTGCGTACCCGCAAATCGCTGCTGCGCAGGGCGCTGGACTTCCACGAACCGCTCCGCTTCACCACGCACCGCAACGAGGGCGGCCAGGAACTGCTCGACCAGGCGTGCGCGCGAGGCTGGGAGGGGCTGATCGCCAAACGCGCCGACGGGCGTTACCAGTCCCGCCGCTCCCCGGACTGGCTCAAGCTCAAGTGCGCCGGCGGCCAGGAGCTCGTGGTCGGCGGTTTCACCGAGCCGGCCGGCAGCCGGGTGGGCTTCGGCGCGCTGCTGGTGGGCTACTACGAGGGCGGCGCGCTGCGCTACGCGGGCAAGGTCGGCACCGGCTACGACCACGCCACGCTGGTGACCCTGCGCCGCGGTCTGGACCGGTTGGAGGCGCGCCGCTCCCCGTTCGCCGATCCGGTCCGCGAGCGCGGCGCCCACTGGGTCGAGCCCCGCCTGGTCGCACAGATCGGCTTCACCGAGTGGACCCGCGACGGCATGCTGCGCCACCCCCGCTTCCTGGGACTGCGGGACGACAAGAAGCCCGAGGACGTGGTGCGGGAGACGCCCCGGGAGCGCCGCTGATCCGAGCGTTCCCCGCGGCCGGCTGGTTCCCTTCCGCACTGTGCGGGCACTACGGAACGCATGGATCACGATGCCGCACCGGTGCTGGAGGCGCTGGCCCGCTACCGCGAGGCGGACGAGCTGCCCTTCTCCCCGCCCGGCCACAAGCAGGCCAGGGGCGCCGACCCGCGCGTGCGCGAGGTGCTGGGGGACGCGGTCTTCCACGGCGATGTCCTGGCCTCCGGCGGGCTGGACGACCGCCGTACCCGGGCCGCCGTCCTCGTCAAGGCTGAGCAGCTGATGGCGGAGGCGGTCCACGCCGAGCACACGTTCTTCTCCACCTGCGGCAGCTCGCTGTCGGTGAAGTCGGCGATGCTCACGGTCGCCGGGCCGCACGAGAAGCTGCTGGTCGGCCGGGACGCCCACAAGTCGGTGATCTCCGGGCTGGTCCTCTCGGGCATCCACCCCGTCTGGGTGGAGCCGCAGTGGGACGAGAAGCGGCTGCTCGCGCACGCGCCGTCGGCCGCCGCCTTCGAGGCCGCGTTCGCCCGGCACCCGGACGCGCGCGGCGCCCTGGTCACCAGCCCCACCCCGTACGGCAGCTGCGCCGAGCTGCACGCCGTCGCCGACGTCTGCCACCGCCGGGACCGGCCCCTGATCGTCGACGAGGCCTGGGGCGCCCACCTGCCCTTCCACCGCGACCTGCCCACCTGGGCCATGGACGCGGGCGCCGACGTCTGCGTCACCAGCATCCACAAGATGGGCAGCGGCCTGGAGCAGGGCTCCGTCTTCCACCTCCAGGGACCCCGCATCGACCCGCTGACGCTGGCCCAGCGTGCCGACCTGCTGGGCACCACCAGCCCCAACGTGCTGATCTACGCGGGGCTGGACGGCTGGCGCCGGCAGATGGTGCAGCGCGGCCACGAGCTGCTGGGCCGCGCACTCGACCTCGCGGGGGAGGTGAGGGGGCGTCTGGAGGCCATGCCGGGGCTGCACGTCGACGACAGGGCCGACTTCGTCGGCGAGGGCCTGGCAGCCGATCTGGACCCGCTGCCGGTCGTCATCGATCTGGCGGAGCTGCCGTTCACCGGATACCAGGCCGCCGACTGGCTGCGGGAGCACCGCCACCTCGACGTGCACATCAGCGACCACCGCCGGATCAACACGCAGCTGACCCACGCCGACGACCGCCACACCGCCGCCGCCCTGCTCGACGCCGTGGCAGAGCTGCTCGCCCGCGCGGACGATTTCCCCGCTTCGCCGACCGTGCGCCTGCGCAGCCCAGCCGACCTGCGGATGGAACAGGCGTGCCTGCCCCGGGACGCCTATTTCGGGGCACACGAGGACGTGCCGGTGGACGAGGCCGAGGGGCGGATCGCCGCCGAGATGATCACCCCGTATCCGCCGGGCATCCCCACCGTGCTGCCCGGCGAGCGACTGACCGGCACTGTCCTGGACTATCTGCGCAGCGGGGTGGCGGCCGGCATGAACCTGCCCGACGCGGTCTCCCCCGAGCTGGACACGGTCCGCGTGCTGGCCGACGGTCCGCCCGCCCCCTCCCGCCCCGACCGCTGAAGAACCGCTCGCTGCACGCCCGACCGCCCCTCCCGACACCCGCCCACGGCATGTCCCTGACCTTCCGACGCCCCCGGCCCCCGGCCACGGGCCCGCTTCCGGACCTGCCCTGCTCGCCCCCGAACCCAAGGAGCCGCCATGCCGCGCGCCGCACTCTTCGATGTCGACGGCACCCTCACCGACACCACCTACCTGCATGTCGACGCCTGGTGGGAGGCCCTGCGGCAGGCGGGGCACAAGGTGCCCACCGCCACCCTGCACCGGGCCATCGGACTGGGCGGCGGCGACCTGATCGCCCACGTTCTGGGGGAGGGCCGCGACCGTGACCAGGACGCGTCCATCAGCGCCGCCCACAAGACGCTCTTCGCCACCTGCCACGAGCGGCTCGCCGCGCTGGAGGGCGCCCGCGAGCTGCTGCACGCCCTGTACGAGAGGGGCTGGCAGATCGTGCTCGTCACCTCCGCGGTGGGCGGCGAGCTGGCGGCGATGCGCCGCGCCCTGGACGTCGACGACCTCATCACCCACATCGCCAGCGCCTCCGACGTCGAGCGGGGCAAACCGGCCCCGGACTCCGTCGACCAGGCCAGGGAACGCACGGGTGCCGCCCGGGAGCAGACGGTGTTCATCGGTGACTCCGTATGGGACATGTACGCCGCCTCCCGCGCGGGGGTGACCGCACTCGGTGTCCTCTCGGGCGGCATCCCGCGTGCCGACCTGGAGGAGGCCGGTGCCCAGGAGATCTACGAGGGTCCGGCGGACCTGCTCACCCAGCTGGAGGAGAGCGCGTACGCCCGGCTGGAGCGGGAGACGTGATCCCGCTGCGAACCCTTGCCGACCTGCGACGCGCCCCGCGTAGCCGGGAGGGTGGAGGGGTACCCGGAGGTCCGGACGTAAGGAGGCGACCATGACCGGAGACGGCAGGGACATCCCCGCGGAAGAGGGTGTCAGCACGGAGGACGCCGCCGAGATGGGCGAGGGGCCCCAGGAAGGCCGGCTGCCGGGCGACCGGGCCGACCGCGGGGCGTGGAACCCGCCCGTGGAGTCCGACCCGCCACCCCGTGGCCCCGGCCAGGACACCGGCGGCTTCGACACCTCGTTCCTGACGCCGGAGGCGGAGGCGGACGAGGAGCACGCCGAGCCGGCCGACCCGGGCGTCGCCCCGGAGGAGCAGGGCATCCCGGATCTCCAGGACGGCACTCCCGAGCAGCAGCGGGCCAGTGACCCGCAGAAGGAGTCGGTGCCCGGTGACGAGCCCACGGCCGTCACCCGCTCCGCGCCCACCCCCGCCGAGATCCGCGAGGGCGAGTCCCTGGACGAGCGGCTCGCCGAGGAGGAGCCCGAGGTTTCCGAACGGGAGGCCGTCTCCGGGCCGCCCGACGAGGCGTCCGGGCTGCTGCGTACCGACCCCGAGCCCACCCCGCCCCGCCGGCAGGACGTCTACGGCCAGGAAACCGGCGAGGGCGGCCTGATCGCGGGTGAAAGCGGCCTGTCCGCGGAGGAGGACGCCCTGCGCACCAGGGACGAGGACGAGGTGGACGGGGTGTGAGCGACGGCGGACGGGAGGGGCGGGACCGTCGTGGTCCCGCCCCTCCCGTCCGCCGTCCGTCCCCCCGGCTCGTCACATCCGCCCGGCCTCCGGGCGCGCATCCGGCCGGGGCTCACCCCGCGTGCAGCGGATCCACCCGGAAGCGGAGCGTGAAGTGGTCGAGTGTGGCGGGCACCGGAGCGGCGGACCGCAGCTGGGCGTGGGAAGCCAGGCCGAACTGGTGCTCCTCGAGCAGGGCGGCCAGCAGGGTGCTGACGGTGAAGAGCACCAGGTTCTCCCCGGGGCAGCCCGCGGGACCCGAACTGAACGGGACGAGCGCCGGGTTGGACCGGGCCCGATGCCCGGTCTCCTGCGTCCACTGCTGCGGCGCGAAGCTGTCACCCGCAGCGCCGGCCGGCTCGGCACGGTGCAGATAGGGCGTGTACAGGGCGAAAACGGTGCCCGCGGGCAGCGTGCCGCCCGCCCATGAGGTCTCGGCGGTGCTCTCGCGCAGGATCAGCGGCGTCGTCGGCCACAGCCGCACCGACTCCAGGGCGCAGCCGCGCAGGTACGGCAGCCGGCGAGGGGCCGTCACCTGGCCGTCGCGCGCCTCCGCGCGGGCGCGAGCGGCCGCCTCCGGGTGGGTGGCCAGGAGCGCCAGCGTCCGGGCCGCGGCCATGCCTGCGGCGTCGTAGGCGAACAGCCAGTGCGGGATCTGCCCCGCCCGGTCGGTACCGGCCGGCGCCCGGGTGGCGGCGACCCGCTCGGCGAGGCTGCCGGGCTGCGCACGGGCCGTGTACCAGCGCACCCGGGCGAGGAAAGCGCTGCGCAACCGCCTGCGGCGGGGCCCGGCGAGCGACCAGTTGGCCGCCGAGCGCAGCGCCCCCAACTGGGCGGTCAGCGTCGTGTCGTCCCGGGCGGCGTCACCCAGCACGATGCGGCGTACCGCCCGCCACCAGGCGGCGTCGAAGTCCTCCCACCGCAGCTCGCCCGACCGGTCGGCCTCGGCCAGCAGCGCTGCCGCCTCCTCGCGGACGACGCCGGCCAGCGGGCCCGCCAGCTCGTGCAGCGGCTCGGGGGTCTGCAGGACCTGTTCGACGAACTCCCGCCGCGCGGCCCGCTCCCGGCCGCCGGAGATGAGCACCCCGTGCGGCTGGAACTGCGCCAGGGAGCTGCGCTTCTCCAGCGTCGCCGGACTGAACGGCTCGGGGGTCTGCGCCAGGATCCGTTCCGCGTCCCCCGGATCCAGCACCATCGCGTACGCACGCCCCCGCACCGTCAGCGGCAGCGGCCCCGTTCCGTGCCGGTCCCGCAGGGCGCGCATCCGCCGCACCCCGCGCCGGTCCCAACCGGTGCGCTCCAACAGCGACATCGCCGAGGGCCTGCGGACGATCACCCCGCCCGCCAGCACCGGCAGCAGCACGTCGCCCACCACACCGGCCGTCTCGCGGGCACCCAGCGACGGCAGCGCCCGATCGGCGGGCTCCGGCAGGGTCTCCGGGGTCGTGGTGGCGGCCTCGGTCAGTCGCATCTGTCACTCCACTCGCTTCGCTCGCCGGACGCTCCGACGGCTCTCGGGTGCGTCGTGCCGGGATGGTCCCAAGAGCGTCGCGGTACCCCCGGAGCACCGGCCGAAACGACGCGCGGGGTGGTCCGTACGGCGCCCGCGCGGCTCGTTTCACGCCGCGCGCGTGGTGGTACCCACTGACCCGTCCGGCCCGGGTGGGCACCGTCCGTCGAGGGGAGACGGCCTGATGGTGCGTCGGCTCGCGGCGGCCGCGGAGGTGGCCGTCTGGTGGGTGGTGCTGGCCGGGCTCTGGCTGGTCCTGATCCAGTCGGTCGACACCCTGGAGTGTGGTGTCGGCGCGGGTGCCGCCCTGTTCGCCGCGTACGGGGGACGGGCCGCCCGCAGAGCGGCGGCGCGGCGATGAACGGCTGGCTCGCAGCGGCCTGCGCGCTGCTCCTCGTCGGCTTCCTGCCCACGCTGCTCGCCATGTGCACGGGTTCCGTCCGGCGCCGTGTACTGGCGCAGAACCTGGCCACCGTGCTGGCCGCTCTCGCTCTGCTGCTCCTCTCCCAGGGCTACGCGCGGTCCTCCTACACGGACATGGCACTGGTCCTGGCCGTGCTCGGCCCGGTCGGCACGCTGATCTACGAACGGCTGCTGGGGGAGGAGCTGCGAGCCGACCGTCCGTCCCGCCGGGTCACCCGGACGATGACCGCGCTCAGCGTGGCGCCCGTACCCGTGGTGGTCGTACCGGTCTGCGTCGCGGCCACGCCCGGCAGGACCACGCTGAAACTGCTGTTCATCGCGGGGCTGCTGGTGGCGGGCAGCGCCCTGTGCACCCGGGCGCTGACGACCCCGCCCGGAGGGGACGGCTCCCATGGCTGACGACCTGCCGATCGTGCTGGCGCTGCTGCTGGTGACCGTCGCCGGGACGGCTACCGTGCTGACCCGCGACCCGGTGCGTCAGGTGTTCGCCCTCGCGGGGCTCGGACTGGCGCTCGCCCTGCTGTTTGCGGTGCTCCAGGCGCCGGACGTAGCTCTCTCGCAACTCGCCGTCGGCACCGCCCTCACCCCGCTGATGGTGCTGCTGTCGGTACGCAAGGTGCGACGCAAAGCCCGCAGCGAACGGCGGGAGGAGCACGAATGAGCCTGCGCGTGCGCACGGTGGTGCTGGCCGTCGGGCTCCTCGGGCTGGCCGCGATGCTGGTGGCCGCCTTCCGGAAGCTGCCCGGCTTCGGCGGCTCCTGGCACCCGTACGGACAGCGTGCGGTCGAGACCGCGCTCGGGCGGCACACCTCCAACGCGATCGCCTCCATCAACTTCGACCAGCGGGCCTTCGACACGATGGGCGAGCAGGCCATCCTCTTCGGCGCGGTCCTCGGCACCGTCGTCATCCTGCGGACCACCCGCGACGAGCGCCGCGTGGAGCCCGAACCGGCGCGGGTGCCCGCACCGCTGCGCCGCTACGCGCTGGCCGTCCTGCCGGTGACGCTGCTGACCGGGCTCTACGTCGTCGCCCACGGCCAGGTCAGCCCGGGTGGCGGCTTCCAGGGCGGCGTCGTGGCGGCGACCGCGCTGCACCTGCTCTACATCGCCGTCGACTACCGCGCGCTCCAACGGGTCCGCTCCGTGCCCCTGTTCACGCTCGCCGACGCGGCCGGGGAGGCCGGCTACCCCCTCCTCGGCCTGGGCGTCCTGATGACCGGGGCGTCCTTTCTGGAGAACGTCCTGCCCTACGGAACCCTGGGCACGCTCTCCTCCGGCGGCACCGTGCCCGTCCTCAACGCGGCCATCGGGCTCGAGGTCGCCGCCGCCGTCGTGGTGCTGCTGGCACAGTTCCTCGACCAGGCCATCGTGATCGAGTCCGAAGACGGTGAGCAGGGGGCCGGAAGCGTGGGGGGCGGGGACGGGGACGGACGCCGCGGCGAAGGGGGCGCAGCGTGAGCATCCTGCCGTACCTGGTGGCCGGTTGGCTGTTCCTGGCCGGCTGCTACGGCCTCGCCACCAGTCGCAACCTCATCCACGCCGTGGGTTCGCTCGCGGTCTGCCAGGCCTCCACCTACGTCCTGCTGCTGTCCGTCGGATACCGCCGCGGCGGCACCGCGCCCGTCTTCTCCGACCTGAGGCCCGGCACCCGCCCGGTCGTGGACCCGGTGGTGCAGGCCCTCACGCTCACCGACGTCGTCGTCGGAGCGACCCTCACCGCGCTGCTGCTCGCGCTGGTCGTGCAGGTCTCCAAACGGCACGGCACCGTCGACCCCGACGAACTGCGGGAGCTGCGCGGATGACGGCAGCACAGCTCCTGCCCGTACTGGTCGCCGGGCCGCTGCTCGGAGCGGCCGTGCTGGTGGCCACCGGGCGGTGGCTGCCCCGGTACGTCGCCGACGTCTTCGGCGCGGTCGTCGCCGGCGCCGCCTCCGCACTCGCCCTCGGGGTGCTGGTCGCCACCGCGCACCGTCCGGCGGCCGTGGAGTGGGTGGGCGGCTGGCGGCCCCGGCACGGGACGGGGGTGGGCATCGTGCTGGTCGGTGACGGCATCGGGCTCGGCCTGGCCGCCGTCGTCTCCGTCCTCGTGGTGACCGTGCTCGTCTACTCGTGGCGGTTCTTCGACGATCCGCCCCCGCACCAGGCCGGCGCCTTCCCGGCGCTGATCCTGGCCTTCCAGGCGGCCATGAACGGATTCGTCCTGACCGGCGACCTGTTCAACGCCTTCGTCTTCTTCGAACTGATGGGCGTCGTCGCCTACGCCCTGACCGGGTACCGCGTCGACGAGGCCCGCGCCGTCCAGGGCGCCCTCACCTTCGGTTTCCTCAACTCGTTGGGCGGCTACTCCCTGCTGCTCGGCGTAGGACTGCTGTACGCCCACACCGGGGAGCTCGGCCTCGCCCAGTTGGGCGCGCACCTGGACGCCGCCCCGGACGGCTCGGGGACGCTGGTGAAGGCGGCGTTCGTCCTGGTGGCCACGGGCTTCCTCGTCAAGGCGGCCGCCGTGCCCTTCCACTTCTGGCTGCCCGACGCGCACTCGGTGGCGCCGACTCCGGTGTGCATGCTGCTGTCCGGGGTGATGGTGCAACTGGGCGTCTACGGCGTGGCCCGGCTCTACTGGACCGTGTTCGCGGGTACCGGGGGCCTTCCGGAGGCGGCCGTCCACCGCGCACTCCTGGCGCTGGGCGTGCTGACCGCCGTCGTCGGCTCGCTGCTGTGCTGGCTGCAACGGCACGTCAAACGGCTGCTGGCCTTCTCCACCATCGCCCATACCGGGCTCTTCCTCGTCGCGCTGGCCGTCCTCACCCCGGAAGCCGTCACGGGCACCGCGCTGTACGTTCTCGGGCACACCGGCGTCAAGGCCGCGCTGTTCGCCTGCGCCGGCGTGCTGGTGGACCGGTTCGGCAGCGTCGACGAGCGGGAGCTGCACAGCCGCGGCGGAGAACTGCGGCAGCTCGGCGTGCTGTTCACGGTCGGCGGGCTGGCCCTCGCCGGGCTCCCGCCGTTCGGCACCGGACTGGGCAAGGCCCTCTCGGAGGAGGCGGCGGGGGGATGGCTGACGGTCGTCTTCGTGCTCGTCTCCGCCGCCACCGGGGGAGCCGTCCTGCGGGTGGCCGGCGGCGTCTTCTGGGGCCTGGGCGCCCCACCCGCCGACGAGGGCCGGGTCGAGGCCGCCCCCTCCCGCCACGGGGACCGTCCCGGCAGCGGAGCGGCCGAGAGCGAGGCGGAGGACGACCCGGAGACCACCGGTGCCGACGAACCGGAGGAGACCCGCGGCCGGGTGACCCGGGTGCCCGACACCATGTTCGCCGCGGCCGTGGCGCTCCTCACGGGCGGGCTGGCGGTCGGCTGCGTGCCGCCGCTGTGGTCGGCCGTCAGCCGGGCCGCCGACACCTTCACCGACCACACCGGCTACGCCATGACCGTGCTGCACGCCGCCGAGGCACACGCCCCGCCCTCTCTCGTGCCGCACTGGTCGACGGCCGGGGTCCTGCTCGGGCTGCTCTCGACCGGGCTCGCCGTCGGTGCCGCCTGCGCCGCGCTGCGCACCGTGCCCAGCGGCGTGCGGCCCCGCTGGTCCGTGCCGGTGCGCCGCCTCCACTCCGGACACGTCGGCGACTACGTCGCCTGCGCCCTCGCCGGGCTGACCCTGCTGGCGGCCTTGGTGTGGTGACGGCCGGTGGCGTGGACGACCGACGACGGTGTGGTGACGCGCGGCGGATGTGACGACTGCGGCGGCAGAGGCGGTGGGGGCCCGGCCGTGGGATGCGCCCCTCACGCGCCCCCATAACACAACGCGCACGCCTGGTGTCAATGTGTGGCCAAAACTCCCCGTCTCCTCCACGCGATGAGCTTGTATGTATGAAGCGGCGCCTGTCATACACGGCTATCAGGCACTTAGAGGGGACTCGACGTGATCCGAGTACTGCTGGTACACGATGTGCGCATCCTCAGATGCGGGCTGGCGTCTCTGGTCGGATCGGAGCCCGACATCGAGATCGACGCCGTCTCCTGGAAGGAGGCGACCAGGCCGGGGCGCACGCCGGACGCCGATGTGTGCGTGGCGGACGCCGACCTGACAGGGCGCGCCCCGCTCGCCGCGCTGGCGCAACCCCTCCGCGTCCCCGACGACGTCCGCGGCTGCATACGCAGCGCCGGGACGGGGCCTGCCCGGCGGTTGCTGGTGCTCGTCAGCCACGACTGCCCCGGGGCGCTGCGCCGGGCGCTGGACGCGGGGGCGCGTGGCTTCGTGGGCAAGGACGCCCTCCCCGAACAACTCGTGACCGGTGTCCGGCGGGTCGCCGCGGGGGAGCGCTTCGTCGACAACGCGCTGGCCGGCACCCTGCTGCGCGCCTCGGAAGTGCCGCTCAGCGAACGGGAGCTGACGGTCCTCTCCGCGGCGGCCGAGGGCGCGCCCGTCACCGAGATAGCGCGTCGGCTGGGCCTGTCGACGGGGACCGTGCGCAACTACATGTCCGCCATCACCCGCAAGACCGGCGCCCGCAACCGCGTGGACGCCATCCGCATCTCGCAGGGAGCGGGCTGGCTGTGAGCCGCTGCGCCCCCCGGGGTGTACACCGCGCGGCCCGTCGGGACTCCACCCGCCCGGACCGTCGCTACACGCGGGGGTGCGGCGCCCAGTTGGCGGTCAGGTCCCGGTACAGAGGTGACCGCTCCAGCAGTTCCCGGTGGGTGCCGCAGCACGTGTGGGGACCGTCCAGCACCAGTACCCGTTCGGCGCGCAGGGCGGAGCTGATCCGGTGCGCGATCACCACCAGCGTGCCGCCGCGCCGTGCGAAGGCCCTCTCGGCGCGTTCCTCGGCGACGGGGTCGAGGTGGCTGCTCGCCTCGTCGAGGACGATTAGCGGCGCGGGTGAGAGATGGGCGCGGGCCAGCGCGAGTTGCTGCCGCTCACCCGCGGAGAGGCCCGCGGGGTCCACGTGTCCCGCCGGCCCGCCCAGCCGGCGCACCAACGCGCCGGCGCCCGTCGCCTCTGCGGCCTCCCACAGCGCCGGGTCGGAGGGTCGTGCGGCGTGCGGGGGCAGCAGGCAGCACAGGTTCTGCCGCACGCTGCCCGTCAGGACGTACGACTCCTGCGGGATGAGCACCCGTTGGCGGGTGGGCGGGGTGCCGCCCGGGTGCCCCGCGGCGGGCCTTCCGGCCAGCCTCACCTCGCCGCGAGTGGGGCGCAGCAGTCCGGCGACCAGCAGCGCCAGCGTGGACTTGCCGGCTCCGCTGGGGCCGACGACCGCCAGATGGGTTCCTGCCGGCACCGAGACGTCGAGGCCTGCCAGCACGGGTTCGGCCTCCGGGCCGTAGGCGAAGGTGACATCCCGCAGTTCGAGCGCCGCAGGCGCCCCTGTGGCGGCCCGGCACGGCACCGGCCCCGAAGCCGCCTCCCGCTTCGACGCGGTCCCCCGCCCTGACACGGTCTCCTGCCCCCGCACCGCCTCCGGTCCGAGCGGCGCTGGAGGGACCGGGCTCGTGCGCGGGAGCGGAAACGCGACGGTGGGGGAGGCGGGCGGTGCCCCCTGCCGCAGGCGGTCGATCACGACGGCGAGCCGGGCCCCGGCACCGCCCAGCCCGTGCACCAGGCTCTGCAGCGCGGGGAGCAGCGCCTGCGTCAGATAGGTCAGCGCCCCGGCCAGCGACCCGGCGCTCACCCCCTGCCGCAGCAGCCAGGGCGTCAGCACCAGCAGCAGGACGACGGGCAGACGGCCGCCGAGGCCCAGCGCGAGGGCGCGGGCCACCCCCCAGTACGCGAGCGCGTCGGCCGCGCACCGCTCGGCGTCGATACGCTGCCGCACCGCCCGCTCCGCCCCGTCCCCCGCTCCGCACGCGGCGACGTCGCGCAGCGCCCGCACACAGTCCCCGGTCCCCGCTGCCAACTCCTCGTCGGCGACCAGGAAGTCCCGCTGCCGCCGGGCCAGCGGACGCAGCGTCACGGCGAAGACGGCCAGGCCCGCGGCCAGTGGCGGCACGACGACGAGCAGCAGTTGCGGCGCCAGCGCGGCCAGGCCCAGGACCGCGCCGACCAGCGACACGGCGAAGGCTCGGGAGACCATCACCAGGCCCGCGAAGCTGTCCCGGGCGATCTCCACCTGGTGGGTGAGCCGGGAGACGACACCCGTACCCGCCGGGTGACCGGGCCCGGCTGCGCCTGCTGGGCCCGCGGAGCCACCGGCGGCGCCGTCCGCCGCCTGAACCGGGGTCACCGCGGCGGTGACGGCCTCGTACAGGCTGCGCTCCACCACGCGGCGCACCAGCACGTCGCGCAGCGGTTCGGCGAGTGCCGCCACGCAGCGGTACACCCGCGCGGTACCCACCGCCCCCACCAGCAACCCCGCTGCGGCGGCGGCCAGCCAGCAGAGCCCGGTGACGGGGCGCCCGGCCAGGAAGCCGTCGTCCAGAGCGCGGGCCGGCGCGAAACCCAGCGCGAAGGTGTGCGCCGCCTCCAGCACCGACCAGCCCGCCAACGCCACCAGCACGCCCGGACGGCGCCGCAGGAACCGCAGCCCCGCACGAACGGGCCCCTGGGCGCGGCGGTGCCTGCCACGGCGTGCGGACGGGCCTGCGCGCTGGGAGCTCACCACTGCTGCTCCGGGGCTCCACTGCCGAACAGGGCCCGGTACTCCGGAAGGTCCCACAGCCTCTCGTGCGGGGCGACCGCACGGATTCGGCCACGCTCCAGCCAGGCGGTGAGGTCGGCGCGGGCGGCCGTCGAGGCGCGGTGCGCGACCACGAGCCGGGTCCGTGCCCCGGCGGTGCCCTCCAGCATGGCTCGCGTCACCCGCACTTCGGTCACGGTGTCCAGACTGGAGGTGGCGTCGTCCAGGATCAGCACTCGACCGCCCTGCGCGAAAGCCCGCGCCAGGCCGAGGCGTTGCACCTCGCCACCGGACAGCGGCGCCTGCCCGGGAGGGGTGTCGTAGCCGTGCGGCAGCGTGCGGACGAAGCCGTCGGCGCAGGCGGCGGACACCGCCTGCCGGACCCGCGCTTCCCGGGCGGGACCCTGGCCTGATCCGTGCCCCGCGGGGATGCCCGCCGCGACGGCCTCGCCCACGGTGTCGCCGAAGAGGACGGGGCGCTCGAACGCGAAGCCGACCGCGGTGCGCAGCGCCCCGGGTTCCAGCGCGGCCAGGTCCACGCCGTCCAGCAGCACCCGTCCGGCATCGGGCTCCACCAGCCGCCCGGCGACGGCGGCCAGCAGCGACTTGCCCGCGCCCGAGGGGCCCACCACGGCCACCGTGGCACCGGCGGGCACCACCAGGTCCACCCCGCGCAGCACCTCGTCGCCGGGCGCCCCGTCACCGCCGTACGAGGCGTGCACGCCGCACAGCTCCAAGCGGCCCGCGGCAAAGGCCGTCTCCTCGTGGGCCGGGGCGGGCACCCCCAGGTGTCCGGCCCGCATGGTGGGAACGGCCAGCACCTCCGCCAGCCGCAGCGCGGCCGTGCGGCTGCGCACCAGGGCGTTGAGCTGGCCGACCAGCGTCCCGACGCCCGCCGCCAGCGCCGCGTACCGGGTGGCGGCCACCAGCCCGCCCACGCTCAGCCGTCCCTCGCCGACCAGCAGCCCGCCCACGGCCACGACGGCCACCTGGAGGAGCGGCACCAGCACGGCGGCCTGCGCCGTGGCCCGGCCCTGCACCCGCCACGTGCGGTACCCGTGGTCGGACAGCTCTCCCAACGGCTCCAGCACTCTGGCGCTTTCGCGGTCCCGCACACCGGCCGCCGCGATGGTCCGGGCCCCCAGGAGCGCCTCCACCAGCCGCCCGGCGATGCGGGCCTGCGCCTCCTGGTAGCGCGTGACACAGGCCGTCGACGTCCGTGCGAAGGCGCGCAACAGCAAGGCGAGCAGCGGCGTTCCGAGTGCGAACACCGCGGCCAGCCACGGGTCCAGGAGGGCCAGCGCGACGAGACCGCCCACCGGCGTGACCAGCGCCGCCAGTGCGGAGGCCGCACTGCTCGGCCCGGTCCCCGCGTGCGCGGCGTTGCCCGTGCACCGGGTGACCAGGTCGCCCGGCGAGAAGTGCGCCGCGCGCAGCGGACCGACGCCCAGCAGGTGCCTGACGAACCGGGTGCGCAGCCGCGCCGTGGTACGGGAGGTGAGGGTGCCGGTGAGGACGGTGTCGGCGGCGTCCAGCACGACCAGCGCACAGGTCAGCGCGGCGCACACCGCGAGCCAGCCGCCCGCCGCTGCGCCGGCGCCGTTGCCGTCGGCGGCCAGCAGCAGGTCGAGTGTGCGGCCGAGCGCGGCCGGAAGGGCCAGCCCGGCGCCGGCCGCGGCGGTCGCGGACAGGAAGCAGGCCGCCGTGCGCCACCGGTGCCGGCGCCCTTCGGCGAGCAGCAGCCGGTCGGCGTCCCGCCGCCCGAAGACAGGGGAGTGCCCCTGGGCGGGGGCAGAACCCCGCCCAGGAGCACCGGGTGCCAAGGTCACCCGGTCACAGACACAGGAGCGCGCTGTGGGAGCTCTGCTTGTCGCACAGGAGGAGGCTCGCGCTGCTGTCGTCGCCGCCGCCGGTCCGCTCCTCGGGCTCCAGCGTCTGCAGGTCGAGAAGTGCCATGGTGGTTGTTCCTTCCCACTCGGGTGAATCGGTGTGTGTTACAGGGACGGTGGTGCTTGGGTACGGCCTTCGTCCCGCAGGCCGGTTCGAGGGCTGCCGTCGGGCGCGGGGGCGCCGTGCGGCAGCGGGGTGGGGACGCCCGCGCGGGGCGCCGGGCTCGCGACGGGCGCGAGGAAGGGCAGGCCGGGCAGCGGGCCTTGTCCGGTACGTGCGGCCGCGGCGGCTCCGGCCGCCAGCAGGCAGCCCGCCGTACCGGTCGCCAGGTCCATCGACAGCCGCATCATCTGGTCGCCGGGGAAGGCGAGTTCACCCGCGTACGCCATCCCGTACCAGCCGAGTCCTTCCGACTGGGCGACCCGGTCGCCCTCGGTGACGCCCGGGGTGCGGGTCCTGCTGAGGTGCAGCAGCATGCCCGCGCGGCCCTGGAAGAGGCCCGGCTGCGCGTAGTACCGCATCCGGGCGGCGGGCAGGATGCCCGCGCGGGCCCGCAGGAACGCGCCGTGGTCCGGCCGGTGCGCGAGGAAGTCGTCCAGCACCATGGCGATGCCCACGCTGCCCGCGCCCAGGTACGGCATCGTGCGGCTGCCCTCGTCCACCTGCCAGGTCCCGGCGCGGTCCTGCACGCAGTGCGCCAGGTCCCGCTGAAGCGCCCGCTCCGCCACGTCGAGCAGTGCCGGGTCGCCGTGCCGCTCGTACAGCCGGAGGCAGAGCAGCGCCGTGCCGCAGGCTCCGTGCAGCAGCCCGGCTCTGTCCGGGGCGTCCGGCGCGTGCGACGTGTCCGGCGCGTGCTGTCGGGAGTCCGGGCGGTTCAGCCGCCGGATCAGCAGCCGCGCGGCCTCGTCGGCGTAGGTGTGCAGACCCGTCTCCCCGGTCTCGTCGGCGAGTCCGCCCAGGGCGAGGCCGAGACCGGCCAGTCCGCCGAAGAGGGAACTGCCGAGCTGCTGCCACCTCTCGTCCAGCACCCGTTCGGTCAGCTCCAGCGCCCGCTTGGGGTGACCGTGCCGGGCCAGGACGAGGGCCACTCCCGCCAGGCCGTCGTACAGTCCCAGCAGGGTGCCGCGGGGTGGCGGGTCGGTGTGCCGCAGCAACCACTCCTCGCCCTCGGAACAGCGCCCGGCGCCCGTCTCGGCGAGGGCGTGGAGCACCCCGGCGGCGCCGTACGCCAGGCCCAGGCCGCCGCCGGCGGTGAACTGCGCGATGTCGCCGGGGAAGAGCCGGTCGTCCCGTTCGGGGGTGGCCGAGGCGAGCAGGGCCCGTGTCATCGAGTCGCGTGCGGCGGGCCAGTCGTCCGGGCTCACGAGCCGATCCCTGCGGGGCGGTCCTGACGTGGCCTGTGGAGGACTCCCTGGGCCGTCGGCCCCCTCGATGGTGGCGACTGCCTCGGCCAGGAACGGCCCGGGCACGCCCGGGAACTGCTCGGCGGCGATCCGTGCCAGGTCGGCCGCCTTGCCGCGGTCGACCGCCAGCAGCGTCGTCATCGGCACGAACAGGGCCAGCCGCAGACAGGCCAGGGCGTAGCGGTCGATCTCGTAGCCGGTGCGGTCGGCCGGGGCGATGAAGCCCGGGTGGGCGACGATCTGCCGCGGATCGTCCTGCGCGCGGGCCGCCGCCTCGAAGTCGATCAGCGCCACGGACTGTTCGTCGGGCGCCACCATGATGTTGAACATGTGCAGGTCGTTGAAGACGATCCCCCGCGCGTGGACCGCCTCGACGGCCTCCTCGACCAGGCGGTGGACGCGCAGTGCCCACTCCGTGTGGCGGGCGACCGCCTGCGGATCGGGGTCGGCGCTCAGCAGCGGGTGACGCTGTGCGAAGAAGGTGTTCAGCGGCTTGCCCGGCACCTCCTCCAGCACCAGGAACCGGTGTCCGTCCAGCTCCAGCCAGTCGCGCACGGCCGGAACCACCGGCAGCCCCGCGAGCTGGTCGAGCGCCGCCCTCTCCCGCTCCAGCCGCGCGACCGCGTCGGCGCCGTCGGCGGCGAGCCCGGCGTGCGGACGGGCTTCCTTCAGGACGACCCGGTTGCCGTCGCGGGTGTCGGTGCCGCCGTAGACACCACCGCCGTTGGAGAAGTGCAGCGCCCGTTCGATGCGGTACGGCAGATCCCCGATGTCCGAGGAGGCACGCGCCGCCAGCGCGGGGCGCAGGAACGCCGGGAGCTCCACTCCGTCCGGCACCCGGAACGAGGGATCCTTGCGGTCGGGCACGAGGGCGCCGTCGGCGTCCTCGACGGCGGGTACGAGGTTTCCCTTTCCGTCGAGGCAGAAGCGGGGCGCGAAGCCGCCGTAGCGGACGTACAACGGACCCTGGCGCCAGCGCAGATCGGTGAGAATGTAGGGACCCGCTCTGCCGTGGAGTTTCTCGCCCAGTTCATGGAGTATCTCTTCGAGCTGGGTCTCGTCGGTGGGATAGAGGGTGGCGAATTTCCCGCTGGTGCCCCGACCGGCGTATTTCGCGTTGCGCAGGTAGAGCAGTGTACGGTGCGGCACGAATTTGAAGGGAATCCCGCGGGGTACGCAGTGATCCCAGACGATCGAGCCGATCCCGTCCGCGTTGTGCAGCGTCGCCGAGGCGTGGATCTTCCAGCCCTGAGCTGGGAACTCGCCGCTGACAGGCCGCAGTTCGAGCCAGTCACCGGAGCGGGTGCTGCGCCAGCCCGCCGGCACGGGGCGGTCGGCCACGGGGAATGCGCCCGGGTCCCGCGGCCGGTCGCCCGGCGCGGATTGCGGGGAGAGGCCGGTCGGCGTGGAATCCGACAAGCGGTCCAGCGTGTCATAGAAATGCCGGTCCGCGAGACAGAATATCTCGTACCGCTTGTCCATCGTTCCCCTCCCCTGGGAAGTACGGAACAAGAGTGCAGCACGAGGAGGGGAAAAGGATAGTCGGTTCTGTCACGAAGACAGTGTGAGGAACGCACGGGTAACCGTCCGCAATTCCCCACGGAAAGTCTCGGGTCAGCCTTCGATTCCGGCGGGGAGCTCCAGGTCGCCACCCGGTGCGGCCGCGAAGTGCCGGGCGACCTCCGCCTCGGAGACCTCCTCCAGCGTGGCCGGGGACCAGCGTGGCCTGCGGTCCTTGTCGACGATCTGTGCCCGTACCCCCTCCACCAGGTCCGGCGAGGAGAGCGCCGCCACCGAGGTGCGGTACTCCGCTTCCAGCGCCTCCTCCAGACACGAGAGGGAGCGGGCCCGCCGCAGCGCCGCGAGGGTGACCTTCAGCGACGTCGGCGACTTGGTCCCGACGGCGGCGGCCGCCTCCTTGGCCGCCGGGTGGCCGCTCGCCCGCAGCCGCCGCAGGATCTCCGTCACGCTGTCCGCGGCGTAGCAGGCGTCGATCCACTCCCGGTGCTCCGTGAGTTCCGCCTCCGGGGCGGGGCGCGCGTACTCCTCCAGCGCGCGTTCGGGCGGGGTGTCGGCCAGCGCCGCCGAGAAGGCGGCAAGCCGGTCGCCGGGTACGAAGTGGTCGGCGAGACCGCACAGCAGCGCGTCGCCCGCGCCCACCGCGCCGGCTGTCAGTGCCAGATGCGTCCCCAGCTCGCCGGGTGTCCGCGACAGCAGCCAGGTGCCGCCCACGTCGGGCACGAAACCGATCGTGCACTCCGGCATCGCGACCTGCGCCCGCTCCGTGACGACCCGGACCGAGCCGTGCGCCGAGAGGCCGACGCCGCCGCCCATGACCACTCCGTCCATGAGGGCGACGTACGGCTTGGGGTAGTGGGCGATCCGGGAGTTGAGGCGGTACTCCTCGGCCCAGAACCGCGCGGAGTCCGCGCCGCCGCCCGCGCGGACGTCGTCGTGGATGCCCCGGATGTCCGCGCCCGCGCACAGCCCGCGCTCGCCGGCGCCGCCGAGGACGACGACAGCCACCTCCTCGTCGTCCTCCCACGCGTCCAGCGCCTCGGCGACGAGCCGCACCATCTCCCGGTTGAGGGAGTTGAGCGCGCGCGGCCGGTTGAGGATCAGCCGGCCGACGCGGCCGTCCTTGCGGACGAGAACGGGCGGTGCGGTCTCGGACACGCCGGTCTGGGACATGGACGCAGGCTCCTTCGCACACGACGGTGGACGATCTTTCCGGCCACCGTACGTGCCGCGGCACAGCGCCGCCGTCGCCCGCGTCACGCCTGCCGGACCTTCTGCCCTTGCGGGACCCACCTCCGCGCGTTCCGCGCACTGTGCCGACTCGCGTGCCGGCCTGCGTGGTGCCGTTCCCCAGGTGTGCGGCGCGATAGGCCAGGGCAGCCAGTTGCCTGCCGTACGGCAATGGCTGTTGACGGAGGCATGCTGAAGCTCCCCGTGGCGGCGACGCGGACAGGGGTGACCCTGCGCCGGCCCCGCCACCACGCGACGCGGCGCCCGCGGGCGCGCGCCCGGAGCCGCCTAGGTCGGTTCCGGGACGCTACCGTGGCGGCTCCTGGTCCGAACCATCACGGATGCAGGGACGGGTCACCAGTAGAGGGGGCGTTTACACCTCCCGGATTCCACGAGAGCGCTGGACGTTCCCAGGCGGGCGGACACGCGGTGGATCAGGCGTGCGGCGTCCCGACGGCGTCCTGGCGCTGTGGTCCCCACACCGCTTGGCGCATCCAGGTGGACACCTCGCAGCGCACCGGCGCCGAGCTCCGGACGATCGCGAGCCTGATCACCGGGTGCACCCAGGGGACCCGCGTGCGCGACTGGCTGCGCGAGGCCCTGCCCGCTTCCCGCACCCGTGTCACGGGGCCCCGGCAGGTGCACCCGGACCGGGTACGGCCGCGGAGTTGGAAGCCCTCGTTCCGGACTTCGTCTCGGAACCGGCCGAGCCCCGGCCTTCCGCGGAGCGGGCCCCGGTCGGCGGCCCGCCGACCGGGGGCTCAGCGGGTCTGCTGCTCGGGTACGGTCGCGGTGGCCGGCGGCGCCGGATCGGCGCCCGGCTCCGTGCTCCAGGCGCCCGCCAGCAACTCCTCGACCAGCTCGTCCAGCTCCAGCCGGCGCTCCACCCGGTGCAGATCGGTCACCCGGGCGCGCGTGCTCACCTGGCGCGGGGCCAGCAGGGAGCAGCAGTCCTCGTCGGGCAGGACGGAGATGTCCGCGGTGCCGAGCCTCCGCGCCTCGTCGATGATCTCCTGCTTCTCCCAGCCCAGCAGCGGCCGGAGCAGCGGCAGGGGAGCCGCTTCCTCCACGGCCGCCAGGTTCGCCACCGTCTGGCTGGCCACCTGGCCCAGGCTGTCACCGGTCACCAGCGCGTCGGCGCCCAGTTGCCTGCCGAGCACCCCGGCCGTGCGGGCCATCAGCCTGCGCTGCGCCACCACCTGGTGCCGCCCGGCACCCGCGACCGCGAGCTGCTTCTGTGCCTTGCCCAGCGGTACCACCCACAGCCTGCCCGGGGGCTGGAAGCGGTTGAGTTCGCGGGCGAGCGCGTAAGCCTTGTAGACCGAGGCCGCGTCGGTGTACGGGGCGCCGGTGAAGTGCACGTAGTCGCAGGCCAGCCCGCGGCGCATCGCCCGGTGGGCCGCGACCGGTGAGTCGTAGCCGCCGGACAGCAGCGCCAGGGCCCGGCCGCTGGAGCCCACCGGCAGGCCGCCCTGGCCGGCGATCCTCCGCCAGGACAGGAAGCCGCCCTTCCGGTCCACCTCCACGGTCAGCTCCACGTCGGGGGAGGTCAGGTCGACACGGGCGCCGGTCTCCCGGCGTACCCGCTCCCCGACCGTCGCCGCGAGCGAGGAGGAGGTGAGCGGGAAGGACTTGTCCCGGCGCTTGGCACGGACGGCGAAGCTGAGCTGTTCCGCTCCACCGGCCGGGCGGGCATCGGCGGCGGTACGCAACGCCAGGACGGCGTGCGCGCCGATGTCCTCGACCGTGCCCGGGACCCGTACCGCGGGCTGCACGACATTGAAGCCGATCACCCGGCGTACGCACTCCACGATCTCGTCCAGCGGTGCCTCGCCGCCCACCAGCGTGACGCTGCGGCCCTTCTCCACCCACGTCGGGCCCGGAAGCTGGCGCAGCGCCTGGCGCAGATTGCGGCGCAGCATCTCCTCGAAGCGCGCCCGGTTGCGGCCGCGGAGAAAGACCTCGCCGTGCTTGAGCAGTACGCACTCCCCGGCGCCCGGCCGACCGCGGTCCGCCTGGGGCGGGACCTGCCGTGTGCGTGCGCCGTCCTGCGGGTGTCCCTCGGGGGCGGGACGGGGCCCTGAGATCGTCACGGAACTTCCCTCCTGCCGACCAGGCTAAGCGAAACGGCGACCCCCTCGCTGCTCCCGGCTGCCTGCCGCGCAGCACCGGGGGAGAGGCGGACGCCGGCCCCCGGCGTACCGGACCGAGGGGCGCCGCTTCGCCGGGCGACGCCGTGTCAGGATGCGTACGCGTCACGTTCGCCCCGTCCCGTGGCCACCGGCGGGGCGAAGCCCACGTCACTCGGACCGGAGGGAGAGACACCGCATGGCCGAGGTCGTCGAGTTGCACTACTACCCCGTCAAAGGCTGCGCCGCCGTCTCCGTCCACGAGGCCACCCTCGAAACCGCAGGGCTCGCCCACGACCGGGCCTTCATGGTGACCGATGCGCACGGCGTGGGCCGCACCCAGCGCCGGGACCCCGCTCTCGCCCTCGTACGGCCCGAGGTGGGCCGCACGGGAACGGGCGGGGAGCGGCTGACACTGCGGGCTCCCGGTGCCGAGCCGTTGCACGTCGAGGTGGATGTGACGGGGCCGCGGCGCGAGGTGGAGATGCTCGGACAGCCGCTGCGGGGCATCGATCAGGGGAACGAGGCGGCCGAGTGGCTGTCCGACGTGCTCGAAGCGGCCGCCAGACTGGTGCGGGTGCCGCCGGAGAACGGCAGGGTCACCGACGGTCTGACGCCCGGCACCTCCAGGTTCCCGGACAGCAGCGCCGTCCACCTCGTCTCCCGTGCAAGCCTGGAGCACTTCAACGCGCGGCTCGCCGAGCGGGGCGCCGCGCCGCTGCCGATGGCCCGTTTCCGTCCCAACGTCGTGGTCGACGGCTGGGAGGGGGAGCCGCACGCCGAGGACCGGCTGCGGCAGGTGCGGGCGGGCGACGCCGAGCTGGGGTACACCAAGCTCGCCGTCCGCTGCGCGGTGACCCTCGTCGACCAGGACTCCGGGGTCAGGCGCGGTCCCGAACCGCTGCGCACGCTCGCCCGCTACCGCCGCGCCGCCGCGGGCGGTGTCGCCTTCGGAGCCAAGTTCGCCGTGCTGCGGCCGGGAACGCTCGCGGTGGGCGATCAGGTGGAGGCGACCGGCTGGGACGCCTCCGAGCTGTAGTTGCCGCCCCGGCTCGCGAGCGCCCGCAGCGCCCGGACCCAGCGGCTGTGGCGGGTGGGGCGGGCGACAAGCTCGGCCGCAGGCGCGCTCGGCCCCATCCAGGGCGTCGCCGAGGCAGGCGGCGCCCTCCCGGGGACCGACCGGAGGGCGCCGAGAGAGTCGAGCGACGTACGTCCACAACGTCTCCACGACCCGCAACGTTTCCGCGTCGGCCGATCGGCAACCCGCCCGCCGCCGCCGGGGTCAGGCCAGTGCCTCGGGCGGCCCCGGGCGGTTCCCGTCCGGGCGCTACCGCTACACACACGTGGAGAGAACCCGTGGCCCCAGCCAAGAACGACACGCGAGGCGAGGCCGAGCGCAGGAAGGCCCCACAGCAGCGGAGCCGTGCACCGCAGCACACGGCCCGCCGGCAGCAGCAGGACGCGGACGTCGCGCACGTCTTCGTCCTCGGCATGGACGACACCAACCGCGCCACCCTCGAAGCGGCGCCCGAGGCGGAGCACTGCCGCTTCCACCCGCTGCTGTCCCCCGAGGAACTCCAGGAGGACGAGGTCTCCGTCCCCGACCTGCTGGAGCGGGCCCGGCGCGTCCTGGACTCCTTCGACGGCGGCGTCGACGCGATCGTCGGCTACTGGGACTTCCCGGTCAGCACGATGATCCCGATACTGGCCGAGCAGTACGGCACGCGCAGCACCGGCCTGGACTCCGTGGTCAAGTGCGAGCACAAGTACTGGAGCCGGCTCGAACAGCAGAAGGCCGTGCGGGAAGTGCCGCGCTTCGGCCGGGTCGACCTGGAGGCGGACGAGCCGGAGCCCCCCGAGGGCGTCCGCTTCCCGATGTGGGTCAAGCCCGCCCTGGCCTACTCCTCGGAGCTGGCCTACGGCGTGGAGGACCTGGAGGAGTTCCGCGCCGCCGTCGCAAAGATCCGGGAGGGCATCGGCCGGGTCGGCAGGCCCTTCGAGTACATCCTCGACCAGGTCGAGCTGCCCGAGGAGATGGCCGGTGTCGGCGGCATGGTCTGCCTCGCCGAGGAGAGGCTCACCGGGCTCCGGGTCGCGACCGAGGGGTATGTGCACGAGGGGAAGGTCACCGTCTACGGGGTGCTCGACTCCGTCAACTACCCCGACTCCCCGTCCTTCCTGCGCCACCAGTACCCCAGCCGGCTCCCGCAGCCCGTCCAGCAGCGGCTGACCGAGGTGTCCGAGCGGGTCATCCGGCAGATCGGGATGGACGCAGCGACCTTCAGCATCGAGTTCTTCTACGATCCGGGCACCGACGAGATCAATGTGCTGGAGATCAACCCCCGGCACTCCCAGTCGCATGCCGAGCTGTTCGACTTCGTCGACGGGGCGCCCAACCACCACTGCATGCTCGCCCTCGCGCTCGGCAAGGACCCGGCCCTTCCCTACCGTGCGGGCCCCTACGCGTGCGCAGCCAAGTGGTACCACCGCTGGTTCACCGACGGGGTGGCCCGGCGCGTACCCTCCGAGCAGGACATCGCCCGTGTGCAGGAGGAGATCCCCGGGGTCGTCGTCGACGTCGTCCCCCATCAGGGCCAGCATCTGCACAACCTGTCCCAGCAGGACAGCTACAGCTACGAGCTCGCCCACGTGTTCACCGCCGGCGCGGACGACGACGAACTGCGGGAGAAGTACGACCGCAGCATCGCCGCCCTCGGCCTGCACGGCGCGCCGCCCCCGCAGCAGGAGAGCGACCGCTGACGGCTGCGGCTGCCCGGGTCACCGGCGCCGAACGCGCCACCGGGCAGCACCGCGAAGCCAGGCCGCCGGCCAGGCGCCCGACAAAGCCAACACAGGAGAGGAGGCAGGCAGCGCACATGCGCACCGTGCACAACCTGCCGTACGAGACGAAGGAGGAGCAGGCGAGTGTGGAGCTGTCGGACGGCACCCGCCTCTCCGCGCGCATCTGGCGTCCCACCTGCACCGACCAGGAGCCGCTGCCGGCCGTGCTGGAGTACATCCCCTACCGCCAGCGGGACCTGACGGCCGTCCGGGACTCGATCCACCACCCCTACATCGCCGGGCACGGCTACGTGTGCGTCCGCGTCGACCTGCGCGGCACCGGCGACTCCGACGGGGTGCTGGAGGACGAGTACGTGGAGCAGGAGCAGAAGGACGCCGAGGACGTCCTCGCCTGGCTCACCCGGCAGCCGTGGTGCGACGGCAACACCGGCATGATGGGGATCTCCTGGGGCGCGTTCGCCGCGCTCCAGGTGGCCGCGCGGCAGCCGGAGAGCCTGCGGGCGATCGCCATCGCCTCGTTCACCGACGACCGCTACGCCGACGACATGCACTACATGGGCGGCGCGCTGCTGTCGGACAACCTCGCCGAGGCGGGCACCATGTTCGCCTACGCGACCTGCCCGCCGGACCCGGCCGTCGTCGGGGACAGGTGGCGCGCCATGTGGCGCGAGCGGCTGGAGGGCACCGAGCCGTGGGTGCTGGAGTGGCTGCGCCACCAACGGCGGGACGACTACTGGCGGCACGCCTCCGTGTGCGAGGACTACCCGAGCGTGCGCTGTCCGGTGCTGGCCTCCAGCGGCTGGGCGGACGGCTACTCCAACGCCGTCACCCGGCTGCTCGCCCACCTGGACGTGCCGCGTCGCGGGCTGGTCGGTCCCTGGTCGCACAAGTTCCCGCACCTGGGCGAGCCGGGGCCGGCCATCGGCTACCTCCAGGAGGTCGTGCGCTGGTGGGACCACTGGCTCAAGGGCGTCGACAACGGCGTCATGGACGGGCCCGTGCTGAGCGCCTGGATGCAGGACAGCGTGCCCCCGTCCACCGCGTACGAGGAGCGGCCAGGGCGGTGGGTGGTCGAGCCGGAGTGGCCCTCGCCGCACGTGCACCAGCGGTCCCACCCGCTGACCCAGTACCGCATCGGCCCGCCCGGCGAGGACGCCGCACAGGACGGTGCCGCCGGGGCGCCGCTGACGGTGCGCTCGCCGCTGTCGGTGGGGCAGTTCGCCGGCAAGTGGGCCTCCTACAACGCGCCGCCCGACCTGCCCTACGACCAGCGGGAGGAGGACGGCGGCTCGCTCGTCTTCGAGACGGAACCGCTCACCGACCGGGTGGAGATCCTCGGCGAGCCCACCGTCGAGCTGGATCTGTCGGTCAGTGAGCCCGTGGCCCAGGTCGCGGCCCGGCTGTCCGACGTGGCTCCCGACGGCAGTGCCACCCGGGTCACCTACGGGGTGCTCAACCTCACCCACCGCACGGAGGCCGACACCCCCGAGCCGCTGGAGCCGGGAGAGCGCTACCGGGCCCGGGTGCGGCTCAACGGCGTGGCGCAGGCATTCCCGCCGGGGCACCGCATCCGGCTGTCGCTGTCCACCTCGTACTGGCCGCTGGCCTGGCCGCCGCCCCGCCCGGTGCTGCTGAGCGTCCATCAGGCGACCAGCAGCCTCACCCTGCCCGTCCGTGACCCCCGCGAGGACGGGGAAGCACCGCGCGGGCTGTTCGGTGAGCCGGAGGGAGCGCAGCCGCTGACGACGACCTCGCTCACCCCGCCGGAGGAGCGCTGGGAGGTCAAGCGGGACCTGATCGGCTACCGCCAGGAGCTGGAGATCGTGAAGGACCGCGGGTTCGAGCACCTGGACCACATCGGGCTCGACGTCGGGCGCCGGGCCTACGAGCGGTACACGGCGGTGGCCGACGACTTCACCTCCGTCGGTGGCGAGTCGGCCTGGACGATGACCTTCCGGCGCGGCGACTGGGAGGCCCAGGCCGTCACCCGCACCGTCCTGACCTGCACGGAGCAGGACTTCCACGTCCACGCCACGCTGGACGCCTACGAGTCGGGGGACCGGATCTTCTCCCGCACCTGGAACGAGACCGTGCCCCGGGACCACCTGTAGGGGGTCCGGGACACGGCCTCTGCGAGGTCGGGACCCCGGGGCGCGGGGGGACGGCGCCCCGGGGCTGGAGGGTCAGGGCACCACGACGATCTTGCGGCCCTTGCCCTCCGCGAACCGGCCCAGCGCCTCGGGGTAGGAGGCCAGCGGAAGCCGGTCCGAGATGAACACCTCCGGGTCGAGAATGCCGCCCGCGAACAGCTCCGCCGCGCGCTCGTAGCTGTGCAGGACGGCCATCGAACCGGTGATGGTGATCTCCTGGTTGTAGATGCGGTACGGGTCGATCGTGGCCCGCGTCGCGTAGTCGGCGACCCCGAACTGCAGGAAGGTGCCGGCCTTGGCGACCCGGCCCAGACCGTCCTGGATGGCGGCCGCGTTGCCGGTGGCGTCCACGACCAGGTCCCAGCCGCCGGGCCGCTCCAGCTCGTCCGGGCCGGCCGCGGCGCCGCTGCATCCCAGGCCGCGGGCGGTCGCCAGCCGGTCGGGGTTCAGATCGACCACGTCCACACTGGCCGCGCCGGTGCGCTTGGCCAGCTCCAGCATCATCAGCCCCATCGTTCCGGAACCGTAGATGAGCACATGGGAGCCGAGCTGGCTCTTGAGCACGTCGTAGCCGCGCACCGCGCAGGACAACGGCTCGATCAGCGCCGCGTCCTGGGTGCGGACGTGCTCCGGCAGCGGGACGCAGTTGGCCACCGGCGCGACGGCGTACTCGGCGGCACCGCCCGCGCGGGTCACGCCGATGGCCGCCCACCGCTCGCACAGGTTGTTGTGCCCGGTGCGGCAGTAACGGCACTCGTAGCAGTACAGCGACGGGTCGACAGCCACCCGGTCACCCTCGGCCAGCTCGGTCACCCCGCTGCCGAGCGCCACCACCTCCCCGGCGAACTCGTGCCCGGGAATCACCGGCAGCGTGGGGGCGAACTCGCCCTGCAGGATGTGCAGATCGGTACCGCACAGCCCGCACGCCGCCACCTTCACCACCACCTCGCGGGGTCCGGGCGTGGGGTCGGGAACCTCCGTCAGGGACACCTTGCCCACGGACTCGACGAGTGCGGCCTTCATTTCACGGCTCCTAGCGACAGGCCCTGGACCAGCTTGTCCTGGGCGGCGAACCCTGCGGCGAGCACCGGCAGGGAGATCACAAGCGACGCGGCGCACACCTTGGCCAGGAACAGGCCCTGGCTCGTGATGAACGTGGTCAGGAAGACGGGCGCCGTCTGCGCGACGACCCCCGTCAGCACCCGCGCGAAGAGCATCTCGTTCCAGGAGAAGATGAAGCAGATCAACGCGGTGGCGGCGACACCGGGCGCGGCGACGGGGGCGACGACCCGCGTCAGGATGGTGGGCAGCCGGGCGCCGTCGATCTGCGCCGCTTCGATCAGCGCGGTGGGCACCTCGGCGAGGAAGGACTGCATCATCCACACCGCGATCGGCAGGTTCATCGAGGTGTAGAGGATGACCAGCAGCCAGACGTTGTCCAGGAACCCCGTGTTCTTGGCGAACAGATAGATCGGCAGCAGCCCGGCCACGATGGGCAGCATCTTCGTCGACAGGAAGAAGAAGAGCACGTCGGTCCACTTGCGGACCGGCCGGATGGACAGGGCGTAGGCGGCCGGCAGTGCGAGGACGAGCACGAGCAGCGTGGAGACCACCGAGGCGGTCGCCGAGTTGGCCAGCGCCGCCCACGCCGCGGTGCCGCCTCCGGTGGAGAAGAACTCGCGGTAGCCGTCCAGGGTGAGGGAGGCGCCCACGGACGGCGGGTTGGTGGCCGCGTCCGACTCCGAGTGCAGCGAGGTCAGCACCATCCAGACGAGGGGCAGCACGAAGACCACCCCGCACACCCAGGCGGCAAGGCCCAGCAGGGCGTTGCGGCGGCGCACCCGTGCGGGCGCGGCCGGGTCGGTTGCCGACTTTCTCTCCCGTACCACCGGGGGCGGGTTGTCCTGCGGTTCGGTCGTGGCGACGCTCGCACTCATGACCGGGCCTCCTCGCGGAAGAGGGACGAGACCACCCGCAGCGCGAGGGTGGCGATGATCAGGGAGCCCAGCACCACCAGGACCCCGGCCGCGGACGCCAGCCCGTACTCGTGTCCCTGGTAGAAGGTCTGGTAGATGGTGTACGGCAGGTTGGCGGTGCCCAGCCCGCCCGAGGTGATGGTGAAGACGGCGTCGAAGTTCTGCACGATGTAGATCGATCCCAGCAGCGCTCCCAGCTCCAGGTAGCGGCGCAGGTGCGGCAGCGTCAGATAGCGGAAGATCTGCCAGGCGCCGGCCCCGTCGATCCGGGCGGCCTCCAGGGAGTCGGCCGGGCGGCTCTGCAGCCCCGCCAGCAGGATCAGCATCATGAACGGCGTCCACTGCCAGATGAGCGCCACCTCCACCGCGCCCAGCGGCATCTCGGCGACCCAGTCGGGCTGCGGCGCGTCGTCCCCGAACAGCCAGGTCAGTGCGCCGTTGAGCAGTCCGTACTCGGGGTTGTAGAGGACGTGCTTCCACAGCAGGGCGGCCGCTACGGGCACCAGCAGGAACGGCGCGATGAGCAGGGTGCGTACCAGCCCGCGGCCCTTGAAGGTGCGGTCCAGCAGCAGCGCGAGGCCGAGCCCGAGCACCAGGCTGACCAGTACGACGACGGCCGTCAGGACCGCTGTCGTCAGCACCGAGTCCCGCAGCGCCGCGTCGCCGAGGACCTCCTTGTAGTTCTCGATGCCCCCGAATTTGCGCGCCTCGGGGTAGAGGGCGTTCCAGTCGAAGAAGGAGACCACGAGCGTGGCCACGAAGGGGAGTTGGGTGACGACGATCATGAAGACGAGCGCGGGCAGCAGCGGCGCCCGCGTCACCCAGGCGCGGAGCCTGCCGGGCGGGCCCGAGCGCTGCCGGGCGGGACCGGTGGCGGTGGCCGGCGGCTGATTGCGCGCGCCCGGCGCGGCGGCGGTCGTCGGCGTACTCATCGGCCCCGCCCCTCGTAGTCCTCGGCAACGTCGTCGGCCAGGCCCTGCGAGGTGCGCAGCGCCTCGTCGACCGACTGGCGTCCGGCGATGGCGGCGCTGATCTCCTGCGAGACCTTGGTGCCCAGGTCGGCGAACTCGGGGATGTCCACGAACTGGATACCGATCGTCGGCCGCGGCTGTACGCCCGGATCGCGGGGCCTGGCACCGGTGATGGCCTCCCTGGTCACCTCACCGAAGGCACCGGCGGCCTGCTTGTACTCGGGCAACTTGTAGGTGGAGGCCCGCTTGCCGGCCGGCACGTCGGCCCAGCCGAACTCCTTGCCGACCAGGCGTTCGTACTTCTTGCCGGACGCCCACGAGATGAACTTCCAGGCCTTGTCCGGATTCCGGCTCGCCTTCTGGATGCCCCACGCCCAACTGTAGAGCCAGCCCGCGCTCTTCGTCTTGACCGTCGGCGCCGGGACGTAGCCGATCTTGCCCTTGACCTTCGACTTGGCGCCTTCCAGGGAGCCGGCGCCCGCGGTGGCGTCGTACCACATGGCGGTGTTGCCCTGCGTCATGTTGTTCAGACACTCCGCGTAGCCGGACTGGGCGGCGCCGGACTCGCCGTGCTTGCGCACCAGATCGACGTAGAACCGGGTGGCCTTCTTGAACGCCGCATCGTCCAGCCGCGCCTTCCAGTCCTTGTCGAACCAGGTCCCGCCGAAGGTGTTGACGACCGTGGTCAGCGGCGCGGCCAGCTCACCCCAACCGGGCAGCCCGCGCAGACAGATGCCCTTCATGCCCCGCTCGGAGCCGTCGACCTTGGCCGCGAGCGAGGCGACCTGCGGCCAGGTGGGCCGCTTCGGCATCTTCAGCCCCTCCTTGGCGAAGACGTCCTTGCGGTACATCAGGAAGGACGACTCCCCGTAGAACGGCTGCGCGTAGACCTTGCCGTCCTCGCCGCTGAGCGACTCGCGCACCGGCTTGAGGATGTCCTGCTGGTCGAAGCCGCTGTCCTTGCGCGTGTACGGGTCCAGCGGCCGCAGCCACTCGTTCTTGGCGAAGATGGGCGTCTCGTAGTTGCTGAGCGTCGCCACGTCGTACTGGCCGGCCTGGTTGGCGAAGTCCTGGCTGATCTTGTCGCGGACGTCGTTCTCCGGCAGCACCGTGAAGTTGACCTTGATGCCGGTCTCCTTCGTGAAGTGGTCGGCGGTCAGCTTCCGCAACTGGAGCATCTGCGGGTTGTTCACCATCAGAACGTTGATCGTGTCACCCCCCTGACCCAGCGCCCCGGCTCCGGCGCAGGCCGGCAACGTGAGCAGCACGCCCGCCGTGGCGGTCGCGGCCACGGCCCGCGCGCGACGTGGTCGGTGAGGTGTCCGGCTGAGCTGTCTGCTCCGACGGCGCATGGAAACTCCTGGCGTATCGGCATGGGATGGACGTCGTGGGAAGGGGTCGGGGACAGGGACATCGCGACGGGGCGAGGGCGTCGGCGGGCGCACGGGGCCCGCCGCCGGCCGGGGACGGGAGGAAGCTGTCCGGCGGGACGAGGGCGGGGGAGGGGTCAGACTCTGAGGATCTGCGGCCCCTGGAGCGCGTAGCGGTGGGCCTCCTGGGCGGGCAGGCCCGTGGAGGTGACGAGCGCCTCGAAGTCGCCCACCTCCGCGAAACGGCAGAAGCTCACGGCGCCGAACTTGGTGTGCAGCCCCGCGAAGACCCGCCGCCGCGCCGCCCGCATCGCCTGCGCCTTCACCTCGCTGACCGCCGGGTCCGGAGTGGTCAGCCCGTGCTCGCGGGAGATGCCGTTGGCACCGACGAACGCCAGATCGATGACGAAGCCGGCCAGCATCTTCGTCGTCCAGTGCTCGACGGTGGCCAGCGTGCCGCCCCGCACCCGCCCGCCCAGCAGCAGCACGGTGAAGTCGCCGGCCGTCGCCAGCGCGTTCGCCACCGGGAGCGAAGCCGTCACCACCGTCAGCGGCCGGTCGGTGGGCAGCGCCTCGGCGATGAGCTGCGGAGTGAAGCCCTCGTCGACGAAGACCGTCTCCGCGTCCCCGAGCAGCTCGACGGCCGCCGCCGCGATCCGCCGCTTCTCGGGGACGTGCATGGTGGTGCGGTACTCCAGCGTCGTCTCGAAACCCGCGCTCTCCACCGGATAGGCACCACCGTGCGTACGGCGCAGCAGCCCGTGCTGCTCCAGGACGCGCAGATCGCGGCGGACCGTCTCCTTGGCGACACCGAGAGCGTCGGCGAGCCGGGTCACCTCGACAGAGCCCAGCCGCCGTGCCGTACCGACGATCTGCCGCTGCCGCTCCGCCGCGCTCATGGCCCGCCGCTCTCCTTCGTCCGAAATGTCCGGCTGCTACGGGCTCCGATCGGGCACCGGGCTGCCCGTTCCTGCCCGTGTGCAGTGTTGTACCGGCCCGGGCCCGGGCGCCACCAGACTTCCGGTCGACCGGATCGTGCCCGCTTCCGCCCGCTTGCCCTCCCGTCACTCCTCGCACAACACCAGGTGGAAGCCCCTGTCCGGTTGCGCCGACCGCCCGTTACCGGTATGCGGACGCCCGTTCCGTGCCCGATCCCGGGTCGGCGACCGCACCGTGCCCGTGCGGACGACCGCACGGGCACGGTGCGGGGCCCCGCCCGGCGCCTACCCCCGTCGGCCGGGGCCGCGCTCTCCCCGCCGCGAGGCGACACGTGCGACCCGCCGCGAAGGCGCCGCGTACCGCCCAACGGGGACGCCCGGTACCTCTGCCCGAGTGAAAGATCGGCCGAGCCGGACGGATCGTCGGCCCGCAGCGGGTCGCAGGGAGTTTGCTACCGCCCTGACGGGCTTTCCTCTGACCCCAACAGAGAGTCTCCGGACTCGACGGTAAGGACTTGATTCAGATGCGTAAGACCAAGATCGCCACCTTCGGCGTCCTCACGGCGGCTGCGGTCGCCGTTCCGGCCGGCTCCGCCTTCGCGCAGGAGGCTCAGGCCGCCGACACGCACACGCACACGCTCGCGCACGCGGGGGCCGCCGCACCGACCCAGGGCGCCGCCGGGTACGAGGTGCAGCCCGGCGACACGCTCTCGGAGGTGGCCGGGCGGCACGGCACCACCTGGCAGAACCTCGCCGAGCGAAACGCGCTGGACGACCCCGACCGGATCTACCCGGGCCAGCATCTCGAACTCGAAAACGCGAGTACCCCGCAGCCGGCTCCCTCGGTACCGCCCCCGGCGGCCGAGGACTCCCGGCCGCAGGCCGACCCCCAGTCCCAGTCGCCGCAGGCCCCACAGGCACAGAGTGCCGCCCCGCACCAGCAGGCGCCGCACGCGTCCCGCTCCAAGCCGCAGTCCTCGACCGCCGCCACGGGCGAGAACGCGGCGAAGGCGGAGATCATCCGCCGGGAGTCCAGCGGCAACCCCAACGCCCGCAACGGCAAGTACTACGGGCTGTTCCAGACCGACCAGTCCTGGGGCAAGGGAACGGTCGCCCAGCAGCACGCCGGAGCCGAGCGGTACGTGGAGAACCGCTACGGCTCGTGGCAGGCGGCACTCGCCCACCACAACAAGCACGGCTGGTACTGAGCCGGTTCCCCGGCGCGCACCGGGGCCTGGTCCGCTCACACCCGAGCGGGCCGGGCCCCGCCCGCCGAGGCCGACGGGCCGGGCCCGGTGGAGCCCGTCGCGGGGCGGTGGGTTCCGCGGGGTGCGTGCTACCTTTTCCGCGACATGGACGGGCGGAGCGGCCGCAGCACGGACGATCCGCCGCAAGCGGAAGGGGAGATGAGTCGATGACTGTCGTGGAGACCGCCGCCGCGCGCGGCGTTTGGCCGGTCCTCATCTCCCGGGCCCCGGTCCTGGACCGGGCTACCGCCCTGGCCTGATCCCGCCAGGTCGGCCACGCCTCCACAGCACCGGGACTCCTTCACCGCAAGGGTCTCCTGTTGTCCCGTACCACGAACGACTCCTCCACCAGCGCCTCCGCAGGATCCTCCCTCCCCCTGCGCCATGGGCCGCCCCGCCCAGGACCCGGCTCCCACGCGGGCACCCCGCACGTGTGCGAGCTCGCCGGTCCGCCGCCCGAGCGGGCACGGGCACGTCTCCCGGACGCTGCCCGCGGGCAACGGTGCTCCGCGCCGTCGCTCGCCGCGCCTCCCCTCACGGGTGTCTTCATGACCGGCGTCGACCCGCACCGACCGGACCCGGCCGACCTCGACGCCGCCGCGGGGGAGAGCGGGCTGACCGACCGGGTCGCCATACTGCGGTGCTCCGTACGTCGCGTACCGTTCGCCGACGGCAGCTCCGACGTCTTCCGGCCGGGCGGGGCAGCGCCCCTCGTCGACCTGTACGAAAAGAGCGGGACGCGGCGGGCCCACGGCGGCGACCACCGCTACAGGGATCGCGAACTGCCTCCCGCCGCCCCACCGGACGGCCCCCGCATCTGCCGCCGCAGCAGCTTTTCCCCTGCCCCCAGGGCCATCGAGCAGAACGGACCCACCATGGACGAGACGACGAGCACCGCAGCCGCCGAGGACATGACCGGAGGGAGTTCTCTCCCGGTGGCCGGAGTCAACCCCTCCGCGTCCGCGCAGGGTTGGGCCACCCGAGCCGAGACGCCGGGCTCACCGCAGGACGCCGCGGAGATCCGGCAGATCGACCTCGCCGCCTTCCCGACGTCCGAGGAGGCCGACATCGTCGAGGCGCTGCGCGCCGACCCGGGTGCGTGGATCGAGGGGCTCTCCCTTCTGGCGCAGGCGCCCGACGGCACGCCCGTCGGCCACGCCCTGCTCACCCGGTGCCATGTCGACGGACACCCGGCGCTCACACTGGCCCCGTGCGCCGTGCTGCCCGCCTTCCAGCGCACGGGCGCCGGTTCGGCCGCTGTACGGGCCGCACTGTGCGCGGCGCGGGAGAGGGGGGAGAACCTCGTGCTCGTGCTGGGACATCCCGAGTACTACCCGCGTTTCGGCTTCGTCCCGGCCTCCCGCTTCGGTATCCGCGCGCCGCTCGACGTGCCCGACGAGGCCATGATGGCGCTCACCCTGGACGAGGACGCCGGGCCCGCACCGTCCGGAGTGATCGCCTACCCGGCGGCGTTCGGCATCTGAGCCGCCGGGCCGGGCGGCCCGCCGACCGGCAACGCCGCCGCGCCCGTACGGTGCGTACCGTACGGGCGCGGCGGCGAAAGGTTCAGCGGCGGCGTCTGCGACGCTCGCGGGCTCGTATCCGGAGCCGGGGAGTGCTCCGGGTCAGTCCTCGGCCCAGCCGCGCTGCTTGCCGAACTCCACCAGCCTGCGGCGGATGTCCAGGATCTGCGTGCCGGTCAGCCCCGGCGCCGTCTCCAGCAGCAGCTCGGTCACCGACCTGGTGTACTCGGCGACACTGAGGACGTCGCACATCGGGTCTTCACCGTCGTCGGAGCGGACGGAGCCCGAAGAGGAGGCGTGAGCCTGGGGCCTGACCGGCGCCACGGGCTCGAAGGGCGAGGCACTGTCCGGGTTGTGCATCAGACGGACCGAGGAGGCCTTCAGGCCCCGGTCGCCGTCTTCGATCTCGAACTCCACCGCCACACCCGTGTGTACGTAGGACTCCGGCATCATCAGGTCGTTCGCGTGCAGGAAGACGTCTTCGCCCCCGTGGTCCGGCGCGATGAAACCGTAACCCCGCGCACCGTCGAACCGGACGACTCGACCAGCAACCATGTCCACCTCAACCCACAATCTCAACCACACTCCCGGGCCCCTTGCCCGGACAACTGGTTCCGGATCCTAGCGAAGATCCGCTGCCGCGTCGCCGTTGGGGTGGATCTCCCTCACCGGGGGGTTTACCGCCGCATCGGGTGGGCAGGCGCCCCAAGCCAGACCCTTGTCCAGGGCCTGGATCCCCCATTTCAGCACGGCTCCTCCGCGCCGACGGGCCCCGGAGCCGGGGAGAAGGCGCGCATGTTCACCATCCTGCTCATCGCCGGACTCGCCGTGGTCCTGGTGGTCTCCGCCGGGCTCGCCCTCCGCATCCGGCAGGAGGCGGCGGCCCGCGAGGGCGAGGAGCTCGCACGCCGCTTCGGCCCCGAGTACGACCGCGTCCTGGCACGGCACCAGGGGGACGTGCGGACGACGGGGCGGGAACTGCGCGGGCGGCTCAAGCGGTACGCCGGACTGCCGGTGCTGCCGCTCAACCGGGCCGACCGGGAGCGCTACCTCGCGCAGTGGGGCGCCCTCCAGGAGGAGTTCACCACGTCGCCGCACCGGGCCCTCGACGCTGCCGAGGCCCTGCTCACCGAGCTGGCCACCGAGCGCGGCTACCCGGCCGAGGTGTCCTACGAGGAGCGGATCGCCGCCCTGTCGGTGCACCACGCCCGCCGCGTCCACGGCTACCGTCGCGCCCACGAGGTCTGCGCTGCTGCGCCGCGCGGTGCGGACAGCACGACCCCCGATGGTGTGACCGAGGACACCCGCGCCGCGCTGCTCGAAGCGCGGGCGCTCTTCGACTCCCTGCTCAACGCCCGGCCGACCAGTACCCCGCCGGCAGTGGTCCGGCGTACCGCCGGAGCGGTCCGGCCGCAGATCGGCTGACGCTCCGCTTCGCGGACCGGCCGCCGGCGCCCGGCGGGACCGGCTGGGCCATGAGACCAGCGCGGCACAGGACGGTCGAGCAGGGCACGGGGTGGACGAGCACGGCATGGGACGCGGCTCACCGGGCATACGGGACGGCCGGGGACAGGCACGCGCCGGAGGCCGCCCCATCGCCCCGTCGGACCGGAACCGCACAGCACAGGCAGGCGCAGGGCCTCGCCCGGCGTGCGCCTCGTCCGCCCATTTGGAGTGGTACTGATATGGGTGTGAACCCTACCCCTCCCGGTCGTCACGCCCGCGACAGTGCGCAGCGGGCAGGCGAGGTCATCGAGCTGCTGGAGGTGCTGTGGGAGCGGGGCAGGAATGCCGCCTCCACCGCGCCGGTCTCACCGTCGCAACTGCGCGTCATGTACTGCATCGACCGCGACGAGGGAATGAACCTGAGAGCGCTCGGCGAGGCACTGGGCTCCGCCCCCTCGTCGGTCAGCAGACTGTGCGACCGGCTGGAGGCCATCGGGTTCGTGGAACGAGCGCCCAGCCCCACCAGCCGACGGGAGCTGGAACTGCGGATGACCCCGCGCGGCCGCGCCTACCTGCGCGATCTGCGCGAACAGCGGGAGGAAGCTCTCCTGGAGATCCTCGGCGCCATGCGTCCGCGCGAGAGGGAGGCACTGATGAAGGGGCTGCGGGGCTTCACCGACGCGGCGGGGGGCGAGGCAGGCCCGCACCCTTCCGCGGCCACTCCCGCTGACACGGCGCTCAGACCTGCCTGACCACGGTCCGCCTGTCACGCCTCGTCGATCCCGTGCGGGGTCTACCCACCCGGCCGCCCACTCCCTAGGGTGACGTCACCCGACACATCCGAGGGGGGCCAGTGTCTTACCCGGGACCGCCGTACCAGCAGGGACCGCCGTACCAGCCGGGACCACCCGCAAATCCGTCCAACACCCTGAGCATCGTCGGCATCGTGCTCGGTGCCATCGCTTTCCTCTTCTGCCCACCAGGGTTCGGTATCGCCGGCCTCATCTGCGGCCTCGTGGCCAAGTCCAAGCAGGAACGACTCGCGACGACCGCGATCGGTGTCTCCATAGCCGGGCTCGTTCTCGGCATGCTGATCGGCTACCTCTTCTTCCGCGGCCTGTACGGCGGTTGAGGCGTGAACCGTTGCGCACGGGGTTTGGCCACCGGATGTGCGGCAACCCGCAACCGCATGGCTGACCCTGTGCGAAACGTGAAGGAAAGTGCTGAGCACGCCGCCGAGAAGAGCAGCACAGCCGTCAAGAACAGGCTCGTGTCGGTGACTTCCACGGCAGGTACCGCGGCTTCCATCGGTCTGACCGCCGTACGAGAGCGCAAGACGCTCGCCGCCGGGGCCGGCGGCGGACTGCTGGCCCTGCTGACCGGGGCCTTCGCGCTGGGACGGGGGACCGCGCGCAGAAAGCGGGGGCCGTTGACCCGGCTGACCGGCGGACGGATCTGAGGCGCGGCGCGGGAACCACGTGCGCGTACCGGGACGACACAGCGGAGGCGGGCGGCATCGGCCGCCCGCCTCCGCTGTGCCACCCTCCCGAGGGCGGTGTCTCCCGCTCAGTGCCGCGTGGTGCGGCGCCGGCCCGACCGGCGGCTGCTGCGCCGGTATCCGAAGGGGCCGGGAAGGTCCATCGACGTCGTCCGGCGGCCCGTGGTGCTGTGCGTACGGCGTGGCCCGCCGGGGCCACCCACCGTGAACGACACGGACCGGCGGTTGATGTTCATCCGCACTCCCGGCAGGATCCGGAAGCTCTTCCGGAAAGTGACCCCCATGATTCCTCCCTGTCGGCACACTGACCGCCTGCGGGTACCCGCGAAGCCACGTGCCAAGCGGACAGCCGGTCGGCCCCGCCGGGCCGCGGAGTGCCGGTGCACCCGAGGAAGACAGCGCACCCGAGGATGAGGGGGAACAGCGCAGCCGGAAGCACAAGGGGAGCGGTGAACAGCGTGGGAATGCGGGTGCTGGCGGTGCAGAACACTCCGCGTGGTGGTCCGGGCCGCATCGGTGACTGGCTTGCGCAGGCCGGGCTCGGGCTCGATGTCGTGCACGGGTACGGGGGCGAAGCCGTGCCCTCGCGACTGACGCACGCCGCCCTCGTCGTCCTCGGGGGCGGCTACCTGCCCGACGACGACAGCCGCGCACCGTGGCTGGCACCCACCCGGCGGCTCGTGTACCAGGCCCTCAGCGAGCGGATCCCCTTCCTCGGAATCTGTCTGGGCGGTCAGATGCTGGCCCACGTGGCGGGCGGGCGGGTCGCCGCCGAGCACGGCACCCCCGAGCTGGGCAGTACCCCTCTCACACTGCGGGCGGAGACCGCCGACGATCCGCTCTTCCACGGCCTGCCGGAGCGGGTCACCGCCATCGAACGGCACAAGGACGCCATCACCGCCCTCCCGGCGGGGTCCGCCTGGCTGGCGGAGAGCGACCGTTGCCCGTACCAGGCCTTCCGGGTGGGGGAGCGGGCGTGGGGCGTGCAGTTCCATCCGGAGACCACCCCGGACCGGCTGCTGGACTGGGACGCCGCGAGCCTTGCCGAGCAGGGCCTGGACCGCGAGGAGCTGCACCGCCGGGCCGCGGGGGACGCGCCGTCCGCGACCCCGGTGTGGCGCGAGGTCACCCACCGGTTCGCCGCCGTCGTGGCCCGGACGGCACGCATGCCCGACCACTGAGGCCGCTCCGGCCGCCGACGTGGCGTGCCACCGGTGCGGGCGGACCGATGCCGAGGCCGGTACACGCAGCGGACGTGTCACACACAGTCGACGGATCACACAGAGGACGGGTGGGGCCGGGCCCTCGTTGCGGCCCGGTCCCACCCGCCGTGGGAGTCAGCGAGAAGCGGTGCTGCCGCTTCGGCCGGTCTCCGGCCTCGTCGCCGGTCAGCCCTCCTTCGCCGCGGCACCGCCCAGCAGGGAGTCGTCCGCCGGGCGGGCGCCGGGGAGGTGGTGCCGGGCGGCGATCAGGGCCGCGTCCACGTCCTGGGTGCCGGTGGACACGCACAGGGTGTACGTGACGTCGTTGAGGCGCTGCCGGCTCTCCGGTGAGCCCTCTTCGGCATGCAGGGCGCTGAGCGTCTCGTACTGCTCGACGAGGTCGCGGAGAACGGCGGGGTGGGCCATCAGCATGTGGGTGGTCTTCCTCTCCCGGTCAGGGGTCCGTGATCGCTGCGGCGCTCAGGCGCGGCTCGCCCCGGCCCGGGTCGCACCGGCGCCGGCGGTGCACCGCGACCGGGCCGGCCGACGGCCGTGCTCGACCTCGTGGCGGACGTGTTCGAAGCTCTTGCTCAGCAGACGCGAGACGTGCATCTGCGAGATGCCCAACTCCTTGCCGATGCGGGACTGCGTCATGTCGCGGAAGAACCGCATGTACAGCACACGACGCTGGCGCTCCGGCAGCTCGCGCAGACAGGGTTTGACCGCCTCCTTGGTGACCACCTTCTCGTAGTCGGGATCGGACTCCCCGAAGGTGTCGACCAGGGAGAACCCGTCGTCCGAGTCTCCCGTGGAGGCGTCCAGCGAGAGCGACCTGAAGCTCCCGATGGCCTCCAGCCCGGTCTCCACGTCCTCCTGGGAGAGCCCGGTGTGGGCGGCGATGCGTTCGGCGGACGGAGTGTGGTCGTCGACTGCTGTGCCGAGCTCCCGGATCGCGGTGCGCACCTTGTTGCGCAGTTCCTGGACGCGACGCGGTACGTGCACGTCCCAGGTGTGGTCGCGGAAGTGGCGGCGGATCTCACCGGTGATGGTGGGGACGGCGAACGGCACGAAGGGGGTGCCGTGCGCGGGGTCGTACCGGTCGACCGCCTTGACCAGGCCGAGTGCGGCGACCTGCTCCAAGTCCTCCAAGGACTCTCCGCGGCTGCGGTACTTGGCCGCCAGCCGGTGGGCCATGGGCAACCAGGCCTCGACCAGTTCGCTGCTCAGCTTCTCCCGCTCGGGCCCTTCAGGCAGAGCGGCGAGCCGCTGGAAGTCCTGCGTGGTGTCGGGGGCGTCGTCGTGGCTGTGCCGTGCTCGCTGAGGGCGGTACCGTACGGCGCACATGGGATCTGGCTCCTCCCGGTCTCGCTGACACCTGGATCAGCCGCGGGAGAAAGCCCGGGTTCGACACACCCGGGGCGCCTGCTGTGCGGCGCCTCCCGCGGATGTGCCTGTACTCCCAAGCACTCGGCGTCTCGTCTATCCGTCACCAAGGGTCCTAAACCCCCTCGGTGCTTCCCGATTTTCGACGGGGCACGGACGCCCGGGTCCACACCCCGCCGCGAGCCCTCACCGAACCGGTGCGCGGGTCGCACTGCCATGCACCGAACCGTGCGGGTACCGCACTGATGCAAGCGCGCGAGCGGTTCACGGGCGGACCGGGGTGTCACCGCTACCCGTGCCGCTCCGCGCAGCGCCTCCTTCATGGCGATGGCGGCCGGGCCTCTCCGGGGCGGCCGCCATGCTGTGGTGCGCGCCGCGCGCCGGGTGCCGGCGGGCGCACCCGGCGGGCCCGGGGTCAGGCGCGGATCCCGTGCTCCGCCAGCGGGCCGACGGCCCATCCGGCCTCCCGGCAGCGGGCCACCAGGCGGGGGAGGGCCGCGAGGGTGACGTGCCAGGAGCCGGGGGCGCTGTTGCGGTCGCTGTCGTGCAGCAGGACCGTCGCGCCGCCGGTGAGCCGCTTGCACAGCTGCGACAGCACGCTGTCGGCGTCCGCGCTGTCCTGCCAGTCGCGCCCCCAGGACGTCCACAGGACCGGCAGCAGCCCGAGCCGGCGCGCGGCCTGCCAACGGGTGGCGGTGAGCACACCGAAGGGCGGCCGGTACCAGCGCGGGTCGGTGCCGGTGGTCTCCCGCAGGACGAGCACCGCGCGTCGCAGGTCACGGCGGTCGGCCACGGGACGCGGCAGCCAGGGCGGCTGGTGCTCCCAGCAGTGCACGGCCAGCTCGTGCCCCGCGGCGGCCATGGAGCGCACCAGGGCCGGGTGGCGCCGGACGGCGGCGCCCTGGAGGAAGAAGGTGGCCCGCACGTTCAGGCGCGCGAGCTCCCGCAGGAAGTACGGGGTGGAGCGGACGTCCGGGCCGTCGTCGAATGTCAGCGCGATGTGCCCCGGGTCGCCGCGTCCGTCCAGCGAGGGGCGCAGCACCGCCCGTACCGGAGGCAGCCAGGTCGCCGCCGGGACGATGTGCCAGGCCGCCACCGCCACCGGAGCGGCCACCGCGGCGGCGAGTGTGCGGCGGCAGGTCACGGGTTCACCACGTCTCCTCCGCTTTCTTCTTCCCGGAGTGCCCGGCCACCGCGGGGGTACGGGCCAACTGGATGCTGCCGAAACAGATCAGCCCGAGAGCGATCAGCTCCGGCACCACCCGCCAGCCCAGCGACAGCCGTTCGTCGAAGAGCGTGGCGCCCAGCACCACGCTCAAGAACGCGTCCCCGAGCGTCAGCGCGGGCTGCGAGGCCACCAGCGTGCCCGCGTGCAGCGTCAACTGGAGCAGCAGGAACCCGGCCAGTCCGGCGACCACCACCCCGTAGGTCTGCCACGCCGTCAGCAGACGGACCAGCCCGTCGTCGGCCAGCTTGGAGATGGCGTCCTTCATCAGCGCCGCCGTCACCCCGAACAGCACTGCCGTGGCCGACCCCAGTACGGTCGCCCGCGGTGCCGAGGGGAGCCGGAAGGCCACCACGACCAGTGCGATGACCAGCGCCGCCATCAGCGGCGCCCCCACCAGCCACCGGCCGTCCGGCACCGACGCCTTGCCACCCGAGGGCCACACCAGGGCCAGCAGGGCGGCCAGCCCCACCACCATCGCCACGAACGCGCCCCAGGCCCGGTGCCCCGCCCGCTGCCGGAAGACGAAGCTGCCCAGCATCAGGGTGAACAGCAGTTCCGTTGTCATCACCGGCTGCACCACCGCCAGCGGCCCGGTGGCCAGCGCGCCCGCCTGGCACACCCCGGAGGCCACCAGAGTGACCGCGCCCCACAGCCACACCGGCCGGCGCAGCAGGTGCGGAAGCCACGACAGCCGACGCCCGGACGGCCCGGGCTCTTCCACGGCGGCGGCACGGCGCTGGAGCACCGAGGCAGCGGCGTTGCCCAACGCGGCCAGCAGGGCCAGCAGGATGGAGACGGCCGTCCACAGCACGGGCGGCCCCTATCCGAAGCGCTGGGCGAGCGAGCGGAACACTCCCGGGGCGGTGCCGTGCAGCCAGGCGGGCATCGCCATCCAGGACGGCACATAGGCGTTGGGCCGGCCGGTGTGCAGGGCCCGGCAGACGGCTCTGGCGACGCTGCCTGCCGGAACGGGCCGGGGGCGGTCGCGGTGGTAGGGCGCCCCGCGCCGCTGGAAGAAAGGGGTGTCGACCACGCCGGGCATGACCATCGACACCCGCACCCCGCTGGGCGCCAGCTCGTAGCGCAGGCTGTCGGCGAAGGTGGTCAGCCCGGCCTTGGTCGCCGCGTACACGGCCTCGCCCCGTACGCCGACGCTGCCGGCCATCGATCCGATGAGCACCACCCGCCCGCAGCCCCGCTCCACCATGCCCGGCAGCAGCAGCCGCACCAGGTGCAGCGTGGCGTTGAGGTTGAGGGTCAGCACGTCGTCGATGTCCTGGGCGGGCATCGCGGTGAACGAACCGGCCCATCCGATGCCGGCGCCCGCCACCAGGGCGTCCACGCGGCCGCTGTGCACCAGTGCCTCCTCGGCCAGCCGCGTGCGCGCGCGGGGGTCGGCCAGGTCGGCGGCCAGCGGGACGCCGCCGGTGCGGCCGGCGACCTGACCGAGGCGGTGCGGGTCGCGCCCGTTGAGCAGGAGCCGCCACCCGCCGTCGGCAGCCAACTGCTCGGCGACGGCTGTTCCGATGCCGGAGGACGCGCCGGTGACCAGCGCGACCGGCCGGTGGCACGGGGCGTCCGCGTCGCCGCGCGGATGCGGCCGCGCCCGTTCCGGCGGGTGCGCCTGTCCGAGCGCGTACATGCGTGCGGAGGGGCCGACGGGAAGGCCCGAGGCGGTGCGGGGCAGGCGCGTGCGGAGGAGGGGGTGTGTGTGACGGCGGTCGGATCTGCCGAGCCTGTCGAACACTGGACGCCTCCGGTGAGCGGTACGGGCCACGACGGGGCCGGGAAGGTGGGCCGGGGCGGGACGAGCCCCGGATCCAGCATGCTGGCCGCCGGTCCGCCGCCCCGCTCGGAGCCGTGCTCGGCCCGGTCGAACCACCTGATCGGCTCTCCCTCGCAAGGTGGCGGCGGCCGGGGCACCCGGGGCCGGGACGCGGGCCGCGGCCGTCGCGCGCCCGAGTGTCGGTACCGCTTCGCCGGGGGCCGGACAGCACACTGGTCCACGGGTGCCGTGCTCGGCCGCGCGAGCCGGGCCACCCGTAGGACCCGAGGGCGGCGTCCCGGGCCGGCCGCCCCCGGGCCCCGCCCGGTCCGGCCCGACGACCACTGGAGTCCCCGTGCCGCACCGGTTCCTGCTGCTGAGTGCCGGGATGGGGGCGGGCCACGACGCGGTCGCACACGAACTCGCCCACCGGTTGCGGGCCCGCGGGCACGAGGCGGCCGTCCAGGACATCCTCACGCTGCTGCCGTCCGGCACCGGGCGGGCGCTGCGCACCGGCTACCGCGCCACCGTCCGCCATCTGCCGGGGCTGTACGGGGCGGTCTACGCGGGTTTCCTGGCGCACAGCGGAACCGGCGGGCCGCGCCCGAGCAGCGCCCCGCTCGCCGCGCTGGCCCGGCGTCCGCTGCTGCACACCGTCGCACGCTGGCGCCCGGACGTCGTCGTCCCCACGTTCCATCTGTGCGCCCAGGTGACCGGACCGCTGCGGGAACGGGGCGCGCTGGCGGTCCCCACCGCGGTCGTCGTGGTCGACTTCGCCGTCCACCGAGGCTGGCTGCACCCCGGCAACGACCTCCACCTGTGCGTGACAGAAGCCGCCGCGCAGCAGGTACGGGTGACCACCGGACGGCCCGCGCGCACCACGGGGCCCGTGGTCCCGGCACGGTTCTTCGCGCCACGGGACGTGGACGGCCGCTGGCACGACCTGCTCCGGCGGCACGGCGCAGGGCCCGCGGTGGATGCCGGACCGGACCGGCCCGCGGTCCTGCTGTCCACCGGGGCCTGGGGCGTGGGAACCGGACTGCTGCGTACGGCGGGCCGGCTGGCCGCCCACGACTGCCTGCCCGTGCTGCTGTGCGGCAACGACGAGCGGCTGCGCCGCCGGGCCGCCGGGCGTCCCGGACTGCTGCCGCTCGGCTGGGTGACCGACCTTCCCGGGCTGATGGCAGCCGCGGACGTCCTGCTGGACAACGCAGCCGGACAGACCGCCGTCCAGGCACTCGCCGCGGGCCTCCCTGTCGTGGCCCACCGCCCGCTGCCCGGGCACGCCGTCGCCGGCGTCCATGCCATGGCCCGCGCCGGGCTCTCCCTGCCCGCGCACGGCGAGGGCGAACCGGCACGGGCCGTCCGCGCCCTGGCGTCCCGCGGCCCCACCCGTTCCGGGCAGCTCACGGCAGCTCGCGCCGCCTTCCGCGCGGACGCCGCAGCCGAACTGGAGCGGCTGGCGGCCTCCCGGGGAGCGCGGTCCGGCCGACGGGGAGACGCGCGCTAGGTACGGTCGGCCGCGCCACCGGTGAACGTACGGGCGGCCGGGGACTTGTAGGCCCTGGCGACATCGAGCAGAAACCTGGTCTCGCCCTGCAGGCCGCCGTGATCGGGAACGAGGGGGATCGCGTCGTCCCGCTGCGGGGGCTGCTCCGTGAGTTCCGCGCCGCGCAACTGTCTCATGATGCACGCGACGACGGCGGCTCCGGCACGGGAGTCGGTGACACCGGCAGCGGCGACGTGCAGACGCGCGCGCCGGGAGAGGCCGGGCGCCGCGTGGTTGCTGAGAATGAGGATGGCGTCCCGCATCTCGATGACCTTGCGGTAGACGAGCAGCTTGCGGGGGAACAGCGGCCACAAGGTCTCCGCCAGCATGCTGCGCCGCCGCACGAGAACCACCTGCGGCAAGGAGTCCACCAGATCCCGCCACAGGGGCCACAGGCGCCAGGCGGTGACGATGTCGTCGAGTGCGCGCCGCACCGGGAACCAGGTGGGGACCAGAATGGCCACTGCGCGGAAGACGCCGTGCAGGTTCATCAGCAGCGGGAGGAAGGGCGTGCTCGCGTCGACGTCCGCGGTGAGCCGCAGGAGGTGGCCGGACCAGTACAGGCCGCACAGGGCGGTGCTCAGGCCGAACAGCCGCAGGCTGACCGACAGGGAGCGGTCCTGTGCGCGACAGGCGTACCGCCAGCACATACCGGTACAGACGGTGTTGGCGACCAGGTGGGGTGCCATCAGCGTGAGCCAGTAGGCGAGGGAGGGCGTCGCCGGGCCCATGGGCGGCAATTGGTGCTCCTGGTGGGGCGGCGCCAGGAGGTCGAGCAGGCACAGCAGCCCCAGTGCGATCGCCGTGGCCGGCCAGCAGACGGCGCTCAGCCAGCGGGCGCCGACGGAGGCCGCGACGAACGAGAGCACTGCGCCCGCCGAGAGCACCCCGCACAGGTTCGCGGCCAGGGACACCAGGTGGGCGGGGCCTCCCAGGGCGGTGATGCGGTCGGTCAGGGGCGGCAGGGTCAGCGTCATGGCGGCGGTCGCCGAGGCGACGGCGAGCCACAGGTCGCGCTGGTAGGGGGAGCGCAGCGCGGGGGCGGCGCGCAGCAGAACCGCGCTCCACAGCAGCAGGACGCTGGGGTAGGCGAGGCCTTCTCCCACGCTGAGCAGGTCACCCGTCATGCGAGGAGGTGGGCACGCCGAGCGCGGATCCGAGCTTGTCCAGCGTTCCGCGTGGTGGCGGGTCGTGGGGGTCTTCCGTGCTGGTGCGTATCAGGCTGGCGAGCATCTCGGCTTCCTGCTCCTGTCGCGTGTTGAAGTCCGCCCGGCTCAGCAGTCGTTCCCGAAGATGGGGTGCGAGGTCCGGCAGAAGCGCCTCCATGGCCGGTCCGTCGGTCTCTTCGCTGAGCCGGTGGTGGTCGAACAGCATGTGCGCGAGTTCGTGCAGCACGATGTGTTCCTGGTGCAGCGTCGAGGTGTTCTGCTCGAAGTAGATGTGGTCGTCGACGGATGTGGCCAGCCAGAGGCCCGACGTGCCGAACTGTGCCGCGTCGGCCGGCAGCGCGTGGAAGTACAGCGGCCTCCCGCGGCGTTCGGAAATGCGAATGCTGAGCGAAGCGATGGAGAACGGCCGGGGAATACTGAACTGGTCGATGATTTCCTGGCATTTCCTGCGGAGTTTGAAGTTCCGGTAAGCCAGGGATGCTGTGGAAAACGCTTTCCGGCCTCCTTCCCGATTGCGCTGGTGGACACGCGTGCACCACCGGTGCTGCCGGATGGCCGAACCGGGAGGAGGCCAGTTCCTTCGGCCTCGTGTGCCTTATCGCGTGTCTTCGGGGTCTCGCGAAGCCCCCATCCTGCGTGCCTCGTTGACCATGGTCAAGAGGGAATTCAAGGCCGCCGGTGAAAGTCCTTGTGAGCGCAGAGCGATATTGCGGACCTGGGCATCCTTGAGTGCCGTGGCAAGGGTGAGTTGCTCCCGTACGTGCTCGAATACTTCATCGTTCAAGAAGTACTCAGGCGGCACGCCGAAGAACTGGGCGAGGATGTCGAGCTGTTCCAGAGTCACGTTCCGCTTCCTGCCCGTGGTCAGCTCCCACAGGTAGGTTCCCGAAATCGCGCCGCCGGTCGTCTCGCTGATCTCCTTCGCGAGCCGTCCGTATCCCGGTCGCTTGCTGTCGTCCGGGTACACGGTGCGGATCAGTTCGTTGAGCCGCTCGGTGAACTTGTGGAGCAGGGGGCGTCCCGTGGTGCCGTGTGCCGGTTCGTTGCCGCTCATCGGTGTCGTCCTCGTTCGTGATGTCTCCCCCGCGTCCGGATGGTGGGTCACGCCCGCCCACGCGCTGAGCGGACTGCCTCCATGGATAGCCGTTGTCCGCCATAGTTGGCAAGGCTCGGCGTACCCGCGGCCCGCAACTGTCCGCTATAGCTTATGCATTGACACGCGCTCATCCGCTGTCTAGCGTCCTGCCGTGTCGCCTCCTGGCGGCGATACGCGCCCTATGACGTACTTGTCTCTTCTGGTCCGAGTCGTTTTCGGTGGGACAGGGCTGCGCCGCGCCACGTGCCGACGCCGACCCGCGTCCGCTGCAGCGGACGCTTTCCGGGTGAGTTACGGAGCTGTGGATGGTGGCTTTGCGGACAGACGATCAGCGGCCTCTTCTCGACTCCCAACTCGGCGTCTGGCTGGGGCACCAGCGGGAGCCGGACAACCCCCGCTACAACACGGCCGAGTACCTGGAGATCCACGGGCCCGTCGACGAGGCGGCCTTCACCGCCGCCCTGCACCAGGTGGTCGGTGAGGCCGAGTCCCTGCGGGCCCGCGTGGAGGAGAGCCCCGCCGGCCCGCGGCAGGTCTTCCTCACCGATGTGGCATGGGAGCTGCTCGTCCGCGACGTCAGCGACGCGGCGGACCCGGACGCGGCCGCCCAGGAGTGGATGCGCCGGGACCTGGCGGTGCCGTTCGACCTGGCGCGCGGCCCGCTCTTCCGGCAGGCGCTCTTCCGGGCCGCCCCGGACCGCTACCTCTGGTACCAGTGCGTCCACCACATGGCCGTCGACGGGTTCAGCCTGTCGCTGCTCGCGCGGCGGGTGGCCGCGGTCTACAGCCGGTCGGTGCTGGGCCGGCTCCCGGACGACGCACCGGACCCACCGCTCGCCCCCCTGACCGATCTGCTGCGACAGGAAGAGGACTACCGCGGCTCGGCAGCCCACCGGGCCGACCGGGAACACTGGCTGCGGACACTGCGCGACCGCCCTGAGACGGACGGCCTCGCGGGCCGGGCCGCGGCTGCCGCAGCGGGGTCCGTGCGTGCCACCGCCCGGGTGGACGCCGACGAGGCGACCGGACTGCGCGCAGGAGCCGCAGCGTTGGGTGGTAGCTGGCCCGAACTCGTGATCGCGGCCACCGCGCTGTACACCCAGCGGCTCACCTCGGCCGACGAGATCCGGCTCGGCGTGCCGGTACCCGCGCGTACCACCCCCCTCGCCCGGCGCACACCGGTCACCCTCGCCAACGTCCTGCCCCTGCGCCTGAGTCCGCACCCCGGCATGACGGCGACCGAGCTGCTGGAGCACGTCGCCGCGCGGCTCCGCCCGCTGCGGCGCCACCAGCGCTACCGGTACGAGGAACTGCACCGCGAGCTGGACGTGCCGCCAGGGCAGCCACTGGGCAGCCCCGTGGTCAACATCGCCGCGTTCGACTACGACATCCGCTTCGCCGGGCACCCGGTCACGGCCCACGGCTTGTCCAACGGCCCGGTCGAGAACCTCTCCCTCAGCGTCTACGACCGTCTCGACGGGCGCGGGTGGCGGCTCGATGTCGACGCGAACCCGCTGCTGTACCGGGCGCAGGACGTCACCGCCCACCGCGACCGCCTCCTGACCGTCCTTCGGGACCTGCCCCGCCGGCCCGACCGGCCCCTCGGCCGCGTCCCCGTCATCACCGGTGCCGAACGGCGCGCCGTCCTGCCGCAGCCTCCGGCGGACGTACCGGGCGGTCCGGAGCAACCCGCCCACCTCGTCGCCGCCTTCGAACGCCAGGCGGCCCGCCGCCCGCAGCACACAGCGGTGGTCAGCGACAGCGGCACGCTGCGCTATGCGGAACTCAACGAGCGCGCCAACCGGCTCGCCCGCCTCCTCATCCGTCACGGAGCCCGCCCCGAGGACCAGGTGGCACTGTGCCTGCCCCGCTCTCAGGAGCTGATCGTCGCGCTCCTCGCCGTGCTGAAGAGCGGCGCCTCCTACCTGCCCGTGGACCGCGACCAGCCGGAGCGCAGGAGCGCCGCGCTGCTGGCCGACGCCCGGCCGAGGCTCGTGCTCACCGACACGGAGGGGCATGCCCGGCAGGCTGCGGAGACCGCCGGACACGCGCACGTACTCGTCCTCGACGATCCGGACACCGTCGCCGCCGTGTCCGCGCTCCCGGCAACCGACGTACGCGACGGCGAGCGTGCGGTGCCGCTGAGCGCCCACCACCCCGCCTACCTCATCTACACCTCGGGTTCCACGGGCGCTCCCAAGGGCGTACTCGTCACCCACCACAACGCCGCCCGCCTGTTCAGCGCCACCCGCGAACACTTCGGCTTCGGGCCGGAGGACGTGTGGACCCTCTTCCACTCCCACGCGTTCGACTTCTCGGTGTGGGAGATCTGGGGCGCACTCCTGCACGGCGGCACGCTGGTCGTCGTACCGGCCACGGTCAGCAGGTCGCCCGGCGAGTTCCTGCGGCTGCTGGCGCACCACCGGGTCACGGTGCTCAGCCAGACACCGTCCGCCTTCTCCCAACTGCTGGACGCCCACCAGGAGCAGCCCGAACTGCTCGACGGCGCCGCGCTCCGGCACATCGTCTTCGGCGGCGAGGTACTCGACCTCACCCGGGCCGCCCAGTGGTTCAGGGCGCACGACGGACCCGCAGCACCCACGCTCACCAACATGTACGGCATCACCGAGACGACCGTCCACGTGACGGCCCTCCAGGTGACGGCGGAGCGGGCCGCCGCCGCGACGGGAGGTGAGATCGGCACCGCACTGGCCGACCTGCGGGTACGGGTGCTGGACTCCGCGTTGCAGCCGGTGCCCCCAGGTGTCACCGGCGAGCTGTACGTCGCCGGCCCGGGGCTGGCCCGCGGCTACCGGGGCCGGCACGGGCTGACGGCCGCACGGTTCGTCGCCGACCCCTTCGGCAGGCCCGGCGCCCGGATGTACCGCACCGGCGACCTCGCGCGCTGGGACGAGCAGGGCGAACTGCGCTGCACCGGCCGCGCCGACCAGCAGGTCCAGGTGCGGGGCTTCCGCATCGAGCCCGGGGAGATCGAGAGCGCACTGCGGTCGCACCCGCAGGTGGCCGAGGCGGTCGTGGTGGCGCGCACGGTGCGTACCGACGACACGCGGCTGATCGCCTACGTCGTGCCGGCCGCGGACCCAGACCCGCAGCTGCACGGAGAGGCGGAACCGCACCGTGCCCCGCAGCCGGGCCCGGACGTGGAGTCCTGGCGGAGCCACGCCGCGTCCCTGCTGCCCGCGTACATGGTCCCCGCCTTCTTCGTGCCGCTCGACGCGCTGCCGTTGACGACCAACGGCAAGGTGGACCGCACCGCCCTGCCCGAACCCGGCCTCGCCGTCGGCCCCGCCGGGCGGGCCCCCGCCACCCCGCAGGAAGACCTCCTGTGCACGCTCTTCGACGACGTGCTCGGCGCCACCGGCACCGGCCCCGACGACGACTTCTTCCGGCTGGGCGGGCACTCGCTGCTCGCTACCCGGCTCGCGGCGCGGATCCGGACCGCGTGCGCTGTCGAGCTTCCCGTCCGCGCGCTGTTCGACCGGCCGACCCCGGCACAGCTGGCGGAGCTGCTCGACGCGACGGCCGCCGCCCTGCCGCCCCTGCGCCCGGCCGCCCGGCCGCAGGTCCTGCCGCTGTCCTTCGCCCAGCAGCGGCTGTGGTTCCTCAACCAGCTCCAGGGCGCGGCGCCCACGTACAACATCCCCTTCGCTGTGCACCTGTCCGGACCGGTGGACCCCGAGGTGCTCACGCTCGCCCTCGCGGACCTGGTGGAGCGGCACGAGGCGCTGCGCACGGTCTACCCGGACACCGACGGCCGCCCCCACCAGGTGATCCGCACGCCGCACGAGGCCCGCCCCCGGCTGCGGACCTGGTCGGGCACCGCGGACACCACCGCGCAGGCCGTCGCCGAGGCCGCCCGGCACGGCTTCGACCTGGCGAGCGAACCGCCCTTCCGCGCCCAGCTGTTCTCCCCCGTCGACGGCGACCCGGTACTGCTCCTTCTGCTGCACCACATCGCAGGGGACGGCTGGTCGATGCGCGTGCTGACCCGCGACCTGGCCACGGCCTGCGCGGCCCGCGCCCGGGGCCGGGCGCCCGACTGGCCGCCGCTGCCCGTGCAGTACGCCGACCACGCCCTGTGGCAGCACCGCGTGATGGGCAGTGCCGAGGACCCGCACAGCCGCGTCGGGCAGCAGCTCGCGTACTGGAGGACGCAGCTCGCGGCGCTGCCCGAGCGGCTCACGCTGCCCACCGACCGCCCCCGCCCCTCGGTGGCCGGCCACCGAGGCGGTACGGTCGCCTTCCGCCTCGGGCCGGAGCAGCACCGACGGCTCGCCGCCGTGGCGCGTGAGGAGCGGGCCAGTGTCTTCATGGCGGTGCACGCCGCGCTCGCGGCGCTCCTCACCCGGCTCGGCGCGGGCACCGACATCCCGATCGGCAGCCCCGTCGCCGGCCGCTTGGACGAGGCGGTCGACGAGGTCGTCGGCTTCTTCGTCAACACCCTTGTGCTGCGCCTGGACACGTCCGGGCGGCCGACGTTCCGCTCCTTGCTGAATCGCGCCCGCGCCACCGATCTCGCCGGCTACGCGCACCAGGACGTCCCCTTCGAACGCCTGGTGGAGGTCGCGGAGGCGGACCGCTCGCTCGACCGTCACCCGCTGTTCCAGGTGAGTCTCGCGTTCGACGGTACCGACGGTACCGACGGCGCCGCGCTCACACTCGCGGGTGTCCCCGGCACGCTGCGGACCGTCGATGCCGGCATCGCGCGCTTCGACCTCACCTTCTTCCTGCACGAACAGCGTGGCGCCGACGGTGCGGAGGCAGGAGTGCGCGGCACCCTGGAGTACAGCACCGACCTGTTCGACCGGCACACGGCCGAGGCCGTCGCCGCCCGCTTCGTCCGGCTCGTCGAGGCCGCGGTGTCCGCCCCCGACGCACCTCTCGACACCCTGGAGGTGCTGGCGCCGGCCGAGCGGGAGAACGTGCTGCGGCGGTGGAACGCCACCGACCGCACGACACCGGGCGGCACGCTGCCCCACCTTCTCACCGCCCGGGCCCGGCAAGCGCCGGAGGCAACAGCGGTGGTCTCCGAGGGCATCCGCCTCACCTACCGGGAACTGGAGGAGCGGGCCGACCGGATCGCCCATCTCCTGGCGCGGCACGGCGCCGCTCCCGAGACGGTGGTCGCGGTGGACCTGCCACGATCGCCCGACCTGGTGGTCACGCTGCTGGCAACCCTGAAGACGGGCGCCGCCTACCTTCCACTCGATCCGGACAATCCACCGCGGCGCACCGCCGGCATGCTCGCCGAAGCCCGCCCCGTCTGCCTCGTCACGACCACGGCAGGCGCGGTACCCGACGAAGGCGCGGGCGTACGTGTGGAACTGGACGCCCCTGCCACCGTCGGCGAGCTGGAAGGGCTTCCCGCGACACCGCCCGACCCCGGCCGCCACGCACCCCGGCCGGGCAACACCGCCTACCTCCTGTTCACCTCCGGCTCCACCGGCCGCCCCAAGGGGGTGGCGGTGCCGCACGAGGCCGTGCTCAACCGCCTTCAGTGGATGCAGGCGGCCTTCCGGCTGCGCGGTGACGACCGGGTCCTGCAGAAGACCCCCGCCACGTTCGACGTGTCGGTGTGGGAGTTCTTCTGGCCGCTCCTGGAAGGCGCCACGCTGGTCCTCGCCCGCCCCGACGGCCATCGCGACCCCGCCTACCTGGCCGACCTGATCCGGGACGAGCGGATCACCACGGCGCACTTCGTACCGAGCATGCTGGAACTCTTCCTCGCGGAGGAGCCCGCCGCGCGGTGCGGGTCGCTGCGCCGGGTCGTGTGCAGTGGAGAGGCCCTCACCCCCGGGCTGCTGCGGCGTTTCGCGGCCATCATGGACGTACCCGTGCACAACCTCTACGGGCCGACGGAAGCCGCCGTCGACGTCACGGCCTGGGACACCCGCGAAACACCTCGCGACGCCGCGACGGTGCCCATCGGCGCGCCGGTGTGGAACACCCGCTGCTACGTGCTGGACGCCCGGTTGCAGCCTGTGCCTCCCGGTGTGGCAGGCGAACTGTACCTGGCAGGTACGCAGTTGGCGCGCGGTTACGCGAGCCGGCCCGGTCTGACAGCCGAGCGCTTCGTCGCGAACCCGTACGAGCCCGACGGGGCACGGCTGTACCGCACCGGTGACCTCGTCCGCTGGCGCACCGACGGCAACCTGGAATTTCTCGGACGCGCCGACGACCAGATCAAGCTGCACGGCCGCAGGATCGACCCTGGCGAGATCGAGGCGGCGCTCGTCGAGCACCCCGGAGTCCAGCAGGCAAGGGTGGTGCCCCGCCCCGTCGGGCCGGAGGGCGGGGACCGGCTGGTGGCGTACCTGGTGCCGGAACCCTCGCTCGCTCTCCCCGTGCGGCGCCTCGCCGAGCTGGACAGCGCCGGGCGGCTGCCCGCCACGCCGCGGCACACCCTGCCCGACGGCTTGAGCGTGTTCGCCGCCAACGCTGCCGAAGTCGACTTCCTGCACCAGGAGATCTTCGTACGGCGCGAGTACCTGCGCGCCGGCGTGTCCCTTCCGGACGGTGCCTGCGTCTTCGACGTGGGCGCGCACGTGGGAATGTTTTCCCTCTTCGTGGCCACCACCGTCCCCGGCAGCACCGTCTACGCCTTCGAACCGGTTCCCGAGCTGTTCCGGACGCTGACGCTGAACACCGAGCTGTACGCGGCGGACGCCAGGCTCTTCCCCTGCGGGCTCGCCGACCGGGCGGGGAAGACGGCCTTCACCTACTACCCGGGGCTGTCCATCATGTCCGGCCGCCACGCCGACGACGGCGAGGACCTGGACGTCGTACGCTCCTTCGCCCGCCAGGAACTCGCCGGGGCCGCAGGCGTCCGCACGGACACCGCGGACACGCACGTGGACGAGACGGCGTCAGCCGAGCTGGACAAGCTGCTTGCGGAACGGATGCGCACGGAACAAGTCGTCTGCGAACTGCGCACGCTCTCCGACGTGATCGACGAGACCGGGGTCGCGCGCATCGACCTGCTCAAGATCGACGTCGAGAAGAGCGAAGGGGAGATCCTCGCCGGTGTGCGGCCCGAACACTGGCCGCTGATCCGGCAGCTCGCCGTGGAGGTCCACGACACGGCCGGCCGCCGCGGTGAACTGACGGCCCTGCTGGAAACCCAGGGCTACCGGGTGACCGTCCAGGCGCCCGACACACTGACCGGTACCGGACTGGTCATGCTCTACGCGACCCGCCCGGACGAGGGGACACCTCCCGCGGGTTCGCCCGTGGGCTCCGCCGGCGGAACAGCCGACCGGAAGCGCACGGCACACTGGTGCGACCCGGGGCTGCTGAGCGAGGACGTACTGACCGGGCTGCGCAGCCGACTGCCCGCCCACATGGTCCCGACAGCGGCGGTCCCGCTGGCCGAACTGCCCCTGACGGCCAGCGGAAAGCTGGACCGCGCGGCGTTGCCCACGCCCTCCCTCCAGGGCCCAGGCAGCCGTCCGCCGCGCCCCGGCACCGAGACCGCACTGTGCTCCCTCTTCGCCGATGTGCTGCACCTGTCCACACCGGTCGGCGCCGACGACAGCTTCTTCGACCTGGGCGGCGACTCCATCGTCTCCATCCAACTCGTCAGCCGGGCCCGGCAGGCAGGGCTGTTCTTCTCCGCCCAGGACGTCTTCCAGCGCAAGACCGTCGCCGAACTTGCCGCGGTCGCCCGCACGGAGCGGACGACCGCGGCGCCGGCCGCCGACTGCGGCACCGGCCTCGTACCGCCCACCCCCATGGTGCGGCGACTTGAGGAACTGGGCGGCACCGTGGACCGGTTCGCTCAGACCGTGACGCTGCGCACCCCCGCCGACGCGGACGAGGAAACCCTCACCCGGACGCTCCGCACGCTGCTGGACCACCACGACGCGCTGCGGGGCAGGCTGGTGGAGCACGAGGGGGCGTGGGCGCTGCACATCGCACCCCCGCAGGAGTCCGGTGCCCACCGACTGCTGCGCCGGGTGGACGTCTCCGACCTGTTCGACGCGGGGTACGACGGTGACCCTCGGCAGGACGCCCTGCGCGAACACCTCGCCCGGTGTACCGAAGAAGCCGCCGCGGCCCTCGCGCCACGCGAGGGAAACCTGCTCCAGGCGGTGTGGTGCGACGCGGGGTCCGGCCGCCAGGGACGGCTCGTGCTGCTGATCCACCACCTGGCCGTCGACGGCGTGTCCTGGCGCATCCTCACCTCGGACCTGCACACCGCCTGGGCGGCGCTGGAGGCCGGACAGGAGCCCGAGCTGCCCGCCCCGACCACATCCCTGCGGCGCTGGGCCGAGGCGATGGCCCACGAGGCACACCTGCCCGCACGCGAGGCCGAACTGGCGACGTGGGAGGCAGTGCTCGGCGCACCGACGCCGTCCCCCTTCCGTACCGAAGGCGACGGCTCCGCAGGCGCCGCCGTACACGGCACCCGGACCGTCACCCTGACGCTGCCCGTCGAGGAGACCCGCGCCCTGCTGACGGACGTACCGGCCGCCTTCCACTGCGGTGTCGACGAACTGCTCGTCTGCGGCCTCTCGCTCGCACTGGCCGAGTGGCAGCGCAGGCGCGGCCGGCCGGGCGGGACGGCGACCGTGCTGGATCTGGAGGGCCACGGCCGGACGACCTCGGTGGACGGCATCGACCTGTCCCGCACCGTCGGCTGGCTCACCACCGAGTACCCGGTACGGGTGGATCCCGGCCCGGCGGACTGGCACGAGATCGCCACCGGGGGACCGGCGCTGGGCCGAGCGGTCAAACGGGTCAAGGAACACCTGCGGGCCGTGCCCGACTCCGGCCTGGGCTACGGACTGCTGCGGTACCTCAACGCGACGACCGGAAACCGGCTGGCTGCCCTGCCCAAGCCGCAGATCGGCTTCAACTACCTGGGCCGCCTGCCCGCATTCGGCACACATGCCTGGGCACCGGCCCCCGAGGCCGAGCCCCTCAGCAGCCCCGGCGCTCCCGGCATACCGAGCGTCCACCCGCTGGAGGTCAGCGCACTGACAGCGGACCACGAGGCCGGACCACGGCTGCGCACGTGGCTGACCACCTCCCTGTCCGGCATCTCCGCGGACGAGGCGCGGCAGCTGGGTCATCTGTGGCACCGGACCCTCTCAGCCCTGGTCCTGCACGTCGCGAACCCCGGCGCGGGCGGGCACACCCCCTCGGACCTGACGCTGGTCGCCCTGGAGCAGGACGAGATCGACGAGTTCGAAGACGCACTCGAGGCCGAATGGGAGAGCGAGTCATGAGCAAGCCCCGCATCGAGGAAGTCCTTCCGCTGACTCCCGTGCAGGAAGGGATGCTCTTCCACGCCCTCTACGACCAGGAGCAGCAGAACGTCTACACCGTCCAGCTCAAGCTGGAACTGCGCGGGCCCGTGGACCCATCACGGCTACGGCATGCCGCCGAGGCCCTCCTGGAGCGCCACGCCAACCTGCGCGCCTGCTTCCGGAACAACAAGTCCGGGCAACTCGTCCAGGTCGTCCCCACCAAGGCCGGGCTGGACTGGCGCGAGACCGACCTGAGCGCGCAGGCCCCCGAGATACGGGCAGCGGAGCTCGCCGCGATCGAGGAGAAGGACCGTGCGCGGCGCTTCGCCGTCGAACGCCCACCGCTTGTCCGCTTCACCCTCATCCGGCTCGGCACCGAGCAGGTCACACTGCTCGTCACCCACCATCACGTGCTGCTGGACGGCTGGTCCGTTCCGCTGCTCGTCAAGGAACTCCTCACCCTCTACGACGTGCACGGTGACACGGGCAGCCATCTGCTGCCGCGCGTCACCCCCTACCGCCGCTACCACGAATGGCTCGCCGCCCAGGACCGTGCCGCCGCTCGTACGGCCTGGGCCGAGGCGCTGGCGGGCCTCGACGGCCCGACTCTCGTCGCCCCGGAGGCCGCCGGCAGCGGGAGGTCCCGCATACCCGAGCAGGTGGAGGCGGAGTTGTCCGCAGGGAGCACGGCCGCTCTCACCACGTGGGCACGCCGGAACGACCTCACGCTGAGCACCGTCGTCCAGGGCGTGTGGGCGCTCCTGCTCGGCCAGATGTGCGGCAGCGACGAGGTCGTGTTCGGTACGACGGTCTCCGGTCGCTCGCCGGACATCGCCGGGATCGACACCATGATCGGCCTGTTCATCAACACCGTGCCCGTGCGCGTCCGCCTCGACCCCGCCGGCTCTCTGCTGGACCTCTTCACCCGGCTCCAGGACGACCAGGCACGGCTCCTCGACCACCAGCACCTCGGCCTGACGGAGGTGCGGCAGACCGTCGGCGGTGGGCAGCTCTTCGACAGCGTGGTCGTCTTCGAGAACTACCCGCGCGACGGCGTGGCCGCCGCCGCGTCCACGGACGAGGTGCGGATCGAGAAGATCACCGGACGGGACAGCTCCCACTACCCGCTGACTGTCGTGGCCGCCTCCGGCGAACGGCTCGGCGTCCGCCTGGACTACGACCCTGATGTGTTTGATCGGGGGACGGTGGAGGGTTTGGTGGGTGGGTTTGTGCGGTTGTTGGAGTGTGTGGTGGTGGATGGGGGTCGGCGGTTGAGTGGGGTGGAGTTGGTGTCGGTGGGGGAGCGGGAGTGTGTGTGGGGGTGGGGTGGTGGTGTGGTGCGGGGTGAGTTGGTGGGTGGGTCGTTGGTGGGGTTGTGGGAGGAGCGGGTGGCGGTGTCGTCGTTGTCGGGTGGGGTGGCGGTGGTGTCGGGTGGTGTGGGTGTGGGGTTTGGTGAGTTGGGGGTGCGGGTGAATCGGTTGGCGCGGTTGTTGGTGGCGCGGGGTGTGGGTGTGGAGGGTGTGGTGGGTGTGGTGGTGCCGCGGTCGGTGGATTTTGTGGTGGCGGTGTGGGCGGTGGTGGTGGCGGGTGGTGTGTTTATGCCGGTGGATCCGGAGTTTCCGGTTTCTCGTGTGGGGTTCATGGTGGGGGATGCGGAGCCGGTGGTGGTGGTGTCGGTGTCGGGGGTGGCGGAGCGGTTGGGTGAGGCGTGGGCGGGTGTGGAGACGGTGTTGTTGGATGATCCGGGGGTGGTGGAGGAGTGTGCGGGGTTTGGTGGTGGGCGGTTGGGTGAGGGGGAGCGGTTGGGTCGGGTGGGTGCTGATTCGGGTGCGTATGTGATTTATACGTCGGGGTCGACGGGTGTGCCCAAGGGGGTGTTGGTCACGCATGCGGGTCTGGCGAGTCTGGCGGCTGCGCAGACCGAGGCACTTGAGGTGGGGGAGGGCAGCCGGGTGCTGCAATTCGCCTCCCCCAGCTTCGACGCCTCGTACTGGGAGCTGTCCATGGCGCTGCTCTCCGGCGCCACCGCCGTACTGGGCTCCGCCGACCAGATCGCTCCCGGAGCACCCCTGGCCGACTTCATCGCGGAGCAGCGCATCACCCATGCCACGCTTCCGCCGACCGCCCTGGCGGCACTCCCGGACGGTGCGTTGCCGGAGGGCATGACCATCGTGACCGGTGGCGAGGCCTGCACACCCGACCTGGTGGCCCGCTGGGCGAGCGGCCGGCGCATGATCAATGGTTACGGGCCGACCGAGATCACGGTGCTGTGCACGCTGAGCGAACCGTTGGAGCCCGGCCGGACACCCCCGATCGGCCGTCCCGTCCCCAACGCCCGGGTCCACGTGCTGGACGAGATGCTGCGGCCCGTCCCGGTGGGCACCGTAGGAGAGGTGTACGTCGCCGGGCCGGGTGTGGCACGCGGATACGTCAACCGTCCCGGACTGACGGCACAGCGCTTCGTCGCGGACCCCTTCGCCGGTGTCGGGGCGCGGATGTACCGCACCGGGGACCTGGCCCGCTGGTGCTCGGACGGTCAGTTGGAGTTCGCCGGGCGCAGTGACGAGCAGGTCAAGATCCGCGGCCACCGGGTCGAGCCGGGTGAGGCCGAGGCCGCCCTCGCCGACGAGCCCGGAGTGCGGCAGGCCGTCGTCGTGGTGCGGGACGACCCGGCACGCGGCACCCACCTGGTGGGCTACGTGGTTCCGGCCCCGGGTGCCCTGGTCGACCCCATGGAGTTGCGCCGTCGCACGGCGAAGCGGCTTCCTGCGCCGGTCGTTCCCGCCGCGATCGTGGTACTGGACCAGCTCCCGCTCACCCCGAACGGAAAGGTGGACCGCCGTCGGTTGCCCGAGCCCGACTTCGCGGCGTTCTCCAGCGGCCGGGCGCCGCGCTCGGCGACGGAGAAGACACTGTGCCGCGTCTTCGCGCAGGTGCTGGGCCTGGAGCAGGTCGGCGCGGACGACGACTTCTTCGACCTGGGCGGCGACTCGATCGTCTCCATCCAACTGGTCAGCGCGGCCCGCGCGGCGGGACTGTCCCTCACCCCCCGGGACGTCTTCCAGTGCAAGACCGTCTCCGCTCTGGCCGCCAAGGTGGAGGAGGAGACGACTGTCCCTGGGACGCCCGACAGCGACGCGGGGGACGGCACCGGGCTCATCCCCCTCACTCCGGCGCTGCACTGGCTGCGTGAACACGGGGGTCCCGGCGTCCGGTTCAGCCAGTCCGTCCATCTGTGGGCGCCGGCGGGTGCGGACCGGGACCGGCTGGTGCGGGCGCTGCAAGCCGTGGTGGACGTCCACGACCTGCTGCGGGCCCGACTGGAGAGGACCGCGGGGGGCGCGGTGTGGAGTGTGGAGGCCGCGCCGGCCGGTACCGTCGACGCCGACGTGTGCCTGCGCCGGGTCGACCTCACCGCCCTGCCCGGCACCACCGATGGCACCGAGGGGCCCGACGCCGACGCGCTGCGCCGTCTCGTGGCTCAGGAGGAGGACGCCGCACGGGCACGGCTGGCACCCGAGTCCGGCGTGGTCTGGCAGGCGGTCTGGTTCGACGCCGGGCAACAGGCCCCAGGACGCCTGCTGCTGACCGCCCACCACCTTGTCATCGACGCGATGTCCTGGCGTCCGCTGCTGGCGGACCTCGCCGAGTCGTGGCAGCTTGCCACCGAGGGACGTGCACCGCGGCTCGAAGCGGTCGGCACACCGTTCCGCCGCTGGGCGGAACTACTCACCGAGGAAGCCGCTTCACGCGAACGAGTCGCCGAACTTCCCACCTGGCTCGGTCAGTTCACCGCGCCCCTCGCTGAGCTGGCGGCCCGCCCGCTCGACCCCGTACGGGACACCACCGCAGCCGCCCGCTCCCGCAGCTACCGGGTGGGCGGGGCGACGGCTCGTCTGCTGAGGACCGAGGTACCCGCCGCGTTCCACGCCGGTGTCCAGGAAATCCTGCTCGCCGCCCTGGCCGTGGCCGTCTCCCGCCGGCAGGGCGGGGGCCCGGAGGCGTCCGGAGACGGACCAGGTGCCTTGCTGGTCGACGTGGAAGGACACGGACGCGAGCACTTCGCACCGGGCATCGACCTCTCCCGGACCGTGGGCTGGTTCACCGCCGTCCACCCGGTACGGCTCGATCCCGGCCCGGTCGCGGACGTCGACCTGGGTGACGCCCGGGCCCTCGGCCGCGCCGTGGGAAGGGTGAAGGAGCAACTGCGGGCGATACCCGACAACGGCATCGGGTACGGCCTGCTGCGCCATCTGAACCCGCAGACGGTGCCACTGCTGGCCCGGCAGCCCCGTCCGGACATCGGCTTCAACTACCTGGGGCGTTTCCCGGCTCCGTCGGGCCACGGCGAGGCGGCCCCCTGGTCACCCGTTCCGGACGAGGCACCCGTCGTCGGCGGTGCCGACCCGGACATGCCGCTGGCTCACGCCCTGGACGCCGGAGTGCTGTTCCAGGAGACTTCCGACGGTCCTGAGCTCGACATCACCTGGTCCTGGGCCCGCGGACTCGTCGAGGACGACGCCGCCACCCGGCTGGCGGCCGAGTGGCTGCGGGTGCTGGAGGCGCTGGCCGCGCACGCTGCCTCTTCCACCGCTTCGCACGCTGGCGCCCCTACGGCCTTCGACGCCGCCGCGCGTAGCGCCTCCGACGTCGCCGTTGCGACCGACTCCGGCCGGTTCGGCGGCCGTACCCCCTCCGACTTCCCGCTGGTCGGCCTGGAGCCGGCCGAGGTGGAGTGGCTGGAGGACCGCTGCCCTGCTCTGAGCGATGTCCTGCCCCTGTCACCCCTGCAGGAAGGGCTGTTCTTCCACTCCGGGTACGACGAGCAGGCAGCCGATGTCTACGTCGTACAGCTCGCCTTCGATCTGGAGGGGGAGCTGGACCCGGCGCGCCTGCGCGCAGCGGTCGAGGCCCTGCTCAGGCGCCACGCGAATCTGCGGACGGCCTTCGTCCAGCTGCCGGGCCGTGGGCGTCTGGTGCAGGTCGTCGCCGGGCACACGGCTCCCGACTGGTCGGAGACGGACCTCGGCACCTGCGACGAGCCGGCGCGCGCGCAGCGGCTGGAGGAGCTGGCCGCCGCAGACCGCTCCCGGCGCTTCGACCTGTCGCGTCCCGGACCGCTGCGCTTCCGGCTCGTCAGGTGGGGCGAGCGCCGCCACAGGTTCGTCCTCACCTGCCACCACATCGTTCTCGACGGCTGGTCGGAACCGTTGCTCGTCCGGGAACTGCTGACCCTCTACGCGCAGCACGGCAGCACCGAGGGGTTGCCGCCGGTGGCGCCCTACCGGGACTACCTGCGATGGCTCGTCCACCAGGACCGGGACGCCGCGGTGGGCGCCTGGCGGCGGGCGCTGGCCGGGCTGGCGGAGCCGACCCGGATCGCCGCCTCCCGCAGGACGACCGGCCCGCAGACCGCGCCGCAGCACCTGACGGCTGAGCTGCCCAAGGCGCCGACCGCGGAACTCGTCCGGCTCGCCCGCTCCCACGGGTGGACGGTGAACAGCGTGCTCCAAGGCGCCTGGGCGCTGCTGCTGAGCCGCACGCTGGGCAGCGACGACGTGGTCTTCGGCACCACGGTGTCGGGACGCCCCGCCGAGGTTCCCGGCGTCGAGGCGATGGTCGGGCTGTTCATCAACACCCTCCCCGTCCGGGTGCGCCTGCGACCGGACGAGACAGCGGCCGGCCTGGTGACCCGTCTCCAGGAGGAGCAGACGGAACTGCTGGACCACCAACACCTCAGCCTGGCGCAGATCCTCCAGCACACCGGCCACGACGCCCTGTTCGACACCCTGTTCGTGTTCGAGAACTACCCGCACGCTCCCGACTCCGCCACCGATGTCGGCTCCGGCCTCTCCCTGAGCGGCATCCACGGGCACGACGCCACGCACTACCCCCTCACCGTGAACGCCGCACTGATCGACGGCGTGCTGCGTCTGCGGTTCGGTCACCGCCCCGACCTCCTCTCCCCGGACCAGGTGACCGCCCTGGCCGACCAGTTCCTCGGGACCGTGCGGGAGCTGACCGACACTCCGGCCCGGCAGGTGGCCCGACTCGGTGCGGCCGCTTCGCTGGAGACGCAGCAGCCGCCGACACCCGCCACGGGTGACGAAGATGCGCACGGCGCCACCACTTTGGTGGAGCTCTTCGCCGAGCAGGTCCGGCGCGCCCCCGCCGCCGTCGCAGTCACCACGGACACCGGCGAGCTGACATACGCCGCGCTGGACGCCAGGGCTGCACGGCTTGCCGCCGCCCTGGTGGCACACGGCGCGGGCCCGGAGCAGCGGGTGGTCGTGCTGGTGCCCCGATCCGCCGAGCTCGTCGTCGCACTGCTGGCCGTGGTGCGGGCGGGTGCCGCCTACGTGCCGGTGGACCCCTCCTACCCGTACGAGCGGATCCGCAAGGTCGTCGACGACGCCGACCCCGTGTGTGTGCTGACCACCGCCGAACCGGCGGCTGAGCCGCAGGTGCACAGCGACCTTCGTCACCCGGTGGTCCTCGTGGACGGAGACGAGACCGCCGGGGGCGCCGAGACCTGCGAGGGACAGGTGCGCGGTGCCGGGCTCGGCGGTGCCGCCGGGGCGGGGAGCGGCACGACTGCGACCGAGCCCGAGCCGGGGGCCGACAGGCCGTCCGTACCGCGGGTCGCCCTGCCGTCGCCCGCCGCCCATCACCCCGCGTACGTCATCTACACCTCCGGCACGACCGGCGAGCCCAAGGGCGTCGTCGTCAGCCACCGCAACGCCACCCGCCTCTTCCAGGTCACCCGCGAGGAGTTCGGCTTCGGCCCGGACGACGTGTGGACCATGTTCCACTCCCACGCGTTCGACTTCTCGGTGTGGGAGATGTGGGGCGCCCTCCTGCACGGCGGTCGGCTGGTGATGGTGCCGCACCAGGTGAGCAGGTCGCCCGAGGACTTCCGCGCCCTGCTGCTCCGCGAGGGCGTGACCGTCCTCAACCAGACACCCTCCGCCTTCCAGCAGCTCGTCCGTGCGGACCGCGCACACGGCACGCTGGCCCGCGGTTCGGCGCTCCGCCGGGTGATCTTCGGCGGCGAGGAGCTGCGCCCCGGGCACCTGTCCGAATGGTTCGCGTGCTGTCCCGAGGGCGGCCCGTCGCTGGTCAACATGTACGGGATCACAGAGACCACGGTCCACGTGACCCGCGCTCCCCTCACCGGCCCGGACGACGCCGGCGGGGGACGCATCGGCCACGGGCTGCCCGACCTGCGGGTCCATGTACTCGACACCTGGCTGCGAGAGGTGCCGCCGGGGACGACAGGGGAGCTGTACGTCTCGGGCGCGGGTGTCGCCCGCGGCTACCTGAACCGCTCCGCGCTCACCGCCGAGCGCTTCGTCGCGGACCCGTACGGACCGGCCGGTGGCCGGATGTACCGCACCGGGGACCTGGCGCGTTGGCGCCCCGGCACGGGACTGGAGTTCGCCGGACGGGCGGACCAGCAGGTCAAGGTACGGGGCTTCCGTATCGAACTCGGCGAGATCGAGACGGCGCTGCTGGACCACCCCGCTGTCGCAGAGACGGCGGTCGTCGTCCAGGAGGACCCACCCGGCCACCGGAGGCTGGTCGGCTATGCGGTCGCCGAGATCGGCCGCACTCCCGACCCCGAGGAGCTGCGCACGCACCTGGCCGCGCGCCTGCCCGCACACATGGTTCCGGCAGCCGTGATCGCGCTCGACGGGCTGCCGCTCACCGCCAACAACAAGCTCGACCTGAAGGCACTGCCCGTCCCCCGGCCCGGTGCGGACGACACAGCACCACGCCCTCCCCGCAACGCGCTGGAGAAGACCTTGTGCGCGCTGTACGCCGAGGTGCTCGGGGTACCCTCGGTCGGCGTCGACGACAGCTTCATCGCTCTCGGCGGCGACAGCATCCTGTCCATGCAGTTGGTGGGGCGGGCCCGTCAGGAGGGTCTGCACCTCACCCCCAAGGACGTCTTCGACCATCCGGTCGTCGCCCGGCTCGCCGGGGTGGCCGCCGCGGCGGACCGGCCCACTGATCCACCTGCCGCCGGGCCGTACCAGGGTGAGGCAGCAGCGGCCGGGCCTCTTCCACTCACCCCGATCGCGCACTGGCTGCGCGAACGTGGCGGCCCCATCGCACGCTTCAGCCAGTCGATGCTGCTGGAACTGCCCCGGGGCGCTGACCGGGCGGGGATCACCGCCGCGTTGCAGGCCCTGATCGACCACCACGACGCGCTGCGCCTCCACCTCGACGACACCGGCGGCGAGTGGCAGCTGAGCGTGCGGGCGCCCGGCGAGGTGACCGCGGCGCACCTGATCCACCGCGTCGACGCCACCGGAACGGACTCTGGCACCGCCTCGGGTTCCGGCACCGGCACCGACGGCACCTCGGGTACTGATCCGCTGGCCGCTCTCGTCGCGGAGCACGCTGCGGGAGCGTACGACCGGCTCGCACCCGCGTCCGGTGAGCTCGTGCAGGCCGTCTGGTTCGACCTCGGCCCCGACCGGCCCGGCAGGCTGCTGCTGGCCGTGCACCACCTGGCGGTGGACGGCGTCTCCTGGCACCTCCTCCTCGCCGACCTCGCGGCGGCCTGGGAAGCGGTAACCGCCGGTCGGACACCTGCGCCGGCCCCGGTCGGCACCTCCTTCGCGCACTGGGCACGGGGACTGCTCACGGAGGCGAACACGACCCGCCGTGTTGAGGAACTCCCGCTGTGGAGGGCCATGCTCGACAGGCCGACGACACCGCTGAGCGACGTCCCTGTGGACCCGGACCTGGACACGGTCGCAACGGCACGCGACCGCACCGTCGCCCTGTCCGAGGAACACACCGCCGCGCTGCTCGGCGAGGCGGCCGGTGCGCTGCGTACGGACACCGAGGAACTGCTGCTCTGCGCCCTGGTCATGGCCGTCGCCGACTGGCGACGACGCCACCGGGACGCCGTTCCGCAGCCGGGTGAGGGAGGCGACGCCCTGCTGGTCGACGTGGAGGGCCACGGCCGCGAAGAGGTCGTCCCGCACGCCGATCCGAGCCGCACGGTGGGATGGTTCACCTCACTGCATCCCGTCCGGCTCGACCCCGGTCGCCCCGCCCCTGCCGACGGTGCCGACCGGGCCGGGACCGTGCGCGTCCTCAAGCGGGTCAAGGAACAGTTGCGTGCCGTGCCCGACCGGGGCATCGGACACGGCCTGCTGCGCTACCTCAATCAGGACACCCGCCCCGTGCTGGAGAAGGCCCCCGCGGCGCAGGTGGGATTCAACTACCTGGGGCGGTTCGCCCGCTCCGGTGGTGCCCCCGCGGGCCCGTGGACACCAGCCCCCGGGATGTCCGTGCTCGGCGGAGGCGCCGACCCGGACATGCCGCTGGCCCACCCCCTGGAACTCAACGCGCTGGTCGACTCCGCACCCGGTGCGGAAGGGCAGCCCGGCGCGCCCCGGCTGACCGCCGTATGGGCCTGGTCGCCCCGTCACTTCACCGAGGCGGCTGCTCGCGACCTCCACGACGCCTGGCTCAGGTCCCTCGAAGCGCTGCTCGCGGCCGCCGCCGAACCGCAGGCCGGCACACGTACGCCGACCGACCTGTCACTGATCTCGCTCGACCAGGGAGAGATCGACCACCTGGAAGAGATCTGGAGGAGCCCACGATGAACCGGCCGGAGCTGCAGGACATCCTCCCTCCCACCCCGCTCCAGGAGGGGTTGCTCTTCCACACCCTGTACGACGAGCAGGCGCCCGACGTCTATGCCGTGCAGACCGTCTTCGACCTCGACGGGACCCTGGACCGGGACGCGCTGCGCCACGCCGCGCAGGCGCTGCTGGACCGGCACCCGAACCTGCGTGCCGCCTTCCTCCACGAGGGCCTCAGCCGCACCGTCCAGGCCGTTGCCCGGCACACGGACGCGGACTGGACCGACGTCGACCTCGCCGATCTCACCGAGGACCGCGCGCAGGAGCGGGTCGCGGAGACCCTGGCCGCGGACCGTGCGCGGCGCTTCGACCTGACACGGCCCCCGCTGCTGCGTTTCACCCTGATCCGGCTCGCCGACGACCGGCACCGCCTGGTGGTCAACCACCACCACATCCTGCTCGACGGCTGGTCCATGTCCCTGTTGATGCACGAGCTGTTCGCGGTGTACGCCGACGGGGGCAGCACCCGGCGGCTGCCGCGCAGCGCCCCGTACCGCGACCACCTGGCGTGGCTCGCCGGCCGCGACAAGGAAGCCGCAACCCGGGCCTGGCGTCGGGCACTGGGCGGGCTGGACGAGCCGTGCCTGCTCAGCCCTGCCGCCCGGAACACCGCACCCGCGGTCCCGCACAGTGTCACCGCCCTGCTCGGCCAGGAGCTCACCAGCAGGCTGACCGCATGCGCCCGCGAACGGGGTCTGACCCTCAACACCGTGGTGCAGACGGCGTGGGCCGTCGTGCTCGGCCGATTCACGGGCCGCGACGACGTCGTCTTCGGCGCGGTGGTCTCCGGTCGGCCTCCCGAGATCCCCGACATCGAGAACAGCGTCGGCCTGTTCATCAACACCGTGCCCGTGCGCGTCCGGCTCCGCGCCGCCCAGCCCCTGGCCCACCTGCTGCGGGAAGTGCAGAGCGAACAGAGCGCGCTGCTGGAGCACCAGCACCTCGGCCTCACCGACATTCAGCGGGCCGCGGGCCGAGACCAGCTCTTCGACACCGCCGTGGTGTTCGAGAACTACCCCTTCGCCGCCCGCACCGACACCCCCGACGACGACGGCGGGCAGCGTCTCGCCCCCGGGCTGCGGCTGCGCGCAGTCACCACTGCCGACGCCACCCACTATCCGGCAACCCTGGTGGCGGTGCCCGGGCCCGAACTCCTGCTCCGTCTGGACCACCGTGACGGAGCCCTCGACCAGGCCGGGGCGCAGGACATGCTGGCCGCCTTGGACCACCTCCTCACCGCCCTGGCCGACGACCCCGACCAGCCTCTGGGCCGCGTCGCCCTGACAGCGGCCGAGGACCGCGAGCGCCTCACGGCGTCCGGCAGGGGCGAGCGCATCACCACGCCCGACGCACTGCCCGCGGCACTGGTGGAAGCCCGAGTGCGCGACCAGCCCGACGCCACCGCCGTCGTCTTCGAAGACGAGACACTGACCTACGCGGAACTGGACAGCCGCGCCAACCGGCTCGCTCGCCTGCTGCTGCGCCACGGAATCGGCCCCGAACACGTGGTGGCCCTGGCCCTGCCCCGCTCCACGGACCTCGTGGTGGCCTTGCTCGCCGTCCTCAAGAGCGGCGCGGCCTACCTGCCGCTGGATCCCGCCTACCCGGCCGACCGGCTGGCCTTCATGCTGGAGGACGCGCACGTCAGCGCGCTGATCACCACCGCCGACACCTCGCCCGGTCTGCCGAGCGGCGACGCCGTTCCCCGCCTCGTCCTCGACTCCGGCGAGACCGCAGCGGAACTCGGCACCCTGCCCGACACCCGGATCGTCGCGCAGGACCGCGCCGGCCGCCCGGGCCCGCAGGCGCTCAGTCCCGCCTACGTGATCTACACCTCCGGCTCCACCGGCACGCCCAAGGGCGTGGTCATGCCGCTCGGAGCGGTCCGCAACCTGGTGTGCTGGCAGCAGGGGCATCTCAGCGGGACACGTTCCACGGTCACCGCACAGTTCACCAGCATCAGCTTCGACGTGGCCGTTCAGGAGATCGTGGGTGCCCTGGTCCACGGCAAGACGCTGGCCATCGTGCCCGAGGACGTCCACCGCAGCGCAGCCGAGCTGGCCGGGTGGCTGGAAAGGCATCGGGTCGCTGAGCTGTTCGTCCCCAGCGTCATGATCGGCGCGCTCAGCGAGGCGGCGCTGGAGAGCGGCACGCCGCTGACTGCGTTGCGGGACGTCGCCCAGGGCGGCGAGGCCCTGCTCCTGACCGACCAGGTGCGCGCGTTCTTCCGACAGCATCCCCAGCGACGGCTGCACAACCACTACGGCCCCACGGAAACCCACGCCGCGACCGGCTGCACCCTGCCCGCGGACCCGGACTCCTGGGACTCGGCAGCCGCCCCGATCGGCAGCCCGGTGGCCGGGGCCCGGGTCCAGCTCCTCGACTCCTGTCTGCGTCCGGTGCCCCACGGAGTGACAGGTGAGGTGTACGTCTCCGGCGCCGGACTGGCACGGGGGTATCTGCGCCGCCCCGGGCTGACGGCCCACCGCTTCGTCGCCGACCCCTTCGGGCCCGCCGGAGAACGGATGTACCGCACCGGTGACCTGGCCCGCAGGCGCCCGGACGGTCAACTGGAGTTCGCAGGCCGGGCGGACGACCAGGTGAAGGTCCGGGGCTTCCGGATCGAACCCGGCGAGATCGAGGCCGTACTGCTGCGACACCCGCTCGTCTCCCGGGCCGCCGTGGTCGTCCACGAGGAGCCGGCCGGCACCTCCCGCCTCGTCGCACATGTGGTGCTGCGCGAGACGGCCGCGGTCGCGGCCCCGGACGCGGACGCCGACGGCCGGTCGGCCACCCGGCCGGCAGCCGTTCCGGTCCCCGACCTCGTCGGGCTGCGTGCCCACGTCGCGAGTGCGCTGCCGGGACACATGGTGCCCACCTGGTTCGTTCCCACACCCGGTCTGCCGTTGTTGCCGAGTGGGAAGGTGGATCGGCGTGCGTTGCCGGGGCCGGATGTGTCGTTGGTCGGGGGTGGGGGTCGTGCGGCGCGGTCGCCGCAGGAGGAGATGTTGTGTGATCTGTTTGCTGAGGTGTTGTCGGTGCCGTGGGTGGGGATCGATGACGATTTCTTCGAGTTGGGGGGTCATTCGCTTTCGGCGACGCGGTTGGTGAGTCGGGTGCGGTCGGTGTTGGGTGCGCGGGTTGCGGTGCGGGATCTGTTCGAGGCGCCGACGGTTGCGGGTCTGGTGGGTCGGTTGCGGGGTGAGGGGGTGCGGCGGCCGGCGTTGGTGCCGGTGGAGCGTCCGGATCCGTTGCCGCTCTCCTTCGCGCAGCGACGCCTGTGGTTCCTCCACCAGTTGGAGGGTGCGAGCGCGGCCTACCACATGCCGTTGGCTTTGCGGCTGTCGGGCGCGCTGGACGTGGAGGCTCTGCGTGTGGCGTTGATCGACGTGCTGCGTCGGCACGAGTGCCTGCGGACCGTCTTTCCGGCGCGCGATGGCGACCCGTTGCAGCACGTTGTGGCTGCGGATTCGGTCTCCTTTGTGTTGCGTGTGGTGGAGGTGGCCGAGGCGGACCTTGCCGGTGTTCTTTCCGAGGCTGTGGCCGGTGGCTTCGATCTGGTGACCGAGGTGCCGATCCGTGGCCCGCTTTTCGTGCTCGGCGCGGCGCGTTTCGTCTTGTTGTTGACGGTGCATCATGTGGCGGCTGATGGGTGGTCGTGGGCGCCGTTGTCGCGGGATGTGGGGGTGGCGTATGCGGCGCGGTGTGGGGGTGGTGTGCCGGGGTGGGGTGTGTTGCCGGTGCAGTATGGGGATTTCACGGTGTGGCAGCGTGATGTGTTGGGTGTGGGTGGTTCTGGTTCGGGGTCGGGGTGTGGTGTGTTGGGGGAGGAGTTGGGGTTTTGGCGGGGTGTGTTGGAGGGGTTGCCGGAGGAGGTGGTGTTGCCGGTGGATCGGGTGCGGCCGGTGGTGGGGTCGTATCGGGGTGGTGTGGTGTCGGTGGAGGTGGGGGCTGAGTTGCATCGTGGGGTGGTGGGTTTGGCGCGGTCGGGTGGGGCGAGTGTGTTCATGGTGTTGCATGCGGCTTTGGTGGGGTTGTTGAGTCGGTTGGGTGCGGGGGTGGATGTGCCGGTGGGGACGGCGGTGGCGGGTCGTTCGGATGATGCGTTGGATGAGTTGGTGGGGTTTTTTGTGAATATGGTGGTGTTGCGGGTTGATGTGTCGGGGGATCCGAGTTTTATGGAGTTGTTGGGGCGGGTGCGGGGTGTGGATCTGGCGGCTTTTGCGCATCAGGATGTGCCGTTTGAGTATGTGGTGGAGCAGGTGAATCCGGAGCGTTCGGGTGCGCGTCAGCCGTTGTTTCAGGTGGCGTTGGTGGTGCAGAACGCGCCGGAGGGGGAGTTGCGGTTGGCGGGTGTGGAGGTGGAGGGTCTGGCGTTTCCGTTGGGGGTTGCGAAGTTTGATTTGAGTGTGAGTTTTACGGAGCGTCGGGATGCGGAGGGGAATCCGGCGGGGATGTCGGGGGTGTTTGAGTTTTCGTCGGATGTGTTTGATCGGGGGACGGTGGAGGGTTTGGTGGGTGGGTTTGTGCGGTTGTTGGAGTGTGTGGTGGTGGATGGGGGTCGGCGGTTGAGTGGGGTGGAGTTGGTGTCGGTGGGGGAGCGGGAGTGTGTGTGGGGGTGGGGTGGTGGTGTGGTGCGGGGTGAGTTGGTGGGTGGGTCGTTGGTGGGGTTGTGGGAGGAGCGGGTGGCGGTGTCGTCGTTGTCGGGTGGGGTGGCGGTGGTGTCGGGTGGTGTGGGTGTGGGGTTTGGTGAGTTGGGGGTGCGGGTGAATCGGTTGGCGCGGTTGTTGGTGGCGCGGGGTGTGGGTGTGGAGGGTGTGGTGGGTGTGGTGGTGCCGCGGTCGGTGGATTTTGTGGTGGCGGTGTGGGCGGTGGTGGTGGCGGGTGGTGTGTTTATGCCGGTGGATCCGGAGTTTCCGGTTTCTCG
>NZ_AUKO01000019.1:0-223336 GCF_000424785.1 Streptomyces sp. CNT360 | reverse complement strand
CCTGGCCCGGCGTGCCCTGACCGGAAGCAACCTGACCGGAAGCGGCCTGACCGGGGGCGGCCTGTCCGGGGGTGGCCTGGTCGGGGGTGGCGAAGGTTGGCGTGGTGTTCCCGGCCGGGGGGTGCGGGGGGCGGGCGACGGTGTCCACGGAGGCGTCGGCGCCCGTCTCCTCCCCCACGGGATCCGGCGGCGCAGGCGTGTCCGGCCCCGGGGAGGGTTCCGTGGGCGGGGCCGGGAGGTCCTGTTCCGGGGCCTCGTCCAGGTTCAGTTCCAGTTGCCCTTCCACGTGGGCGGGCGCGGTGGTGTACCAGCTCTCGGGGGACTTGTCGGCCCCGCTGGCGGCGGCGTCGGTGGACGTCACTGCGGTCACCTCTCCATGTGCGCGCCCTGCAGACCACGCTGCGGGCCGCGCTGGGTGCTGGGATGCAGGCCGAGCGGGGTACGCGTCGGCGGGAACTCGTGAGCAGGTGCGTCCGTTCTGCTCGGGTCGTGCAGTCGGCGGGCGGCCTCGACCCGGCGGAGCACCGAGAATGCGGCGATCAGTTCCATCTGCGGTTCCGGGCCGGTGTTGAGCTCGTCCAGCGGGGCGAGGCGCAGGTCGCGCTCGCCGTGGAGGACACGGCTGACGCAGTCCTCCAGCAGTTCGGCGCACTGTTCGCGCAGGTCCTGGGCGCTCTCCTGGCCGAGCAGGCCGGCAAGGGCGTCGTCGGCCCCCGCGGCGCGCCGGCCGCCGAGGAGCCCGGCGGCAAGAAGCCCTGCCACGCGTTCGATGTCGCCGTCGGGGGCGGCGGCGCGGCCGACGGCGCGGGCCTCCTCGTCGGCGAGTTCCTCGACGCAGCGGCGCCAGCGGCGGACCATCACACCGATCCGTCCGGCGGCCTCGGCGCGCGCGGTCTCCTCGGCGGCGCCGTCGGCGTCGGAGGCGCACCGCTGGAGGGCAGGGGTGGCGCGGCGCAGTTCGGCGACGCGTTCGTCGGCGGCGGCGACGGCGCCGCACAGGAGCGCGGCCAGACCGTCGGCGAAGGCGTCGAAGAGTTCGTCGCCGTCGCTGTCGGTGGGGAAGCAGCGCCAGTGCTCGGCCGCGTCACCGGCCAGCAGCTCACCGTCGGCGATGCGGGTGCGCAGCCGCTCCCCCGCCCGCTCGTAGGCGGTCTCGATGTGCTGGGTGAGGCGCAGGGCCGCCGCGTACTGGGCGGCCGACGCGCCGGCGAGGGCGGCGATGCGCGGGTGCAGGGAGGTGAGCGTCCCGGCTGCGGTGCGCCCCGCGGCGGCCTGCCGGGCCGCGGGTTCGGCGGCGCGTCCCTCCAGCCACCGGCGCAGCCCCAGGACGGCGGAGCCGGGCAGCAGGCCGGAGCCGCCTGCCGATTCGGGCAGTTCGGGGACGGTGAAGCAGGGGACGTCGCCCAGGCCTTCGCGGTCCAGCAGCATCCCGTACTGCGCGGTGATCTCGGTGGCCATCTGGTGCGGTACCCGGTCCAGGACGGTGGCGAGGGTGACGTCGTACTCCCTGGCGCTGCGCAGCAGGTGCCAGGGCACGGCGTCGCCGTAGCGGGCCGCGCTGGTGACCAGGACCCAGATGTCGGCGGCGCAGAGCAGTTCGGCTGCCAGGTCGCGGTTGTGGGTGACGAGGGAGTCGATGTCGGGCGCGTCGAGGAGCGCGAGGCCGGGCGGCAGTCCGCTGTCGGTCTCGATGCGCAGGGCGCGCCGGGGCTCGTCGCCCTCGGCGTCCTCCTCGCCGTCCCAGGTGGCTTCCCAGTCCGGTTCGCCCTCAGGGCTCCAGGCGGTACCCGTGTCGCGGTCGCCGCGCTCGATGTCCCGGTCGACGTCCCCGCCGAACCCCCGCCCCGCACCGAGTCCCCGGCGGCCCCGGTCGGGGTGGGCGCCCGGGTGCCGGCCCGTGTCCGGAGCGAGCCCGAGGCCCGTGTCCGGGCCGGGTGGACCTGCGGACGGGCCGCTGCGGTCGGTTCCCGTGCCACGGCCGGCGCCCAGCGGGCCCGTTCCGGTCCCGGGTCCTGTCCCCGTGTCGTGGGTGCCCGGCGTGTCCTGTCTGGGGACCCACACGCGTTCCAGGCGGGGCAGTACGCGCCGCGCGGTGAACCAGGGGCGGTCGTCCGGATGGCAGACCAGCACCGGGGTCCGGGTCGTGGGCCGCAGCACTCCCGCCTCGCTGACCTTCCGCCCCACCAGCGAGTTGACCAGGGTCGACTTGCCGGCGCCCGTCGAGCCGCCGATCACCGCGAGCAGCGGCGCCTCGGGGGTACGGACGCGCGGGAGGAGGTAGTCGTCGAGCTGAGCGAGCAGCTCGTCCCGGGAGCGGCGGGCGCGTTCGGCGCCCGGCAACGGGAGGGGGAAGCGCGCGGCGGCGACGCGTTCGCGCAGAGCGGTGAGCGCGTCGAGCAGTTCTAGCCGTACGTCCATGATCGCCACATGCGCAGAATGCCCAATTTTGCGGCAGTTTTGAAGTATGCCCACGGTACGAGGCGGGAAAAATAGACGTTTTAGGCGCCCAATAGACCCTTTCGCCCCATTCACCCCCGATCTACCACCTGCGACCCGGCCGCACCCATAACGACTGCGCAACACCCGCACCGCGCACCGCCAAAACCGCTGCGTGAATCGCACCGGCCTGCGATTATCGGGACCGCTTCACGGAACCTCCACATGGCGTCGCGGACGTGAAGCACACAGGACGAGCCGCACGGCCCCCTATCCTTGACCCCGCCGTGGTCACTCCGGGGACCGGCGGGCCCGCCCACCGCAACGGAGACAGGCCCCCGTAGCTCAGTGGATAGAGCAGGCGCCTTCTAAGCGCTTGGCCGTAGGTTCGAGTCCTACCGGGGGCACCACCGACTCGCCGCCCCATGGACCACGTCCTCCCAGTTCAGGGCGGTTTTGCCTTGGATCCGGCCGCAGTAGGGCCACCTGCCTGCGAGAGTCGGAGCCCGGCAGGAACCGGCCGGGACGGGGCATCCACGGCGTGCCCGTCCCCCGTGCGTTCCCCGGCCCCCCGGTCGACGGCGCTTCTGCGCCGGGTCGGCCGGATACGTCCCAGCGGCCCGAAGCCACCGCTCTCGCGGGATACCGGGGGCCGCTTTCATGCCGCCCCGGTACGTAGCGGACCCCTGCGGTCCGTTTCGGATCATCCGACTGCCGCCCCTGGCTGCACCCTCCCCCTCGGGCAGCGGGTTCGGGCGGAGGAGGCGGTATCGCGCCGCGTACTCCATGGCCCGGCTCATGACCCGCCGGCTCCGGGTGACCGGGCTATGCCGCGTCGGCTCGTACGCGGTGTGCCTTCCTCCAGAGCACCGCCGCCGCGACGAGGCCCGCCGCACCGGCGGCCACTGCGGGCGCGCCGAGGCTGAGGGCGCGCTGGAGGGAGGCGGTGGCCGCGTATCCGGCGCCGGCTTCGGCACCGGCCCACAGGGGTGCGGCGGCAAGGCTGTAGGGAGCGATGCGGCGATAGGGCAGCCGGGTGGCCCCGGCGAGGTGCGGGACGAGGGTGCGGACGACCGGGAGGAAGCGGGCGACGAAGACGGCCTGGCCGCCGCGGCGGGCCATCAGCGTTCCGGCGCGCCGCCAGGCGGCGGCGGGAAGGCGGCGGCCGACAGGTCCGGTGCGCAGGCGCTCGCCGAGCACGCGTCCGGTGCGGTGGGCGAGGAGGTCGCCCGCGGCGACGGCACACGAGGCGACCGCGATGAGCACCGGGAGATGCAGCTGCCCGCTGCGTGCCAGTGCGCCCGCCGTGAGCAGGATGGTGAGGGAGGGGATGAAGGCACCGACCAGCAAAAGGGATTCGGCGAGGACCGCCGCGGCCACGATCGCGTAGGCGCCGCAGGGCCCGACGTGGCCCAGGGCGTCGGTCAGCGTGTTCACCGCGAACTGCCGGTCGCCTCGTGCGCCGGGCGGGACGCCGTGCGGGCGGGCGTGGCGGGCCGGGTGAGCTGCCACACCTTGGCCGGAGGAAGGTTGCCCCACACGGTCCAGCACCCGGTGGCGTAGCGGCGCTGGTAGGCGGCCAGCACCTGCTCGACGGCCCGGTGCCGGCGTGCCTGGGCGCCGGAGGCCAGCAGCGTGCGGGCCCGTCGGGTACCGAGGTAGGCGAAGTAGGTCAGAGTGCCGCCCGGGTGCAGCAGTTCCAGGTAGCGGTCCATGATCGCCCGCACCTGGTGGGGGGTGAAGTTGGCGAACGGCAGGCCGGAGACGATCACGTCGTAGCGGCGGCCGGTGTCCAGCTTCTCGATGCGCCGGTTGTGAAGGTGGACCTGCTCCCTGCGTCCGGCCGACTGCGGGTGAGTGGTGGTGAGCTGGTGCAGGCGGGCGCCGAAGCGCGGGTTGGCCTCGGCGACGTCCAGGTGGCTGCCCGCCGGAAGCTGGGGGATCAGGATCCGGGTGACCGCGCCCGTCCCGGCTCCTGCCTCCAGGACGTGCAGCGGCCGTCCCGCCCGGACACGCACCGGATCGGTCAGTGCGCGGGCCAGCGCAGCACTGCTGGGCGCGATGGCGCCGGTGGTGCCCAGGTCGCGGGCGGCTTCGATGAGGAACATCCAGCCCTCGGCATGGCGCTGCGCGAGGACTCGGTCGTGCGAGGTGGTCCAGTCGTCCATGGCTTCGACGCTAGAAATCGGGCGTCGCCGCGGAATCCGCCGTTGTGCGCCCGCCTCCCCCTACGAAAGTAGGGGAACAGCGGCGAAGATCGTCGGAGGACGGCGAGGGGGGCGCTGCCTAGGATCTGGGCGTGAGCTGGAAAGAGACCTACCCGTGGCCCCGGTACGGGCGCTGGGGGCTGGTGGCGCTGCTGACGGCCGGCGCCGTCCAGAGCGGGGCAGCCACCGCGGGTGGCCACTACGCCACCCTGCGCACCGCCGCGGCGATGCTGTGCGGGGCAGTGCTGCTCGTGCGCCGGTTTCCCTGGTTCGTCGCGCCCGCGCTGGCCACAGCGGCGACCGGGGTGTGGGGGTGGCCGCTGCTGCCGCTGCTGCTGGTCGCCCTGTTCGACCTGGCCGCCCGGCGCCGGGCGGCGGTGGCCGCGGGCTGCGGCATCGCCGTCCTGGCCGCCAACACGGTGGCGCCCACGGCTGTCTCGCTGTGGCGCCCACAGCAGTACGGGGCCAGCCTGTTCCTGCTGCTCGCCGTCGTGGGCGGGCTGTGGATGGGCAACCGCCGACGCCTGGTGAAGGCCCTGGGCACCGAGGTCGAGCACTTGCGCGTCGAGCGGGAACTGCGCGAGGAAGCCGCGCGCGCGGCCGAGCGTGCCCGTATCGCTGCGGAGATGCACGACGTGCTGGCCCACCGCCTCAGCCTCATCGCCCTGCACACCGGGGTCCTGGCCACCAGGACGGACACGCTGGCCGCTCCGGTCACCGAACGGCTCGCCCTGCTGCGCACCGCCTCCACCGAAGCGCTGACGGATCTGCGCGACATCCTGGGCGCCCTCCACGCCCCCCGCACCGATGCCGACGCCCCGCCCGCCCCCGTCCTGCGCGACATGCGTGAGCTGGTCGAGCAGGCACGCGCGGCCGGCCAGCAGGTCGGCCTGCACACCCGCGGCCGGCCCGAGCAGGCGCCCGCCGCACACCGCCTGGCCCTCTACCGTCTCGTCCAGGAAGGTCTGACCAACGCCCGCAAGCACGCCGCCGGTGCACCGGTCACCGTCCGCGTCGACCACGGTCCGCCCGAGACCGTCGTCGAGGTCGTCAACGCCCCCGGCACCCCCGCGGCGCACGCTGCGCCCTCCGGATACGGGCTGGTGGGCCTGCGCGAACGGGTCCGCGCCCTGGGCGGGCACTTGAGCGCCGGACCGCACGGCGACGGCGGCTGGCGCCTCGCCGCCCGCATCCCCCACCCCGCACACACCGAGCAGAACGGCTCCCTCCCATGATCCGCGCCATGATCGTCGACGACGACGCCCTCGTCCGCCTGGGACTGGCCGATCTCCTGGACGCGGACGGCGGCATCCAGGTCGTCGCCCAGGCGGCCGACGGCCGGCAGGCCGTCGAACTGGCCACGGCCCACCGCGTCGACGTCGCGCTCGTCGACGTCCGCATGCCCCGCATGGACGGCATCACCGCCACCGCCCGGCTCCGCGCCCTGCCCCACCCCCCGAAGGTCATCACACTGACGACGTTCGACCTCGACGAATACGTCTACAACGCGCTGACGGCCGGAGCCGACGGCTTCCTCCTCAAGGACACCGACCCCGCCGAGATCCTGCGCGCCGTCCACCTCGTGGCCACCGGCTCCGCCATGCTCCACCCCACCGCCGCCCGCCGCCTCATCGACCGCTACCACCAGGCGGGCCGGCCCCAGGCCACCGCCGCCCGCGACCGGCTCGACCACCTCACCCCCCGTGAACGCGACGTCCTGGCCCTCCTCGCCCACGGCGAGACCAACGCCGACATCGCCACCCGCCTCGACATGCGGGAGAGCACTGTCAAAGCCCACGTCAGCCGCATCCTCACCGCCCTGGACGTCACCAACCGCGTCCAGGCAGCCCTCCTCGCCCGCGACGCCGGCCTGAGCTGAGCCCCGCCCCTGCCCGTCGGTCCCCCGCCCGTCGGTCCTCCGTGCGGTGCTCGCCGCGCCTGACGCCGCCCCCGGCACGCAACTGGGCGACGGCGCCGTCGAGGGGTTCCGTGGCCGCGGGGCCCACCTCGCACGGCTGCCGGCCCCCTTGAGGTAGTAGCACGCCTGGGCTACCATTTTTTTAGCACACTCGTGCCACAACGGAGGGAGCCCCATGCACGGCTGGCTGGTCGCGGCGCTCGTCGTCGCCCTCGCGCTCGGTGTGATCGCCAAACGGCTGGCCGGGGAGCCTCTCAACGCCAGGGACCTGTGGGGTGCGCCGCTCGTGCTCACCGCGGTCGGCGCCTGGACGCTGGTGCGGACCGCGGGGCTGGGCGCCGCGGACATCGGCTGGGCCGTCGCAGGCTGTCTGCTCGGGTTCGCGCTCGGTGCCGTGCGGGGCCGGGCCGTCACGGTCTTCGAGAAGGACGGCGTGCTGTGGCAGCGCTACACGGGCCGCACCTTCCTCTGCGTCGTCGGCACCCTCGCGGTCATGGCCGCGTTCACGCTCGCCGCGCGCGGACTGGGCATGCACGAGGAGGCGCGCCCGACGAGCCTGTCGCTCGGCGTCAGCTTCCTCGGCGAGGCGGTGGCCGTCAGCCTGCGGGCGCTGCGGACGGGGGTGCCGTTCGCCCCCGACAGGGAGCGCGCCGGCCTGCGCCGCTGAGGCCGACCGCACCGCCCCTCCGCGCCGGTCCGCGTACAGGTGTGCCGTCAGCCCCGCCGCAGGTGGCCGTCGGCCGGCGTGACCGCGCGCCGTCAGCTCCCGTACCGGAGCGCCGTCGGGCCGGGCGCCGCTGCGCCGTCAGCCCACGTACCGGCGCGCCGTGGAGGCGCGCTGGGCCCGTTCCAGGGCGGCCAGGCGGTGCTCGACCAAGGCGGGCACGGGCCGGCGTTCGGCCAGTACCCAGCCGAGACCGGCCAGCGCGCGGGCGAACGCGCGGGCGCTGGCGGCGTCGCGGGGCACCGAGCGGGCCAGGTATCCGGTGCGGCGCAGCGCGGCGGGCAGCGGGCGGCGCAGCCAGGTGTACCAGAGGGTGTTGCGCAGCCCGTCGACGCGGCGGCCGGTGGCGTCGCGCACCGGTGAGGGGGCGTGGTGGATGGTCAGCTCCTCGGCGAACGCGAGCCACCAGCCCCGCACGGCCAGGTCGGTGGCCAGCAGTTCCTCCTCGCCGCCCAGCCACAGCCGCGGGTCGAACCCACCCGCCTCACGGAAGGCGGCGACCCGCAGGCAGGTCGCGGCGGCCAGGAACGAGCCGAGTGCCGGGCCCGGCAGCCAGGCGGGGCCCCGCACAGGCGAGGTGCGCAACTCCTCGACGACGGGGTCCTCCCTCCCCTCCGGCTCGACGAGGATGCGGGCCACGACGCCCGCCAGGCCCGGACGGGCGTCCAGCCGGTCCGCGGCCCCGGCCAGCGAGCCGGGCGCCCACCAGGAGTCGTCGTCGCAGAAGGCCACGTAGGGGGTGGTGACCTGGCGGACGGCCAGGTTGCGGCCCACCGCGCCGGTGTTGCGGCCCGGTCGCAGCAGCGTCACCGCCGGGTGGGCGGCCCGCACGGCATCGGCGGTGCCGTCGGTGGAGGCGTTGTCGACGACCAGGACCTTCGGCTGCTCGGGGAGGCTCTCCAGCAGGCCGAGGGTGCGCAGGAGTTCGTCGCGGCGGTCGCGGGTGATGACCACGACCGTCACCCGTGCGTCCGGCTGCCCGGGCCCGGAGGCGGGGGCGTTCGGGGGCGGTGCGTCGTCGGACGTCGTCATGCCGTCGCCCCCTCCCCCACCGGGCGGGTCTCCTCCACGAGGCGGGCGGCCTCCTCCACGGCGTACGGGAGGGGGCGCCGCAGCCGCAGCGCCGCGGGCAGGCGGGGCAGCAGGCCGCGGGCGACCCGTCTGGCCTGCGCGTCGCGGACGGCCTGGCCGCACAGCGCCCGCGTACGCCGCGCCGCCACGGGCAGGGGCCGGCGCAGCCAGGCGATCAGCAGTTCGTTGCGGCGGACCAGCGCCTCGCGGCCCGGGCGGGGCGCGTCGGCGGGGGCGTGCCGGGCCACCACGTCGGGGCAGTGCAGCACCTCCCACCCGGCGGCGGCCAGGTCGTAGGCGAGCAGGGTCTCCTCGGCGCCGAAGAACAGCAGCGGATGGTAGCCGCCCACGTCCAGGTAGGCCTGTCGGCGTACGACGGCGGCGCAGCCCAGGAACCCGAGCACCCTGCGGCTGCGCGGCACGGGCCCCGCGCCCAGCGGGGAGGCGGCCAGCACGGTGTTGAGCGGGTCGGGGGCGCCGTGTGTACCGACGGCGATGCCCGCCGCGAGGAGCCCCGTGGTGGGGCGGGTAGCGAGGAGGTCCACCGCTGTGGACAGCGCCCCCGGCTCCCACCAGGAGTCGTCGTCGCTGAAGGCGACGTAGGGGGTGTGCAGGACGCGCACCCCCTCGTTGCGGGCCAGCGCACCCCGGTTGACCGGCAGCCGCAGTACCTCCACCCCGGGGAAGGAGCCCAGCACCATGTCCGCCGTGCCGTCCCTGGAGGCGTTGTCCACGACCAGGATCCGCGGGTTCTCGGGGAGAGCCGACAGCCGCTCCAGCGTCCCGGCGAGGGTGTCGCGCCGGTCGCGGGTGGCGATCACGACCCCGAGCCGGTCGCGCAGCTCACGCCGGACGGTGCCGGGGGCGTCTGGACCGCCGGGAACTCCGGCGCCCCCGGTGGGACCGGGGGCGCCGGAGGAGCCGGGCGTGCCGGGGGTGTGGGAGGCGGCGTTGGCGCCGTGCGGGGTACCTGCCATGGCGCGTCAGCCGGAGAACATCTCCTTCTCGACCTGGTCCGGTCCCTCGATCCGGTCGCGCTTCATGTGGGAGAGCTTGTCGACGACCTGGTTGGACGCCTTGTTCTTCTTGGCGAGGTCGGTGAGGGTCTGCCGGTCCGTCGGATAGGAGGCACCCTTGAGGGCCTGCTGAACCTCGATGGGGTTCACGTCGCTCATCGTTCCTCCACAGGTCTGCGTCGCACGGCTCCGCCATACGAGGGATGTCCGACATGGCGTTTTCCTGCTCATCCTGCTCATTCCATGGTGGGAGCCACCCGTGTGGCCCGCAACACGGAGCCGACGGAGACAGGGGCGGAGCGGAAGGGCCGGGAGCGGGTGGAGCAGACGGCGAGACGGCGAGACGGCGAGACACGGGAGAGGCCCGCACCCTGCCGCTGGGACAGGGTGCGGGCCGGGAGGGAGCGTCCCCGGGCTCCCGGTCTCAGGCCGCGGCCGACGCCGCCTCACGCACGGCGGGCGCCACCGCGGGCGCGGGCACCACCGCGGGCGCAGGCGCACCGGTGGCCGCGGCCACGGGCGCGGGCGCAGGTGCGGGCGCCAGGGCGGGGGCTCCCGCCCGGGTGCCGGGCCGCCGCAGGCCGCGCAGCGACGCCGGACGCCGCTGGAGCATCTGGGCCGCACCGGTGACCGCCACGATGGCCAGGCCACCCGCGATCAGTCCGCCGCGGGCTCCCGCGAACTCCATCAGGGCGCCCAGCAGCGGCGGCCCCACCAGGCCCCAGCCGGTGGAGGCGCTGCGCCACACGCCCAGCACCCGGCCCCGCAGGTGGGCGGGCGGCTCGGTCTGCAGCACGGTCGTCCCGGCGGTGTCGGAGACGGACTCCACGACGGCCATGGGCGCCACCAGCAGGATCAGGAAGACCAGCGACGGGGAGAAGCCCGCCACGACCTGGAGCAGCGCGCCCGCGGCGGCGAGCAGGGCCACGTGCCGCACGGCCGGCTTGCGCAGGCAGCCGGCGAGCACGGCACCGGCCATGCCGCCGACGGCCAGCACGGTCGAGACGGTGCTGAACGCCCCGGCACCCGCGGCCAGCGGTCCGGTGACCAGTACGGCCAGCGTCAACTGGTAGTTGCGACCGAAGATCGCGGAGATGCCGGTGATGGCGGCCAGGGCCACCAGGCGCGGGTTGCGCGCGAAGTACACCAGGCCCTCGCGGGTGTCGCCGCCGAGCGCGAGACGGGCCCTGCCGCGCCCCGCGGCGGCGGGTGCGGGGGTGCGTGCCGGACGCTCGTGGGCGGTCTGCGGCTCGCGCTCCTCCGCCGGGGCGAGCTTCAGGAACGGGATGACGGCGGCCACGGCCAGGAACGAGACGCCGTTGACCAGGTAGGCGGAGGACATGCCGAACCAGGCGACGGCCGCACCGGCGGCCGCGGTGCCGAGCAGCCGTCCCGCACTGTGCACCACGGAGCCCAGCGCGATGGCGGAGGGCACGTCCTTCCGCTTGACCAGGTCGTTGCCCAGCAGCGAGCAGGCGGGGTTGTCCACCGTGGCGATGGAGCCGGTGACGGCGGCGAGCACCATCAGCAGCGGCACGGTGAGCATGCCGAAGGCGACGGACGCGGCGGTGGCGAAGGCCACCACGCCCAGCAGCGCCTGGCTGACCGAGGCGGTCAGCTTGCGCGGCCAGGAGTCGACGAGGCTGCCGCCGACCAGGCTGAGCAGCAGCCCGGGGGCGGCCTGAACGGCCAGGGACAGCCCGGTGGTGGCGGCCGATCCGGTCAGTTGCAGCACGAGCAGGTTCTGCACGGTCAGCTGCATCCAGGTGCCGACGTTGGAGACCAGGTTGGCCGCCGACCACCAGCGCATGCTGGGGTAGCGCAGGGAGCGCCAGGGGTTGCGCTCCGAGCGGTCGCCCTGCCGGTCCGCGCGCTGCGCGCGCAGGACGGAGGACCGGCCCGGGAGCCTGTCGCGCATCCGTGCGAGGGGCCCGCGTCGGCTCGCGTTCTCGGCGGTCGAGCGGCTGTCGCCGACCGCGTGACTTTCGGCGGTCGCGTGACTCTCTTCGGTCGCGTGACTTTCGGCGGTCGAGCGACTCTCGTCAGTCGAGTGAAAAGGCATAAGGAATTCACGCAGGAAGGCAGGGGGCAGGAAGGGCGGAGCGGAAAGTGGAGGGAGGGCGGAGCAGGCGGAGAAGAACTTCCGTCCGACGCCCTCAGCCATATTCACAGACGGTTCGCGCCGACTCGGTCGCCGCTTCGCCGAGCAGTGCGCCATTCTCCTCCCCGTACAGGGGATGACCAGGCGGAAAAGACCCCGGGTTGCCTTGCTCACAGGGCTGTCGGCGGACGGCACGCCGTCACTGCGCGTCGGGACTCGACCCCGCTGCACAGCGGTCGTTCACGCAGCGCAGCGCCACGGTGAGCAGCGCTCGGATGCTCCTCGCGTTGCGGCGCGGTGGGGAGCCCCGCACGCTTGTGAGGGCGAGCACATCGCCGTGCGCCGCCGTCAGCTTTTCACCAGTTCTCCCTTGCTCTGCGGGGAGGGCCGCGAAAGCCGCAGGAGTGTCCATGGACCCGCGCACCGACTCCATACCCGCTTTCCGGGGGTTCCGGGGTTTCCGCCACACGGTTGTCACCGGAGGTGCCGGATTCGTCGGCTCCCATTTGTGTGCCGCGCTGCTGGAAAGCGGCGGCGAGGTCACCTGTGTCGACGACTTCTCCACCGGCAGGCGGGAGAACGTGGCGGCGCTGGCGGACCGGCCGGGATTCCGTCTCGTGGAGGCGGACATCACGCATCCCTTCGACGGCGAGGTGGCCGACGCGGGCGCCGCGCATCCGCCCGACCTCGTACTCAACTTCGCCTCGCCGGCCTCGCCCGCCGACTATCTGCGCATGCCGCTGCACACGCTGCGCACGGGCAGCGCGGGGACCGGCAACGCGCTCGCGCTGGCCCGCCGCCACGGGGCGCGGTTCGTGCACGCCTCCACCTCGGAGGCGTACGGCGATCCGCAGGAGCATCCGCAGAGCGAGCGGTACTGGGGCCATGTGAACCCGGTGGGACCGCGCAGCGTGTACGACGAGGCGAAGCGGTACGGGGAGGCCCTGACGGCGGCGGAGGCCCGCACCCACGGCAGCAACGTGGGCATCGTCCGCCTCTTCAACACCTACGGGCCGCGGATGCGCGGCTACGACGGCCGTGCCGTGCCCACCTTCGTCCGGCAGGCCCTCGCGGGCGAGGACCTGACGGTGACCGGCGACGGGCGGCAGACCCGTTCGTTGGCGTACGTGGACGACACGGTGCGCGGCGTCCTGGCGATGGCCGCCTCCGAGCTGCTGGGTCCCGTCAACATCGGCAACCCCGACGAGATCACCATGCAGGAGCTGGCGGAGCTGATCATCGCGCTGGCCGGCTCCTCCTCCGGGCTGCGCTTCATCGAGCGGCCCAGCGACGATCCCGCCGTGCGCTGCCCGGACATCACGCTGGCCCGCGGAAAGCTCCAGTGGGAGCCGACGGTGGCGGCCTGTGAGGGACTTGGGCAGACGATCGACTGGTTCCGCCGGCACGCCACCGGGTGACGCCGGGCACCCCGCCACCTCACGACCCCCCCTCCCCCATCGGCGCCCTGCGGCGAAAGGCAGCACATGCGCGTTCTCGGTATCAACGCCCTCTTCCACGATCCGGCCGCCGCGCTCGTCGTCGACGGGCACACCGTGGCCGCCGCCGAGGAGGAGCGCTTCTCCCGCCGCAAGCACGGCAAGCGCCCGGTGCCGTTCGCCGCCTGGGAGCTGCCCGTCAAGGCGGCCGCCTGGTGTCTGGCCGAGGCGGGGCTGCAGCCCCAGGACCTCGACGCGGTCGCCTACTCCTTCGACCCGGACCTGGCCGAACCGGCCACGGATCTGGGCCTGGACGACCCGTGGGACCCGCTGCGGCTGACGTACGCGCACCAGGCGCCCGCGTTCCTGTGCGAGGCGCTGGAGGGGCTGGAGCAGGAGAAGGTGCACTTCGTGGCCCACCACGTGGCCCACGCCGCCTCCTCGGCGTTCGCCGCGCCCGATGCGGACCGCTCCTCGGTGCTGGTGGTGGACGGGCGCGGCGAGTCGACGTCCCACCTGGCGGCCCGCCGCCGGGGTGCCGCCGTCGAGCCGCTGCACGGGCAGCAGCTGCCCCACTCGCTGGGCCTGGTCTACGAGGAACTCACCACCCACCTGGGGTTTCTGCGCTCCTCGGACGAGTACAAGGTGATGGCGCTGGCCTCCTACGGCAAGCCGCGGATGGCCGCCGAGCTCGCCCGGTACGTGCACTCCACGGGGGACGGCGGCTTCGTGGCCCGGGACGTGCCCTGGGAGAGCTTCGCGCCACCGGCCAGGCCGGGCCAGGACTTCACGCAGGAGCACGCGGATCTCGCGGCCAGTGCCCAGCGGTGCCTGGAGGACACGCTGCTGGACATGGTGCGCTGGCTGCACGGGCAGACCCACGACGAGCTGCTGACCATGGCGGGCGGCGTGGCACTCAACTGCGTGGCCAACTCGCGGATCGCCGCCGAGGGCCCCTTCTCGCACGTGTGGGTGCAGCCCGCCGCCGGGGACGCGGGCACCGCGCTGGGCGGGGCGCTGGCACTGGCCGCCCGGGGCGGGGACGCCACCGAGCCGCTGGCCGGAGCGGACCTGGGGCGGCGCTGGGAGCCCGCCGAGCTGCGGGAGTGGCTGACCACCGCCGGGGTGCCGTTCGAGGAGCCCGACGACGTGGCCGGGACGGTCGCCGAAGCCCTCGCGGACGACGGGATCGTCGCCTGGTTCCAGGGGCGCAGCGAGTACGGGCCCCGCGCCCTGGGCCACCGCTCGCTGCTGGCACACCCGGGCCGGGCCGCCAACCTGGAGCGCCTCAACGACGTCAAGGGCCGCGAACAGTTCCGCCCGGTGGCCCCCATGGTGCTCCAGGAGCGGGCGCCGGAGATCTTCGAAGGGCCGCTGCCCAGCCCCTACATGCTGTTCGTGCACGATGTGCGGCCCGCCTGGCTGGACCGCATCCCCGCCGTCGTGCACACCGACGGCACGGCCCGCATCCAGACCGTCAGCCGCGAGAAGGAGCCCCTGGTGGCCCGCATGCTGACCGCGTTCGAGCGGCTGACCGGGCTGCCCGTCGTCGTCAACACCAGCCTCAACACCGCGGGCAGGCCCATGGTGGACGACCCGCGCGACGCGCTGGAATGCTTCGGCTCCTCCCCCGTCGACCTGCTGGCCATCGGCCCGTACGTGGTGCGCAGAGGTGCCCTCTTCCACCGGGGCGACGGCAGCGGCGACGCCGCGTACGAAGCGCCCGCCGACCGGCGGGGGGCGGCCGCGTGAGCCGCCGCCGGCGCAGCGGATCCGGGCCCGCGTTCGCCGTCGTCGTCCCCACCCTGGGCAGGCCGTCGCTGAACCGCACCCTCCAGGCACTGGCCGAGGCGGGGGAGCCGAGACCGCGGCGGATCGTGCTGGTCGACGACCGTCCGGCACGCGAGTGCGGGCCGCTGCCCGTGCAGGTGCCCGAAGCGCTCACGGACCTCGTCACGGTGGTGCCGGGGGCCGCCGCCGGGCCCGCCGCCGCACGGAACGTGGGCTGGCGCGCCACCGAGGAGGAGTGGATCGCCTTCCTCGACGACGACGTGATCCCCGGCGACCGGTGGACGGCACGGCTGGCAGCCGACCTGGACAGCGCCGACGCGGCCCCCGGCAGGACAGCCGGCACCCAGGGCCGGATCACCGTGCCGCTGCCCGAGGACCGGCCGCCCACCGACTGGGAGCGCACCACCGCAGGGCTGGCCACCGCCCGCTGGATCACCGCCGACATGGCCTACCGGCGTGCCGCCCTGAAAGCGGTCGGCGGCTTCGACGAGCGGTTCCGCCGCGCGTTCCGCGAGGACGCCGACCTGGCGCTGCGGCTGGACGCGGCGGGCTGGCAGCTCGCCGAGGGCGACCGGCACACCGTCCACCCGGTGCGCGCCGCCGACCGCTGGGTGTCGGTACGGGCCCAGCGCGGCAACGCCGACGACGTGCTGATGAACCGGCTGCACGGCACCGGGTGGTGGCGCCGGGCCGGTGCGCCGCGCGGCCGGCTGCCCCGGCACGTGGCCGTCACCGCTGCGGCCGGCGCTGCCCTGGCGGGGCTGGCCGTCGGACGGCCGCGCGCCGCCGCCGTGCTGGGCGGGCTGTGGCTGGCGGGTACCGGCGAGTTCCTGGCCGCCCGGCTGCGCCCCGGGCCGCTCACCCGCGACGAGGGCCTCACCATGGCCCTCAGCAGCCTGCTGATCCCGCCGGTGGCCACCTTCCACTGGGCCCGCGCCCAACTCCAGGCGTGGCCCGCCCGGTGGTGCGACGGCACGGGGGTGTGGCCGTGAGGACCCGCACCCGCGCCCAACCGCCGCCCGGCCCCGCGCAGCACGGCTCCGCGGCAGACGGCGCCCTCCTGCGCACGGCCACCGCCGCCTGGTACCAGGACGGGCCCGGCGCCCCGCTGCTGCGGCTCCCGTGGGACGCGCCCCGCCCAGCCGCCGAGTGCGCCCACGGCGGGCGCGGCATGCCACAGGCGGTGCTGTTCGACCGGGACGGCACCCTCGTCGAGGACGTCCCGCACAACACCGACCCCGCACGGGTGCGGCCGCGCCCGCACGCCGAGGAGGCCCTGGCGCTGCTCCGGGCCTCCGGAGTACGGGCGGCGGTGGTGACCAACCAGCCCGACCTCGGCCACGGACTGCTCACCCTCGCCCAGCTCGACGCGGTGCACGCGCGGATGGAGGAGCTGCTCGGGCCGGTCGAGGTGACCGCCGTGTGCCCGCACCTGCCGGCGGACAACTGCGCCTGCCGCAAACCGGCGCCCGGCCTGGTGCACGCCGCCTGCCGGACGCTGGGGGTGGCTCCGGGGCAGGCGGTGGTCGTCGGCGACATCGGCACCGACCTGCTGGCCGCGCACGCCGCCGGGGCGCCCGGCCTGCTCGTCCCGAACGAGGCGACGCTGCCGCAGGAGACCCGGGCCGCCCCGTGCACCGCCGGGCACCTGGCGGGCGCCGTCCGCACCCTGCTGGGCATCCCCGCCCGCGGGGAGGCAGGCACCGCGACGGGCGAGGGCACCGCCGCCGGTGACGCCGGCCCCCGCCCTCCTGGAGGCCCGGCATGACGCCCCCTCGGACCGCACGGTCGCACCCCGCACCCCCGCCCGGGCCCGCCCCGGGCGAGAGGGCCCCGCACACGCTCGTGGTCCGGCTCGACAGCGTCGGCGACGTCCTGCTGGCCGGGCCCGCGGTACGGATGGCGGCGGCCGGGTCGCGGCGGGTCACGCTGCTGGCGGGCCCGCTGGGCGGGGCGGCAGCCAAGCTGCTGCCCGGCGTGGAGGAGGTCCTCACCTTCGACGCCCCCTGGGTGGGACGGCACCCGGCGGCGGTGGAGCGGGCCGCGTGCGAGGAGCTGGCCGCCGCCTTGGCCGAGCGCCACGTCGACCGCGCCCTGATCCTCACCTCCTACCACCAGAGTCCGCTGCCGACGGCGCTGCTGCTGAAACTGGCCGGGGTGCCGTGGGTGGCCGCCGACAGCGAGGACTACCCCGGCTCGCTGCTCCAGCTGCGGCACCGACGGCGCCGCGGCCGGCACGAGGCGCGGGCCGCGATGGACCTGGCGGCGGCCGCCGGTCTCGCGCTGCCGCCGGGCGACCACGGGGGCCTGGCGATCGTGCCGCCGCCCGACACCGGGCCGCTGACGGGCACCGACCCGTACGTCGTCGTGCACCCGGGCGCCACCGCGCCGGCCCGCACCTGGAGCGAGGGGCGGGCGGCCCGCGCGGTGGCGGCGCTGGCCGGGGCCGGGCACCGGGTGGTGGTCACGGGCGCGGCCTCGGAGAAGGAGCTGACGGCCGCCGTCGCCGGGGAGCACGCCCTGGACCTGGGCGGCCGCACCGGACTGCACGAGCTGGCGGGCGTGCTGGCGGGCGCCCGCGCCGCCGTCGTCGGCAACACCGGGCCCTCGCACCTGGCAGCGGCGGTGGGCACCCCCGTCGTCTGCCTGTTCGCGCCCGTGGTGCCGCCCGGACGCTGGGCGCCGTACGGGGTACCGCACGTCCTGCTGGGCGACCGGCGGGCACCGTGCGCCGGCTCCCGGGCGGTCTCCTGCCCGGTGGCGGGCCACCCCTGCCTGGACGGGATCGGCGATCAGGAGGTGCTGGCCGCACTCGACCGGCTGCCGCCCGCCACCCGCAGCCGCGGCGCCGCCCCGCGTCCCGCCGCCTCCCGTACCGGAGCCTCGCGCACCGCCGGGCCTGGTGCCGGGTCCGCGGGCCGCACCACTTCGACCACCGGGGAGGCCGGAGCATGAACATCCTGATCTGGCACGTGCACGGGTCCTGGACGACGGCGTTCGTGCAGGGGCCGCACACCTATCTGGTGCCGGTGCTGCCCGACCGGGGCCCCGACGGGCTCGGCCGCGCCGAGACGTTCGCCTGGCCCGACGCGGTCCGCGAGGTGACCCCGGCGCAGCTCGCCGACGCGGAGGTCGACCTCGTGGTGCTGCAACGCCCCCACGAGGAGGAGCTGGCCACCCGCTGGCTGGGCGGCCGCAGGCCGGGCCGCGACCTCCCGGCCGTCTACCTGGAGCACAACGCGCCGGACGGCGACGTGCCCGACACCCGGCACCCCTGCGCCGACCGGGACGACCTCACCCTCGTGCACGTCACCCACTTCAACCGGCTCTTCTGGGACAGCGGATCCACCCGCACCACCGTCGTCGAGCACGGCGTCGTCGACCCCGGACACCAGTGGACCGGCGAGGTCGAGCGGGCCGCCGTCGTCGTCAACGACCCGGTGCGGCGCGGCAGGTTCGTCGGCACCGACCTGCTGCCCGCGCTGAGCGAGGCCGCGCCGCTGGACGTGTTCGGCATGCGCACCGGCAGCCTGGCCGCCCACCTGGGACTGGCCGAGGACCGGTGCCGGGCGGCGGACCTGCCGCAGGAGCGGCTGCACGCCGAACTGGCCCGCCGCCGCTGCTACCTGCACCCGGTGCGCTGGACCTCGCTGGGCCTGTCCCTGCTGGAGGCCATGCACCTGGGCATGCCGGTGGTGGCGCTGGCCACCACGGAGGCCGTCGAGGCGGTGCCCGAGGGCGCCGGGGTGCTCTCCACCCGCCCCGAGGTGCTCGCCCGGGCAGCCCGCCACTACCTCGACGAGCCCGCGGCAGCCGCCGAGGACGGCGCCCGCGCCCGGCGGGCCGCGCTGAGCCGCTACGGACTCAAGACCTTCCTGCACCGCTGGGAGCAGCTCTTGGAGGAGGTGACCCACTGATGCCGGCCGTACGCAAGGACCGGACCACAGGCAGCAGCCCGCTGCGGATCGCGCTGGTCTCCGAGCACGCCAGTCCGCTGGCGGCCCTGGGCGGCGCCGACGCGGGCGGCCAGAACGTGCACGTGGCGCGGCTGGCCGAGACGCTGGCCGCCCGGGGCCACCGGGTGACCGTCTACACCCGGCGGGACGAGGCCGAGCTGCCCGAACGGCTGCCGCTGCGGCACGGCGTGGACGTCCACCACGTGCCCGCAGGGCCGCCCGAGCCCGTACCCAAGGACGAACTGCTGCCCTACATGGGCAGGTTCGGCGCGTTCCTGTCCGCCCAGTGGGCGGCCGAGCGGCCCCACCTGGTGCACTCGCACTTCTGGATGTCGGGCCTGGCCACCCTCCAGGCCGCGCAGGAGCGGGCGCTGCCGTTCCTGCACACCTACCACGCGCTGGGCACCGTCAAGAAGCGGCACCAGGGCGAGGCCGACACCAGCCCCGGGGAGCGCATCCCGTGCGAGACGGCCGTCGGCACCCTGTGCGACCGCATCCTGGCGACCTGCCGTGACGAGGTGGAGGAGCTGGCCGCGATGGGGGTGGCGCCCGAGCGGGTGTCGGTGGTGCCCTGCGGAGTCGACCCGGACGTGTTCACCCCCACCGGGCCGGTGTGGCCACGCCCGGCGCACCGCCCGCTGCTGGTGCAGGTCGGGCGGCTGGTACCGCGCAAGGGCGCCGCCCTCTCGATCGCCGCGCTCGCCCGCGTCCCCGGCGCGGAGCTGGTCGTCGCGGGCGGCCCGTCCGGTGCCGCGCTGGAGAACGACCCGGAGGCGGTACGGCTGCGGCGGCTCGCGCGGGAACTCGGCGTCGCCGACCGGGTGCACCTGACCGGCGGGCTGGGCCGCGAGGAGATCCCGCCGCTGATGCGGGCCGCCGACGCGGTGCTGTGCCCCGCCGACTACGAACCGTTCGGCATCGTCCCGCTGGAGGCCATGAGCTGCGGCACACCGGTGGTGGCCACCGAGGTCGGCGGCCAGCGCGACACCGTCGACCACCGCTCCACCGGGCTGCTGGTGCCGCCGCGCGACGCCGAGGCGCTGGCGGCGGCCGTCCGCACACTGCTGGCGATGCCCGCGCGCGGCCGGGCCCTGGGCGCGGCCGGGCGGCGCCGGGTGCTGTCCCGCTACTCGTGGACGCGGGTGGTCGGCCAGACCGAGGAGGTCTACCGCGCCGTGCTGGACGACGCCCGCACGGCGGGCACCGCCGCCGCCACCCGGGCGCCGGTGCCCGCCGTGCCCTGAAGCCTTCCTGCTGCATCCCGGTGCCCCGCATCCCGGTGCTCGGCACCCCGTCGTCCCCGCGCCTCGCCGGCGCCCTTGCGATCCCTGTCGGTTCCGTACGCGTGAAGGAGGGAGGCCGCGGGCCGGTCCGCTGACCCGCCCGGCGGCCACCGCCATGCTCCCCATCGACCCCGCACACACCCACTGCCAGGCACTCGAACAGGCCGTCGCCGCCTTCCGGGAGAACCACTCCGCCCACGTGACCGCGTGGGGCGAGGAGCTGGCCGGGGTGCTGCGCGACGGCGGACGGCTGCTGGCCGCGGGCAACGGCGGCAGCGCCGCCCAGGCCCAGCACCTGACCGCCGAACTCGTCGGCCGCTACCAGGGCGAGCGCCCGCCCTACTCGGCGATCGCCCTGCACGCCGAGACCTCCGCGGTGACGGCCATCGGCAACGACTACGGATTTGCCGAGCTGTACGCCCGCCAGGTCGCCGCGCACGGGCGGCCCGGCGACGTGCTGATGCTGCTGTCCACCTCGGGGCGCAGCGAGAACCTCCAGGCCGCGGCGGTGGCCGGGCACCGCGCCGGGCTGCGGGTGTGGGCGCTGACCGGCCCCGCGCCCAACCCGCTGGCGACGGCCGCCGACGACGCGCTGTGCGTGGCGGCGGCCACCACCGCGACCGTGCAGGAGGTGCACCTGGTGGCCGTGCACCTGCTGTGCGAGGCGTTCGACGCGGCCGAAGGGCTGGCCGCGGACCTGCTCGCGGCCACCACTCCGCTGCCGGCCGTCGTGGACGGCACGGACTCCGATGTCCGGGCTCCCGTGGACGGCACGGACTCCGGTGTCCGGGCTCCCGTGGACGCCGGGAAGCCGGTGCCCGCCACGGAGCCGGAGGGACGGGCCGCCCGGGTGCCGCCCGAAAGGTGAACCGGCCCCGGCCCCGGCAGGACGCCGCAGGGTCCAGCAGGGCAGTCCTCCGCAGGGTCCCACCACGGCAGGACGGCGCAGAGGGACCCGGCTGCATCCCCTGTACCCCCTGCGTCCCCTGCATCCCCTTGCAACCCCTGCATCCCCGCGTCCCGTCTCTCCCCGGTAGCCGGGCGCCACCTCCCGGAAGGTCCCGCACCACGTCCCGCAAGGCCCCACCAGGGCCCCGCGCCCCGGGGTCGCGCAGCACAATCCCCGGGCCCGCACCACGCCGAAGGAGGCGCGCATGCCGCGCAACCGTCCGCTCGTCGTCGTCGGCGACACGCTGCTGGACACCGACGTCGAGGGCCAGGCAAACCGGCTGGCTCCGGATGCGCCGGCGCCGGTGCTGGACGTGTCCGAGGAGCACAGCAGGCCCGGCGGGGCAGGGCTGGCCGCCACCTTGGCCGCCGCCTTTCCCCGCGATCTCGCCGGGGACGGGCCCGGTGCCCGAGCCGACGCCCAGGGCCGGGAGGAGGCCGACCGGCCCGAGGTGGTACTGGTCACCGCACTGGGGCAGAGCCGGTCCGACCAGGTGGTCCGTGACCTGCTCGCCCCGCGCGTGCGGGTGCTGGAGTTGCCGCTGCGCGGCAGTGTGCCCGTCAAGACGCGGCTGTGCGCCGACGGGCGGCCGCTGCTGCGGGTGGACCGGGGCGGCGGCACCGTCGGGCCGGTCACCGACGAGGTGCGGGCCGCGCTCGCCGGGGCGCACACCGTGCTGGTGTCCGACTACGGGCGGGGCGTCGCCGCCCGGCTGCGCGCCGAACTCGCGGTGCTGGCCGGGCACACCCAGGTCGTGTGGGACCCGCACCCGCGCGGTGAGCCGCCGGTGCCCGGCGCCCGGCTGGTGACGCCCAACGCGGCCGAGGCCAGGGCTTTGTGCTCGGAGTGCGCCGACCCCCACGCCGACACCGACCGGGACGGACTGCACGGGCACGGGTGGCGCGGCGCCGCGCTGGCCGCGGAGTGGCGCAGCGCGGCCGTCGCCGTCACCCTGGGCCGGCGCGGTGCGGTGCTGGCCCGCCCCGGGGACGAGGCCCCGCTGTACTTCCCGCCGCTCCAGGAGGCCGACGGCGACCCGTGCGGCGCCGGCGACTGCTTCGCCGCGACGGCTGCCCGCGCCCTGGCCGAGGGCGCCCTGCCGGAGGAGGCCACCCACGAGGCGGTACGGCAGTCCGGTGCCTTCGTGGCGGCGGGCGGGGTGCGCAACCCGCACCTGTGGGGCGGCGTGCCCGGCAGCGCCCCCGCGGCGCCCGCATCCCCGCCGCCCCTGCACGCGGCGGACCGCTCGCTGACGGACGCCCGCGCCCTGGCTGCCTCGGTGCGGGCCCGCGGCGGCACGGTCGTGGCCACCGGCGGCTGCTTCGACCTGCTGCACGCCGGGCACGTCGGCATGTTGCAGAACGCCCGCCGCACCGGGGACTGCCTCATCGTCTGCCTCAACTCCGACGTCTCGGTCCGCCGGTTGAAGGGCGAGGGCCGCCCCCTCACCCCGGAGGCGGACCGCATCTCCGTGCTGGCCGGGCTCGACTGCGTGGACGCGGTCGCCGTCTTCGACGAGAACACCCCCGAACGCCTGCTGGGGGAGCTGCGCCCCCATGTGTGGGTCAAGGGCGGCGACTACGGCACCGAACGGCTTCCCGAAGCGAGCGCACTGGAGGAGTGGGGCGGCCGGGTCCTGCTGCTCCCGTACCTGGACGGGCGCTCCACGACCGCGCTGGCCCGCCGCGCCGCCGACCACCACGGCGCGGGGGCGGCAGGTACCGCCGCGGGGACGGGCACCGGGCGGGCGCCGTCACCCTCCACGGGTCCACGCGGCCCTGGCAGCCGGGGTGGTTCCGGAGCGGCGGAAGGGCCGGGAGGCGACGGACGGACGGACGGCGGGAGCGGCGCGGGCGGTGCGGGAGGCGTGGATGCCAGGGGGCCCGTGGGCGGTACGGGGCACACGGACAGCGGGAACGGACCGGCCGGCACGCGAGGCGTAGGCAGTGCGGGTGGCCCGGGCGGTACGGGTGGCGCGGGTGGCCCCGGGAGGCCGGGAAGCCCGAGCGATCCGGGCGGTGCGGGCCGCGCCGGGGCGGAATCGTGACCCCCCGGCCCCTCGTACTGCGGGAGGGGGCCGGTACCGCGCCGGGGCGGGCACGGACGCTGGTGCTGCGCGCCCTGGGGCTGGGCGACCTGCTGACCGCCCTGCCCGCACTGCGGGCCCTGCGCCGGGCCCGCCCGGACCACGAACTGGTGCTGGCCGCACCGGCCTGGCTGGCCCCGGTCGTACGGGCCGCCCGCGCCGCCGACGTGCTGCTGCCCGCGGGCGGCGCGGGCCGCGAGGTGCCCGCCGCGCTGACGTGGCCCTGGGCACCGCCCCGGCTCGCCGTCGACCTGCACGGCAACGGGCCGGCGAGCCGCGACGTGCTGGCCGCCACCGCACCGGCGAAGCTGCTGGCGTACGCGGCGGGCTCGGCGCCCGGCTGGCAGCAGGACGCGCACGAACGTGACCGCTGGTGCGCGCTGCTGCGCTGGTACGGCATCCCCGCCGACCCCGGCGACCTGCTGCTGGACCGCCCCGGGCTGCCGTCGCCCGCACCGGGGGCCGTGGTGATCCACCCCGGCGCCGACGCGGCCGCCCGGCGCTGGCCCGCCGAGCGGTTCGCCCACGTGGCGCGCGCTCTGCGGGCCCGGGGCAGCGAAGTGGTGGTCACGCACGGTCCGGGCGAGCTCGCGCCGGCCCGCGAGGTGGCGGAACGGGCCGGGCTGCCCGCGCGCGCGGTGCCCGGCGGCCCGGCGGGGCTGCCCCTCGACGTGCTGACCGCCCTGGTGTCCGAGGCCCGCGCGGTGCTGGTGGGCGACACGGGGGTGGCCCACCTCGCGTCGGCGCTCGCCACGCCCTCCGTCGTCCTGTTCGGCCCTCTCTCCCCCGCCCTGTGGGGCCCTCCCGCGCACCCCCGGCACCGCGCCCTGTGGCATCCCGACCCGGGTGACGGAGCACGCCCCGGCGACCCGCACGGCACCCGCCCCGACGCGCGCCTGCTGCGCATCGGCCCCTCCGAGGTCCTGGACGCCTGCGCGACGCTGCCCCCACCCGGCCCGGCCGCACCCCAGGCCCCCACCGACCCGGCAGGGCACGACGCCGCACCGGCCGGAACCGTGCTGCCCGGCCTCGGTACCGGCGCCGAGGGCGGGCCCGCACCGGGGAGCCGCCGCGCGGCAGCGGGAACGCCCGCCCTCGTGCCGTCCCACGAGGTGCCCTCGCACCCGGACGGCGCTCCGTGAGGGGTCACCGGGCGCTGCTCGTCGGCTGGTTCAGTTTCGAGAACGGGGAGGCCACCGCCGGCGACGTGCTGGCGCTGCGCCGGGTGGAGGGCGTGGCGCGGGCGGCCGGGGTGCCCTACGACGTGGCGTGGAGCCCCGGCTTCCGGCCGGGCGAGCTGTCGCTGGAGACGGTGCGGCCCCAGCGGTACGACCTGCTGGTCTTCGTGTGCGGGCCGCTGCACGGACCGCAGGTCGCCGCGCTGCACGAGCGGTTCGCGCACTGCCGCCGGCTGGCCGTGGGCGTCTCCGTCATCGACCCCGGGGCGGCCGCCGTCCGCGGCTTCGACCAGGTCATCGCCCGGGACGGTCCGTCCCAGGGCCCGCTCCCCGATCTGTCGGCGGGCACCCGGCCACCGGCACAGCCGCCGCCGGTGGTGGCCACCGTGCTGACTGCCGGACAGCACGAGTACGCGGAGCAGCGGCGGCACGAGGAGACGGTACGGCGCATCACCGCCTGGCTCGGGGCGCACGACTGCGCACGGTTGCCGCTGGAGACGCGGTTGGACAGCCACGACTGGCGGCTGTGCGCCACCCCCGAACAGTTGGACGCGCTGCTGGCACGGTCCGACCTGGTGGTCACCAACCGCCTGCACGGGCTGGTGCTGGCGCTGCGTATCGGCGTTCCCGTCATCGCCGTCGACCCGGTGGCGGGCGGCGCCAAGGTGAGCGCCCAGGCGCGGGCGCTGGGCTGGCCCGCGGTGGTCCCCGCGGAGCGGCTGGACGGCGAGACGCTCCAGCACTGGTGGGACTGGGCCCGTACGGAGGGCGCCGCCCGTGCCGTCGCGCAGGCGGCGGCTCCGCCGCCGGACGCGCTCGCGGACGCCCTGGCACAGGCCCTCACCACGCCCCCTCCGGGGCCGAATCGTCCCGTTTGACACCTTCTGGAAGCCGGATGGGAGCCTGGAGGAGTGGCGCGCCGGGACACCGGCCCTTGGGTCCGGTACCGGTGGCGCCGCCGCCGACGCACGCCCGCTCCCGCCGTCCGGCGGAGCCGGACGTCCGCTCCCCAGCGGAAGGAAACCGCACCATGACGGACGAACTGCACGGCAAGAAGGTCGCGATCCTCGCCACGGACGGGGTCGAGCGCATCGAGGTGGAACAGCCGCGCGGCGCGCTGCACGCCGTCGGAGCACAGACCGACCTGGTCTCCCTGCACACCGGCGACATCCAAGCCCGCCAGTCGGACATCGACCCGGCCGGCACCTTCTCCGTCGACGAGCAGGTGGCAGACGCCTCCGTGAGCGACTACGACGCGCTGCTGCTGCCCGGCGGCACCATGAACCCGGACCAACTGCGCACCGACGCCGACGCCGTGCGCTTCGCCCGCGAGTTCATGGAGACCGGCAAGCCGGTGGCCGCGATCTGCCACGGCCCCTGGACCATGGCGGAGGCGGGCGTGGTCAGCGGCCGGCGCCTCACCTCCTGGCCCAGCATCCGCACGGACCTGCGCAACGCGGGCGCCGAGGTCGTCGACGAGGAGGTCGTCGTCGACCGCAACCTGCTCTCCAGCCGCGGCCCGCAGGACCTCCCGGCGTTCTGCGCCGCGCTCGTCGGCCACTTCGCCAAGACTCCGCAACCCGCCTGACGCCCTGACGCGCCGCGACACGTAGCGCCGCGCGTCACCCGCACCCGGCCGCCCCCGCGTGGGGCGGCCGGGTGCGGACCATTTACCCGTCTTACCCGTCTTACCCGTCCCGCCGAGGCCGTTGCGCACCCGGATCAGGCCGCTACCGCCCCGCTTGCCATGCCGTCACCGCGCCCGAACCGGCGCCGAGGACGTCGTCCACCGTCGCGCGCCGCGCGGTGACGCGGTAGTGACCCGGAACCCGGGGCGCGGGGCCGGCGGGAACGGGGCAGGTCGCCCGGGTCGGCACCCGGCGGGTGGTCCTCCCGCAGGCACAGGGGCACGGGCGAAGGGTGCCCGGGGTGCCCGGGGTGCCCGGGGTGCCCGGGGTGCCCGGCACCAGGCTGTCGCCGGGACGGTTTGCCACCTGGCAGGCCCCGCTACGGAGAGTCCCCCACGACGCGCCGCACGACCAAGGGGACACCCACCGATACACCGCCGCACACCTCGCCGAAGGCACGCTCCGGCCCCGCACAGCCGGGACAGCCACCTGACACAGACCCCACCACAGACAGTCCCCACAACGCCCCGCACAACAAAGAGAACACCCACCGGCACACCGCCACACACCTCGCCGAAGGCACGCTCCGGCCGCACGCAGGCGTCCGTGTACCAGTGCGCCGCCCACCCCCGGTCGGGGTCGCAGCATGTACGCCGCCTCGCCCTCCGGCTGCTCCCTCGCGAGGACCGCCGCCAAAGTGCGCCCACCGGTACGTGCCTCGCGCGCGCCCACCCGCAGGGCTGCCGGGCCGACCAGCGAGCCACTGGCGCCGACGACGATCCGGCCGCCCCGCCCTCACCCTCGGGACCCGCCCCTGCCACCGGCTCCCGCCGTCCGGCATCATCCGCGCCGCTCATCGACTCGCCCCTCCGGCCCCCACTTCTCGCGGGCAGTGGCCCGCACCGGCCGGACCCCTCCGGGGGCGGCGACGCAGCCTCCCACCGCTTCCGCCACGCCGGGGAAGCACCCCAGAGAATCGTGACTTTCCGTAATCAGCATCCGCCCCCGCGTGACGGGATTCCGAGCCGGATGTGAGCGTGCCCATAGGGCGTAGATCACTTACGAGGCGACCTCGTATGTCCGGTTTACCCGGAACGGGGCGGCAGCGGGAGCGGAAGCCCTATCCCTGCAAAACGGACGAATCTGGATCGTACGTCACATATTTGCCCGCTCGGGGAGCCGGTTCCCAGGGTGGGGCCAGGTCGCGACGAGAGCCCGGGCAGCAGGCCCGCCCCCGCACCGCGACCGGATGTGTCCCCCCTCGAAAGGCATCCCGCTCACATGCGTACTGCTCTGCTGTCCCGCCTCAGTCCCGCCAAGCTGTCCCGCGTCACCACCACCGGCGTCACGGCCGTGGGCGCCATCGCCGGTGTCGCCACCGCCATGCTGACCGGCACCGCACAGGCCGCCCCGCAGGCCGAGGCGCACGCCAAGGCCCAGCACGCCGCACACGCCGAGAAGGCCCCCCACTCCGCGCAGGCCGCGAAGGCAGGGAAGAAGACCTACCCGGACAACCTGGACGGGTGGATCCGTGAGGCCCGCGCGATCATGAAGAAGAACGACATCCCCGGCTCCTACGACGGCATCAAGCGCAACATCATCCGCGAGTCGGCCGGCGACCCCGACGCGGTCAACGGCTGGGACGTCAACGCCCAGAAGGGCACCCCCTCACGCGGACTGCTCCAGGTGATCCAGCCCACCTTCGACCAGTACCACGTCAAGGGCACCGCCGATAAGCTCACCGACCCCGTCGCCAACATCGTCGCCGCCTGCAACTACGCCGCCGACCGCTACGGCTCCATGGACCAGGTCGACTCCGCCTACTGAGTCGACTCCGCGTACTGCGCGGCCGCGGACACCACGACCGCAGCACCAGGCAGGGGACACCCGAGCGGGTGGGAGGCACCACGCCTCCCACCCGCTCTCGTCGTACCGGCCGGTCCCCCCGCCACGCGCCGGCCCCCCGCGTTCCGGTGCCGCATCCCCTGCCCGCGTACGGCATCCCCCCTGCCGCCGCCGGTATCCCCTGCCGGGGTGTGGCACCGGAACGTGCCCCCGTTCCCCCTCACCACGCATACTGCCGGGCGGACCGACTCCCCCGCATTGCCGGAACCCGGCAGAGTTCTCTAGGGTCTGCATGCCGGGCGGCATCAAGGAGCCGTCGGGGCGGTGGAAGCACGGGGGTGACCGTAGTGGGTGCGGCAGTGGAGATACCCGAGGCGTACCTGGTGGGGTACACGCAGATCCTCTCCGAGGTCTGTGCCACCGGGCGCCGGTTGACGCGGGACGAGTTGGAGGGCCGGCGCACCCTCGGCGAGCGCGCGGCCGACGCGGGGTACGGGCTGCGCGACCTGATGGGCGCCCACCTGAAGGCCGCGCGCACCGCATGGCCGTCGCTGGCGGGCGATCCGGACAGCCTGCTGGCGGGCATGCAGCAGGCCGTGGACGCGGTCGCCGAGGGGTACGAGCGGGCCCAGCGGCAGGCCGTCCGCCAGGAGGAGGCCGCGCGCCGGGAGTTCATCGACGACCTGCTGCACGGCCGCAGCGACCTGGGCCGGCTCGCCGAGCGTGCCGAGCGCTTCGGGCTGCGGCTCTCGCACAGCCACGCGGTGGCCGTCGCGTACAGCACGAGCGCCTACGACGAGGGCGACCCGGTGGCGCGGCAGGTCGAACAGGCGCTCATCACCCGGTTCCAGGACCGCAACACCCTGCTGACCACCAAGGAGGGCCGGCTGGTGTGCGTCGCGCCGGGCGACCAGCCCGACGTGCTCAAGCACTTCGCCAAGCACAGCTACGCCGCCACCGACGGCGGCCAGGTGGCCATCGGGCGGGTGCGGCCGGGCCCGGGCGGCGTGGTGCAGTCGTACGAGGAGGCGCTCAGCGTCCTCGATCTCGCCGCGCGCCTGGAGCTGGACGAGCCGGTGCTGTACGCCGCCGATCTGCTCGTCTATCCGGTGCTGACCCGCGACCGGCAGGCGATGGCGGACCTGGTGCTGGGCACGCTGGGCCCGCTGACCTCGGCGCGCGGGGGCGCGCAGATGCTGCTGGACACGCTGACCGCCTACTTCGACACCGGCTGCGTCGCGGCCGAGGCGGCCCGCAGGCTCTCCCTCAGCGTGCGGGCCTTCACCTACCGGCTCGCCCGGATCGAACAACTGACCGGAGCCAATCCGGCCGACCCCGCGCACCGCTACATGCTCCAGACCGCGGTGATCGGTGCCCGTCTGCTCGACTGGCCCGCCACCTCGCTGCATTCCGGCTGAGGCGTCGGGCCGACGGCCACGAGGCCCCTGGGGAGCCGGAGGGCGCTGCGCCGCGGGCGGTAGCGTGCCCGCCATGACCACGCAGACGCCCCCTCCCTCCGGCGGACCCGACTTCTGGGCGGAGCGCCGGACCTGCTTCCTGTCCACGCCGCGGCCCGACGGCACCCCGCACCTGGTGCCGGTGGGGGTGACCTACGACCCCGCGACGCGCATCGCCCGCGTCATCAGCAGCCGTTCCAGCAAGAAGGTGCGCAATGTGCTGGCGGCCGGCCCCGGCGTGCGTGTCGCGGTCAGCCAGGCGGAGGGGCGGCGCTGGTGCACGCTGGAGGGTGCGGCGGTGGTGCGCCAGGACCCGGACGCGGTGGCCGACGCCGAGGCCCGCTACGCCCGCCGCTACAAGGTGCCCCGGGTCAATCCCGAACGCGTCGTCATCGAAATCACCGTCGACCGCGCCATGGGTACGGCGAAACCCTCGGGTTGGTGACGGTGACCGGTGACGTGTCCACCCCAACACCGCCCAAAACGGCCCTTCCTGTGACGCTTGTCTCGGGCGGTTACGTCACACCCACCGTTGCGGATCTCCGCACAAGCGCATCACCAGCACAGATGCCGTGATTGCGTGTCAAGCGGCGTTATGGATCTTTACCGCTCCTGGTTGGAGCATCCGGACAGCTGTGCCTACTGTCGCTCCCGCTCGACACGTTCGCTCGAACTCATGGGCGAACAGCCGCGACCGTAAGGAAAGAAAGACCATGCTGTTCTCCGGTAAGGGCCGCCACCGTCGCCCCTCCAAGGCCGTGCGCATCGCCACCGTGACCGGCGTCGCCGGCGCAGCCGTCGCCCTCCCGCTGGTCTCGGCCACGGGCGCCAACGCCGCCTCCGTGGACACCTGGGACAAGGTCGCCCAGTGCGAGTCCTCCGGCAACTGGAAGGCCAACACCGGCAACGGCTACTACGGCGGCCTCCAGTTCAACAACTCCAGCTGGGCCGCGGCCGGCGGCACCAAGTACGCGCCGCGCGCCGACCTGGCCACCAAGGACCAGCAGATCGCCGCCGCCGAGAAGCTGCTCCAGATGCAGGGCCCGGGCGCCTGGTCCTGCGCCGGTGCCGGCGGCCTCACCTCCGGCGGCCCCGCGGCCGATGTGAACCCGGACGGCGGCAGCAGCGACAGCGGCTCCCAGCAGCAGGCCCGGCCCGAGCAGCAGGCACCGCAGCAGAAGCAGGAGCAGCAGCGCCCGCAGCAGCAGGCCGAGCCGAAGCCCGCCCAGCCGACGAAGCCCGCGCAGCCGCAGCCCCACAAGAAGGGCCACGGCAACTACACCGTCAAGTCCGGTGACACCCTCAGCAAGATCGCCGAGGCGCACGGCAGCGACTGGCACCGCGTGTACACGGACAACAAGTCCACGATCGGCGGCGACGCCGACCTCATCTTCCCGGGCCAGAAGCTCCAGGTCGGCTGACGCCGTCCCGACGTACCCTGGCGAGACCGCCGTGGCCCGTGCCTCTTCCCCCGAAGGCACGGGCCACGGCTCTTTCCCCGCCTCGACGGCAAAAGGCCCGGGGCAGGGTCACTGCGCCTGCCGCGCCCGTTGGATGTCCTTCGCCAGACCGGCGGCGGAGCGCAGCCCGTCCTTCTTCGCGAGGCCGTCCGCCGCCGTGTGCAACCCGGACAGCGACCGCGCGCCCGGCAGCGGCCGGTGACCGGGAGGGGCGCCGCTGCCGGAGCGGAGTTCCGCCGCGAAGTACGCGGCGACGGCCGCCTGTCGCAGATACGGTGACACCTTCCCCGCGCCTGCGGTACTGCCCGCCTCCTCGCCGTGCCCTTCGCGCTTCCCGCCGGGCGCCGACCACAGCGAGCCGCTCCTCAGCGTCCCGGCGTCCACCGTGCGGGACGTCTCGTGCGGTGTGCGGCTGTCGGGGTTTAGCCAGCGGACCGTCGCGGTGGCCGCCCTGCCCGTGGCCCCCTCCTGCAACTCGACCGCGTACAGCGCCGTGACCGTGTGGCCGGGGCCGATCTCGCCGCCGTCCACCGTGTCGTCGCGGAAGTCCTCGTCGGCCACTGCGCGGTCCTCGTAGCCGAGCAGCCGGAAGTTGCCGACCGTGTTCCGGTCGAAGACGACCTGCGCCTTGGCGTCGCGGGCCCGCAGCTCGATGTTGCGGGGAAGCTGGTCGACGAACACCTTCCGCGCCTCGGCCGGGGTCGACACATAGACGGTGTGGCCGTCCCCCTTGTCGGTGAGGCGTTCCATCAGCGCGTCGCCGTAGTCGCTGCCGACGCCGACACCGAACAGGGAGATGCCCTGCTCCTTGCGGTGCCGCTCGACACTCCTGAGGATCGCCGACGCGTCGGTCCGGCCCGTGTTGGCGAGCGCGTCCGACAGCAGGACGACGCGGTTGGTGGCTCCACCCTGCCGGTGCGCGGCCGCCTGCTCGTAGCCTGCCCGCATCCCCGCACCGAGGTTGGTGCTCGCCTGCGGCTCCAGACCGGCGACGGCGTCCCGGAACCGGGACCGGCCACCGTCGTCCAGCCGCGTCATGGGCAGCACGGTCCTCGCCTCGCCGCTGAACGTCACCACTGAGACCGCGTCGCTCGCCCGCAGTTCACCGGCCGCCGTTCCCAGCGCCTTCTTCACCAGGTCCAGCCGCCCCGGCTCCCCCATCGAACCGGACACGTCCAGCACGAAGGTGAGCGCGGCGGGGCGGCGGGGCGCGTGCGGATCGCTGTCCTTGGTGGCCATCCCGACCCGCATCAGCGACCACCCCGCCTGGCCCGTGCGGGCCCCGTCCGCCGAGACGGAGAAGCCGTCGCCGCCGGGGCGCCGGTAGCCCTGCGGGAAGCTGTTGACGAACTCCTCGGTCCGCACCGTGCGGGCGGCCGGGCGCACCCCGTCGCGCAGTCGGCGTCGGGCGTAGCTGTAGGACGCGGTGTCCACGTCGAGGGCGAACGTGGAGCGGAAGTCGGCGGGCCGGGTGGGCTCCGCGCCGGGGTCGGCGCTCCGGCTGTGCTGACCGCCCGGCGGCGCGGGGGCGACGGCGCCGGGCCCGCCGCCCTGCGCCGTGCCGTCCGCCAGCGACTCCTCGTGCGACCCGCCCGTGCAGCCTGCCAGCGCCGCCGCGGCGGCCAGTGCCGCTGCCCCCGCCCAACCCCGTTTCATCCTGTCCCCTCCCGCGGGTGAACCTCCGGTGCGTGCGGCGATGGGACGCACGCCGCCTCCGCCCGGACCCGCCCGCCGGGTCACGAACCCGTGACAGTCCCCCGGGCGACGGGAGGCGGGGCCCCCGAGGCAACTCGGGGCGGCGGCGTCAGGAGGCGGGGTCGGTGCTGCCGGGATCGGTGCCCGCGGTCCCGGAGTTGCGGGGGACGGTGCTGCCGACGTCGCCGCCGGGGCGGGTGCTGCCAGGGGCGTCGGTACCAGGGCCGGTGTTGCCAGGGGCGTCGGCACCCGGGCCGGTGTTGCCGGAGACGGGGGCACCCGTGGCGGTGGCCGCCCAGCCCGGGGCGAGTTCGTCGAGGAGGGCCGCGGTGCGCGGGGGCACCCCGCGGGCCGGGTCGGCACGCCGGACCACCCGGCGCACGGCGTCGTCGAGCACCGCGCGCCGGCCGGTGGCGTGCGCGGCCCGGACGAGCTGCTCCCACAGCCGCTCGTCCGCGGGCGCGCTGCGCAGGGCAGCCCGTACGGAGCCCACCGCGGCGTCCGGCTCCCCGGCCCTGAGCTGCTCCGCGGCGAGGGCGAGCCCGACCTCGGCGGCGAGCAGCGGCTGCTGGGCCTCGGCGACGTGGTGGGCCAGCCAGCCGTAGCGCCCCGCGGGCCGGTCGGGAAGCAGCGGCCCCTTCGCGAGGTCGAGCGCGTGCCCGAGCTGCTGGCGGCGCACCAGCGCGGACAGCTTGGCGCCGCGCTCGCCGGTGCAGCCGTGGTGGAGGGTGCGCAGGACGTCCCAGTCCGAGACGACGGAGGGCCGCAGACCGAGCCGTCCGTCCGCGCCGGTCGTCAGCCGCGGGCTGCCGTCGGCGTCGGTGCCGAGCCAGTGTCCGAGCCGCTCCAGCAGGGCGTCGCGCACATCGTCGGTGACGCCCTTGGGCCACAGCGCGGAGGCCAGCACCCGGGGGTGCACCCCGTCCCGGTTGAGCAGCAGCAGGGCGAGCGCCTCGTGCAGCAGGGCGCCGCGCGAGGCCTCGGGCGCGGCGACGCCGGTGACGTCGTACCCGCCCATGAGGCGCGCGTACACGGCGGGGCGTCCGCTCTCGCTCAGATCGACGCGGAAGCGCGGCCCGTCGCTGCCCGCCGTGCGTGCGTCGTCGGTGTCGGCGAAGAGGTCCAGGACGGCGGCACGCAGCTCGCGAGGCAGATGCTGGGCCCGTACCTCCAGGCCCATCCGGGGGGCGGCGAGGGTGTGGTCGTCGTCGATCTCGAACTCCCACACGACGCTGGGCATCGGCAGCCTGCCGCTGGTCACGCCGACGACGAAGCCGTCGCCGTGACTGCCGCCGGGCGCCTCGCCGTCGGTGGCCAGCGCCGCGAGACGGCGCGCCTCCTCCCCCGTCGGCTCGGCACCGACCAGCACCACGTGCGGCTCGGCCCGCCGGGCGGCAGGGCCCCCCGCACGCTCGGCGAGGAATGCGGCGATGTCCGGCAGGTGGCGCATCCGGTCGGGGGCGAGCGCGGTCAAGTCCGCGCCGAACCCGACGAGGGTGAGCGAGAGCCCCCGCGACCAGGCGACGGTGGCGAGTTCGGCGGCGACGGACGCCAGCACGGCCTCCCGCAGCTCCGGCTCGCCCGCGACCGACACCAGCCCCGGCACCGATTCGAGGTTGAGCAGCAACCGCGCCTCGCCGCGCAGTCCGAGGCTGACCAGGCCGGGGAAGGGCGCGGCGCCCCGGGCCCCGGCATCGACGCGGACGTCGGCACGGCGCACCGTCCAGAACGTCCCGCTCTGCCCGTACTGCCAGGGCGCGGGCGGTTCCCCGGCCTCCTCCGCGAGTTGCAGATGCAGGTCCTGGCCGGTGAGCCAGGCGGCGTAGACGACGGGCAGCGGCCGGTCCGCCTCGCGCAGTTCCGCGGCCAGCCCGCGCAGCGCCCGGTCGAGGAAGCGGACGGCATCGGCGTCGGCACCGGCAAGCAGCGCCTCGTGTGCCTGGGCGGCCGGGTCGGACGGCGGCGCGAAGTCGTCGCCGGGCGCCCGCCGGACACCCCCGGCGACGGCGCGCCACAGCACGGCCCGGCGCCTGCCGCCCAGCGCGGCGAGCAGTCCCGCCGCCAGCAGCGGGGCGCCCAGCAGCACCTCCGGCCACCCGAGGGGACCGAGCACTCCGCTGTCCGCCTCGTCGGCCGCCGCGTCCTGGGCCCCGTGCGCACGGTCGCGCTGCGCGCCGCCACCCGCGTGGTCGAGAGCGGTGCCGGTGCCGTCGCCCCCACGGCCGCCATTGCGGCCGTCGTCCTCGCTGTCGCTGTCCGCGTGTCCACCGTCCGTGCCGGACCGGTCGCCACCGGACCGGTCGCCGCCACCGCCGTGCGCACCGCCGTGGTCGGCGTCGCGGCGTGCGCCGCCGGTGTGGCCGCCGCCGTGGTCGGTGCCGTCGCCGTCCTCGCCGCGGGAGGCGTCGTGACCGTCCTCGCCGCGGGAGACGTCGTGGCCGTCGTCGGCGGCGCCGTCCTGGTCGTGCGGCGTGGTGGCGCCGGGATCACCGGAGCCGGCGGGGGTGTCGGGGCCTTCCGGTACGGACGACACGTCCGGCCTGGCGTCGTCGGGCCGGGTCGGCTGCTGCTCGTCGGAGGGCCCGGAGCCGTGGGAGTCCTGGGCGCCTTCGGGGACGGACTGCCCCTGGCGGTCCGGCGCGTGCTCCTCGGGTGCGACGTCCACGGTCTCGCCCGGACCGCCGCCGTCGGCGTCCGAACCGGCACCGGAGTCGCCACCGTCCTGCCTGCCCTCGTCCCCCGGCTGCATGGGCGGCCGGTCGGTACTGCTGTCGGGAACGCTGGGCTGCTGGTCGGGGACGTCCGCGCCGTTCTCGTCGGTGCCCGTGTCACCGGAGCCGCCGTCACCCTTTTCGGCCCCGCCAGCGTCCGCGTCCTGCCCGGGGCCGTGACCGTGATCCCGCCCGGAGTCGTCGGGCGCGGCGGGCCCCTCCTTCCGGTCCCTCCGGTCCTGGCGGTCCCCCCGGTCCTGGCGGCCGGGCTCCTCCGGCTCGTCCACCTCCGGCCGCCCGTCCTTCTCGCCGGGTCGGTCGTGCTGATCCTGCTGATCCGGCTGGTCCTGGTGGTCCCCCTGGTCCTGGCGGCCGGGCCGGTCCGGCACGCTGTCGGCGCCGCGGTCGCCGCCGTTCGCCTGGTAGTGCTCGTACTGGGCGCGTTCGTGGGCGCTCAACCCGTCCGCGTCGCCCGGCATCTCGACGAGTTCACCGCCGTGCGCGTCGGCGGGCATCTCCATGATCCAGCCGGGCCTGATCAGGCTGGCCTCGGAGAGCCGGGAGCCGTCGGGCTGCTCGCGGTCCTTGTTGAGGCGGTAGACCTCCTTGTAGCGGCGGCCGTCGCCCAGGTGGCGCTGGGCGATCTCCCACAGCGAGTCGTGGTGGCGGCCCTCCGGCGGCTGGATGCGGTAGAACTTCGTCCCTTCCGCGGAGGAGGCGTCACCGGCCGCTGCGGGCCGTATCCCTCCCGTCACCCCTCCCGTTCCGGTACTGCTGCTGCCCGCCAGGACGAGGTCGGACCCGGGGCCGCGGTCGTCGGTGGTGCGCAGGCCCGCACTGTCGGCGTGTGCCGTCCCGGGGGCCGCCGCCTGCTGTTCACCCGGCGTGAGCTGGGCTGCGGCGACGGTCTGCTGCGGGTGGTGTGGCTGCATGGTGTGGCCGAGCTGGGACAGTCCGGGGGCGAAGCTGCCGGTGGCGGAGCCCAGCAGCAGGATCGCGGCGATCAGTTGGCGGGCCAGCAACTGGCTGGGTCCCGCGCCGGGCACCCGCGCGGGCAGACCCACCCCCGAGAGGGCGGCCTTGGCCTCCACCAGCACGCAGGCGGTGAACTGCGCCCACGCCAGCCACACCACGACGGTGAGCACGTCGACGAACACGCCGACGCTCACCTCGTCCCGCAGCGTCTCGAAGGACGGCATGTGGCGCGGCAGCGGCCAGCCGATGACGTACGCGAGCGCCAGCGGAACGCCGACGACCAGCGCGGCGAGCGCGACGAACGCGCCCAGCGCCTTGAGGACGTCGCCCGTCGCGCGGCGGGTGCGCACGGGCACGGGAGTGCGCGAGCGCGAGCGGGACCCGGGCCCGCCGGGGGCCGGTGCCGGTGTCGAACTGCGGCGCGCCATCTCGTGTGCTCCTGGGGTGAGAAGTGCGGTCGGAAGGGTCGGGGCCGTCCTCGGGCGGCCGGGCGGTCAGCCGGTCACGGATTCCGCCGTGGCCGTGCCGTGGACGGTCAGCGGTGCGCTGTAGAAGAGGCCGGTGAGGACGGGCCGGTAGGTGAGCCGGACGCGGACCTCCACCTGCTGGGCGCCGGCGGAGATGCATCCGGAGGCGGCCACGTCGGCGCCCGAGAGCCCGGACCGGCGGACGAACTCCGACACCCGCTGCGGACAGTTCTCGTAGTTGATGGGTGCGGTGCGGCCCTGGCTGGCGCGCAGGGCCTCCTCGTCGATGTCCTGGGCGGCGTAGCGGGCGGCCTGTTCGGCGATGTCGGCGGCGCGCTCACGCTGGGAGATGGACAGTCCGCCGTCCACCACGAACGCGGCCAGCACCATGAACAGCAGCGCGAACATGATGACGGCCGCAGCGCCGGAGCCCCGGTCGCCGCACTCCGCGTACCGCTCGCCGAGCACGCCCCTGACTCCGCTCGGAGCCCCCGTCGGGGCGCGCCCGCTCCGTGTGACGGCGTCCCCGGCCCTCATCCGGTCCTCCGGTACGGGTCGATCGGCGAGGTGGACCGGCCCGACAGGGTCTTGGCGATGTTCAGGCCGAGCATGCCCAGGCCGCGTACCCGGCAGCTCACCTCGACGGTGAACAGCCCGCCGGAGCGGTAGTCGCTGCCCGCGTCCCGTACGGTCACGCCCCCGGCGCAGGTGCCCTTGAGAGTCGCGGTCGCCGCCTCCTGCGCGGCGGTCATGGCAGCCGCGTGGCTGCCGTGCTGGAGGGAGCCGGCCCGGGCGGCGTCCCGGGCGGCGCTGTCGACGGCGCCGCGCCCGTCCACGAGCTGCCCGAAGGCGACGAGCACGAGGATGAACAGGATCATCACCGGGGCGAGGATCACCACCTCGATGGTCGACAGTCCCCGGTCGGCGGCGGACAGCCCCCTCACCTCGCGGAGCCGGCGCAGGAACGGGCCGCACGAGCGGTCGGCGCGCGTCACGGCTCAGGCACCCCCGTCCGGCACGAACCGCTCCACGGGGCCCTGCGACATCGCGTAGACGTCCAGATCGATGCCGGGGAAGACGGAGGGAACCTTCGCCCGGATCTCGACGCCCACCGTGTTCTGCCGGGAGTGGAGCATCCGCACATCGGGGTCGAGGATCAGTTCGGGGCCGAGCTGCCGGATGTAGGAGGAGGAGGTCTCCCGGGCCTTGGCACGCCAGCCGCCGGGGTCGGCGTCGGCCTCCTGCCGCGCCTTGCGGGCCCCTGCCTGCGCGGCGGCCTGTGCCACGTGGTCGGCGAAGAAGTACAGCGCGAACTGGACGGTGGCGAAGATCAGGAAGAACAGCACCGGCGTGAGGATCACGAACTCGATCGCGGTCATGCCGCAGTCGCCGCGGCGGGTGGCCTCCTCCCCCCTGCGGCGTACGAACGCGACGAGCCGTCTGTCCCCTCCCACTGGCCGGTCCCCTACTTGCAGGTGCCGTTCTGGTCCGCGCCGTCGATGCAGTCGCTCACCTTGTTGGCGCCGTTCTTGAGCGCCATGTTGATGATGGCGGCGACCACACCGACGATCGCCACCACGACCGCGGAGATGATCACCCACTCGACGGCCGAGGCGCCGCGGTCCAGTTCCCCGGAGCGGGCCCGCTCGATGCGGCCGCGCAGGAACGTGGTCAGGAAGTCGAGCGCGGGATGGCTGACGGAACGAAACGGGTTGAACGGTTTGTTCAGATTGTTCACGGTCGTCTCAGTCCTTTCTGCGAGCTGGGTGGGGCGGGCGGGCGTCAGATCTGGAAGACACGCATGGCCGCCGGATAGATGAGGAAGACGAGGAAACCGGCGCAGAGCATGAGCTGGGCCACGAGCATCGACTGGGACTTCTCCCCGGCGCTGCCCTCGATCTCGGCCAGCTCCCTGTGCCGCATGGTTTCGGCACGCGAGGAGAGCGAGGCGCGCACCTTGGCGCCGTCGTCGGCCACCAGGGCCAGCGAGGCGGACAGGTCCTTCAGTTCGTCCACGCCGAGCCGCACCCCGAGGTCGCCGAGAGCGGCCCACTGGCTCTGCCCGGTGATCCGCGCGTCGGCGAGCGTGTCACGGATCCGGCGCAGCGCCCAGCCGTCGCTCACCTCGCTGGCCGCCTTGAGCGCCTCGGGCAGCCCGCGGCCACCGGCCAGGTTCATCGCGACGAGGTCGAGGTAGGCACCGACCACCCGCCGCAGGTCGCGCCGTTTGGCCGCGGCGTCCCGCCGTACCTCCAGGTCCGGCAGCATGAAGAACACCGCGGCGAAGAACAGCGCCAGCCACAGCGGGATCAGCGGGCTGCGGCCGAAGCCGATCAGCCAGACGACGGAGAAGAGGAACGGCCCGAAGAACAGTCCGGCCGCGCCCAGCAGCACCTTGGTCGCCAGGAAGTTCTCCCAGCCGCGCTCCAGCACGTCCAGGTCGGAGCGGAGGCTGCGCAGCTCCCAGCCCTGCCGCAGGTACAGTTCGGCAACCCGGGCGCCGACCCGGGCCCGGACCGCGCCCAGCCTGCCGGTCGGCTCGGGGCCGGTACCGCTGTGGTGCGTGGCGGCACGGGCGCGCAGCGCGTCGATCTCGGCGACGGAGGCGACCGCGCCCTTCCTGCCGGGTGCCAGCGCCCGGACCAGCAGGAAGACGCCGAGCCCCGCGAGGGCGCCGGTGAGCGCGGTGAGCGTGAGGGGGTTCATCGGTCCGCCACCTCCGTGTGCGGCTGCGCCGCGGGATCCGGCTCCGGCTGCGCCGCACGCGCCGTCGCGGGCGGCTGGTCGCCGCGGGTCAGGAACCGTTCGGGCGTCTCGATCCGCGACAGCTTGCGCAGCCACCAGAAGCCGCAGGCGAACAGGGCGCAGACGCAGGCGAGGACGGCCTGCCCCACCGGGCTGCCGTAGGGCGCGACGAAGCCCCGGTTGAAGACGGCCAGGCCCAGCACGAACGCCACGCTGACCCCGACGACGATCTGCACGCTGCGCCGCGTCGAGGCGCGCTGGGCCATCACCCGCTGCCGCATGTCGACCTCTTCGCGCGCCGACTTGGCCAGTGCGCCCAGCACCTCGCGGAGGCCGGGCCCGCGCAGCCGCGAGTTGAGGATGAGAGCGGCCACGACGATGTCGGCGGACGGGTCGTCGAGCTCGTCCGCCAGGTGCTGGAGGGCGGCGGGCAGCGGGGTGCGGGCCCGCAACCGGTCGATGAGGGCGTCCAGATGCGGCCGCAGCGAGGGGGCGGCGGCACGCGCCGAGGCGGGGATGGCCTGTTCCAGACCGACGGCGCCCGCGATGGTGTCGCGCAGCGACTCCGTCCAGGCCGCCAGCGCCTCCACCCGCTTCATCGCCGCCCGCTCCTCGGCTGCGCCGCCGAAGAGCCGGTCCCACAGGAAGACGAGGATGCCGGTGGCGACGGCCGCGACCGGCCAGCGCGTCAGCAGCAGCACCAGCAGCCCGGCGCACACGGCGATGGAGCCGCGCTTGCTGAGGAACCGGGCCAGCTCCGTGGCGCGCCTGCCCGCGTCCTGCCGCTGTACGCCGGGCTTGGCGGGCAGCCCGCGCAGGGCGACGATCAGCAGCGCGAGGCCGCCGCCCACCGCGACGCCGCAGCCGAGCGCGTAGAGGGAGGACAGCGAGAAGATGCCGCCCGCGGTGGCCGAGAAGGCGATGGACGAGAACGACATGCCACTCACCCCCAGTTCCCGGTGGGCCGGTACCCGAAGACGGCCAGCTCCTGCGCGCAGGAGACCGGCGCGTGTGCGACCAGCCGCCCGTCCGGTGTCTCGGCGAACACCTCGCTGGAGAGCACCCGCCCGTCCACCCCGTTGATCTCGCGTACGGAGGTGACCGAGCGGGTCAGCCGCCCGCCGGTGGTCCAGGCGTTGCGCCGCTCGACGAAGACGACGAAGTTGATGGCGCCCGCGATCAGCATCTGGGTGGCCTCGATGGGCAGCCGCTCGCGTGCTTGCAGCGCGTAGGTGGAGACGCGGTTGAAGACCTCGCTGGAACTGTTGGCGTGGATCGTGGAAAGCGAGCCGTCGTTGCCCTGGGTCATCGCGTTGAGCATGGTGACGATCTCGTCGCCGAGCACCTCGCCGACGATCACCCGGGAGGGGTTCATGCGCAGGGAGCGGCGCACCAGTTCGGCCATGCTGATGGTGCCCTGGCCCTCGGAGTTGGGCAGTCGCTCCTCGAAGGCGACCACGTTCGGGTGGAGTTCGGGGAACTGGTCCAGGCCCAGCTCCAGGGCCCGTTCGACGGTGATCAGCCGCTCGTGCGGGGGTATCTCGTTGGCGAGGGCGCGCAGCAGCGTCGTCTTGCCCGCGTTGGTGGCCCCCGCGATCATGATGTTCTTGCGGGCCCGCACCGCCGCCGTCAGGAAGCTGCCCAGCTCCGGCGTGAGCGTCCCGTTGCCGACCAGGTCGGAGACGAAGACCTTGCCCAGCCGGGCCCGCCGGATCGACAGCGCCGGGCGGCGGGTGACGTCCATGACGGCGGAGAGCCGCGAGCCGTCGGGCAGCCGCAGGTCCAGTTGCGGGTTGGCGGTGTCGAACGGGCGTGAGGACAGGCCCGAGTAGGCGCCGAGCACCTGGATCAGCTCGATCAGTTCCTCGTCCGACTCGGCGACCGGCTCGCCCCGTTCCTCACGCCCGTCGGCGTAGCCGACGAACACCTGGTCGTAGCCGTTGACGTCGATGTTCTCGACCTCGGGGTCGTCCAGCAGCGGCTGGAGGCGGCCCACGCCGAACAGCGCGGCGTGCACCGCCGCCGCGTAGGCCTCCTCGGCGTGCGCGTCCGGTGGGGTACGGCCGGAGTTGATCTCCGCACGCGCGTACTCCTCCAGGATCTGCGCGATCACGGCACGGGCGAACTGCCGCTCGTCCTCCGGCGTCATCGGCGCCACGCCGGACGCCTGGTCGATACGCCGCTGCTCGGCGATCCGGTCCCCGGCCTCCTGCCGGAACCGCTTCACCAACTGGTGATCGACGACGCTTCCGCTCACGAGGCGGCCCCCTCGTCCCCGCCCCGCCCCGGCAGCGGCAGCGGCGGCGTCGGCTCCGGCGCGGACGGCCTTTGCCGCCCCGGGACCGCCCTGATCTGCTGAGTGACCTCCCCGGCGCCCTCGCCCTGGCCGGGCTGCCCCGGTGCGGGCTCGCCCTGCGCGGGCTGCCCCTGCACGGGCTGCGGCGGCTGGTGCGGTCCGGAGCCGGGCGGTGCCGGCTGCTGCGGTGCGGGCGCAGGCCACCCGGCCTCGCCCTGCGCGGGCCGCGGGGACGGGGACGGCTGATACGCCCCGGACGGCGGCGCGGGCCGCGACGACGGAGGCGCTACGGGCCGGCCCGGCGCGGACTCCGCCTGCGCGGGCCCGCCCGGCCCCGTCCGGTCCTGCGCGGGTTGCACGGGTTGCACGGGCAGCGACGGTGCCGGTGGTGGCGGCCAGGGTGCCGCGGGGGGCTGCTGTGCGGAGGCGCCGTCGAGCGGGGGCGGGGGCGCCGCGGGCATCGCGTGGGCCGAGGACGCCTGGGGCGGCGGCAGGGTGCCCTCCCCGCCGGGCAGGCCCTGCGCGGCGGGACCGGGCTGTCCCGGGGCCGGGAAGGGGTGCGGCGCCGACGGCTGGGGGGCCGCCTGCCGGCGGGCGGCCTCGTCGGGGCCGCCCGTCCAGGCGGCGGCGTACTGCTCGTGGAGGTCGGTGGCCACCTTGCGGACCGAGCGGACCAGCAGGGACCGGTCGACGCGGCCCCGGCGGCGGCCCGCCAACTGCTGGGCGCCGGGCGGGTCGTGGGCGAGCACGCCGACGACCTGGGCACCGGCCCGCGAGGCCACCAGCATGTCGTTGACCTGGCTCGCGACCTTGGCCGCCCCCTGCGCCTCGGCGACCAGCACCACCCCGATCAGCGGCTGGGCGAGTGGCGCCATCCCGCGCTGGCCGCCGTGCAGCCGTCCGGTGAGGGCCAGCGCCCGGTCCCGTACCCGGGCGATCTGCTCCGGCTCGCCGCGGGCCAGCAGCAGCACCAGCGCGGCGTGCGGGAAGAGGGCGACCGAGGCGGCCTCGGGCCCGATGCGCCCGCAGTCGGCGATGACGTCCGCGGCCAACTGCGGGTGCGGGGTGTCGGCGAGGGACGCGAAGGCGCGGCCCACCGTGTCCCACTGGCCGGCCAGCCCGGCGGACTGCTCGGCCGCACCCAGTCCGACGAGCACGTCGAGCCCGCCGGAGAGCCGCTGGGCGTGGTCCCACAGCTGTTCGGGGGCGAGCCCGCGGCGGGCGGCGGCGGCCAGGGAGAGCATGCCGGTGTTGGGGTCGAGCGGGCGCCCGTCCGTTCCCGGGCTGCGGTAGACGAGGTCGCCGCCCGCGGTGTCGACCTCGGCGAGCAGCGTGCGGCGCGGCCACACCGCCGCGAGGGCGACGGCGGCCGTGGTGACCCCCGGTGCCCCCTTGTCGGCGGCGAGTGCGATCAGCGCCATCCGGCTACGCCTTTCCTCGGCCGGGTCGATGTCGACCCACTGTCAGCTTGCGACCCACCGTCAGCTCTGCTGGGCCCGGTACCGCCGTAGCGGACGACGACTCCGCCCGGCGGGACGGTTCCGCCGCGCGGCCCGGTTCCCGCACGCGGTGCGCCTGCCACCCGGTGGGGTGGCCCCGCGCCACGGCTCCGTGGCGCGGGGGAGGGGACGGACGCCGCCGCCCGGTGCACCGGCGGGCCCTCAGCCGCCGCTGCCGGAGTCGAGGACGAGGGAGACCTCGCCGTTGGAGGCCGCGGCGGTCAGCTCGGCGACGTCACTCCTGTCCACGACGACGGAGACGGGGAGGTTGCCGCTGGAGGCGACCGAGTCGCTGCCGTCCTTGCTCAGGGACTGCACCCGTACGCCTTCGGCGAGGGCCGCGCTGCCACCGGAGTTGTGGCCGCTGCCGGTGTCCGACTCGTCGTCGGAGCCGCCCTGCCCGCCCGAGGAGGCGTTGCGGCCGACGCGGTAGGCGGAGACGGTGTCGCCCTCCTCCAGCCGCGGCGGGTACTGCCCGCTCTTGAGGGAGAGTCCGACCACGGCCTTGCCGGGCTCCAGGCCCTTCTCCTTGGTGAGCATGCTGCCGACCAGGACGGTGCCGTCCACCAGGTCCGTGGCCGTGCGGTACTTGGTGAGCAGTCCGCGCTGTTCCCAGCGCACGTACTGGATGTCGCTGTCCTCGGCGACCATCACGGACTTGACCGCCGACTCGGGGACCGGCTGGCCGCGCGGCACCCGCTTGGTGACGACGATGGCCTCGACCCGGTCGCCCGCCCGCATCACCAGGACGGTGGCGCCGAGTGCGCCGAGCAGGACGAGGAGGACGGCCAGCGCGGCGAGCGCGGGCTTGCGTTCGCGGGGCGCCGAGGGCAGCCGGTCGCCGCCCGGGCCGGGGAGGGCCGCCGTGCGTCCGGCTCCGGCGACGCCGCGCTCCTGGGTCTTCACCTCACCACCCCCGTGGTCCGTGCGTCCGTGGACGGTGCGCGAACGGCTCGTGCGTCGCACGTCGAACTTGTCACAACGAGAAACCTGCCCCCCGTCGCCCTGTCGGTCGTTCCCCCGCGTACCGACGTGCGACTACGCCATGTAAATCCAAGGCACAGTATCAACAGCCCCTGACCCCCTCAAGGCGGTTCCCGGGCCATCGGCGGCCTCGGGCGGAGAGTTCGACGGCCCTGCGGCGGCGCGTGCGCCGCCGCCCGCCCCTCGTTGCGGAGCGGACCGTTCCGCACCCGCACCCGCCCGCGGGCACGAGCGGCCCCGCGCTCACGGGCGAGGCGGACTTTCCCGGTGTGCGGGGGCGGGGCCGCGCCGGTACGGTGTCCGGGAGGCGTCGGGAAGACGCCGGAAGCGTCATAGGTGTGCCGGGAAGTCTGGTCGGCGGTGCGGGGAACGTGTCTCCGCATCTTTGGTCCCCGCCGAGCCCTCCGGAGCCACCATGACCCCGCCCCCCGCAGACGACGGCCGCGCCTCCCTGTTCGCACGCCCCTCGGCCAGGGAACGCAGGCTGCTGACCGACGCGCTGCGCACCGAGACCGTCGGCGGCACGGTGCTGCTGGTGGCCGCCGTGCTGGCCCTCGTCTGGGCGAACACCCCGCTCGGGCACCTGTACGAGACCGTGCGCACGTTCCACTTCGGCGTCCCCGCCCTCGGCCTCGACCTGTCGGTCGAGCACTGGGCCTCGGACGGCGTGCTGACCCTCTTCTTCTTCGTCGCCGGCATCGAACTCAAACGCGAGCTGACCGTCGGCGAACTGCGCCGCCCCGCGGCCGCCGCGCTGCCGGTGGCCGCCGCGGTGTGCGGCATGGCCGTACCGGCCCTCTGCTACGTCGCGGTCAACGCGGCGCAAGGCGGCGACATGGGCGGCTGGGCGGTCCCGATGGCCACCGACATCGCCTTCGCGCTCGGCGTGCTCGCCGTCATCGGCACCAACCTGCCCTCCGGTATCCGCGCCTTCCTGCTGACCCTCGCCATCGTCGACGACCTCGGCGCCATCCTCGTCATCGCCGTCTTCTACACCTCCACCCTCGACTGGGCCGCGTTCGCCGGGGCCGTCGCCGGACTGGTCCTCTTCCGCGTCCTCCACGTCAACCTGCGGGTGAGCGGCTGGTACGTCTACGTCCCGCTGGCCGTCGTCATCTGGGCCCTGGCCTACAACAGCGGGGTGCACGCGACCATCGCGGGCGTCGCCATGGGGCTGCTGCTGCGCGTGGCGCCCGACAACCCGGACGACCCGAACAGTTCCTCCCCCGCCGAGCGCGTCGAACACCGGGTCCGTCCCCTGTCCGCGGGGTTCGCCGTGCCCGTCTTCGCCCTCTTCTCCGCGGGGGTCGGCGTCTCCGTCTCCGCACTCGGCGAAACCTTCCGGCAACCCGAGGCGCTGGGGGTCGTGCTCGGCCTGTTCGTCGGGAAGTTCGTGGGAGTGCTCGGCGGTACGTACCTGACGGCCCGCTTCACCCGCGCCCGCCTCAGCTCCGAACTGGCCTGGGCGGACGTCGCAGGGGTCGCCGTCCTGGCGGGTATCGGCTTCACCGTCTCGCTGCTCGTCTCGGAGCTGGCCTTCACCGACACCGCCGTCACCGAGCACACCAAGGCCGCGGTCCTCGTCGGCTCCTTGGCCGCCGCCCTGGTGGCCTGCCTCCTGCTCAAGCTGCGGGACGCGAAGTACCGGGCGCTGTGGGAGGAGGAGACCCGCGACGAGGACCGGGACACCGTCCCCGACATCGACCAGGAGGAGGACCCGCTGCGCCGCCCCACCGAGGCCGCCCGCAGACGACGGGAGCGGGAGCGGGACGCCGACCGGGGCACGGGGCTGTGAAGCGGCTCCCCGTCCCGTCCGGTGTCGGCCCCGGCGCCTAGAGTTGCTGTCGGCGCACCGGCACGGGGAGGGGTGCGCACACGGGGACAGGCGAGGCACGGGGGATGCGATGGCGCGAACGGCGCGCGGCCGTCCGCACGCGGACGACCGCACAGTCCCCCCTCGCCCGCGCGCCGACAGCCCCCCGGACGGCGACCGCCCCGCCGTCGGCAAGGCCCCAGGGCGCACCCGATCACACCCGGCCACCGCAGCGCAGGGGAACGGCCGCCCGCGCTCCGGCAGCGACTACGACGCGCTGCCCGAGGCAGCGCCCGGGTACGGAGTGCGGCTGGCCCGCGCCGAGCTGGCACCGCGCCGGCTGTGGGCGCGTGCCGCGCTGGTCGTGTGCGCCTGCGCGGGCTGCGGCTTCCTGGGCTCCGGGCTCTACGACCACACCCACGTCGGCCGCCCCGAGGGCCTGGCGGCGGACCTCTCCCTGGGCGGCGGCGCCCTCCTCGTCGTCGTCGGCACCGTGCTGCTCGTCCCGCGGAGCAATCGCAGCCGCGAGCGGCGGCGGCTGCTCGCCGCGCACGGGCTGCCGCACCGCGACGACGCGGCAGCGCGTGCCCTGGCGGGACGGCGCGCGGCCTGGCTGGCCCTTTCCGCCCTCGGGCTCGTCCTCGCAGTCCTCTTCGCCGCCGCCGGTCTGCAACAGGCCTTCTCACCCGGCACGTACGAGGACCCGGACCCCACCGTCTACGGCGTCCTCCTGGCGTGGGCCGCGATCCTGTCGGCCGCAGGCTGCAGGGGTACCGCCACCGCCCGCCGCTACCGCGTCGGGTCCCGCGGCGGCACCACGCACACCGCCACCGGCGGCGCCGGCCCGCACCCGGCCGAGCAGTCCGGCTCGCCCCGGAACGCCCTGTACGCGCGGCTCGGCGGACGGCCCGCCGCACCGCACCGCCTGCGGGCGGGCCTGGACGCCCGGTTGGACCGGCTTCCGCGTCGGGCGGCGGTCGCCCTCGCCGTGGCCGCGACGCTGCCGGTGTGCGCGCTGGGCGCCGCTCCGGTGCTGGTGACCCGCCACCTGGGCGGCGGTACGGGCGTCTTCTGGACTCTGCTCGCGGCCGCACTGCTCGCGGTGCTGGTCCTGCTGTTGGAGCTGACCCACTACGGTCCGCGCCGCCGCTACCTGCTGCTGGTCATCCTGGCCGGGATCGCGCTGGTGCCCGTCACCCACCGCGGCCACTCGACCTCCCTGCTGCTCGACCGGGGCACCTGGGTCGACGTCGAGGTCACCGACGTGCACGACCCGCCCCGGTACGCCGCCACGTGCCGCCTTCAGCCGCGCGGCACCGAACGGGCCGCCGCCTGGGGCGACCTGCGCATCCCCTGCCACGGCGCCGACGTCGGTGACCGGTTCCGGGTGTTCGCCGATCCGCGCGGCGAGGGCCGGCCGAGCCGCTCGAAGCCCACGGGCATGGCGGAGTTCCACCTGGCCTTCGGCGCCGACAGTGCCGTGCTGCTGGGCTGCGCGGTCTCGGCGGCGCGCTACGGGCACCGCCGCCGCAGGGAACTGGGGCTCGACGGACAGCAGGACACCGTCTGATGCCCTCCTCCACCGAGGGACGCTGCAGGGCGCTGTAGGACGCTGTGAGGACCGAAGGAGCTCTTTGATGTCCGCCGTTGCCGAAAGGACCGTCTGATGCCGACCGACGCCGAAGGTTCCGCGGAGGGCGACGCCGCGCCGTCGTCCGCCGCCCTCTCCGCTTGGCCCGCCCACCCGGTCTACCCCGACCTGGCGGGCAAGGTCGCCGTGGTCACCGGCGGTTCGCGTGGCATCGGTGCCGAGACGGCGCGGGCGCTGGCGGCGCAGGGCGTGCGGGTCTGCCTGATGGGGCGGGACCGCCCGGCGCTCTTCGGGGTCGTCGAGGAGATCGGCAAGCGGGGCGGCACCGCGACCGGTGCCGTCGCCGACGTGACGGACGCGGGCGCACTGCGGCGGGTCGCCGAACGGGTGGCCGCCGAACTGGGGCCCGTCGACGTCCTCGCGGCGTTCGCGGGCGGCCAGGCTGCCCCCACCCCCACCCTGGAGCTGACCGAGGAACGCTGGCACCAGATCCTCGACTCGGAGCTGACCTCCGCCTTCCTGACCGTCCGCACGTTCCTGCCCGGCATGGTGGAGCGGTACAGCGGCAGCATCCTCACCATGTCCTCGGCGTCCTCGGCGTCCTCGGCGTCCTCGTCCACGGGGCGCCTGCCGGGCGGGGCCAATCTGGCGTACGGCGTCGCCAACGCGGGCGTCGCCATGCTGACGCGTCAGCTCGCCACCGAGCTGGGCCCGCAGGGCATCCGTGTCAACTGCCTCGCCCCGTCGGCCGTCCGGACCGAGCGGACCGCGGCGGTCATGTCCAAGGAGGCCCAGCACCGGGTCGCCCTCCGGCACCCGCTGCGCCGCATGGGAGAGCCCACCGACGTCGCCTCGGCCGCCCTCTTCCTGGCCTCGGACGCCGCGAGCTACCTGACGGGGCTGACCCTCGACGTGGCGGGCGGCCGCATCACCCCGTGACCCTCCGGCAACAGCATGCCCCTCTCTGCGGAGCCGCGTGGTCCACGTCGCCGAAACCCTTCGGCCCGGGCTTTTACGGAACCGTATGGTCCGGCCCCGTTGCCGACGCCACCGCACCTGGTGGACATTGGTAAGGTCCACGCCGAGCAAGCGTCGCACCCACCGGGTTCCGCACGCTCCGGTTCGGCAGCACCACGGGGGTGACCCATGAGTTCCGACAACTCCGCAGACCAGCGCATGCACCTCGCCCAGGCCGGCGGCGACCGCGGTGGCGGCGCCAGTGGTGACGGCACCACACTGGCAAGCTCCGCGGGCGACAAGAAGCGGGCCGCCACCTACATGGAGAACCACCTGCTGTCGGACACCAAGTCCGCCGGCGCCATGGCGGACAGCGGCGGCCAGACCGTGCGCCCGCCCTCCCTCGCCCCGAACCCCCCGATGGCGAACCCCCATCTGAAGCCCGATACGGGCCTGAAGGGCCTGTCCGGCTGGGCCACCAAGGACGGGCTGGCCGACGCGATGACGACCTGGCAGGGCCAGGTGAACAAGCTGATGGGCCAGCTCCAGCGGGAACTCGACGCGCTGCGCGGCACCAAGAAGCTCTTCCAGGGCCAGGAACTCGACACGCAGTCCCAGTTCAACTCCCTGCGACCGTCGAGCAACCTCGACCATCTGTGACGATGCGGGGGAACCGTGGCACTGAGCTACCAGGACGTCATGACGGCCGACCTGTCCTGCCTCACGGACGTCTCCGACGCCTGGAAGAACATGGGCGACCGCTTCGGTGAGCTGAAGGGCAACTACGACAAGCACGTCAAAGGCGCCCTGGGCAACGGCAACTGGCAGGGCCGGTCCTTCGGCGCGCACCAGAAGCGCGCCGGCGTCTCGGCGTTCGAGTTCGGCGCCGCCAAGAAGGAGGCGCACGCCGTCGCCGAGCTGCTCACCCAGGCCCACACCGAACTGACCCGCCTGCAGAAGGCCGTCAAGGACCTGGTCTCCGACGCGCAGAAGAAGGACTACAAGGTCGACAGCAAGGGCAAGGCGACCTACGTCGGCTACGACAAGCTCACGCCCAGCGAGAAGCGCGCCCTCGTCCACGATCCGTCCTACCCGCAACTGCTGGCCGACGCCAAGGAGAAGGCGCACGGCTGGACCAGGAAGATCGCCAAGGCGGTGAAGGCGGTCGACGACGCCGACCAGGCCGTCAAGCGCGCACTGATCAGCGCCGCGAGCGACGTCGAGCTGGACGGCATCGGCTTCGGCGGCTTCAACGCACACCCCGAGACCGACCTGGAGAAGGCGGGCAGGCCGGCCCCCTCCGACCCGCACACGAAGACCGACGGCGGCGGGCTGAAGGGCACCGGGTCGGTCACGGCCACCGGCCCCGACGCCGGTACGTCCGTGTCCGGACCCGGCTACGGCATGGAAGGCTTCGCGAAGGCGTACGCCGACCTGTTCCACGTCACCCAGCAGGGCCAGTTGACCTGGGGCGCGGCCAAGGCGACCGGACTGTGGGACGTGTACGGGGGCGCCCGCGTCTCCGGGAACCTGTCGCTGACCAACGACGGTGCCTACGCGAGCGGCGAAGCGTCGGCGGGCGCGCGGGCCCTGGTGGAGGGCCGTGTCGGTTCCGACCTGGGGTCCGCGTACGGGCGCGGCTGGGGGTTCGCCGGCGGCGCGGTGGAGGGCCACGCGGGCGCCGGAGCCGACGGCGTCGACATCGGCGGCAAGGCCTTCGCCGGTGCGAAGGCCGGTGGTGCCGTCGGTGCGGACGCGGGCGGCGTCGGCGTCGGCGTCACCGGCGAGGCGTGGGCGGGTGAGGGCATCGAGGGGGACCTGGACCTGTGGAAGAAGGACGCGCACGGCAAGCGGCACATCGGGTTCGAGTTCGGCGCCTCCCCGATCATCGGTGGCAAGGTGGGTGCGGAGATCGTCGTCGACCCGAAGAAGGTGACCGACACCGCCGGTGACGCGGTCCATGCCCTCGGCGACGCCGCAGGAGCCGTCAAGGACGGTTTCACCAGCATCTTCTGACAGCGCGCGGAAAGGAGAGGCCCCGATGGCCACCACCCTGCCGGTGCCGATCGAGTTCCGGCTGCCGGAGGGCTGGCGCCCGCTGCCGCCCGACCAGGCCGGCGCCCCGGGCGCGGCCTTCGTCGCCGTGCATCCGCAGCCGGACGCCGGGTTCACCACCAACCTCACGATCGACGGCGAGTACCGGCCGGACGCCACACCGCTGAGCGAGTTCGCCGACCAGTCGGTGCGGCACCTGGGCACGATGGCCGAAGCGGTGAAGGTGGCCGCCCGCCAGGACCTCGGCACCGAGGAGGCGCCCGGCCTCACCCAGACCCTGACCTTCTCCACCGCCGTCGGCGACGAGCGGCGCGACCTCGTCCAGTCCCAGGTGTACCTGTCCATGCTGGACGCCGACGATCCGCACAGGCGTGCCGTGATCCGGCTCGTCCTCACCACCACCGCCGCCCAGTTCGAGGACGTCCTGCCCGACTTCCAAAGCTTCGTGGGCACCGTGCGTCCCGAGACGGGGCCGGCCAGCTAGCAGGCCGTGGCGGCCGTGGGAGGGTTGCCCCGACGGCCAGGCACCCGAGGGAGACGACGCGATGGGCTTCTTCGACAGACTCACCGGCACCAGGCGCCCCGGCCCCGGCCGGCCCCCGCAGCCCGCCGGGGCGCTGCGCACCGCGCTGCTCGGCCTCAACGGCCCCGACGTTCCCTACCTCGTCCGCGACGGCGCCGACGAGGGCGCCGACCTGGTCGCGGAGTGGCGGCTCACGGAACCGGCCTGGCAGTCCTTCTTCCGGGAACGCGAACTGAGCCGCCGCATCCGCATCCGGATGCGCCTCGTCCCCGCCGAGCGCGAGGTCCGCGCGCTGGACGAGCAGTGGAAGGTCGTCTGGATCGACGGCGTACCGATCTCCAGCGCGTACGGGCGCGGCCCGGTGAAGACGACCTCCCGCCACTGGACCGTGGGCCGCGGCGAGGAAGGCCGCTTCGAGATGACCGAGACCTTCCGCTTCGACAGCTCCGACCTGAAGGAACCTCTGCGCGACACGGTGCTCGAAGCCGGCTGGACGTGGCGCGGCGTCGTCTTCGGCCGGCCCTGAGGTGACGGAGCCGGGAGGGATCACACCAGGGACGGGAGGCACCGCAGTGCCGGAGCGCCGGGCCGCGTCGGTCGGGCCGCGTGTGCACAGAGCTGCTGGTGCGCCATATGTCCTTTGACCCGCCGAGTTGGCCGCACTGCGGTCACGGTGCCACGGAGGACGAGCGCCTCGGCTGCCGGGGACGCCGCATCGCGCCCTACAGCAGGTGCCTGGCCCACCTGACGGAGGCGGCACGAGCCGATCGCCTCGGCACACTCCGTCCCGGGGCGGATGTCGACTACTCGGGGACGCGGTTCACCCCGGACCTGTTGCAGGAAGTGCTCTCCCCGCTCCGGGGGGCGGACGAGGTGGCGCGGTTCGGATGGGCGACCTTCCGGCACGCCGTGTTCGAGAGCCATACGTCCTTCTACGGCGCATGCTTCCGTTCCGGCGCCCGCTTCGACGCAGCCGCCTTCGGTGACGACGTGCTCTTCAAGAGGACTGTGTTCGGCGCTTCCGCCTGGTTCAGTGAAACCTCGTTCGGCGAGAACGCCGGCTTCACCTTTGCGGAGTTCGGCGACGGCGCCATGTTCCACCATGCCAGTTTCAAGGGTCGCGCACGTTTCCGCGGGACGCGTTCCGGGGCGGACACCTCCTTCGAGTCCGCCCGGTTCGAAGGGCGCGCGTTCTTCGCCGACGCGGCCTTCGGCGACCGGACCTCGTTCGAAGGCGTCGCGTTCGCCGAACGCGCCACTTTCACCGGCGCAGCCTTCGACCTCTGCGCGCGTCCACGCCACCGCCCTGGACGCGGTGCCGGGAGCACTCGGCGCCGTTGCCTGTAGGCGGACTGCTGGGGCAGGTGGCGAGAGAGGTGCCCGAGCCTGGCATGGGCGAAGCGGATCCGGTGCCGGGCCGAAGGGAAGCCCAGCAAAACCTGCGTGACCGCCAGGCACAGCAGTTCGCTGTCCGTGAGTTGCGGAGGTCGCCCGATCCGGCGACAAGACGACAAGGCGACAAGAGGCCACATGGTCGCCGACAAACACATGCGGTGCCGCCAGCAGGGCGTCCAGGTTTGTCTTCGCGGGCTGACCAGCGGGCGCCCTTCCCCATGGTCGCGACCAGCGCACACACCGGACCCGGTCGTCTGGGGTGCGGAGAACGCCTTTGGACCGTCCGTCCGCCCGAGGTGCCCGGCCTGTGCAGTGGTTGGGGCAACCGGGTGGGCTCACCGCCCGATCTCGTGTCCGGAAGGCGCGAGTGCCGCCGCGCGGGGCGGTAGCGCACCCGGTCGCATTCGCGTCGCGCGCAGCGGTCCGCCGGATCAGGCTCGGAGCGCAGGTGAACCCACGGAACGATCACGACGCGCTACCCGCCTCAGCGCAGGACTCCGGCCGTGCGCACTTCGGTGAGCGCTTGCTGTGCGAGCGGACCGAAGTCCTCGCTGTTGTCGCCTTCGACCCACTGGTCGAAGGCGATCTCCCAGGCCAGAGCGCCCAGTTGCGAGGCTACGCGCGCGGTCGGGTTCGGGGTGCCGCGGCGGGCGAGGGCCTCGGTCATCGAGGCGGTGAGGTCGATCCTCTTCAGGGCTTCGCGTTCACGCAGTTCCGTGTTGGCGTTCAGCACGGCCTGTCGTCGGCTGCTGAACTCGCGGCGGTCGGCTGTGAAGAACGTCCGGCCGAGCGCGTCGAGGGCGTGCCCCACCGTGTCGAGCGGCCCGGCCGTCGGCGGCGCCGAGGCGATCCCCTCGACGAGCAGACCGGTCACCGTGCCCCTGCCGAAGAGCACTTCGCGCTTGTCCGGGAAGTACCGGAAGAACGTGCTTTTGGTGAGCCCCGCACGCTCCGCGATCTCGATCACGGTCGTGTTCTCGTAGCCGTTCTCCTCGAAGAGGTCGAGGGCGGCGGCGGCGAGTCGTCCTGGTGCGTCGGGTTGCCAGCGAGCCATGAGAGCAGTCTACGGGACTTGGTCCCATCACTGATGTAGGGTCGATGAGACCAAGTCCCATCACTGGCCTGGAGGGGTCACCCATGAGCAAAGCTGTCCGTTACCGGCGATTCGGCGGTCCCGAAGTGCTCGAACTGCAGGAGATACCCGAGCCGCACGCCGCACCTGACGAGGTCCGCGTCCGGGTCACGGCCGCCGGGCTGAACCCGATGGACTGGCAGATCACCACGCAGCCCGACATGGCAGCGCGGTTCGGCATCACCTTGCCCGCCGGTTTCGGCAGCGACTTCGCCGGAGTGGTGGACGAAGTGGGCGCCGAAGCCACGGGATTCGCGGCCGGCGACCGGGTGTACGGCGGTGCGATCGGCCGGTCCGTCGCCGACTTCGTGCTGGTCAAAACACCGGCGACAACGATATGGCCCATCCCGGAGGGCGTCGCCGACGAGGTGGCGGGCACGCTTCCGGTCTCCGGCCTGACGGCCTCCGCCGCGCTCGCCTCGATCGGGCTCGGCGCCCGGGACACCGTCCTGATCGGCGGGGCGGCGGGCGGCGTGGGCATCTTCGCCGTGCAGCTGGCGAAGCTCGCGGGCGCCCGAGTGCTCGGCACCGCCTCCGAGGGCACGTTCGGATTCCTGCGCGGGCTCGGCGTCGAACCCGTCGCGTACGGCCCCGGCCTGGTGGACCGGGTGCGGGCCCTGGCGCCCGAGGGCATCACTGCCGCGACCGACCTGTTCGGAAGAGAGGCGGCCGAGGCCGCGCTCACGCTCGGCGTGGCGCCCCAGCGCATCTCCGTCGTGGCCGACGGCCCCGCCCCGCCGCCTGGCGTACACAAGGCGGGCGCCCTGGACGCGGGTCCGGGCGCCATGGAGCGGATCGCCGAGGCGATCCGTTCCGGCGGGATCACGGTGCCGATCGCGGCCACCTTCCCGGTCGAGCAGATCCGCGAAGCCGTGACGACGCAGGCCGAGAGGCATGTCCACGGCAAAATAGTGATCACGCTGTGAACCGCCCCTGGTCTTCCGAGCCAGGAGTTCTGCTCGGATACGAGGCAAGGCGTTCGGGGATCTCGTCCGCGGTCCTGGGCCGGACGTAGGGCCGGGGGCCGGTGTTCCGGGCTGCGATCCCTGTCCGGATGCCCTTCTCCAGGGTCAGGACGGTCTTGTGGACGCCTCGCCGTACCTGTTCGTTCGTCAGCTCGGCGAACCATCGCTCCACGAGGTCGAGCCAGGACGATCCGGTCGGTGTGCAGTGCAGAGGGAACTGCGGACGGTCCGGTGCAGCGGCGGGACGATCCGCAAGGCACTCTTCGGGCGCATCTGCGCCGGGAGCACGGTGACCTCTGGCACCCTCGTGCGTTGCCCAGCCTGTGACCGTGTGGGCGGAGGGCGACCGGGTGCGGGACAGCAGGACGGGGAAGGCCGGCACCGTGACGCAGGTGACGGGGCCGGCGCCGTTCATCTACCGGGTGATGCTGGCGGCGGGGGTGGAGGAGGGGGAGCCGCCGATCATGATTTTCCGTTATGGGCACCAGTTGAGTGCGGTTCCCTCTCCCGCTCGGCGGTCTCCTTCGGAGTGACCGCCTGGGCCAGGTCGTCGAGGGCGTCGGTGAGCAGTTCGGCGGTGCGCAGCGCCACGGGGGGCGGCTGGTCGGCCTGGTCCCACCAGCGGAGGAGGGCGGCGTGCACATCGCCCCATTCGACGGGCCGGCCCTCGCGGATGGCGGTGGTGGCGGCGGCGACGGCGGGAGCCAGCCTGGCGGAGTAGTCCGCGGCGCCGGCGTCGGGCGCCGCGTCCCGGTCGGGGAGGTGGGCCTCCAGGAGCATGGTGGCGCGGCCGAGGGTGACGAGCGCGGACTGGGCGTCGCTGGCGGAGCGGCGGCTGATGCGGGAGTGGGTGCCGCGCTGGCGGACGGGCTCGGCTTCGGCGCGGCTGACGGCCTGCTCCCATTCCTGGCGGGCGGCGCGGGTGTCGAGGAGCGCTTCCCGGACCTGGCGGGATGCGCGTTCGGCGGGTTCGGCGAAGGCGTCCAGGACGGCGATGGTGTAACGCCCGGTGGCGGCGAGCCAGTCGGCGAGCCGGTCGCGCAGGAGCGGGGTCTCCCAGGCGGGGAAGAGGGCGTAGCTGAGCATGGCCAGGACGCCGCCGAGGGCGGTGAGTCCGACGCGTTCGTAGGCGGTCTGGTACCAGTCGGCGCCGAGGATGCCGAGGAGGAAGACCACGTAGGAGCCGGTGCAGACGGAGGTGATGGCCTGCCCGGTGCGCATCAGCGCGTACATGAAGCCCACGCTGACCACGGCGAGGGCGGCGCTCAGGTAGGGGCCGGGGCTCGCCAGTGCCATGACCGTACCGGCGACGGCGACGCCGAGCAGGGTGCCGACGAAGCGGCCGACGCCGCGCTGGTAGGTGCGGGAGAAGTCGGGCCGCAGCACCATCGCGGCGGTCAGGGGCACCCAGTAGCCGTGGGCGGGGGGCAGGGCGTTGCCGAGCAGGAAGCCGACGGAGGCGACGGCGCTGACCCGGATGGCGTGCCGCAGGATGGGCGAGGACCAGTGCATCTCGCGGCGGAACGCGCGGAGGGCGACGGGTACCAGGCCGGCGAGGGTGGGCATGTGCAGGTGGCGCTCGCGGGCGAGTGCGTGCCCCGCGGCGGGGGTGTGCTTGCCGCCTGCGGCCTTGTTCTCCGTCACACGGGCGGCCTCGGCCTCCTCGGCGGCGACCTCGTCGGGGTCGGGGCCGTAGGGCCCGTCGAGACTGGCGTCGACGGGGGCGCGGTCGGGGTAGCCGCGGCGGCGCCCTTCGCGGTCGGCGACGTGCCAGGTGACGCGGGCCAGGACACCGCCGCGGGTGACCTCGACGGGTTCCTGCGCGGCTTCGACGGCGTCGTCGGTCAGTGCGATGAGCCGCAGCGCGGCGCGCCGGGCGGGCCCGGACAGGACGGGTCCGCTCTTGGGCACCTGGAGGACGTCGAGCGCCTGGTCGGGGAGGCGGACGCGTTCGCCGCGGCGGACGGCGCGTGCGGTGGCGTCCAGCACGGTGGCGGCGGCGGACAGGAGTTCGCGTACCCGGTCGCGTTCGGGTCCGACCATGGGAGCGCCGCCGACGACGGGGTCGGCGAGGGAGGCGAGGACAGGGCGGAAGCGTTCGGCCAGGGCGCGGTAGCCGTGCAACTGGCGGGGGCGGCGGCGGGCCTGCCGCGGGGTGACGTAGGCGGCGCTGCGGGCCTCGATCAGGGGCTCGGGGTCGAAGGGCGCCATGGGGTCGTGCCGGAGGCGGCGCGCGTAGTCGGCGACGCCGGCCAGCGCGTCGGCCAGCGCCTCGCGCCGCTCGCCCCAGGGTCTGATGGGGAACAGCACGATCAGCCCGGCCTGTACGACACCGCCGGCGGCGATCAGTACGGCGTGGCTGAGGGCGCCGAGGGTGGAGGTGGGCAGGTGGACGGTGATGAGCATGACGGAGATGTTGAACGCGGCCACCACTCCGGAGGTGGGCCCTATCCCCCATGCCATCCCGGCCAGGAACGCCCACAGGGCGAGCAGCAGCACGAACCCCCACGGCCAGCCGACCAGCAGGTAGCCGAGGAAGGTGGAGACGGCCAGTCCGGCGGAGGCGGCCAGCGCCAGCACAGGGCGGGGCCGCCAGCTCCGCTGGAAGGTGGCGATGCCGGAGGCGAAGGCACCGAAGGCGCTGGAGACGGCGAGCTGCGGGGTGCCGATGAGCAGCGCCAGCCCGACCACGATGCCCACACCGCAGGCGCCGCGCACCGCGATCAGCGGTGTCAGCGCGGCGCGTTCCACGGTGAGCCCCAGGCGGGCGGTCTCCTTGAGCGCCCTCAGCCAGGACAGGGGTGCGGTCTTCAGGTACCCGAGCATGCGATCGAGACTACCGAGAAAGAATTCAAAGAGGGGCAGACGGGGGCACAGCCGACAGCGCCCCCGTCCGGTGCGGTCTTCTGCCGGGTGGTCAGTGGTTGCTGGGGAAGCCGAGGTTGACGCCGCCGCTGTCCGCGGGGTCGGGCCAACGGGTGGTGACGACCTTGCCGCGGGTGTAGAACTGCACGCCGTCGTTGCCGTAGATGTGCAGGTCGCCGAAGAGGCTCTGCTTCCAGCCGCCGAAGGAGTGGTAGCCGACCGGCACCGGGATGGGCACGTTGACGCCGACCATGCCGGCCTCCACCTCCAACTGGAAGCGGCGGGCGGCGCCGCCGTCACGGGTGAAGACGGCGGCGCCGTTGCCCCACTTGCTGGAGTTGATGAGCGCCAGGGCCTCGTCGTAGGTCTGGGCGCGCACGACGCTGAGCACGGGGCCGAAGATCTCCTCGTCGTAGGCGGCCATGCCGGGGGTGACCTTGTCGAGGAGGGAGACGCCGAGGAAGAAGCCGTCGGCGCATTCGGGGTGTTCCTCGGCAGTCAGCCCGGTGCCGTCGACGACGACCTCGGCACCCTGGGCCGCCGCGCCGGTGACGTAGGAGGCGACCTTGTCGCGGTGCTCGCGGGTGATGAGGGGGCCCATCTCGCTGGCCGGGTCATCGCCGGGGCCGATGCGCAGCGCGCGGGCCCGCTCGGCGATCCTGTCGACCAGCGCGTCCCCCGTCTCGCCGACGGCCACCACGACGGAGACGGCCATGCACCGCTCACCGGCCGAACCGTAGGCGGCGCTCACGGCGTTGTCGGCGGCGTGGTCGAGGTCGGCGTCGGGCAGCACCAGCATGTGGTTCTTGGCACCGCCCAACGCCTGGACGCGCTTGCCGTGCGCGGTGGCCTCGGCCTGCACGTGCCGGGCGACGGGGGTGGAGCCGACGAACGAGACGGCCGCCACGTCCGGGTGGGCCAGCAGCCGGTCGACGGCCTCCTTGTCGCCGTTGACGACGTTCAGCACGCCCTCGGGCAGTCCGGCCTCGGCGGCCAGCTCCGCGAGCCGGAAGGCGGCCGAGGGGTCCTTCTCGCTGGGCTTGAGCACGACGGTGTTGCCGCAGGCCAGCGCCAGCGGGAACATCCACATCGGCACCATGGCCGGGAAGTTGAACGGCGAGATGCCCGCCACCACGCCGACCGGCTGCCGGAGGGCGGAGACGTCCACCCGGGTGGAGACCTCGGTGGACAGCTCGCCCTTGAGCTTCTCGGGGATGCCGCAGGCCAGTTCCACGATCTCCAGGCCGCGCGCGACCTCACCGAGCGCGTCGGAGTGCACCTTGCCGTGCTCGGCGGTGATCAGTTCGGCGAGCTGTTCGCGGTGCGCGTCCAGCAGGGCGCGGTAGCGGAAGAGGAATGCGGTGCGCCGGGCCAGCGAGCTTCGCGACCACTCGCCGTAGGCCGCCTCGGCGGCGGCGACCGCGTCGTCCACCTCGGCGACCGACGCGAGGGCGACCCGGGTGGGCTGCTCGCCGGTGGCCGGGTTCCAGACGGGGCCGTACCGGCCGGAGCTGGAGACGACCGGCTTGTTGCCGATCCAGTGACCGAGGGTCTTCATGGGGCCTGGACCTTTCTCGGGACGGGGTGGTGCCGGCTGCGCGGAGGCTCGTTCGGGGCGCCGTCGCGGGGTCTCACAGGTACCACCGGCGGCGGGCGCGGTTGCGCTCGTACTCCTCACGGGCCGCACGGGCGGCGGGCCGCGCGGACGTCTCGGCGACGGCCACGTCCCACCACGCCTCGGGTCCTGGCGCGGGCACCGCCGGGTCGGTGTCGGTCTCCACGTACACGCAGGTGGGCCGGTCGCAGGCGCGGGCCTGGGCGAGTGCGCCGCGCAGTTGGCCGTACGTCGCGGCCCGGTGCACCTCCATGCCGAGGGAGGCGGCGTTGGCGGCGAGGTCGACGGGGAGGGGGGCACCGGTGTAGCCGCCGTCGGCGTCGCGGAACCGGTAGGCGGTGCCGAAGCGTTCGCCGCCGGTCTGCTCGGACAGCCCGCCGATGGAGGCGTAGCCGTGGTTCTGCACGAGGACGACGTTGAGGTTCACGCCCTCCTGCACGGCGGTGACGATCTCGGTGGGCAGCATCAGGTACGTGCCGTCGCCCACCAGCGCCCACACCGTCCTGTCGGGCGCGGCCAGGGCGACACCGATCCCGGCGGGGATCTCGTAGCCCATGCACGAGTAGCCGTACTCGACGTGGTACTGGCGCGGCGAGCGGGCGCGCCACAGCTTGTGCAGGTCGCCCGGCATGGATCCGGCGGCGTTGATGACGACGTCCTCGTCGCCGACGACGGAGTCGAGCGCGCCGAGCACCTGCGTCTGGGAGGGCGGTGCCTCCTCGTCCAGCGGGTGCGGGGCGAACGCCTCGGAGACGGTGCGCTCCCAGGCCGCCTTGGCGCGGGTGTACTCGGCCTCGTAGTCGGGCGTCACGCGGTGCCCGCGCAGCGCGCCGGTCAGCGCGGCCAGCCCGGCCCGCGCGTCGGCCACGGCGGAGAGCGCACCGAGCTTGTGGCTGTCGAGGGCGGCGATGTTGAGGTTGACGAAGCGGGCCGAGGCGGGGAAGAGGGTGTGGGAGGCGGTGGTGAAGTCGGTCCAGCGGGTGCCGACGCCGATCACCAGGTCGGCGGAGCGGGCGAGCGCGTCGGCCACGGCGGTGCCGGTGTGCCCGATGCCGCCGACGTCGCACGGGTGGTCGAACCGCAGGGAGCCCTTGCCCGCCTGGGTCGAGGCGACGGGGACGCCGGTGACGTCCGCGAACGCGGCCAGCGCCGCCTCGGCCTCGCTGTGGTGCACGCCGCCCCCGGCGACCAGCAGCGGCCTGCGGGCCGAGCGGACCGCCTCGGCGGCCTCGGCCAGCACCGGGGCCTCCAGCTCCGGGCGGCCCACCCGCCAGGTCCGCTCGGCGAAGAACTCCTCGGGCCAGTCGTGCGCCTCGGTCTGCACGTCCTGCGGCAGCGCGAGCGTGACGGCGCCGGTCTCGGCCGGGTCGGTCAGCACCCGCAGCGCACTCAGCGCGGCGGGGATCAGCGCCTCGGGGCGCAGCACCCGGTCGAACCAGCGACTGACGGGGCGCAGCGCGTCGTTGACGGAGACGTCCCCCGCGTACGCCGCCTCCAGTTGCTGGAGCACCGGGTCGGGGGCGCGGGTGGCGAAGGTGTCGCCGGGCAGCAGCAGTACGGGCAGCCGGTTGACGGTGGCCAGCGCCGCACCGGTGACCAGGTTGGTGGCGCCCGGGCCGATGGAGGTGGTGACGGCCTGGGTGCAGAGCCTGCCCCGCTGGCGGGCGAAGCCGACGGCGGCGTGCACCATCGCCTGCTCGTTGCGGCCCTGGTGGAAGGGGAGCGGCGCGCCCGGTCCCTGGCCGCTCTCGACCAGGGCCTGGCCGAGCCCGGCGACATTGCCGTGCCCGAAGATGCCCCAGCAGGAGTCGACGAACCGCTGCCGCACTCCGTCGCGTTCGGTGTACTGGGCGGCGAGGAAGCGGACGAGGGCCTGTGCGACGGTCAGCCTGACGGTGGTCACCGCTGCGCCTTCCCTTCCCGCGAGTCACCCCGCGAGTCCGCGGATTCCCGCGCCTTGGCGGATCCGGTCGAGTCTGCGGATGCGCTCGCCTGGTACAGCGGAAGCCTTGGATCCACAGGCGTTTCGGCCCAGGTACCACGAATCCACGCGTGATCCGGATGGTCGCAGATATGCCACGCCCGATCCACCCCCGGACCGGCCATCACGTTGAGGTAGTACATGGCGTGGCCCGGCGCGGCCATGGACGGTCCGTGCCAGCCGTCGGGGATCAGCACCGCGTCCCCGCTGCGCACCTCGGCGAGCACATCGGTGCCGCGGCCCTGTCCGCTGGGCGTCACGCGCTGGTAGCCGACGCCCTCGGTGGTGCCGTGCGGGGCGATCTCGTAGTAGTAGATCTCCTCCAGTTCGCTCTCCACGCCCTCGCGGTGCTCGTCGTGTTTGTGCGGCGGGTAGGAGGACCAGTTGCCGCCGGGGGTGAGGACCTCGACCGCGATCAGCCGGTCCGCCTCGAAGACGTGTGCGGCGCCGAAGTTGTTGACCTGCCGCGAGCACTGGCCGCTGCCGCGCAGTTCGACCGGTACGTCCCGCGCCGCGCCGTACCGCACCGGCAGCCGCCGCTCGCAGCGCGCACCGGCCAGCGCGAACCGGCCGCCCGCCGCGCTGCCGACCGTCACGGACGCCTCGCGCGGTACGTAGGCGAAGTCGCTGACGGCGGTGAAGACGCTGCCGCGGCCCGTCAGATGCAGCGTCTCGCCCTCCGCCGCCACGGTGCACCCACCGTTGAGCGGCAGCACGATCCACTCGCTCCCGCCGGTCTCCCACACGTGCGAGCCGCCCGGCGGCAGCTCCAGCACCCGCAGCGAGGACCAGCCCCACCCGGCCCGCTCGGGGTCGATGTCGAGTGCGTACGGTCCCTCGGCGGCCTCGCCCGCCCGCAGGTGGAAGTCGCTGACCGTCATGTCGTCACAGCCCCTTTCCCGGCGCCCTTCGGGCACCTTTCCCGGCAGCCCCGCACTTCTTCCGGCGGCCCGTCACCCTTCCGGCAGCCTCGTGGCTTCTCGGATGTCACGGCCGCCTCGTGGTGTCGCAGCGTTCCCACGGGACCGCTCGGTCACCGCGCTTCCCACACCGCCGTGCGGTCGCAGCCTGCCCCGCGCACCGTGTGCTCACAGCAGCCCCACGGCGGTGTCGACGGCCGCGCCCACGTCGCCGTCCGCCGGGTAGAGCAGGGAGCGCCCGGCGACCAGCCCGCGCACGGTGGGCAGCCGCAGCGCCGTGCGCCACTTCTCGTACGTGCCCTCCTGGTCGCCGTGGACCTCGCCGCCGAGCAGGACGACGGGCAGCGTCGAGGTCGCACACACCCACGCCATCTCGTCCGGGTCGGCGGTGACCGGGAGTTTGAGCCAGGTGTAGGCGGAGGTGCCGCCCAGCCCGGAGGCGATGGCCACCGAGCGGGCCACGGCGGGACCGCTCAGGTCGTTGACCACCCTGCCGTCCACCCGCCCGGTCAGGAACGGCTCGACGAAGACCGGCAGCCGCCGGGCCGCCATCTCGTCGATCACCCGTGCGGTGGCGTGCAGCGTGCGCAGCGAGCCGGGGTCGTCGTAGTCGATGCGCAGCAGCAGCTTGCCTCCGTCGAGGCGCAACTGCGCGATGTCCTGCGGCCGGTGCCCGGTGAAGCGGTCGTCCAGCTCGAAGGCGGCCCCGGCCAGTCCGCCCCGGTTCATCGAGCCGAGCACCACCTTGTTCTCCAACGCGCCCAGCAGCAGCAGGTCCTCCAGCACGTCGGCGGTGGCCAGCACCCCGTCGACCCCGGGCCGGGACAGCGCGGTGACGAGACGCGCCAGCAGCTCGGCGCGGTCGGCCATGGCGAACGCGTCACCGCCGACGGCCAGCGCCCCGCGCGCCGGATGGTCCGCGGCCACGATCATCAGCCGCTCCCGCTCCCCCACCAGCGGGCGGCGCACACGGCGCGCCGCCGCCTCGGCGATGGCCTCCGGATGCCGGGTCCGCACGGACGCCAGCTCGGAGATGCTGACACTGCTGGTGGTCAAGGCGGGCTCGCTTTCGGGGCGTCGGGAACGGGGCGGGGCTCGGAGCACCGCGCGCCGGGTCAGCCGGTCAGCAGCTCCGCCACCTCGTGCGCGGTCGGCATGGCGGAGGAGCAGGCGAGCCGCGAGGCGACCAGCGCCCCGGCGGCGTTGGCGTACCGCATCACGCGCGCCAGGTCCCAGCCGGCCAGCAGCCCGTGGCACAGGGAGCCGCCGAACGCGTCGCCCGCGCCCAGCCCGTTGACCACCTCCACCGGGTGCGGCGGCACCTCGGCGACGGTGCCGTCCGCGTGGACGGCCAGCACGCCGCGCGGTCCTTGCTTGACGACGGCCAGCTCGACGCCCGCGGCCAGCAGGGCCTCGGCGCAGGCGCGGGGCTCGCGGGTGCCGGTGGCGACCTCGCACTCGGCCAGGTTGCCGACGGCCACGGTCGCGTGCGCCAGGGCCGCCCGGTAGTGCGGGCGCGCCGCCTCGGCGGCTTCGGCCTCGGACAGGTCCCCGTCGGTGCCGGCGCCCCAGAACATGGGACGCCAGTCGAGGTCGAAGACGGTGGCGGTGGCGGTGGCGGTGGCGGTGGCGGTGGGGGTGGGCGCTGCGGCGGAAGCGGTGGCGGAGGCCGCGGCGGCGGCCGGGCCGGATGCCGCGGCAGGCGGGGGACGGTGGCGGGCCGCGGTGCGGGCCTCCAGCGCGGCGAGGGTGGCCGTGCGGCTGGGCTCGGCGCACAGCCCGGTACCGGTCATCCAGAAGATGCGGGCGGCTGCGATGCCGGCCAGGTCCAGCTCGTCGGCTCGGAGTTCGAGGTCGGGTGCCTTGGGCTGCCGGTAGAACCAGAGCGGGAAGTCGTCCGGCGGGAAGATCTCGCAGAAGGTGACCGGGGTGGGGTACCGCCGCACGGGGGTCACCCAACGGTCGTCCACGCCGAAGCCGCGCAGCGCCTCATGGCAGTAGACGCCGAACGGGTCGTCTCCCGTGCGGGTCACCACCGCGGCGGAGCGGCCGAGCCGGGAGGCGGCCACGGCCACATTGGTGGCGGAGCCGCCGAGGAACTTGCCGAAGCTGTCCACGTGCTGGAGCGGTACGCCGGTCTGGAGCGGGTAGAGGTCGACTCCGATGCGGCCCATGGTGACCACGTCGTGCGACTCGGTCATGGATCCCGTCCCCTCTCGTTCCCGGTCTCCTCCCGGGACCGGTTCCCGGCCCGGTGCCGGGTCGAGTGCCCGGTTCCGGGCGGCGCGTGCCGGGCTCATCGTCCGACGCGCGGGAGAGGACTGTCAATACTTTGTCCTTACATATTGACGTGGTGGCCCGTTCCCTCCTGCCGCTCCTGGGCGCGGACCCGCAGGAGCAGGGAGACCCAACTGCGGTAGGGACGCCAGGCGTCGGCGATCCGGGCGAGCCGGTCGGGGTCGTCGGCGGCGGCCGGATCCAGCCGGTACTCGGTGGCGACGGCGCGGTGCAGGCGGGGCTCGGTCAGGGGGAAGACGTCGGGGTGCCCGGCGCCCCTGATGAGGATCAGCTCGGCGGAGAAGGGGCCGACGCCGGGCAGTTCCCTCAGGTCGGTGAGGCTGGAGGCGGCGGGCTGCGCGCGCAGCGCGGAAGCGTCGAGACGCCCGTCGAGCGCCGCGTCGGCGAGCGCGCGGAGGCGTGCGGTCCTGGTGCCGCTCAGTCCGTCGATACGGTCCAGACCGCGCAGGACCCGCGGGGCGGGGAACGCGTACAGGCGCCGCCCCGCGACGTCGACGGCCCCGCCGTGCTCGCGCGCGAGACGGGCCTTGAGCGCGGCGGCCTGGCTCATCCGGACACGGTTGCCGATGACGGCCCAGGCGGCGGCCTCGTAGGGGGAGTGGAACAGGACGGGGCGCAGTCCCGGGTAGGCGGACTGGAGGCCGGCGACCACGGGGTCGGCGTCGGCCAGGGCGGGGAAGCCGGTGCCGTCGACGTCGAGGGAGAGGATGCGGCCGATCTGGTCGCGCACCGCACCGTGGTCGCGGGTACCGGCCCGGGCCTCCACCTCCCGGCCGTCACGGTGCACGGTGAACTCCGCCGACACGACCCCGGGCCGGTCGCCCGCCGCCCCGCCCTGCCGGACCGCGCAGCCGATCACGCTCTCCCCGTCGTCGGCGGCGAAGGCCAGCCGCAGCAGGCCGTCGCTCGCGGGAGCGTAGGAGGCGGGGGTGAAGCCCTCCAGGAACCGGGCGGACGAGGCCAGCGAGAACGGCCCGGAGGGGCGGAAGAGGGCGGTGGACACCGGTCAGGCTCCGTGGACGGTCAGGACGTACCCCTCGGGGCCGACGAAGGAGAACACCGGTCCGAACGGGCTGTCGCCCAGCGGCGTCAGCACTTCGACGCCCTCCCGGGTCAGCTTCTCGTGCAGGGCGGGGGCGTCGGGGGTGGAGAACCACAGGGCCACGCCCAGACCGGGGCGGCCCGCGTCCAGGTCGGTCCCGGGCAGCGGTTCGCGCACCGCGAAGGGGCACGGCCTGGTGTCGAACACGACCGCGCCGGGCGGGGCGGCAGGGGTGCGGACCAGGCCGAGGTGCTTCTCGAAGAACGTGGCCGCGCCCTCCACGTCACGGACCTGAAGGGCCACGAAGTCGGGGCCGTCGATGCTGACGGACACGGGATTCCTCCTCGCTTGGATGTCAGGGCTTTGACATGCTTGACACTAGGATGCCGTCCGGCGGATGTCAAAACACGAACATGGAAGGAAGGCTGCCAGTGGAGCCACCGCACCCGGCCGAGGACGTGCTCGACCACGTGGGATACCGCCTCAAAAGAGCACACGCCGCCCTGCGCAGCGCGATGGACGCGGCCCTGCGCGCGCACGAGCTGACCGTGCCGCAGTACTCCTGTCTCGAAGTGCTCGCCGCACGACCGGGCCTGTCCAACGCCGAACTGGCGCGCGCCACCTTCGTGACACGCCAGTCGATGAACGTCGTACTGCGCGCGCTGCAACGCGACGGCCTCATCGAGCGGCCCGACACCGTGGAGACCGGCCGCGCCCGCCCCACCACCCTCACCGCCGAGGGCCGCCGCCGGCTCCGGGCGGCACAGGCGGCCGTGTACGCCATCGAGGCCCGCATGGTCGAGGCCCTCCCCGGCGACCGCCTCGACGCCCTCCTGGAGGACTGCGACCGCATCGCACGAGCCCTCGGCGACTGACCCACCGCGCCGCGCCCCCACTTCCGACCGGGCGTGTCCGTCACCGATGTCACGGTTTCATCGGCCGGCCGTCACAGGGCGCCCACGGCCACCGCCGAACATCACTGTGCGTCGTTCAGCACCGGGAGGGGCAGGCCGACTGCCTGCCTCACCAGCCACCCTGGGAGGTGCCACATGGCCGACCACCGACTCTGGTCGTACCAGGAGATCGCCGCACACATCGGCGTACGGCCCGACACCGTGCGCTCCTACAAGAAGCACGGCCTTCTGCCACCACCCGACCACGTGGAGGGAGGCAAGCCCTACTGGTACGCGGACACCATCCGCGACTGGGTCACCCGCAGGCCGGGGCACCGCGGCGGACGCTGAGGCCGCGGGCGGGCCCCGCGGAACGGAATCGTATACCCGCTGGGGGTATAGTCGGTCCCACGCACGCACCCGGCGCGGGCCGGACACCGTGCGCCCGCAGCGAGAAATGAGTACCGAACAGCACGAGAAGGAGGGGTGGACCATGAGCACCGTCACGACCACCTACCAGGTGACCGGCATGACCTGCGGCCACTGCGAGGGCGCGGTCCGCGAGGAGATCTCCCGGATCGAGGGCGTCTCGGCGGTGCAGGCGGCGGCCGCCTCGGGGGAGGTCACCGTCACCTCGTCCGCCGCACTGGACGACGCCGCCGTGCGGGAAGCCGTGGACGAGGCGGGCTACGAACTGGTGGGCCGCGCCTGAGCGCCGACACCCGGGCACGGACAGCGAAAAGCGCCCCACCGGCCGGGTCCCCCCACGGGCCCGTCGATGGGGCGCTTTCTCTTCCCGGTCGCGGATTCCCCCCACGGGATCCTGGCCGGGCGCTCTGTGGGTGTACGTGCGGACGGGAGGGCCGCTCAAAGCTCCCCGCGCACGTGCACCGTTTCTTCACCTCGCATCCGTCCCCCAAGACGGATCCGACGCGCGGCGACGACTCCGCCGGGAGGCCGACGCCACCCGGTTAGACCACCGAACCCCGCCGATGGTTACCCCCCAATTTCTGTGACCTACGTCTCGTCGGCAACTCTCACAAACGGAAAGACATCCTCCGCCGGCGACCGTACCGCGCACCACAACCGGAAGGCCCCGGTCCGAGGGACCGGGGCCTTCCGCGGGGTTCGGGAGCGCCGTGCGCGCCGACGAGGGCGGGCAGCCGCTTCAGCGGGCCTCGACCGGCACGTAGTCGCGCTGCACCACACCGGTGTAGATCTGCCGCGGACGGCCGATCCGGGAACCCGGCTCCTTGATCATCTCGTGCCACTGGGCGATCCAGCCCGGCAGCCGGCCCAGCGCGAACAGCACGGTGAACATGCTGGTCGGGAAGCCCATGGCGCGGTAGATCAGGCCGGTGTAGAAGTCCACGTTCGGGTAGAGCTTGCGCTCGACGAAGTAGTCGTCTGAGAGCGCGTGCTCCTCCAGGCGCAGCGCGATGTCCAGCAGCTCGTCGCTCTTGCCGAGCGCCGAGAGGACGTCGTGGGCCGCCGCCTTGATGATCTTCGCCCGGGGGTCGAAGTTCTTGTAGACCCGGTGACCGAAGCCCATCAGCTTGACGCCGTCCTCCTTGTCCTTCACCTTGCGGATGAAGGTGTCGACGTCGCCGCCCGCCGCCTGGATGGACTGGAGCATCTCCAGGACGCTCTGGTTGGCGCCGCCGTGCAGCGGGCCCCACAGCGCATTGATGCCCGCGGAGATCGAGGCGAACATGTTCGCCTGCGAGGAGCCGACCAGCCGCACCGTGGAGGTCGAGCAGTTCTGCTCGTGGTCGGCGTGCAGGATCAGCAGCTTGTCCAGGGCGCTGACGACGACCGGGTCGAGGTCGTACTCCTGCGCGGGGACCGAGAAGGTCATCCGCAGGAAGTTCTCCACGTAGCCCAGGTCGTTGCTCGGGTAGACGACCGGGTGGCCGATGGCCTTCTTGTAGGCGTACGCGGCGATCGTCGGCAGCTTGGCCAGCAGCCTTATGGTCGACAGGTTCCGCTGTTCCTCGTCGAACGGGTTGTGGCTGTCCTGGTAGAAGGTCGACAGGGCGCTGACGACGGAGGAGAGCATCGCCATCGGGTGGGCGTCGCTCGGGAAGCCGTCGTAGAACCGCTTGACGTCCTCGTGCAGCAGGGTGTGCTGCGTGATCTCGTTCTTGAACCCGCTCAGCTCGTCGACGGTGGGCAGCTCGCCGTTGATCAGCAGGTACGCCGTCTCCAGGAAGGTGCCGCGCTCGGCGAGCTGCTCGATCGGGTAGCCGCGGTAGCGCAGGATGCCCTGCTCACCGTCGAGATAGGTGATGGCCGACTTGTAGGCGGCGGTGTTGCCGTAGCCGGAGTCCAGGGTCACCAGACCGGTCTGGGCACGCAGCTTGCCGATGTCGACGCCACGGTCGCCCACCGTGCTCTCGACGACCGGGTAGCTGTACTCGCCGTCTCCGTAGCGGAGTACTACGGATTTCTCGCTGTCGCGGTTCTCGCTCACGTCATCCCTCACCGACGTAGTGCCTCTTCTTCGAGGTGCCCTGACTTCTTCCACTCTCCCCTATCCAGCGCCGTGCGGTGCACTGGGGGTCAGCCAGAGGGCTCCATGGTGGCACGGAGTGCCGCCCTTCTGAACATCCTGCACCCTTCTGGCCGTCATGGTCACCCCCTGGGACCGTTCCCGCCTCCCGGGGCGGTCAACGCCCCGGCCAGCCGGTGATCGAGCGCCGTGCACCGCCGGCCGGCCGAGACCGTACGGACCGCCTGGCCCAGCGCTCTGCGTGAGCCCACCAGCACGACCAGGCGTTTCGCCCGCGTCACCGCCGTGTAGAGCAGGTTGCGCTGGAGCATCATCCAGGCGCCGGTGGTGACCGGGATCACCACCGCCGGGTACTCGCTGCCCTGCGAGCGGTGGATGGTGACGGCGTAGGCGTGGGAGAGCTCGTCCAGCTCGTCGAAGTCGTAGCCCACCTCCTCGTCCTCGTCCGTGCGCACCGTCAGCCGCTGGTCCTCGGCCTGGAGGTCCGTCACCACGCCGACGGTGCCGTTGAAGACGCCGTTCGCCCCCTTCTCGTAGTTGTTCCTGATCTGGGTGACCTTGTCGCCCACCCGGAAGACCCGGCCGCCGAAGCGCTTCTCGGGCAGCCCGGGGCGGGCCGGGGTGACCGCCTGCTGGAGCAGCCCGTTGAGGGCGCCCGCGCCGGCCGGGCCGCGGTGCATGGGCGCGAGAACCTGGATGTCGCGGCGCGGGTCGAGCCCGAACTTCGCCGGCACCCGGCGCGCCGCCACGTCGACCGTCAGCGCCCCCGCGGCCTCGGTGTCCTCCTCCACGAAGAGGAAGAAGTCGTCCATCCCCCGGGTCAGCGGATGGCTGCCGGAGTTGATGCGGTGCGCGTTGGTCACCACCCCCGACTGCTGGGCCTGGCGGAAGATGCGGGTGAGCCGCACCGCCGGCACCGGCCCGCCCTCGGCCAGCAGGTCCCGCAGCACCTCGCCCGCCCCCACCGACGGCAGCTGGTCCACGTCGCCGACCAGCAGCAGGTGGGCGCCCGGCGGCACCGCCTTGATCAGCTTGTTGGCCAGCAGCAGGTCCAGCATCGAGGCCTCGTCCACCACCACCAGGTCCGCCTCCAGCGGGCGCTCCCGGTTCCAGGCCGCGTCCCCGCCCGGTTTGAGCTCCAGCAGCCGGTGGACCGTGGAGGCCTCGGCACCCGTCAGCTCCGCCAGCCGCTTGGCGGCCCGCCCCGTGGGGGCCGCCAGCACGACGCGGGCCTTCTTGGCGCGGGCCAGCTCCACCACCGAGCGCACCGTGAAGGACTTGCCGCAGCCGGGGCCGCCGGTGAGCACCGCCACCTTGCTGGTGAGCGCGAGCTTGACCGCCTCCTGCTGCTCGGCGGCCAGTTGGGCGCCCGTGCGGGAGGCGAGCCAGCCCAGCGCCGCCTGCCAGTCCACGTCGCGGAAGGCGGGCAGCCGGTCCTCCCCGCTGCGCAGCAGCCGCCTGAGCTGCGCGGCCAGCGCCACCTCGGCCCGGTGGAAGGGGACGAGATAGACGGCGGTCATCCGCCGTTCGGGATCCTCGGGGTCGGGTACCTGCTCGCGGACGACGCCGCCCTCCTCCTCGTCGGCAGTCAGCTCCCCGAGGCACTCGATGACCAGGCCGGTGTCGACCTGGAGCAGCTTGACCGCCTCGGAGATGAGCCGCTCCTCCGGCAGGAAGCAGTGCCCCTGGTCGGACGACTGGGAAAGGGCGTGCCGCAGTCCTGCCTTGACGCGCTCCGGGCTGTCGTGCGGGATGCCGACGGACTGCGCGATGCGGTCGGCGGTCAAAAAGCCGATGCCCCACACGTCGGCGGCCAGCCGGTAGGGGTTGCCGCGCACCGTGGAGATCGAGGCGTCGCCGTACTGCTTGTAGATGCGCACCGCGATGGAGGTGGAGACGCCGACGCCCTGGAGGAAGACCATCACCTCCTTGATGGCCTTCTGCTCGTCCCAGGCGGCGGCGATCAGCTTCGTGCGCTTGGGGCCCAGCCCCGGGACCTGGACGAGCTGCCCGGGGTCCTCCTCGATGACGTCGAGCGTGCGCACGCCGAAGTGGGTGACGATGCGGTCGGCGATGCGCGGGCCGACGCCCTTGATCAGGCCGGAGCCCAGATAGCGGCGGATGCCCTGGATCGTGGCGGGCAGCACCGTGACGTAGTTGTCCACGTGGAACTGGCGCCCGTACTGCGGGTGGGAGCCCCAGCGGCCCTCCATCCGCAGCGACTCGCCTGCCTGGGCGCCCAGCAACGCGCCGACGACGGTGAGCAGATCACCGGCGCCGCGGCCGGTGTCGACCCGGGCGACGGTGTACCCGTTCTCCTCGTTGGCGTAGGTGATGCGTTCGAGGACCCCTTCGAGCACGGCAGGCTGGAACGTCATGCCCCGACCGTAGCCCCGCGTGCCGACATCACCGTCACCCTGTGGGCAGCCTTCCGTCACGCTCCGGAAGTCTCCTCGTCACGGGCGCAGTTACCGCTGCACGCGCATCATCACGATCCTGCATCGGCCCCGGTCTCAGCTTGCGTCACCATGCGCACATCACATTCCATGACCGATGTAATCGTTTCCATGCACGCAGCGCGGCGCCCCCACCAAGTGCCCTGCGCACGGGAACACTTCCCCCCTCTTCTCTCCCGTACCCCGTCCGTTCCTCGCACCTTTGGAAACCGGCAGCGCAATGGCAGGCATCAAGGACGTCGCGGCACGCGCCGGCGTCTCCGTCGCCACGGTCTCCCGCGTCCTCAACGACCACAGCGGGGTCCGTGAGGAGACCAGGGCCCGCGTCCTGACCGTCGTCTCCGAGCTCAGCTACCGGCCCAACACGCTGGCCCGCTCGCTGCGCACGGACCAGACCCGCACCCTGGGCCTGGTCATCAGCGACGTGCTGAATCCTTTCTTCACCGAGCTGGCCCGCGCCGTCGAGGACGCGGCACGCGAGCGGGGCTACAGCGTCATCATCGGCAACGCGGACGAACAGCTCGCGCTCCAGGACCACCACGTACGCACCCTGCTGGACCGCAGGATCGACGGGCTGCTGGTCTCCCCGGCGAACGGCGACTCCCTCGCACTGCGCGAGGCCGCACTGACCGGCATCCCCATGGTCCTGGTCGACCGGTGGATCGAGGGCCTGGACGTGCCGGTCGTACGGGCCGACGGGCGCAGCGCCGTCCGCGCCCTGGTGGCCCACCTGTACGAGCTGGGCCACCGCAGGCCGGCCATCATCACCGGGCCCGTCGCCAGCACCACCGGCAACGAGCGGCTGGAGGCGTTCCGCCAGGCGGTGGAGGAGTTCGGTCTGCCGCTCCCCGAGATCTACATCGGGCAGGGCGACTTCCAGACCGCCAGCGGCCGTCGGGCCACCGAGGACTTCTTCACCCTGCCCCGGCCGCCCGACGCGGTCTTCGCGACGGACAACCTGATGGCGCTGGGCGTCATGGAGAAGCTGCGCACGCTCGGCCTCACAGTGCCCGACGACGTGTCGCTGGCCGCCTTCGACGACATCCCCTGGTTCGTGCACACCGCTCCGCCGATCACCGCGATCGTCCAGCCCACCCAGGAACTGGGGCACCGTGCGGTCGCCGCACTGACCGACCTGGTGGAGGGACGGAGCGCCGACTCCGTCACGCTCTTTGCCCACCTCGAAGCGCGCCGCTCCTGCGGCGAAACAGCGCGCCGCTGCCGCGGCGAAGACGAAAGGACGCGCCGTTGACCACCCCTGATCCGCCCCCGGCACGGGAACTGCTGCGCACCGAGGGCATCCGCAAGACGTTCCCCGGCGTGGTCGCCCTGGACGGTGTCGACTTCGACCTGCGCTCCGGCGAGGTGCACGTCCTGCTCGGCGAGAACGGCGCCGGCAAGAGCACGCTGATCAAGGTGCTCTCCGGTACCTACCGCGCGGACGCCGGGCGGGTGCTGCGCGAGGGCAAGCAGGTGCGCATCGCGGACGCCGAGTCCGCCGAGAAGCAGGGCATCGCCACCATCCACCAGGAGTTCAACCTGGTGCCGCAGCTCTCCGTCGCGGAGAACATCTTCCTGGGCCGCCAGCCGCGCAGGCTGGGCATGGTGGACCGCCGGAAGATGGAGGCCGACGCGAAAGTGCTGCTGGACCGCGTCGGTGTCACCGCCTCGCCGCGCACCCCGGTCGGCAAACTGGGCATCGCCGGGCGCCAGATGGTGGAGATCGCCAAGGCGCTCAGCCTGCGCACCCGCGTGCTGATCATGGACGAGCCGACCGCCGTGCTCACCACCGAGGAGGTGGCCCGGCTCTTCGCGATCGTGCGCAGACTCCGTTCGGAGGGCGTGGGCATCGTCTTCATCACCCACCACCTGGAGGAGATCCCCGCGATCGGCGACCGGGTCACGGTGCTGCGCGACGGGCGCAGCGTCGGCCAGGTGCCGGCCGACACGCCGCAGGACGAGCTGGTGCGGCTGATGGTGGGCCGCAGCATCGAGCAGCAGTACCCGCGCCAGACCGTGCAGGCCGAGGACGCCGTGACCGGGGCCGCACCGCTGCTGCGGGTCTCGGGGCTGCGCAAGCAGGGCGTCTTCGCCGACGTCAGCTTCGAGGTGCGGGCCGGCGAGGTCGTCGGGCTGGCCGGGCTGGTGGGCGCGGGCCGCACGGAGGTCGTCCGCGCGGTCTTCGGCGCCGACGACTACGACGCGGGCCGCGTCGAGGTGGGCGGCAAGCGGCTGCCCGGCGGCGACGTGTGGGCCTCGCACACGGCCGGGCTCGGCCTCGTCCCGGAGGACCGCAAGGGGCAGGGCCTGCTGCCCGAGGCATCGGTCTCGGAGAACCTCGGTCTGGTCTCGATGCGCGAGGCGAGCAGAGGCGGCCTGGTGAACCGTGGCGGGCTGCGCAAGGACGCCGCCCGCATCGCCGACCGGCTGGGGGTGCGGATGGCCGGCCTGGACCAGCACGTGCGCACTCTCTCGGGCGGCAACCAGCAGAAGGTCGTGATCGGCAAGTGGCTGCTGGCCAAGAGCCGCGTGCTGATCCTCGACGAACCCACCCGCGGCATCGACGTGGGCGCCAAGGTCGAGATCTACCAGCTCATCAACGAGCTGACGGCCTCCGGCCACGCGGTGCTGATGATCTCCAGTGACCTTCCCGAGGTGCTGGGCATGAGCGACCGGGTCCTGGTGATGTCCCAGGGCCGGATCGCCGGTGAACTGACCGCGCGGGAAGCGACCCAGGACGCCGTCATGGCCCTGGCCGTCGGCACCTCCGCGCCCGGAACGAGCACAATGGAGGAATCTCCCCGTGGCCATTGACACGCAGCCGGGTCACCGCCTGGACAAGCGCCCCGGCAGCAGCGGGCCGCCGCACGTGATACGCCGCATCCTGCTGGACAACGGTGCGCTCAGCGCGCTCGTCGTCCTGGTCGTGGTCCTGGGGATCATGTCCGGGAACTTCTTCACGACGACGAACCTGCTGAACGTCGGCGTGCAGGCCGCGGTGACCGCGATCCTCGCCTTCGGCGTCACCTTCGCCATCGTCTCCGGCGGCATCGACCTGTCGGTGGGTTCGGTGGCCGCGTTCTCCGGCGTCATGCTCGGCTGGTTCACCACCACCCAGGGCATGCCGGTCTTCCTGGGCACCGTGCTGGCGATCCTCACCGGTACGGCCTGCGGGCTTCTCAACGGCGTACTGATCTCCTACGGCAAGCTGCCGCCGTTCATCGCGACCCTGGCGATGCTCTCGGCGGCGCGCGGTCTGGCGCAGGTCGTCTCCGAGGGCAACCCGGTGCTGCTGCCCGACTCGCTGTCCTGGATCGGCAAGACGATCGGCGAGTGGCTGCCGGTGCCGGTCATCGTGATGCTGGTGATGGGCGTGCTGGCCGCGGTGATCCTGGCCCGCACCTACAGCGGGCGGTCGATGTACGCGATCGGCGGCAACGAGGAGGCCGCGCACCTGTCCGGCATCCGGGTACGGCGCCAGAAGCTGGTGATCTACACCCTGGTGGGCACATTCGCGGCAGTGGCCGGAATCGTCCTTGCGTCCCGGCTCGCCTCGGCCCAGCCCAACGCGGCCAATGGTTACGAACTGGATGCGATCGCGGCGGTGGTGATCGGCGGTGCGAGTCTCTCCGGAGGGGTCGGAAAGGCTTCCGGAACGCTGATCGGCGCGCTTATCCTCGCTGTTCTGCGCAATGGGCTCAACCTGCTCGACGTTTCCGCTTTCTGGCAGCAAGTCGTCATCGGGGTCGTCATCGCATTGGCTGTGCTCCTCGATACACTGCGTCGTCGCACGTGATCTTTGTGCAACGGGGGAGTTCGCGTAGTTCGTCCCACTGCCGACTGCAAGGAATGCAGCAATGAGCAAGAGAAAGAACACGTCTGTCCTCATCGTGGCCACGGCGGTCGCGCTGACCGCCTCCGCCTGTGGCTCCGGTGGTGACTCCAAGGGCGGCAAGGAGAAGGCCAAGATCGGCTTCGCCATATCGGCGCTCAACCAGCCCTTCATGGTCCAGATGAAGGAGGGCGCGGAGGCCGAGGCCAAGGCGCAGGGCGCCGACCTGAGCGTCCAGAACGCCTCGGACGACGCCTCCCAGCAGGCCAACCAGATGCAGAACTTCACCTCTCAGCAGATGAAGTCGATCATCATCAACCCTGTCGACTCGGACGCCGCCGCCCCCTCGGTCAAGGCCGCGAACAACGCGAACATCCCGGTCATCGCCGCCGACCGCAGCGTCAACAAGGCCAAGATCGAGACGACGGTCGCCTCCGACAACGTCGCCGGTGGCAAGCAGGCCGCCAAGCAGATCAACGACCTGCTCGGCGGCAAGGGCGAGATCCTGGTCCTGCAGGGCCAGACGGGCACCTCCGCCTCCCGCGAGCGCGGGCAGGGCTTCAAGGAGGGCCTCAAGAAGTACCCGGGCATCAAGGTCGCCACCAAGCAGCCCGCGGACTTCCAGCGGGCCAAGGGCCTGGACGTGACCACCAACGCCATGCAGTCGCACCCGGAGATCGACGCGGTCTTCGCGGAGAACGACGAGATGGCGCTGGGCGCGGTCAAGGCGCTGGGCGCCAAGTCCGGCAAGAGCGTCAAGGTCGTCGGCTTCGACGGCACCCCGGACGCGATGAAGGCCGTCAAGAAGGGCACCTTGAACGCGACCGTCGCCCAGCAGCCGGCCGAGCTGGGCAAGATGGCCGTCCGCAACGCCATGCGGGTCATCGACGAGACCAAGGTGCAGGACCAGATCAAGGTCCCGGTGAAGGTCGTCACCAAGAAGAACGTCGACCGCTACTCCTGATCCCAGGACGGCTCCCGGACCACGCGGTCCCACGACTCGGGGCCGGGAAGGTCACCGAGGCCGGGAGCCGGTCGGACGACACGCAACGCGGTCCGCGCGGGCGCTGCCCGCGCGGAGCGAGAAGGAGCACACCGGATGCACGAGTACGACCTGTTGGTCGTAGGGTCCGCCAACGCCGACCTGGTCATCGGTCTCGACCGACGGCCGGGCCCGGGCGAGACGGTGCTCGGGTCGGACCTGGTGATCCACCCGGGCGGCAAGGGCGCGAACCAGGCGGCGGCCGCCGCCCGGCTCGGGGCCCGCACCACGCTGCTGGCGCGCGTCGGTGACGACGCGTACGGCCGGATGCTGGCCGAGGCGCAGCGGGACGCGGGTGCGGCGTTGGCGGGGCTCCTCGTGGGCCCGACGGACACACCGGGCACGGTGGGCAAGGACGGCGTCAAGGTCCCCGGCGCGGCCGGTGCCCCCGAGGGCGCCGAGGGCACCGACGCCCCCACCGGCGTCGCCCTCATCACCGTGGACGCCGCGGGCGACAACAGCATCGTCGTCTCCCCCGGCGCCAACGCCCGGCTCAGCCCGGCGGACGTGGCGGCGGCGGGCCCGCTGTTCGAGGCGGCCGCGGTGGTCTCCTGCCAGTTGGAGATCCCGCTGGAGACGGTCGCCGCGGCGGCGCGCGCCGCGGCCGAGCACGGTGCGCGGCTGGTGCTCAACCCCTCCCCGCCCGCGCGGCTGCCCGAGGACGTGCTGGGGCTGTGCGACCCGCTGGTGGTCAACGAGCACGAGGCACGCCAGTTGCTGGACGACGGCGCGTCGCTCGGTGACGACCCGGCGGAGTGGGCCACCGCCCTGCTGGGCCTGGGCCCGCGCAGCGTGGTGGTCACGCTGGGCGGCGAGGGTGCGCTGGTGGCAGGGTCCGAGGTGGGCGCCGAGGTGACGGACGGGGTCGGCATGGTGCGGGTGCCCAGCCCGCACGTCGAGGCCGTGGACACCACCGGCGCCGGTGACGCCTTCACCGGGGCGCTCGGCTGGCGGCTGGGCCGCGGCAGCGGGCTGGAGGAAGCCGTACGGTACGCGGTGCGCGTCGGCTCCTTCGCGGTCACCCGCCCGGGGGCTCAGGAGTCCTACCCCACCGCCTCTGACATGGAGACGGCTGACGGAAGCACCCTCGGCGCGGAGCCCGAAGGGCGTGCCGGGTGAAGCGGAGCGGCATACTCAACCGCGGACTGAGCGGGGCGCTGGCCTGCCTGGGCCACACCGACCTGGTCGTGGTGTGCGACGTGGGGCTGCCGATCCCCGACGGGCCCACGGTCGTCGACCTGGCCTTCCGCGCGGGCACGCCCTCCTTCGCCGAAGTGCTGACGGGGCTGCTCGACGAGCTGGAGGTCGAGGGCGCCACGGCCGCGACCGAGGTACGCGAGGCCAACCCCGCGTGCGCGGCGCTGCTGGAGGAGAAGCTGCCCGGTTGGCGGTCGGTGCCGCACGAGGAGTTGAAGGCGCTCACCCGCCGGGCCCGCCTGGTGGTGCGCACCGGCGAGGCGCGGCCGTACGCCAACGTGGTGCTGCGGTGCGGGGTACCGTTCTGAGCCGGCTCCGAGCTGACTCCGAGCCGACTCCGAGCTGACGGTGCCCGCCTTCCGGTGTGAGCCGTAGCGTGACTTTTCCCCGTGCATCTGGTCGGCTGAGCGCATGCGACTCGCCTTCTCCACCCTCGGCGTCCCCGGCACGCCCCTCGACGAAGTCCTGCGCATGGCCACCGGATCCGGCTTCCACGGGGTGGAGCTGCGCGCCCACGAGGAAGAGCCGGTCCACCCCGGTCTGAGCCCGCGCGAGCGGAGCGAGGTGGCCGAGCGGTTCGGCCGGGCAGGGCTTGAGGTGCTGTGTCTTGCCGGGTATCCGAGGATGGCGGCGGACGGCGACGACGGGCCCGTACTCGCCGAGGTGCGCGCCCTGGTGGAGCTGGCGCGCGACCTGGGGGTGCCCTACGTCCGCGTCTTCCCCGGTGCGGAGACCGACGGGACCGGCGCCGCCCGGGATTCCGCCGCGGCCGACGGGACGGCGGTACGGCGGCTGACGGAGGCCGCGCGGATCGCCGAGGACCTGGGCGTGCGGGTGCTGCTGGAGACGCACGACTCCCACCGCACGGGCGCGGACACGGCGCGCGTGCTGCGGGCGGTCGGCCGACCGGGCGCGGGCGCCCTGTGGGACGTGCTGCACACCTGGCGCGGCGGCGAGGAACCGCAGGAGACCTACGACCTGTTGGCCCCCCATCTCGGGTACGTCCAGGTCAAGGACGTCCCCTCCCGCCAGGACAGCACACCGCTGCCGCCCGGCGAGGGCGTACTGCCGCTCGCGGAACTCGTCGAGGTGCTCACCCGCGCCGCGGACGCCCGCACGCCCGTCCCCGGGCAGGGGACGGGCGTGGAGTGGCTGTGCTGGGAGTACGAGAAGCGCTGGTACCCCCAGGTGCGCGCACTGCCCGAGCTGCTGCCGGGCGTGCGCGCCCATCTGCTGGGCCTGCTCGCCGACGCGGCGTGACGGTGCCGCGCCGGCGGCCTCAGTCGAGGGTCACGGACGCAGTGTCCGCGCGTCCTTCTGCGGCGTGTCCAGCTTCTTGTCGTACGTTGTCAGCCGCTGGGGCTTCGCGCCCGGCTCGGCCTTGAGGCCCGCGAACTTCAGCAGCATGCGGGTGGCCTTCGCGCGGTCGTCCTCGGCCAGGGTGGCGATCTGCGCGCCGTGGTTCTGGTCGGGCGCCCAGAAGACGGCGGTGTCCTTGGTGCGCTTGCCCGGGTGGAACGGCTCCGCGCCCCACGGGTCGTTCTCGCCGTAGATGTAGAGCATCTGCGAGGAGTCGCGGCGCACCCAGCGGTCGACGTCCCGCATCGCCTTGTCGTGCTTGTTGAAGCGCATCGGGATGTCACGCGGCACATAGGTGCGGGGCGTGTTCAGGCCCGGGTACTTGCGCACGTCGTCGAGGAGCGGCTCCTCGTAGTCGGGCGACCCCATCTGGGTGCCCGCCTGGTAGTAGTACGGGGTGTAGGGCAGCATGCCCTGGTCGGTACCGGCGTCCCAGCCGCCGATCTCGTCGGCCCACTGGTAGAGCGTGTCCGTCGAGGCGTCCGGGGCGGGCACCTGGTCGCAGTCCTTGAGCAGGTGGTACTGCCAGTAGCCCCACACCAGGTCCTGCGCGATCAGTTCGAAGGCCTTGTCGGCGCCGCCGGCCAGCTTGAAGGTGTAGTCGTTCTCCTTCGCCCACTTCTTCAGCCGGGGCACCATCTCGCCGCGGCGCTCGAAGATTTCGTGCTGCACGCCGTTGAGCCGGTCGCGGCACTCCTTGGTGCCCACCGTCTTGAAGAATGTGCCGTAGGCGGAGTCCTCGTCGTTGCGCACGTCGTTCGGGGCGACGTAGGGGACGGTGCCGTCCATGTCGTGCGGGTAGAAGCGGCGGTAGTAGGTCGCCGTCATGCCGCCCTTGCTGGCGCCGGTGGCGATCCAGTTCTTGCCGTAGATCTTCTTCAGCGCCTCGTGGATGCGGTGCTGGTCGCTGGCGGCCTGCCAGATGGTCAGCTTCGACCAGTCGGCCGGCTCGGGACGCGACGGCGTGAAGAAGCGGTACTCCATGGAGACCTGGTTGCCGTCCGTCAGCTGCGTCGGCTCGCTGCGGCTGGGGGTGGTGCTCAGGTTGTAGCCGCCGGTGAAGAAGACGGTGGGCCGGTCGGTGGCCTTGTGCAGGATGGAGATGCGCTGCTGGAACGTGCCCTTGCCGGGGTGCCGGTGGTCGACGGGCTGTTCGTAGTTGAGCAGAAAATAGCGGTACCCGTCGACGGGCTTCTCCTCGATGAGGCTCATCCCGGGTACCGCGAGGATGCGGTCCTTGATGTCGGTGGCGCCGGCCTTCCCGCCGGATCCGGCCGCTGTGGCGGCCCCCGCCGACGCGCTGCCGACGCCGAAGGTGCCTATCAGCACCACCAGAGACAGCAACCATCTGAGCGTTCTGCGCATTTACCCTCCCCATACTTCGCCAAAAGTCGACGTGAACCTATCGGCGCGCGACCGGCTCCGCCAGACCCTGGGACCCGCCGTGTGTACGCATACGGGTCAGCCCGCACCGCTCAGCGGGACGAACACCCGCGTCGGTGGCCGCGGCTACGCTGCGCACCATGACTGATCCCGCAACCGGGCCGCTGCCCGCCCCGCTGGCCACCGGGCCACGCGGGATGCGGCTGCTGTCCTTCCACCACGAGCCGGAGGACACGCGTTTCGCCGACGCAGCGGTCGGCTACGCCCTGCTCGCCGTCCGGCACGAGGGCAGGCTGCTGATGGTGCACGTGCGCGACCGCGACTGCTGGGAGCTGCCCGGCGGCGGCGTCGAGGAGGGGGAGACGCCCCGCGCGGCGGCGGCCCGCGAACTGCGCGAGGAGACCTGTCAGGAGGTGGACCCGGCGGCGCTGCGCTTCGTCGGCTTCTCCCGCACCGCCCTGGGGCCGGCACAGCACGTGCTCTACGGTGCCCTGTTCGCCGGCGAGCTGACCGGGCTGCTGCCCTTCACCCCGAACGAGGAGATCTCCGCCCTGCACTGGCGCACCGGGCTGGAGCCGCTGCCCTGGGGCCGGGTGCAGACGGTGGACGAATACCTGGTCGGATTCTGCGGCGCCCCGCCCGGCCCCTGAGCGTCGCTCCGGGAAGCCGGACGGGGCGCGTGCGCCGTCACCGGCACGCGTCCGTCACCGGCACGCGCCCCGTCACACCAGCGCGTGCTCCGTCTCGCCGCCCGCACCGGTGGCCGGCTCCCCCGTGAAGGTGCGCCACAGCTCGGCGTACCGTCCGTCGGCTGCCAGCAGTTCGGCGTGGGTGCCGTCCTCCACGACCCGCCCGTGGTCCAGCACGACGACCCGGTCGGCCCGCGCGGCGGTGGTCAGCCGGTGCGCGACCACCAGGGTGGTCCGCGAGCCGGCGAGCCGGTCGGTGGCCTGGTTGACCAGCGCTTCGGTGGCCAGGTCGAGGGCGGCGGTCGCCTCGTCCAGCAGCAGCACGGCGGGGCCGACCAGCTCGGCCCGCGCCAGGGCGATCAACTGCCGCTGCCCCGCGGACAGGTTGCGGCCGCGCTCGTCGACCTCGTGCAGGTAGCCGCCCGCCAGCGAGGCGATCATGTCGTGCGCCCCCACGTTCCGCGCGGCGGCCTCGACCTCGGCGTCGGTGGCGTCCATGCGCCCGTACGCGATGGCGTCCCGCACGGTGCCGGGGAAGAGGTAGGGCTCCTGAGGGACGACGCCGAGCCGGTGCCGGTAGCCGGTCAGGTCGAGCTCGCGCAGGTCGTGCCCGTCCACCAGGACGGCGCCCTCGCTGGGGTCGTAGAACCGGGCCACCAGCTTGACGAGGGTGGACTTGCCCGCGCCGGTCTCGCCGACGAAGGCGACGGTCTGCCCCGCGGGGATCGTCAACCGCACGTCGGAGAGGGCCTCTTCCTCCCCCGGGGTGCCGGTCGGGTCGGTCGTGGCGTACCGGAAGCGCACGTCGCGGAACTCGATCTCGCCGCGCACCCCGGCCACCTCGCGCGGGGCGGCGGGCGCGGGAGTGGTGCTCTGCTCGCGCAGCAGCTCCTGGATACGGCGCAGCGAGACGGCCGCCTGCTGGTAGCCGTCGAAGACCTGCGAGAGCTGCTGGACCGGGGCGAAGAACAGCTCGATGTAGAGCAGGTAGGCCACCAATGCGCCCGCCGTCAGGGTGCCGTTCTCGATCCGGGTGGCGCCCACCACGAGGACGGAGGCGGTCGCCAGGGAGGCCAGGAGCTGCACGAAGGGGAAGTAGACGGAGATGAGCCACTGTCCGCGCACCCGTGCCTGCCGGTAGCCGTCGCTGCGCTGCTCGAACTGGTCGGCGCCGCGCTCCTCCCCGCGGAAGGCCTGCACCATCCGCAGCCCGGCCACGGACTCCTGGAGGTCGGCGTTGACGACGCTGACCCGCTCGCGGGCCAGTTCGTAGGCCTTGACGCTCTTGCGCCGGAAGAAGACGGTGCCGACGACCAGCAGCGGCAGCGTCGCGAAGACGACCAGGGCGAGCTGGAGGTCGAGCAGCAGCAGGGCGACGAGGATGCCCAGGAAGGTGAAGAGCGAGACGACGGCGGTGACCAGCCCGGTCTGCAGGAAGGTGGACAGCGCGTCCACGTCGGTCGTCATGCGCGTCATCACGGCGCCGGCCAGGTGGCGCTCGTAGTAGTCCAGGCCGAGGCGCTGCAACTGCGCGAAGATCTTCACCCGCAGGGCGTACAGCACGCGTTCCCCGGTGCGTCCGGTCAGCAGCAGCGAACCGACCTGTGCGCCCCACTGCGCGACGACCACGGCGAGCGCCAGGCCGGAGGCGAACCACACGGCTCCCAGCGCGCCCTTCTCCACGCCGTCGTCGATGCCGTGCCGGATGAGGACGGGCAGCACGAGCCCGAAGCCGGCGTCCAGCGCGGCGAAGACGAGGGCGACCAGCAGGGCGGCACCGAAACCGCGCAGCAGCCGGCGCAGCCCGTAGGAGGTCTCGGCCCGTTCGGCCTGCTGCTCGTCGATGTCGGGGACATCGTCGGCGGGCGGGAGCGCGGCCACTCTGGCGAGGAGTTCGGGGTCGCCGGGCAGCCCGGCCAGTTCGGAGGCGAAGGTGCCGGGGCGTCCCGACTGGGCGGCAGCGACGCCCGTGGTGCCGTGGGCGTCCGCTTCCTCCTCCTGCTCACGCACCCACAGCTCGGGGGTGACGCCGTCGACGGTGGGCTCCTGCCGGGCGTCCTGGGCGGCGGCCATGCCGGCCGGGTCGCGGCCCACGTCGCCCAGCTCGTCCGGGTCCGTCAGCAGCTTGCGGTAGAGGGCGCAGCGCTCGGTCAGCTCCTCGTGGGTGCCGGTGTCGGCCAGTCGGCCGCCGTCCAGGACGGCGATCCGGTCGGCCAGCGCGAGGGTGGACTGGCGGTGCGCGATCAGCAGAGTGGTGCGGCCCGCCATCACGCCGCGCAGCGCCTCGTGGATCTCGTGCTCGACGCGGGCGTCGACAGCCGAGGTCGCGTCGTCCAGCAGGAGCAGCCGCGGGTCGGTCAGCAGTGCGCGGGCCAGGGCGATGCGCTGGCGCTGGCCGCCCGAGAGGGTCAGGCCCGCCTCCCCGACGGCGGTCTCGTAGCCGTCGGGCAGCGCGTCGATGAAGCGGTCGGCCTGGGCGGCGCGGGCGGCGGCACGGATCTGTTCGTCGGTGGCGTCGGGCGCTCCGTAGGCGATGTTCTCCCGCAGCGAGGAGGAGAAGAGGAAGGGGTTCTCCGGGACGAGGCCGATGGCGGAGCGCAGCGAGTCCAGCGTCAGCTCGCGCACGTCGTGGCCGCCGACGCGGACGGCGCCGCCGGTCACGTCGTAGTAGCGCGGCAGCAGCATCGAGACGGTGGACTTGCCGCTGCCGCTGGCGCCCACCAGGGCGACGGTCTCCCCCGGCTCGACGCGCAGCGAGAAGCCGTCCAGCACCGGGTCGTCGGGCGCGTAGCCGAAGGTGACGTGGTCGAACTCGACGGAGGCGTCGGCGGTCCCGGGCAGCTCGCGCGCGTACGGGCTCTCGGCCATCTGCGGCTCGGTGTCGATCAGGTCGTAGACCCGTTCGACACCGGCGCGGGCCTGCTGTCCGACAGTCAGCATCATCGCCAGCATCCGCACCGGGCCCACCAGTTGCGCCAGGTAGGTGGAGAAGGCGACGAAGGTGCCCAGCGTGATCTCACCCCGGGTGGCCATCCAGCCGCCGAGCGCCAGCATGGCGACCTGCCCGAGGGAGGGCACGCCTTGGAGGACGGGGGTGTAGCGGGCGTTGAGCCGTACGGTACGCAGCCGTCCGGCGAACAGCTTGCGGCTGATGGCCCGCAGTTTGCCCGTCTCCTGCGCCTCCTGCCCGAAGCCCTTGACCACCCGCACGCCGGTGACCGCGCCGTCCACCACGGAGGCGACCGCACCGGCCTGCTGCTGCGCGTACCAGGTGGCCGGGAAGAGGCGCTTGCGGCTGAGGTTCGCCACCCACCACAGCAGCGGGAAGACGGCCAGCGAGACGAGGGTGAGCAGCGGCGAGAGGACGACCATCACGACGAGCGCGACGAGGAAGAGCAGCACGTTGCCGATCATCATCGGCAGCATGAACAGCAGGCTCTGCACGAGCTGGAGGTCGCTGGTGCCCCGCCCGACGACCTGGCCCGTGGACAGCTCGTCCTGGCTGCGGCCGTCCAGCCGCACGATCGAGCGGTACATCTCGGTGCGCAGGTCGTGCTGGACGTCCAGCGCGAGCCGCCCGCCGTAGTAGCGGCGGGCGTAGGTGAAGGCGTAGATGACGGCCGCGGCGGCCACCAGCAGACCGACCCAGGTCCACAGGCTGCCCTGGCCGCCGACCACCACGTCGTCAATGATGATCTTGGTCAGCAGCGGGACCAGCGCCATGACGGCCATGCCGCCGAGCGAGGCGCCCAGCGCAAACACCACCGCGCGCTTGTACCGCCAACAGTATCCGGCCAGCCGCCGGGCCCATCCGGGTCCGGCGGCCGTCTTCGGACTTCCGGCGCTGTCCTGGGTCACGATGCTCCCTTTTCCCGTTTCCCGTCGCGTTGGGCCTGCCTCCGCGGAGGCCCAACGTCCCAGGATCAGGTTTTCATCCCGTCGGATCTCCCGCTCGTGTTGTCGCAGGTGCCGCTGCCGCCCTCAGCGGCGGGGCAGCCGCGCGGTGAGGCGGTAGAGGCGGGTGACCTCCTCGGCGCGCTGGTTGTCGTCGCTGGCCAGCAGCAGGTGCAGCCGGCCCGGGGAGCGCCCGGTCACCGCGAGGGCCTCGATGTTGTCCAGCAGCGGGTTGGGCTGCGGCGAGGGGTTGGGGGCGCCCAGATCGGGGCAGTCACCCAGATCGGCCAGGAGCGTCTTGCGCAGCGGACGCACCCCGCCGGGCCCGGTGGTGCGGGAACCAGTGTTGCCGACGTTGCCGACGTCGCCGACGTCGCTCGCGTGCCGCGGATCGGCGAGGTAGAGGCGGATGGTGTTGGCGCCGGCCGCCGCGTCGTATCCGCGTTCGAGGACGAGATAGCGGCCCTCCCCGGTCGCGGCGATCTCCGCGACACCGAGCTCGGGATCGACCGGGTAGGCCCACTGGCTGCTGGGCGAGGCCGCCGCTTGGCCGAGCCGCCAGTTCTGGAACCGCACCAGTGCCCGGCCCCGCGCGTCCGTGCCGTCGCCCTCCAGCGGGCCCTCCATGGAGGCGGTCAGGGTGCGGCCCGCGTGCGAGGCGGTCAGCCCCTCGAAGGTCTGGTTGTGCTGAGCACGCCCCGCGGGCCGTACCCGCAGCTCCTGCGGGATGGGCAGCCGCTCACCCGTGAAGGTGCCGTCCGCCGTGTACCGCCCGATGGACGGCTCCGCCTCGGAGGTGACCAGCCGGCTGCCGTCCCGCTCGACGACCAGGCCCTCGGAGTCGAGCGGCGCCCCGTTCCCGTCCGCGACCGGCACCCCGGCGACGGTGCGGGCGCGTGGGACGGGGCCGTGTGCGGCCACGTCGAAGGTGAAGAGCACGGAGCGGTCGGAGAGGCCCACGAGCCGCCCGCGCCCGTCCGGCGCGAGGGCGGAGATCCCGGCGACGGGCAGGTCGTGGAAGGTCGTCTTGTCGAGGGAGTCGGAGTATCCCTGGAGGGCGACGGACCGCGAACAGGCGTGCCCCTGGTGGGTCTGCGGGAGCGCGGTGGGCCGGGCCGCCGCCGTCTGGGCGGTGACGCAGCCCGCCAGCGCGGCGGCAGCGGTCACGAGAGCGAGCGGGAGACGCGTACGCATGGTGGACCCCTTCACGGTGCGCGGACGGTGTGACGGTGGAGCGGGCGGGCAGTTCGGTGACGGTGCGGGCACGGGCGGCGCCGTCGGTGCGGACGATGGTGCGGGGCGGCACGCTGACGGCACCCGTGCGGCACCGCCAGGACGCCCCGCCCCTCACCGGGAGGCCGGGCCGCCGCCCCGCCACGAGGTCGTCGGGCTCCCGCCTGGCCGACAGCCGCCGGAAGTCGTCAGCCGGAGGAGCCCGTCGTCAGGCCGCCGGAGCCCGGTCGGCCTCCTCCCCGGACTCCTCGGCCGTGACGGCCGCGCACCGGTCGGCGACCTCGTCCAGGGTGAGTCCGAGTGCGCCGACGAGGGCGGCGACGGTGAAGAAGGCGGGGGTGGGTGCGCGCCCCGTCTCGATCTTGCGGAGCGTCTCGGCGGAGATGCCCGCCGCGGCGGCCACGTCCGTCATGCTGCGCTCGCCCCGCGCCCGGCGGAGCAGGGTGCCCAGGTGGCGACCGCGTGCGCGTTCCAGTGGTGTGAGAGGAGTGCGAACCATGCCGTGATACTAATACCGGTATAAGAATTGGTGGGCCGGAGCCGTCCGGCCCCGGAAGCGGAGGCACACGGTCATGGTGGAGCTCAAGACGGACGCGGCACTGGACGCGATGCGAGCGGCCGGACGCGTGGTCGCCGACATCCTGCGGGAGACCCGCGCGGCCGCCGGCGTGGGCGTACGGCTGACCGAACTGGACGAGGTCGCCCGGGAGGTGCTCCGCGCGGCGGGCGCCACCTCTCCGTTCCTGCACTACCGGCCCGACTTCGCGCCCGTGCCCTACCCCGCGGCGCTGTGCGTCTCGGTCAACGACGCCATCGTGCACGGCATCCCGGACGGGTACCGGCTGCGCGACGGCGACCTGGTCAGCGTCGACTGCGGCGCACAGCTGGACGGCTGGACAGGCGACGCGGCCACCAGCTTCTGCGTCGGCACGGCACACCCCGCGGACGTGGCACTGCTCACCACGGCGCAGCAGGCGCTGGAGGCGGGCATCGCGGCGGCGGTGGCGGGGGGCCGGCTCGGCGACATCTCGTACGCCGTCGGCACCACGGCCCGCGCCGCCGGGTACGGCGTCCCGCAGGAGTTCGGCGGCCACGGGATCGGGCGCCGGATGCACGAGGACCCGCCGGTGCCGAACGAGGGCCGGGCGGGCCGCGGTTACCCCCTGCGGGCGGGTCTGACGCTGGCCATCGAGCCGATGCTGCTGGCGGGCGGCGGCGACGGGTTCGCCACCGACCCCGACGGCTGGACGCTGCGCACGCTGGACGGCAGCAGGGCCGCGCACTTCGAGCACACGGTGGCGATCACTCCGGAGGGACCGCGGGTACTGACCGCACCCTGAGCCGGACCCCGCCCCGACAGCGACTCCGGGGCCACAGACGCGACGGCGATGCGAGGGCCACGGGCCCGATACCGACTCCGGGACCCCACAAAACGCGGCGTCCGGCTTCCGGGAGCCAGGAGGGTGACCGGTGGCGGCCCGGTGAGCCGTCGGGCTCCTCCGGTGCCGCCCCGGTCACCGGCGGCGCGTCCCTGGGCGCGCTGGGCCGACACCCCCCACGAGGCCGGCTCCATGAGCGCTCCGCGCCACCTTCCCGCGCGGGATCACTCGTGCAGTCTGGCGAGAACTTCCCCGGATTGCACGTCGACCGATCAAAATCAGTAACGTCACGTATTAAATCAGTTGCGTTGAGTAACCACCCCGAAGGGGGCGGCAGCCCCGTCAAGCCCGCTCCGACCTGCCTGATCGTCGCCCCGACCGGTGGCTCTCCCGGCGATCACGTGCAGGTGCACGGCAGGGCCCGGCCCCCAACACGGCCGGAACCCGCTCGTCCGTGCCCCCTCACGCTCCGCCGTTCCCGCCTTCGTTCCCGCTCCCGGCCCGCTCGGCCGCGATCTGCCGGGTCATCAGCGTCGTCAGCTCGTACGCCGTGTGGGAGGCGGCGACAGAGGTGATCTCCGCGTGGTCGTAGGCCGGGGCGACCTCCACCAGGTCCGCCGAGACCAGGTGGCAGCCGGAGAGCCCGCGCACGATCTCCAGCAGTTCCCGCGAGGTGAGACCGCCCGCCTCCGGCGTGCCCGTGCCCGGCGCGTGGGCGGGGTCGAGCACATCGATGTCGATGGACACGTACAGCGGCCGGGAGCCGATGCGCTGCCGCAACTGGTCGACGACCTCGTCCACCCCGCGGCGCATCACGTCGGCGGAGGTGACGATGCCGAAGCCCATCTTGGCGTCGTCGTCCAGGTCGCGCTTGCCGTACAGCGGCCCCCGGGTGCCCACGTGAGAGAGCGCCGAGGTGTCCAGCACGCCCTCCTCCACGGCCCGCCGGAAGGGGGTGCCGTGGGTGTAGGGGGCGCCGAAGTAGGTGTCCCAGGTGTCCAGGTGCGCGTCGAAGTGCAGCAGGGCGACCGGGCCGTGCTTGCGGGCCATCGCCCGCAGCAGCGGCAGTGCGACGGTGTGGTCGCCGCCCAGGGTCATCAGCCGCGACCCGGCGTCCAGCAGCTCTCCCGCCGCCGCCTCGACGGTTTCGATGGCCTCACCGATGTCGAACGGGTTGACGGCGATGTCCCCGGCGTCCGCCACCTGCGCCAGGGCGAACGGCGCCGCGTCCTGCGCCGGGTTGTAGGGGCGCAGCAGCCGGGACGCCTCACGGATGGCATTGCCGCCGAACCGGGCGCCCGGACGGTAGGAGACCCCGGTGTCGAACGGCACGCCCACGACGGCGACGTCCGCGTGGCCCTCCGTCTGGTCGATGCGGGGCAGCCGCGCGAACGTCGCCGGTCCGGCGTAACGGGGCACCCGGGAGGAGTCGACGGGACCGCGCGGCGGCCGCACGCCGCCGGGCCCCTGCGGGGAAGAGGAGTCGCTGCTGGTCATACCGCCGAGCCTAGGCGCAGCGGCCCGCCGGACAGTTGGCCGCTGCTGAGCGAGGGCGGCTCCCCTTTTGGACACTCCGTCCATCGAGCGCCCGTACGAGACACAATGGCCTCATGCCACGACCTCTCCTGCCGGTGTCGCTCCCCCTGCCGCTCCCGGAAGCGCCCACCCGCGACGAGCTGATCTCCCACCTGGTGCGCACCCGGATCGCGGGGGACGTCGCCACACCGCGGGAGAACAACCTCGACCACTACCGCAAGCTCGCCAACGGCGACCGCCACTACTGGCTCGGCCTCGAACTGGGCGAGCGCTGGGTGGACGAGCAGGACGTGCTCGCGGTCATGGCGGAGCGCTGCGGCGTCAGCGACGACCCGGACTACCGCACGGGACAGGACACCATCGACCCGGAGCTGACCGCCGCCGCGCTCGACCGGGCCGCCGCCGAGCTGCGCAAGGTCGCCGAGGCCCGGGGCCGCGTCCTGTTCGCCACCGGCCACCCGGGGGCGCTGCTGGACATGCACGGCACCCTGGCCACCGCGCTGCGCGCCGTCGGCTGCGACATCGTGCGCACGCCGCTGCGCGTCTTCGCGGACGAGGGCGTCATCGTGCAGTTCCAGGGCGTCGCCACCTACGAGCGGGGCGCCTCGCTGTGGCACACCCACTCCCCCGAACCGATGGCCGGCATCCTGCACGCCCTGGAGCAGGCCGGGCAGTCCCTGCCCGACCTGGTGGTCGCCGACCACGGCTGGGCCGGCCGCGCCGCCCAGCACGGGCTGACCACGGTGGGCTTCGCCGACTGCAACGACCCCGCCCTGTTCCTCGGCGAGGCGGAGGGCACCCTGGAGGTCACCGTGCCGCTGGACGACCACGTGGTCGACCCGCGCTTCTACGAGCCGATGACGGCCTACGTGCTGGCTGCGGCGGGCCTCGCCGGCTGAGCGCCGGGCCCGGCCGACCGGGCGTCCGGCGCAGCATCCGGGTGGGCGGAGCCGGTGCTCCGAGGGCGCGGGACCCGCACGACCCCCTCCTGGATGACGGAGACGGCCAGCGCCCCCTCCCGGGTGAAGATCCGGCCCTTGGCCAGCCCCCTGCCGCCCTGCGAGGTGGGCGACTCCTGGTCGTAGAGCAGCCACTCGTCCGCACGGAACGGGCGGTGGAACCACATCGCGTGGTCCAGACTGGCCCCGACCACGTCGCCGACCGCCCAGCCGCCCCTGCCGTGCGCCAGCAGCACCGAGTCCAGCAGCGTCATGTCCGAGACGTAGGTGGCCAGACAGATGTGCAGCATCGGATCGTCGAGCTCGCCGTCCAGCTTCCCCTGGGTACGGAACCACACCTGTGAGCGCGGCCGGGAGGGCCGCCCGACGCTGCCGAACGGGGGCTCCGCCACGTACCGCAGGTCCACCGCCTCCCGCGCCCGCAGCAGCCGCTCGGGCACCGCGGGGTCGGTGAACAGGTGCTGGTAGCGCGGCAGGATCTCCTCCGCCGTGGGGAGGGTCTCCGGGTCGGGCGCGGAAGGCATCGCCTCCTGGTGCTCCATGCCCTCCTCGTGGACCTGGAAGGAGCCGGACAGATGGAAGATCGGCTGCCCGTGCTGGACGGCCACCACCCGGCGAGTGGTGAAGGACCGCCCGTCGCGTATCCGGTCCACCGTGTAGACGATCGGGGCGCCCGGGTCGCCGGCACGCAGGAAGTACGCGTGCAGGGAGTGCGGCAGCCGCCCCTCGGGAACGGTGCGGCAGGCGGCCACGAGCGCCTGCGCCGCGACCTGGCCGCCGAAGACCCGGGGGACGACGGCGGCCCGGCTGCTGCCGCGGAAGATGTCCTCCTCGACGCGCTCCAGGTCGAGCAGGTCGAGCAGGGACGTCAGTGCTTGGCTCATGCGCGTGATTCTGCCCGGACGGGGTCCGTCGGTGTTACGGCGCGGATCACACCGCCGCGGGCACCGCGGGACACGCCCCGGTGCGACGGTGCGTTCACAGGCCCATCGACTTCGCCACGATCGAGCGCATGACCTCGCTGGTGCCGCCGTAGATCCGCGAGACCCGGGTGTCCGCGTACAGGTTCGCGATCGGGTACTCCAGCATGTAGCCGTATCCGCCGTGCAGTTGGAGGCACCTGTCGATCACCCGGGCGGCCAGTTCGGTGGTGAACAGCTTGGCCGAGGCGGCGTCGGCGGGGGTCAGCTCCCCGGCGTCCAGCGCTTCGAGGGCCCGGTCGACGACGGCCTGCATCGCGTCCACGTCGGCCTTGCAGTCGGCCAGTACGAACTTGGTGTTCTGGAAGGAGGCGACCTCCTTGCCGAAGACGGTGCGCTCCTTGACGTACTCGTGCGCGAACCGCACGGCGGCGGCGGACTGGGCGTAGGCGCCGATGGCGATGCCCAGCCGCTCCTGCGGCAGGTTCTGGCCCAGGTAGCCGAACGCCTTGCCCTCCTCGCCCAGCAGGTCCTCCACGGGCACCCGGACGTCGGTGAAGGACAGCTCCGCGGTGTCGGAGGAGCGCAGCCCGAGCTTGTCCAGCTTGCGGCCCACCGCGTAGCCCTCGCTCGTGGTGTCCACCACCAGGATCGAGATGCCGCCGCGCCGGTCCTCGGGGGTGGCCGGGGCGGTACGGGCGCACACCAGGACCCGGTCGGCCTGGACGCCGCCGGTGATGAAGGTCTTGGCGCCGTTGAGGACGTAGTGGGTGCCGTCCTCGGACAGCTTGGCCGTCGTCTTCATCCCCGCCAGGTCCGAACCGGTACCCGGCTCGGTCATGGCGATGGCCGTCATCATCTCGCCGGAGACGAACGCGGGCAGCCAGCGCTTCTTCTGCTCCTCGTTGCCGTACTTGAGGATGTACGGCAGGCACAGCGCGGTGTGCACGCTGGAGCCGCCGAAGCTCACGCCCGCGCGGGCGCACTCCTCGGTGACGACCGCGTTGTACTTGAAGCTGGTCTCGCCCGCGCCGCCGTACTCCTCGGGCACCTCGATGCCGAAGATGCCCAGCTCGCCGAGCTTCTTGTAGAAGTCCTTGGGGACGTAGCCCTGCTCGGCCCACTGCGGGTAGTGGGGCACGACCTCGGCCGCGATGAAGTCACGGATCGTCCGGCGGAACGCCTCGTGGTCCTCGTTGAACACCGTGCGGCGCACAGCACGCCTCCTCTTCATGTACGGCCTCGGCCATGGCTAAGCGCTTGCTCAGTCTCGCTGCTCCAAAGCTACCGAGGGGTCACCTCCACTGTCCAGAGCGGGGCGCCACCCGGAACGCCGCGGCCGGGCACCGGGGCCTACCCGGCACCCTCGCGGGGCTCGGCAGCGGAGAGGGCGCCGCGCGCGAGGCGGTGCAGCAGCGCGGCCGTCGTCCCGCGGTCGGGCATCCGGGAGGAACCGCTCAGATGCGGCGTCGAGTTGAGCAGCCCGAAGACCGTGTGCACGGCGACCCGCGCCTCCAGCTCGGTCAGGACCGGGTACAGCGCACGGACCGCGGAGACCCACAGCTCGACGTACTGCCGCTGGAGCTTGCGCACCTGCTTGCGGTCCGCCTCCGGCAGCCGGTCGAGCTCACGGTCGTGGAGAGTGATCAACTCGCGGTCGTCGAGCGCGAAGTCGATGTGGCCCTCGATCAGCGCGTCCAGCGCCGCCGAGGGACCGAGACCGGCCGCCGCCGACTCCTCCGCCCGGCGCCGGCCCCCCTCGTAGAGCCGCTCGCTGATCCCCACCAGCAGCTCGGCCAGCATCGCATCCTTGCCCGCGAAGTGGCGGTAGAGCCCGGGGCCGCTGATGCCGACAGCGGCCCCTATCTCGTCGACCCCCACCCCGTGGAATCCCCGCTCGGCGAAGAGCCGGGCGGCCTCCCGCAGGATCTGCTCCCGCCTGCTGGGTGCGGCCGTGCCTGCCGTCCTGGTGCTCATGCCGTCCATTCTAGACAGGCCGGTTAGCAGGCGTTAACCTGAAGCAGTCGGTTAACGACCACTAACCGAGCCGGTCGGGGTGTGGCCGGGGTGTGCGAGCGAGGGAGCGGGCCGGTGATGCACGAGCGGACGGTACGGGACGTGAGCGGGCACGGTCCTGCGGCGCCGCGCCTGACGAGCGCCGTCGACCCGGACTCGGAGGCGGCCGCCGAGAACCGCAGGGGCCACCGCGAACTGGCCGGGCGGCTGCGCGAGAAGCTCGCCCGCGCCCGGCTGGGCGGAGGCGCGCGGGCCCGTGAGCGGCATGTGGCGCGCGGAAAGCTGCTGCCCCGCGACCGGGTCGACACCCTGCTGGACGCGGGCTCCCCGTTTTTGGAGCTGTGCCCGCTGGCGGCCGACGGGATGTACGAGGACGCGGCGCCCGCGGCCGGAGTGATCGCGGGCATCGGCCGGGTCTCGGGCCGCGAGGTGGTGATCGTCGCCAACGACGCGACGGTCAAGGGCGGCACCTACTACCCGATGACCGTCAAGAAGCACCTGCGGGCCCAGGAGGTCGCGCTGGAGAACCGGCTGCCGTGCCTGTATCTGGTCGACTCGGGCGGCGCGTTCCTGCCGATGCAGGACGAGGTCTTCCCCGACCGGGAGCACTTCGGCCGGATCTTCTACAACCAGGCCCGGATGTCGGCCGCCGGCATTCCGCAGATCGCCGCCGTCCTCGGCTCGTGCACGGCGGGCGGCGCCTACGTCCCGGCGATGAGCGACGAGGCGGTGATCGTCCGCGAGCAGGGCACGATCTTCCTCGGCGGTCCGCCCCTGGTGAAGGCCGCCACGGGCGAGGTCGTCACCGCGGAGGAGCTGGGCGGCGGCGAGACCCACTCGCGGGTCTCCGGCGTCACCGACCACCTCGCCGAGGACGACGCGCACGCGCTGCGCATCGTGCGGCACATCGTCTCGACGCTGCCCGCCCCCGCCTCCCCCGGCGCCCTGCCCTGGGCCGTGCGCCCCGTGGAGGAGCCGGCCCTCGACCCGGCGGGGCTCTACGGCGTGGTGCCCGTCGACTCCCGCACCCCCTACGACGTGCGGGAGGTGATCGCCCGCGTCGTGGACGGCTCGCGCTTCCAGGAGTTCAAGGCGGAGTACGGCACGACGCTGGTGACGGGCTTCGCCCATGTGCACGGCCACCCGGTGGGCATCGTCGCCAACAACGGCATCCTCTTCTCCGAGTCGGCCCAGAAGGGCGCCCACTTCATCGAGCTGTGCGACCAGCGCGGCATCCCGCTGCTCTTCCTCCAGAACATCTCGGGCTTCATGGTCGGCAAGGACTACGAGGCGGGCGGCATCGCCAAGCACGGCGCCAAGATGGTCACCGCCGTGGCCTGCGCGCGGGTGCCGAAGCTGACGGTGGTGATCGGCGGCTCCTACGGCGCGGGCAACTACTCGATGTGCGGCCGGGCCTACAGCCCGCGCTTCCTGTGGATGTGGCCGAACGCCAAGATCTCCGTGATGGGCGGCGAGCAGGCCGCGTCGGTCCTGGCCACCGTCAAGCGGGACCAGATGGAGGCCCGCGGCGAGGAGTGGCCCGCGGAGGCGGAGGAGGAGTTCCGGGCCCCCGTCCGCGCCCAGTACGAGACGCAGGGCAACGCCTACTACGCCACGGCACGGCTGTGGGACGACGGGGTGATCGACCCCTCGGAGACCCGGCAGGTGCTGGGCCTGGCCCTGACGGCCTGCGCCAACGCCCCGCTCCCGCACCGCGATCCGGAAGCGCCCCGCTTCGGCGTCTTCCGGATGTGAGGCCGGCCCGGATGGCGACGCGGGATGCGGTGAGGGCGGTGCCGGACGCGGGCGCGGGAGGTTCGAGTCACGACGTGAGGGCGAGGAGAGGCTGGATGTTCGACACCGTGCTGGTGGCCAACCGCGGGGAGATCGCGGTGCGCGTGATCCGCACGCTGCGCAGGCTGGGCGTCCGCTCGGTCGCGGTCCACAGCGACGCGGACGCCGACGCCCGCCACGTGCGGGAGGCCGACACGGCCGTGCGGATCGGCCCGGCCGCCGCCGCCCACAGCTACCTGAGCATCGAGCGGCTGCTGGAGGCGGCGCACCGCAGCGGCGCCCAGGCCGTGCACCCGGGGTACGGCTTCCTGGCGGAGAACGCCGAGTTCGCGCGGCGCTGCACCGAGGCGGGCCTGACCTTCGTCGGGCCGCCCGTCGGAGCCATCGAGCTGATGGGCGACAAGATCCGCGCCAAGGAGACGGTCCGCGCGGCGGGGGTCCCGGTGGTGCCGGGCTCCTCGGGCAGCGGGCTGACCGACGCCGAACTGGCCGTCGCAGCCCGCGAGACGGGGCTTCCGGTGCTGCTCAAGCCGTCGGCGGGCGGCGGCGGCAAAGGCATGCGGCTGGTGCGTCAGGAGGCTGCGCTGCCGGAGGAGATCGCCGCTGCCCGTCGCGAGGCCAGCGGCGCGTTCGGGGACGACGGGCTGCTGGTGGAGCGGTGGATCGACCGGCCCCGGCACATCGAGATCCAGGTGCTGGCCGACGGACACGGCACCGTGCTGCACCTCGGGGAGCGCGAGTGCTCCCTCCAGCGGCGCCACCAGAAGATCGTCGAGGAGGCCCCCAGCCCCCTGCTGGACGCGGCGACGCGTGCGGCGATGGGCGAGGCGGCGGCCGACGCGGCCCGCTCGTGCGGCTACCGCGGCGCGGGCACGGTCGAGTTCATCGTCCCGGGCGACGGCTCGGGTGCCTACTACTTCATGGAGATGAACACCCGCCTCCAGGTGGAGCACCCGGTCACCGAACTGATCACCGGGCTGGACCTGGTGGAGTGGCAACTGCGGGTGGCGGCCGGGCAAGCGCTGCCGTTCGCGCAGCGGGACATCGCGCTGGACGGGCACGCGGTGGAGGCCCGCATCTGCGCCGAGACCGCCCGCCTGGCACCGGGCGCCGCGGACGGCCGTGTCGACTTCCTGCCCTCGGCGGGGCGGGTACTGCTGCTCCAGGAGGCGCAGGGCGAGGGTGTACGCACCGATTCCGGGCTCACCACGGGCACGGAGGTGGGCACGACGTACGACCCGATGCTCGCCAAGGTCATCGCCTGGGGCCCGGACCGCGCGGCGGCGCTGCGCGGCCTGCGGGCGGCGCTGGCGCGGACGACGGTGCTGGGGGTCGACACCAACACGGCCTTCCTGCGCGGTCTCCTCGCCCACCCGCAGGTCGCCTCCGGCGACCTGGACACCGGCCTGGTGGACCGCGCGGCAGCCGGGCTGCTGCCAAAGGCGGTGCCCGCGGAGGTGTACGGCGCGGCAGCCCTGCTGCGGCAGACCGCTCTCACCCCCGGCGCGCCGCACCAGGGTGTGTGGGGCGCAGACGGCGGGCCGGAGGGGGACTCCCTGTCCGGCCCGGGTACCGGCCGGGAAGGCGGCACGGGCACATGGGTGAGCCCGTTCGCGGTGCCCTCGGGGTGGCGGATGGGCGGGCAGCGGGCGTGGACGGTGCACCACCTGCGGGTGCCAGGACACGACCCGGTGGCGGTACGCGTCCGGCCGGCCGCGCCGGACGGCAGGCGCCCCGAGGCGCCCGTGCTGCCGGGCGAGGCGGAGATCAGCGTCGAGGGCGCCACCCCGGTCCGGGCGAGGCTCGCCCCCGGCCCCTGCTCCGACGGCCACCCGGGCGGGGGCGCGGACCAGGACGGCACTGTGCGGCTCGACTGGGACGGCATGAGCCTCACCTTCACCCGTGCGCTGTGCCCGGAAGGGGACGTGCCCGGCGTGTGGCTGGGCAAGGACGGCGAGGCCTGGCAGGTGCGGGACCACGACCCGGTAGCCGCCGCCCTGCAACAGGCGGGCACCCCCCAGGGAGCCGATGCGCTGACGGCCCCCATGCCCGGCACCGTCACCCTCGTCAAGGCCGCGGTGGGGGACGAGGTCGCGGCCGGGCAGAGCCTGCTGGTGGTGGAGGCGATGAAGATGGAGCACGTCATCACGGCCCCGCACGCCGGGCGGGTGACCCAACTGGACGTCACAGCCGGCAGCACCGTCGCGATGGACCAGGTGCTCGCGGTGGTGGACCCGCACGGGAACACAGCGGACGGCGGGACGGAGGCAGCCGTATGACGAACAGCACGAACCTGCCCATGGTGGTGCCCCGGGACGGGCTGCCCACCCGGGTGCGCATCCACGAGGTCGGGCCGCGGGACGGGCTGCAGAACGAACAGGCCGTCGTGCCGGTCGAGGTGAAGGCGGAGTTCATCCACCGGCTGGCCGCCTCCGGGCTGACCACCGTGGAGGCGACCAGCTTCGTCCACCCCAGGTGGGTGCCGCAGCTCGCCGACGCGGAGCAGCTCTACCCCCGGCTGACCGGGGACGGTCTGGCCGGGGTGCGGCTGCCCGTACTGGTGCCCAACGCGCGCGGGCTGGAGCGGGCCCTGGCGCTGGGGGCGCGGGAGGTCGCGGTGTTCGCCAGCGCCACCGAGTCCTTCGCCGAGGCCAACCTCAACCGCACGGTGGACGGCGCGCTGGAGATGTTCGAGCCGGTGGTGGCCCGCGCACGGCAGGAGGGGCTCGCGGTGCGCGGCTACCTGTCGATGTGCTTCGGCGACCCGTGGGAGGGTGCCGTACCGGTCGAGCAGGTGGTGCGGGTGTGCCGGGCACTGGCCGGGATGGGCTGCGCCGAGCTGAGCCTGGGCGACACCATCGGCGTCGCCACCCCGGGCCACGTCCAGGCGCTGCTGTCGGCTCTGCACGAGGCCGGGCTGTCGGAGCGGACCGCGGGCGGGCCCCGGCTTGCTGTGCACTTCCACGACACCTACGGACAGGCCCTCGCCAACACCCTGGTGGCGCTCCAGCAGGGCGTCACGACGGTGGATGCCTCGGCCGGCGGACTGGGCGGCTGCCCGTACGCCAGGAGCGCCACCGGCAACCTCGCCACGGAGGACCTGGTCTGGATGCTGGACGGACTCGGCATCGAGACCGGCGTCGACCTCGCGCGGCTGACCGCGACCAGCGTCTGGATGGCCGGGCAGTTGGGCCGCCCCAGCCCCTCCCGCACGGTCCGCGCCCTCGCGGGTACGGCCCCCTCCCCTTCCGGCACCTCCTCTTCGACCTCACCGGACTTCAAGGAGCAGTGAGCATGGCTCTCGACCACCGCCTCGCCCCCGAGCACGAGGAACTGCGCCGCACCGTCGAGGAGTTCGCCCACGACGTGGTGGCCCCGAAGATCGGCGAGTTCTACGAGGCACACGAGTTCCCCTACGAGATCGTCCGCCAGATGGGCACCATGGGCCTGTTCGGCCTGCCCTTCCCCGAGGAGTACGGCGGCATGGGCGGCGACTACCTCGCGCTCTGCCTCGCCCTGGAGGAGCTGGCCCGCGTCGACTCCTCGGTGGCGATCACGCTGGAGGCGGGCGTCTCGCTCGGGGCGATGCCGGTGCATCTCTTCGGTACGGAGGAGCAGAAGCGCCAGTGGCTGCCGAAGCTGTGCTCCGGAGAGATGCTGGGCGCCTTCGGGCTGACGGAACCCGAGTGCGGCTCGGACGCGGGCGGCACCCGCACCACGGCCGTGCTCGACGAGGAGACGGACGAGTGGGTGATCAACGGCAGCAAGTCCTTCATCACCAACTCCGGTACGGACATCACGGGGCTGGTCACGGTCACCGCCGTCACCGGGCGCAAGGAGAACGGCGCGCCGCGCATCTCCACCGTCATCGTCCCGTCCGGGACGCCCGGTTTCACGGTGGCCCCGGCCTACTCCAAGGTCGGCTGGAACGCCTCGGACACCCACGAGCTGTCCTTCACCGACGTCCGTGTCCCCCGGGCCAACCTGCTGGGCGAGCAGGGCCGTGGCTACGCGCAGTTCCTGCGGATCCTGGACGAGGGCCGGATCGCGATCTCCGCGCTCGCGACGGGTCTGGCCCAGGGCTGTGTGGACGAGTCCGTGGCCTACGCCAACACCCGGACGGCGTTCGGCAAGCCGATCGGCGCCAACCAGGCGATCCAGTTCAAGATCGCGGACATGGAGATGCGTGCCCACACCGCCCGCGTCACCTGGCGTGACGCCGCCGCCCGGCTGGTGGCGGGCGAGCCGTTCAAGAAGCAGGCGGCGCTGGCCAAGCTGTACTCCTCGGAGATCGCCGTCTCCAACGCCCGGGAGGCCACCCAGATCCACGGCGGCTACGGCTTCATGAACGAGTACCCGGTCGCCCGCATGTGGCGCGACGCCAAGATCCTGGAGATCGGCGAGGGCACCAGCGAGGTCCAGCGCATGCTGGTCGCCCGCGAGCTGGGGGTGGGCGTCTGACCCACCCCTGTCTCGGGGATCCCCACCGCTGCGGACCCGGCCCGAGGCGCTCCCGTCGGGGTGCCCGCCCCGGGCCGGGACACCGGGTCACCTCGGCCACGGCACCTGCGGTGAGCGGTGGTAGTTCACCCCCATCCGCTCCCAGCGCGGCCCGTGCTGGGCGAGCCGCTCACGGTAGGTGCCCCAGTCGTGGGTGGCGGCCGGGGACCAGCCGAGTTCGGCGACGCCGGGCAGCCGGGGGAAGGCCATGTATTCCAGTTGGCCACTGGTCGTAAGGGTCTCCGCCCACAGCGGGGCCTCCACACCGAGGACGGCTCCCTCGGGGACGCCGTCGAGGTAGGTGGCCGGGTCCCAGTCGTAGGAGCGCCGCGTGGAGACGTACCCGGCCCATGACAGACCGAGCGGCGTGTCCTTGTCGTACTTCATGTCGAGGTAGGAGCGGTCGGCCGGGGAGATCACCAGCCGGGTGCCCGCGCGGGCTGCGGCGGCCACCTGGGCGCGTTCCTCGGCACCGGTCCGGTCGTAGCCCCAGTACTGGGCGACGGTGCCCCGGCGCGGCGCCGCGGTGATCTGGTGCCAGCCGATGGCCGTCTTGCCGTACTTGGCCACGATGGGCTGGACGCGTTTCATGAAGGCGTCGTAGTCCTCCTGGCTGGTGGAGTGCGCCTCGTCCCCGCCGATGTGCAGGTAGGGGCCGGGGGTCAGGTCGGCCAGCTCGCGGATCACGTCGTCGACGAAGTCGTACGTGCGCTCCAACGGCACGCACAGGGAGCTGAACCCGACCTCGGTGCCGGTGTAGAGGGGTGGCGCCTTGCCGTCGCAGTTGAGCTCGGCGTACGAGGCCAGGGCGGCGTTGGTGTGGCTCGGCATGTCGATCTCGGGGACGAGGGTCAGGTGCCGGTCGGCGGCATAGTGCACGATCTCGCGGTAGTCGGCCTTGGAGTAGTGGCCGCCGGGCCCGCCGCCGACCTGGGTGCTGCCGCCGTAGGTGGCCAGCCGCGGCCAGGAGTCGACGGCGATGCGCCAGCCCTGGTCGTCGGAGAGGTGCAGATGCAGGGTGTTGATCTTGTAGAGGGCGAGCTGGTCGATGTAGCGCTTCACCGCGTCGACGGGGAAGAAGTGCCGCGCGACGTCCAGCATCGCGCTGCGGTAGGCGTAGCGCGGGGTGTCGACGACGGTGCCGCCGGCGATCCGCCAGGGGCCGGGCTGCGGGCGGTCCGCCTCGATCGCGGCGGGCAGGAGCTGGCGCAGGGTCTGGATCCCGTGGAAGAGCCCGGCGGGTTCGCGGGCGCTGAGGACGGCGGCGCGCTCGGTGACGTGGAGCCGGTAGCCCTCGCGGCCGAGCCGGCGGTCGTCGGTCAGCCGCAGGTGGATGCCGTCGCGGCCGCTGCGGGTGGTGACGGGCAGGCGGTAGCCGGTGGCGGGCCGCAGCAGGTCGGCCAGTTGGCCTGCGACCTTCCGCGCCGACTCGGCGCCCCCCGCACCGGCGGCGGCACCCGCGTCGGCGGCGGCACCCGCGTCGGTGGTGGCACCCGCGTCGGTGGTGACGGCGCCCTCGTGGGTGGCGGCGCCCCTGCCCTGCTCCTCGTTCTTCCCGGTCTCCTCGGTGGCGCTCCTGCTGTCGTGCCCACGCCCGTGGCCGCCGCCATGACCGTGGCCGCCACCATGGCCACCCCCGCCGCCATGGCCGTGTCCGTCACGGCCGTCACTCACGCGGATGACGGTCCGCGGGGTGATCTCGTACGGCTTGCCGGCCTGCCGTACGGAGGCGGGCGCGGGTATCACCTGGTCGAGTGGGCGCGGGGCGTGTGCGGCGCCGGTCCCCTCGCCCAGGGCCGCGGCGGCTGCCGGGGTGCCCGGCAGTGCGGTGGCCGCGAGGAGTGAGGCACACAGGAACAGCAGCGGTCTGCGTCGTCGTCCCATCAGCGATCCCTCCGAGCTCCGGGGCGACCGGAGCTCATCGAACGGTTGTTCACTGGAGTGGCGCACTCTCAACGAAAGCCATGTTCACGACACTTCGCCATGGTGGCGGTCCCGTCGAGCGACGGGAAGACATCGGAGGGCTCCGGTTTCCGCCACGCCGTGCCCGCTATCGGGCAGATTTCTTGCGATCGAGGCGTCGAGACAGCACTATCGACGAGTGCCCGACGCTCCGACCCCGGTCCACGACGACCTCCTCGACCATCTGGTCCGCACCACGCCGCTCCAGCGCGGCGAGGCGGCCCGGGTGGTGCTGGACGTCCTGTCGTACTTCGACGAGACGGCCCCCGAGTTCGTCCGGCGTCGGCACCGCGAGCTCCAGGCCAAGGGGCTGACCAACCCCGAGATCTTCGAACGCATCGAGGCGGAGTTGCCGCACCGCGCCGTGGCACCACCCCGGCTGTCCCTCAGACAGCTCCGCCGCATCGTCTACGGCTGACCGGGCACGGCACCGACGGCCCCGGCCGGCGACAGCGACCGAGCCGGCACCAGCGACAGCAGCACAGCGCACGACCGAGAGGCAGGGCATCAGCAGTATGTGCGGAATCGTGGGATATATCGGGAAGCGTGACACCGCCCCGCTCCTGCTGGAGGGTCTCCAGCGGCTGGAGTACCGCGGGTACGACTCCGCGGGCATCGCCATCCAGGCCGCCGGAGCCGGCGGCAAGACGGGCGGCCTCAAGACGGCCAAGACCAAGGGCCGGGTCCGCGATCTGGAGGAGCGGATCCCCAAGCGGTTCTCCGGCACGGCCGGTATCGCCCACACCCGCTGGGCCACCCACGGCGCACCCAACGACGCCAACGCCCACCCGCACCTGGACCCGGCCGAGAAGGTCGCCGTCGTCCACAACGGCATCATCGACAACGCCGCCGAACTGCGCGCCAAGCTGAGCGCGGACGGCATCGCCCTGGTCTCCGACACGGACACGGAGGTGCTGTCCCATCTGATCGCGGCCGCGCAGGCGGAGAGCCTGGAGGGGCGCGTCCAGGAGGCGCTGCGCCACATCGAGGGCACATACGGCATCGCGGTGCTGCACGCCGACTTCCCCGACCGCATCGTGGTGGCCCGCAACGGTTCGCCCGTGGTGCTGGGGATCGGGGAAAACGAGATGTTCGTCGCCTCGGACGTCGCCGCCCTCGTCTCGCACACCCGTCAGGTCGTCACCCTGGACGACGGCGAGATGGCCACCATCAAGGCCGGTGACTACCGCACCTACACCACCGAGGGCTCGCGCACCGCCTCCTCGCCCGAGACGGTGGAGTACGCCGCCGAGTCCTACGACCTGGGCGGGCACGACACCTACATGCACAAGGAGATCGCCGAGCAGGCGGACGCGGTGGACCGGGTGCTGGCCGGCCGGATCGACGACCGGTTCGCCACCGTCCACCTCGGCGGCCTCAACCTGGATCCGCGGGAGGCGCGGGCCGTGCGCCGGGTGAAGATCCTGGGCTGCGGCACCTCGTACCACGCGGGGCTGATCGGCGCCCAGATGATCGAGGAGCTGGCCCGTATCCCTGCCGACGCGGAGCCGGCCAGCGAGTTCCGCTACCGCAACGCGGTGGTGGACCCGGACACCCTCTACATCGCGGTCTCGCAGTCCGGGGAGACCTACGACGCGCTCGCCGCCGTCCAGGAGCTCAAGCGCAAGGGCGCCCGCGTGCTGGGCGTCATCAACGTGGTCGGCTCGGCCATCGCGCGCGAGGCGGACGGCGGGGTGTACGTGCACGCGGGCCCGGAGGTCTGCGTCGTGTCCACCAAGTGCTTCACCAACACGGTGGTCGCCTTCGGACTGCTCGCCCTGCACCTGGGGCGCACCCGCGACCTGTCGGTCAAGGACGGCAAGCGCATCATCGAGGGGCTGCGCAGACTGCCGGACCAGATCACCGAGATCCTCAAGCAGGAGCCGGAGATCGAGAAGCTGGCCAAGAGCTACGCCGACGCCCGCTCCATGCTCTTCATCGGCCGGGTGCGCGGCTATCCGGTCGCCCTGGAGGCCTCGCTCAAGCTGAAGGAGGTCTCCTACATCCACGCCGAGGCCTATCCCGCCTCCGAGCTCAAGCACGGGCCGCTGGCGCTGATCGAGCCGGCGATGCCGACGGTGGCGATCGTGCCCGAGGACGACCTGCTGGAGAAGAACCGCGCGGCCCTGGAGGAGATCAAGGCCCGCAGCGGCCGCATCCTGGCCGTGGCGCACCAGGAGCAGGAGAAGGCCGATCACACCATCGTGGTGCCGAAGAACGAGGACGAGCTGGACCCGATCCTGATGGGCATCCCGCTCCAACTCCTCGCGTATCACACGGCGCTGGCGCTGGGCCGGGACATCGACAAGCCCCGCAACCTGGCCAAGTCGGTCACCGTGGAGTGAGACCCGGCAACACCGCCGCGAGCACCCGGGGCCGGGTCCGAGCGCGGTGCGGGTGACGAGATGGGCGGAATCCCGCGCGGGCCACCAACCGCGCGGGATTCCGCCTCCCCTGTGCCGGCGTCGCCCATTACGCCGGCAGGTGGGCCGCCGTACGGAACCGTCACTTGCCGGACGGCGGCACGCCTCGGGCCGGGGACTCCCACGTGCTGTCTGTATGCCCCCCACAAACGCACGACGCACCTCTACGCACGGGTAGATTTATCGATCCGCACAGTCGCAACCGCAGAAGCGGGCCCGGGAGTTGGGTGAACGCACACTCCTCGGAGCCGGACCGGCCCCGCTCTTTCGTGCGGCCGGGCTCAGGGAACGACCACGACCGGCCGCTGGGCCCGCCGCGCCAGGCGGCCCGCCACCGAACCGAAGAGCCGCCCCACCAGACCGTGCGAGGAGCCGACCACGATGGCGTCGGCCGCGTACTCGCTGCCGACCTCCTCCAGTTCGTGGCAGATGTCTCCACCCCGCTCCACCAGGATCCACGGCACCTCGGACAGGTGGTCCGCACAGGCGAGTTCGAGCCCGAGGACCTCGGTGCGGTGGTCGGGGACGTCGACGAAGACGGGCGGCTCGCAGCCGGCCCACACGGTCGTCGGCAGCCGGTTGGCGACGTGCACGATGATGAGTCCGGAGCCGGTACGGTGCGCCATGCCGATGGCGTAGGCGAGCGCCCGTTCGCTGGAGAACGAGCCGTCGAAGCCCACGACGACGCCGTGCTGGAAAGCGGGATCGCAGGAGTGGCGTGGCTCGTCCGCCGCTTCGGGAATCGCCGCGGAGTCGGCGATCTGCCTGCGGTCCGCTGGGTCAGGGATCTCGTGTCCTGCCATGGATTGTCTCGGCGAAGTGAGTCCTCTGTGCAGAGGGACGACGGACGGCTTGCGCTCTCTCGGTCTGCTCGGGGCCGGTGGGGCCCGCTCGACGGATACGACGGATACGCCGCCGACTGCGACGAATCGACGAAGACCGGGAATGGTCTTCCCACGTCCTTTACCCAAAGGGTACGGCGGCACTCCCCCCGTGCCCATGGAATGAAGGACGACCGCCGGGGCGGTTGAACCGGGAGCATGCCTGAGCGCGGCCCTCAGCGCAATGCCGCGTTACGCCCCTTACGCGCCTCCTTGACACCGGCGAGACCTTCCGGCGTCGGGATGCGCGAGGCACCGCCCCCTGACCTGCGGCTCTCCGTTCCGCACCCGCCACCGTGGTCACGTACCGCACGCGCCTGTCACCTACGGTGCCGACGGCCTGCCCGCCCGCGGCGCACCCGTGGAGCGACTCCGGGGCGGCCCCGGAACGGCTCGGAGGCCGACTCGGAGGCGAGTCCCCGGGGACCGGGCGGAGACGCCCGCGGGACCGGTACGGGAGCGGGCCGAAGACGGGGCGGGCCGCCGTCCGGACGGCCCGACTTGATCGACGCGATGGCGCGAGCCGATCGCTCAGGGCGCACACCGGCGCACAATCAGTAACATGACGTCACTCGCCGTCCCCGCCTCCCTCCACCGTTCCGCGACCAGGCGAAGCATGCGCCTCCCACGCCCCTCCGCACCGGTGGCGTGCGCCCCGGAAGTGACCGGATCGTACGTCCGAGCCCCCTCGTTTTTCGGCCAACTTGGGACCGCACCCCAACCCTTGCCACCACACTTCCCCGACCCCCTGCCACCAGCGGCGAAAGGAGCGCCGCGCGGGTGTGCACCCTACGTTGACGGGGCAGAGAGGGCATGCGTACTTCCCTGCAGCCTGCTGGAGTGAAACGCTTCGTGATCGAACGCTTCACGCCAAGTTGCCTTGTCGACATAGCGCCGGATGCCGAACTTGCACCGCCCACCTCATCCGACGCAGTAGATTCGATCTTGGCTTTCGCTGCGGGGGAGAGCGGGGGAGATGTGTATGGACCGAGAGGAACACAACGATTGAGGGGGGCTTAGTTCCAATGAGCCAGGACTCCACGAACGGCCCAGTCGAGACCCGCAAGCTGGCCGCGCGCCGCCGGCGCGAGATCGTGGCGGTGTTGCTCTTCAGCGGTGGTCCCATCTTCGAGAGTTCCATCCCGCTCTCCGTCTTCGGAATCGACCGCCAGGACGCCGGAGTTCCCCGCTACCGGCTGCTGGTCTGCGCGGGCGAGGACGGGCCGCTGCGCACCACCGGCGCGCTCCAACTGAGCGCGCCGTACGGGCTGGAGGCGATCTCCCGGGCCGGTACCGTCGTCGTCCCCGCCTGGCGCTCCATCACCCAGCCACCACCGCAGGCCGCACTGGACGCGCTGCGCCGCGCGCACGAGGAGGGGGCCCGGGTCATCGGGCTGTGCACCGGCGCGTTCGTCCTCGCCGCTGCGGGTCTGCTCGACGGCCGTCCGGCCACCACGCACTGGATGTACGCACCGACGCTCGCCAAGCGCTACCCGGCCGTGCACGTCGACCCCCGCGAACTGTTCGTGGACGACGGCGACATCCTCACCTCCGCAGGCACGGCGGCGGGCATAGACCTGTGCCTGCACGTCGTACGGACCGACCACGGCGCAGAGGCCGCCGGGGCGCTCGCCAGGCGCCTGGTCATCCCGCCCCGCCGTGGCACCGGCCAGGAGACCGGCGGCCACCCTCGCCACCTGGACCGCTCCTTACCAGAGGAGATCGGCGCCGACCCGCTCGCCGAAGTCGTCGCCTGGGCGCTGGAACACCTCCACGAGCAGTTCGACGTGGAGACCCTCGCCGCGCGCGCGTACATGAGCCGCCGCACCTTCGACCGGCGCTTCCGGTCTCTTACTGGGAGCGCTCCACTGCAGTGGCTGATCACCCAGCGCGTGCTCCAGGCCCAGCGCCTGCTGGAGACCTCGGACTACTCCGTGGACGAGGTGGCGGGCCGCTGCGGCTTCCGCTCCCCCGTCGCGCTGCGCGGTCACTTCCGCCGTCAGCTCGGTGCCTCTCCCGCCGCCTACCGGGCCGCCTACCGGGCCCGGCGGCTCGACGGGGACCAGGGCGACGAGGACGCCGGGCCGCCCTTCGCCGACGGCCCGGAGGGCGCCGTACGCCTGCCGCACCAGCCCCAGCCCGGCCACGGCCAGGCGTACGGACACGGCGGCCCGGGCCACGCCCGTGGCCCGGGGCCGGGATCCGGTCAGGGCTGGGTCCACGGCCAGGGCGCGGCGTACGGCCAGGGCCCGGGGTACGGCCAAGGGGCGGGGTACGGCCAGGGGGCCGGACTCCCACCAGGCCAGGGACACGGCCAGGGTGCGGGGCACAACAACGGTCAGGGGCACGCCCACGGCCAAGGGCACGGCTTCGGGAACGGCCAGGTACCGCACCACGGTTCCGGCAGTCAGGGGGCCGTCCCCGGCAGCGGGCCGGGACAGGGGCGGAGCAGCGGTCAGATGCCGGGCCAGAGCCAAGGCCAGGGGCAGCAGGCGCAGACGCAGGGGCTCGGCCAGGGAGCCGGGCAGGCACGGGCTCCCCGTGCCGGTCACCCCGGATCCGGCCACTCGGCGCCGCCCGAGCAGGGTGCGGCACCGGGGCAGCCCGGTCGGCAGGGGTCGCCAGGGACGGGATCCGAGCAGGCCGGGGCCGCCGGTGCGGAGGAGGCGGTTCTCGAACCGGGGGCCGCCGGACAAGAGGGGCTGCGCGCGTTCCGGAGCGTCCGGGAGAGCCGCTTCGAGCAGGGCAAACCCGACGCGGACGCGTTCGCCCCGCGGGTTCCGGGGCAGCGTGGGCGGGGCGAGGGCTGACCCGGGCGGGTCACGTAGTGTGAAGCGCATGAACGATCGCATGGTGTGGATCGACTGCGAGATGACCGGCCTCTCGCTGTCCGATGACGCGCTCATCGAGGTGGCCGCGCTGGTGACCGACTCGGAGCTGAACGTACTCGGCGACGGCGTGGACATCGTGATCCGCCCGCCCGCCTCCGCGCTGGAGGCGATGCCGGAGGTGGTGCGCCGGATGCACACCACCTCCGGCCTGCTCGCGGAGCTGGACGGGGGGACGACGTTGGCCGACGCGGAGGCCCGGGTCCTGGCGTACCTGCGCGAGTGGGTGCCGGACGCCGGCAGGGCGCCGCTGTGCGGCAACTCCGTCGGTACCGACCGCGGTTTCCTCGTCCGGGACATGCCGGCGCTGGTGAGCCACCTGCACTACCGCATCGTGGATGTCTCCTCGGTCAAGGAGCTGTCCCGCCGCTGGTACCCCCGGGCCTACTACAACAGCCCGGAGAAGAACGGGAGCCACCGTGCGCTGGCCGACATCCGGGAGTCGATCGCCGAGCTGCGGTACTACCGCGAGGCGGTGTTCGTCCCGCAGCCCGGCCCCGACTCGGAGACGGCGAAGAAGATCGCAGCCCGGCACGTGCTGCCTCCGGCGGAGTGACCGCGGACCCCTCCGAAAACCCGTGCGCGAGCACGCCCTCGAAGCCTGTACACTCTTAGCAGCCCGGTCGGGGACTCACTTCCCGAGCCGGACGTGGTGGTCGTAGCTCAGTTGGTAGAGCACCTGGTTGTGGTCCAGGAAGTCGCGGGTTCAAGTCCCGTCGTCCACCCTTGAGAAGAAGGGCCCGTAATCGGCTTCCGAGCCGGTCACGGGCCCTTCTCGTGTCGTAGCGCCGACGCCGCCGCCGTCGTGCCGCGCGGGACACGCGGCCGTCGGGGCATAAAAACACCGCATTCCCGGCCTCCTCCCGGAGGCGGGAACGCGGTGCTGACGGGCGGGCAGAGCTAGGCGTCTGCCACTTCGAACCGAACCGGTTCGGTTCAGTCGTTCTGCATCGGGCCGAAGACGAAGATCACGGAGTCGCTGACGATGTGGTCGTCGTCCGAGACGTGGATCTTCTTCCACTCCTTCTTGACCGACTCGTGCACCGAGTTGTGCTGGTGCCCCTGCGGCCAGGCGGCAGCGGAACCCGCGCCCGCACCGGCCAGGCCGAGGACGGCGAAGCCGACAGCGACGGAGCGCGCAAGCGTACGCATACGCATGTGAACCTCCAAGGGTTTGGTTGGACGAAGCACCACGATGGCGGGCGAAGTGTCACTTTTTGGTACAACACGAAAACGTCGGCCGGAATGAACCCGGACGGCGCACCCGTTTTATTCGAACTAATATTCGGTACGTGAGTGAGTGGCGCGATCGTGCGGGGCCGTGGGCGCGGGCCCGCATGCCGGACGGGCAGGAGCTGGACGTCGTCGTCACCGGCCGGTCCCGGACGCCCGACGGCCACTGGTGGTACGAGTGCGAGGCGATCCTGCCCAGCCGCTACCAGCACCCCGACGGCCGTACCGAACCCGGCAGCGCCCCGACCGCCATCAGCGTCTCGGCCGAGCACATCACTCCGCTCCCCGGCGAGGACTACGAAGCCGTACCGACCGCGGGGGCGGTGGCCGGCCGCCAGTGGGTGGCCGTGCGGGTCCGGGGCGTCGGCACCGAGGGGCCCTGGTGGTGCGTGCACCGACGCGACTGCTGGCAGGCCCGGGACGGGTGGCTGACCCGGCGGATCACCGCACGGGAGGCCATGTCCCTGCTCACCTGCGCCGAGGAGGCCCGGGTATGCGACGTGTGCCGCCCCGACCGGGCCCTGTGCCGATCCCACCGCTGACCGCCGCCGCTCCGCCACCGCGCGCACCCGGGGGCGACTGGCCGCGCGGAGGGCGAAAGGCCGGGCCTCACGTCAGGTGGACGCCGTGGTCGGCGAGGTAGCGGACGGGGTCGATGTCGCTGCCGTACCCCGTTCCGGTGCGTACCTCGAAGTGGAGGTGCGGCCCGAAGGTGCGGCCCGTGTCGCCGGAGAGGCCGAGTCCGGTTCCGGCGCGTACGGAGTCACCGGCGGCCACGGAGACCTCCGACAGGTGAGCGAAGAGCGTGTACATGCCGTCCGTCATGCGTACCGTGACCGCCTTGCCGTAGTCACCGGCCCACCCCGCGGACACCACCTCCCCCGGGCCCACGGAACGGACGAAGGTGCCCACCGGTACGGCGAGGTCGACACCGGTGTGGTGCCCCGCCGCCCAGTCGCCCGCCACCCCGTACGCCTCCGAGATCCGCACCCCTTCCCGCCCCACCGGCCCCACCCACGCGCCGTCCCCGGCCTCGGTCCCCGCGGAGCTGCCGGACTCCCCCGCCCCGGACCCCGCGGAAGCGCCCGGCTCCCCCGTCGGACGGGAGTCGGGACCCGCGCCGGGCTCCCCGGTCGGGCCGGGCGACCCGGGACCGGGCTCGGCGGGGCCGGGCAGGGTGAGCGGGGAGCCGGCGTCGAGCGGACCGCGCCGGGCAGCCGGGGCGACCGCGGACAGAGGGTCGCCCGGCCCGCTGCCGGAGACGGCGGGCAGGGCGACGGCGGGGAGGGTGAGGGCCGCGAGCAGGGTGACGGCGCCCGCGGCACCGACGCCCGGGCGGCGGCGCGGCACCCCCGTCGCGGGGATCGCCGTGCGGGGCTTCGCTCTTCCGGTCGCTGTAGGGGCCATACCCGCGATGCAACGGCCCCCGGTGGGCACCGCGCACCCGGAGCGGGGCCCAAGGGGTGAGCGGATACCCCGTCAGGAGGAGGCCCGGGTGACCAGTTGGGTGGGCAGCACCCGGTGGCAGCGGTCCCCCTCGGCGGGGCTGGCCGCGGTGGCGGAGGTGCCCGGCGTTCCCTTGCCCAGCAGCTCCAGCAGGACGCGGGCCATCTCGCGGCCCATCTCGGCGAGGGGCTGCCGCACGGTGGTCAGCGGCGGATCCATGTGGCGGGCCACGACCGAGTCGTCGAAGCCGACGAGCGCCACGTCGTCGGGCACGGTCCTGCCCGCCTCGCGCAGGGCGTGCCGGGCTCCGGCGGCCATCACGTCGGAGGCGCAGAAGACGGCGTCGAGCCGCGGCGTGCGCTCCAGAAGCTGCCGCATGGCGTGCGCGCCGCCCTCCTCCGTGAAGTCGCCGGGGGCCTGCAGCTCGTCGCGCACGGGGCGGTCGGCGTCGCGCAGCGCGGCGCGGTAGCCGTCGGCGCGGCAGCGGGCGGCGTACACGTCGGCGGGTCCGGCGATGGTGGCGACGGTGCGGCGGCCGCGGGTGAGCAGGTGGGTGACGGCGCGGTGGGCGCCGCCGCTGTTGTCGCAGTCGACGTAGGGCGTCGGTTCGGCGGCGCGGCGCCGTCCCCCGAGCACGGCCGGGACCCCGGCCCGGGCCAGCAGGTCGGGCAGGGTGTGGTCGGCGTGCACGGAGACGAGCAGCACGCCGTCGACACGGTGGGCGGCCGCGTACTGCGCGAAGCGGTCGCGCTCCTGCTGGGTACGGAGCAGGGTGAGGAGCAACTGCATGTCGGCGCCGGTCAGTTCGGCGCTGATGCCGTGCACGATGCCGGAGAAGTACGGCTCGGTGAGGAAGCGGGACCCGGCCTCGGGCACGACCAGCGCGATGGCGTCGGCCCTGCCGGCCGCGAGGGCGCGGGCCACCCGGTCGGGCACGTACCCCAGTTCGGCGACGGCCTCCTCGACGAGGGCGCGTGTGCGGTCGCTGACGCGGGCCGAGCCGTTGACGACGCGGGAGACGGTGCCGCGTCCCACTCCGGCGCGGCGGGCGACCTCTTCCAGGGTCGGCCGGGACGGTGTGCGTCTGCCGGTGCGCGAGCCGCGCGCTGCTGCCATGGTCCCCTCCCCCGCGCCGCGAGCCCCGGCCCGGCGGGGCCGGGGCGACGGGGCTCATTCAACTACAACGGCGCGCGCAGGGAGCCGCCCGTGCGCGGGTTCCGCACGGGCGCGGCGGGGCGCGACGGGGTGTGGGGGGGTGGAACCGTCGCGCCCCGCCGGCCGGGCCGGCGCCGGGACCGGGGCCGTGGACGGAGGCGCCGCGGTCGGGACCGGCCGGGGAGGGGCTGCCTGCTCGGGCCGGGGGCCCGGGGGCGTCAGCCCGCGAACGCCTTGCTGAACTCGTCGGCCTGCTGGTCGATGCTGGAACACGTCGGGTCCGCCTGGTCCTTGGGGCCACCCGGGCAGGCCTTGTCGCGGGTGCCGGACCACATGGAGACCCAGCCCATGCCGTTCTTGTCGGCGAAGGCCTTGACCTCCTTGGCGTCCTCGGGCTTGAAGACCTCGACGTTGACGTCGTTGACGCCGATCATCGGGGTGATGGCCAGGGCCTGCCACGCCTTGGCGTCGTCGAGGCCGAGCGCCGAGGCGACCTGCTTGTGCGTGGCGGTGGCGGCCTGGGTGGCGTACTCACCCATGTCGCCGTCGTAGGAGGGGCCGTAGTCCATGGCCATGATGTTGACGGCCGAGACCTTCACCCCGTTGGACTGGGCGTTCTTCAGCAGCGCCTCGCCGGGCTGGGTCAGCCCCTCGGGCATCACGGGCAGCGTGTAGGAGACGTCCAGGTCCTGGTGGCTCTTCTGGAGCGCGGCGACGGCCTGGGCGCGCCGCTCGTTGGCCTGGGTGTCGGGGAGCGCGGCACCCTCGATGTCCAGGTCGATCTTTTTCAGGTCGAAGGCGTCGATGACCTTGCCGTAGGCGTCGGCGAGCTGGTCGGCCGAGTCGCAGGCCAGGCCGAGTTCGGAGCCGTTGGCGCCGCCGAAGGAGACGCGGACGTCGCCGCCCTTGGCCCGCAGGTCGGATATCTGCTGGGCGACCGGGTTGTCCTTCAGCTCCTGGGTGCCGCCCCACTTGGGGGCGCACTGGCCGTCGGCGCTGGTGACGAAGGCCAGGTTGTACTCCTTGACCCCGGTCTTCTCGGCGCTGTCCAGCAGGTCGTAGGAGGGCTGGAGCGAGGTGTCCACGTACGGCGCGAAGGGGGTGCCGCCCGCCTGGGGCGCTGCCGCCTGCTCCTCGCCGGCGGTCGCGTTGCCCGCGAGCGCGAAGCCGCCGCCCGCGACGAGGACCGCCGCGGCGGCGCCCGTGATCAGCTTGGTCGTGCGGTGGGTGCGGCGGCGGTGGCCGGCTGTGTTCGTCATGGCGTGAAGCCCTGCCTCGGTTCGTGGGGGACGGGAACGGCGAGCACGCTACTGACCGTGAATCGGGCGAATGCCGCGTTGCGGACGGAGGGCGGTGCCCCTTAGGGCGCGCTTAAGGCCGCGGAAAGGGCTCCATCAGGACCGGCGGTTCAGGGCGGCGCGGCAGGGGCGGAGGGCCTGCGCGGCCCGGATTGCTCCGAACGCCGCACACCGCACACCCTCCGACGAGTGACGGGCGGGCGACGGTCGGAAAGTCACAACGACCGGGCCGGGCCCCCTGTGCGTGGATGGGTCCCAAGCGCAAGTTGTCTGTCTCCTGAAAGAAGAAACACCATGCTTCGTTCCGTGACCACGGCCGCTTTCGCCGCCGCCCTCGTCCTGGGCGGTGCCTCCGCCGCGTTCGCCGACGCCGGTGCCCAGGGTGGTGCCGCCAAGTCGCCGGGCGTCCTCAGCGGCAACGTCGTCCAGGTTCCGGTCCAGGTCGGGGCCAACGTCTGCGGCAACAGCATCGACGTCATCGGGCTGCTGAACCCCGCCGCGGGCAACGCCTGCGCCAACAAGTAAGCGCCCACGCACCGGCGCTCCGCACAGCGCCGCCGGGTCCGGTCCGTTCCCACGGGCCGGACCCGGCGGCGTTTTCGCAGCACTGCGACATGACAGCCACGGCAGCCCGCGACCAGGGCAGGCCCGCAGCCAGGGGGTACGGGCCGGCCGCCGGTCTCCCCTGCGCCCTCCCGCGGCGGCGGCGCCCGTCCTCGGGCGAGCCCTCCGTATCGGGCCGGGCGGCGGCGCCGGCCCGCTTGCCGGCTCAGCTCCGGCGGGCGAGGTGGGCGCGCCGGGAGCGGCGGCGCAGCCGGTGCCCGGCGCGGCGGGTGCCGCGGGAGCCGGCGCCGCTCTCGCGCAGCGCGAGCCACACCCGCACCTCCGTACCGCCGAGCACCGAGCGGCCGAGCCGTACGTCCCCGCCGGTGGACTCGGCGACGCGACGCACGATGTCCAGGCCGAGGCCGGTGGAGCCCGGGCCGCCGTCGCCGTGGCCGCGGCGCAGCGCCTCGCCCGGGTCCGGGATGCCGGGTCCGGCGTCGGAGACCAGCAGGATGACGGCCTCGACCGACCCGCCGGCGGGGCCGCCGCTGTGCAGGTCTACGGCGAAGGCGGTGCCCTCCGGGGTGTGCCGGAAGACGTTCCCGAGCAGCGCGTCGACGGCGGCGGCCAGCTCCGCCCTGGCGACCGGCACCCGCACCGGCCGCTCCGTCCCGGCGACCCGCGCCTCGCGCCCCTCGTCCTCGGCCAGCGCCGACCAGAAGGCCATCCGCTCCCGGACGACCTCGGCCGCGTCGCAGGCGGCGGCGTGCCCGCCGCCCGGAGCCGCGCCCTGCTGCTCCCGGGCGGTGCGGATGACGGTGTCGACCTCGCGTTCCAACTGGGCCACGGCCGCCCGGGTCTGTTCGGCGGTGTCGCCCTCGCCGAGCGAGGCCGCGTTGAGCCGGAGCACGGTCAGCGGGGTGCGCAGCCGGTGGGAGAGGTCGGCGGCCAGCTCCCGCTCGTTGGCCAGGAGTTGGACGACCTGGTCGGCCATGGAGTTGAAGGCGGTGGCGGCCGACCGCAGCTCCGTGGGGCCCTCCTCGGGCACCCGCACGTCGAGCTGTCCCTCGCCCAGGTCGTGCGCGGCGCCGGCGAGCCGTTCGGCGGGCCGCACCATGCGGGTGCCGAGCCGGTCGGCGACGGCGACCGAACCGACGACCAGAGCGAGACCGACCCCGGCGAGCACCATCCAGGAGGTGGCGACCCCGTGGGTGACCTCACCGTCCGGGACGAAGATCTCCACGACCGCGGTGCCGCCGCTCACCGCGGTGGGCCGCAGCAGTGCGTAGCCGCCGGCGGCCTCGACGGTGGCGGCCCGCCCGTGCTGCCGGGCCGCGGCCACCTGCGCAGGGCGGGCGCGACCGTGGCCGACCCGTACCGGGCCCGGCCGGTCGGTGCCGCCGGTTGCCGACGCGCCGCGCCCCGCGGCGGGCGCCGGTACGTCGAGGGCGATGCGCCCCTCCGCGCCCGCCTGGGTGATGGCGACGGCGCGCTGGAGCTGGCGGCGGTCGCGGGTGATGGCCAGGGCGGGGCCGAGGGCGGAGGCCTGACGTTCGGCGTTCGCGAAGGCCCGCTCGCGTGCGGTCTCCTTGACGACGAGGCCCAGCGGGACGGCGAAGGCCACCACCACCATCGCCGTCACGGCGAGGCAGACCTTCACCAGGGCCCACCTCACGCGGGCCCGCTCCCCTCCGCGGGCGGCGGGGGCGCGGGGGCGGGCGGTTCCAGTTTGACGCCTACGCCGCGCAAGGTGTGCAGATAGCGCGGCCTGGCGGCGGTCTCCCCCAACTTCCGCCGCAGCCATGACAAGTGGACGTCGATGGTCTGGTCGTCCCCGTACGAGAGCTGCCACACCTCGGACAGCAGTTCCTTGCGCGGGACGACGACGCCCGGCCGCCGGGCCAGGAACGCCAGCAGGTCGAACTCCCGGCGCGTCAGATCGAGCAGTGCGCCCTCCAGTTCGGCCATCCGGCGCAGCGGGTCGATGGCCAGGCCGCCCACCCGGATCACCGTGTCGCCGGAGGCGTCGCCGCCGGGCTCGCCGGTGCGCGTACGGCGCAGCACGGCGGCCATCCGGGCCGACAGGTGCGCGACGGAGAACGGCTTGACCAGGTAGTCGTCCGCGCCCGCGTTGAGCAGTCGGACGATCTCGGTCTCGTCGTCGCGCGCCGTGGCGATGATCACCGGCACGTCGGTGACGCCGCGCAGCATCTTCAGTGCCTCCGCACCGTCCAGATCCGGCAGCCCCAGGTCGAGGACGACCACGTCGAAGCCGACCTGCGCGACCTCCCGCAGTGCCTCCAGCGCCGTACCGACGCTGCGCACGGTGTGGGCGGCCTCGGTCAGGTGCCGGATGAGGGCGGAGCGTACGAACTGGTCGTCCTCGACCACGAGCACTCGTGCCATGGGCGGAACCGTACGGCATCGCGGCGGGCCTTAAGGTGACGGGGATGACGGGGACGACGGGGACGAAGGGAACGCAGCGCACCGGACGACTCCGCAGGCCGCGCGGGGCGCACGCCCTCGCGTGGACACTCGCCACCGGCGCCGCCACCACCCTGTCCTGGTTCGGCGTGCACACCGTGCTGGACGGCACCCCCTACGACCCGCCGCGCGCGCTGCCCGTCTCCCACGGACCCGACCCCGGTGCACAGCCGCGGGCCTCCTCCACCCACCGGCCCAGGCCGCGCACCCCCTCCCCCTCGCCGTCCCTCTCCCGCAAGCCGGACCACACACCGCGCCGCACCCCTTCCAGGACCCCGCGGCCCACCACGCCACCGCCCGCCTCGGAAAGCGGCGCCACCGGGCAGGTGGAGGGGGCGACCGTGCACGGTGGCCGCGCCGTCTTCGACATGGGCGCCGACTCCGCGACGCTGGTGTCCGCGACGCCCGAGCCGGGCTGGGAGATGAAGGTGTGGCACGCCCAGGGCTACATCAGGGTGACCTTCACCGACGGCTCCGCCTCCTCGTCGGTCTTCTGCCGCTGGGACGACGGGCAGCCCCGCATCGAGACCTTCGCCGGCTGACGCCGCCGGGCCGGGGCACCGGCCTCGGAGAACATCGGTGCAGCGGCTGACGCCAAGCCGGTGATCATGACATCCAGCACACGTGGCAGGCGGGGCGGAGCCGAATGTGGCGGCCACCGGCAGCGCCTCGCGCTCCGAGGGTGTTCGGGCTGTTTCAAGATCCTCGGCTACAGCTTCGACGCCGGTTCCACGACTTGGCCGACCAGCGGCTCCGGCAAGCCTCAGGCCCCCTGCGGACCCGGACCGCCGCTGCGCTCGTCCTCCTCTGCACGCAACCCTTCGCCTGCATCGTTCGCCTCACGGTCGACGATGTCTTCGACGGCGGGGCCACCAGCGCCGTGCGGCTGGGAGATCCGCCGCCCCCGCCGCCGGAGTCCATCGCTGACCTCATGCGGGCCTGCATCCGCTCTTGTCGGCACCTGCCCTACGCCGGCAGCAGAAGCTCACGGTGGCTCTTCTCCGGCCGTCGGCCCGGCCGGCCGATGAACCCGGTCAGCCTCCGAGGCCACCTGCGAACGATCGGCGTCCCGCCACAGCGCGGCAGGACCTCCGCGAGCCGCCAACTCGTCCTCCAGGCCCCGGCCCCCGTCATCGCGAAGGCCCTCGGTCACCACGACAAGACAGCCACCGGCCTGGTCACCGAAGCCGTAGGCACCTGGAGCCGATACGCCCCCTGCCACCGCACACGGTGACACCAGGCACGGCCTCAGCGAGGAACACGCGCTACCTCACCATGCGAGCCCTCCAGTCCGAGGCCGGGTACGGGACCGTGTCCTGGCACCCACCGGTCAGCCGAACGTGCCTTCGGGAGGGGTGGGAGAGGCCTTCGCCGTTTCGTCGGTGACCGCCCGTGCCCCGCCGGTGAACGCGTCCAGCGAGCGGCCCGCCTCCACCCGCCCCGGATGCGGGTCCCCCGCGACGCGCCGGGTCAGCTCGGCGACCGGCAGGGGGCGATCGGCGGCCAGCAGCACGCTGTTGCCGAACCGCCGACCCCGCAGCACCGCCGGGTCGGCGGCCAGACACCGCTCCGGGAAGACGGCCGCGGCGGTCGCGATCTGGGAGCGCAGGTGGCTCAGCGGCGGGCCGTCGGCGATGTTGGCCACGTACCAGCCGTCGGGCCGCAGTACGCGGCGCACCTCGTTCAGGAACGCGGTGCTGGTGAGGTGGGCGGGGGTGCGCGCACCGCTGAAGGCGTCGGCGACGACCAGGTCCGCCCACCCCGGCGGCAGCTTGCCCAGCCCCTCGCGGGCGTCCCCGGCCCGCACGCGGATCCGCCACTCCTTGGGCACCGGGAGGTGGGCGCGCACCAGGCCGGTCAGCTCCTGGTCCACCTCCAGGACCTGCTGGGTGGAGCGGGGTCGGGTGGCGGCCAGGTAGCGGGCCAGCGTGAGGGCGCCGCCGCCCAGGTGGAGGGCGTGCACCGGGCGGCCCGGCAGGGCGAGGAGGTCCACGAGGTGGCCGATCCTGCGCTGGTACTCGAAGGCGAGGTGGGTGGGGTCGTCGAGGTCGACGTGCGACTGGGGCGCACCGTCCAGCAGCAGGGACCACGCCCGGGGACGGTCGGGGTCCGGCACCAGTGAGGCGGTGCCGGAGGTGACGGGTGCGACGACGGTCTCCCGCCCTCGTCGCCGCTCGCCCCGTGCCATGTCACCCAGTATCCGGCACGGCTGCGGCCACCGTCCCGGGCACCCCCGCCGCGCTCTCGACTCCCCTCGCCGACCTCTTCCCGGGCTGTGCGATTTCTTTGCGGATTCCGCCTTCCCGGCACTCGGAAAAAGCGGGAACAACCACCGTTCGTTTCACTCACTCGGATGGTTCCGCGTGCGGTCCCGGGTCGCGGGAGAACCGATTCGCCTCCGCTCCGACAAGGGCGAGGCAGACCGCCACGACCAGCGTAAATATCATACCAAGAACATGGAATTATTGATTCCCCTCATTCTCGGATCGATTCTTTTGCTGTCGCCCGAAAAGCGGGTGAACGGCCACGCGGGCCGCGTGACACAAGGAAAGGGAACACGCGCATGACGATTCGGAATTCACTGGCCGTGCTCGGCGCCGGCGTACTGCTCGCACTCGGAGCCGGCGGGGCGACGGCCCCCGCGGCGTCGGCATCGGCGCCCGCCGCAGTCGCGGACTCGCAGGTGGCGGCGAGCGCCCACTACGCGGCCAAGGACACCCGCACAGGCCGTACGAAGCACGGCCATGCGGCCCGCGAGGGCCGCGCCGGGAAGTCCGCCCCGGCCAAGGCCGCCTCGCTGCGCTGCTGGAACCCCTACCTCTCGGGGCGGACCTTCGCCGTCTCCTGCTCCGGGCGGGCCTACCGGGTCTTCGTCGACTGCTCGAACCGGGTCCGCTACGTCACTCCGGCGCTCTCCGGCTCGAAGCGGGTCACCATGACCTGTCCGGGCGGCACCCGGGCGGTCCGGGGCGGCGCCTACGGCCGCTGACCCCGCGGCACCACCTCGACCACGCGCCGCGAGCCACGGTTCACACCCGGCTCGCGGCCTCGATGGTGCGCGCGGCCTCGCCCAGCGCGGCCCGCAGCTCGGCGGGTTCGGTGGCGTGCGCGTAGGCGACCGAGGGCGGCACCAGCCATCCGGTACCGGCCACCGGCGGTTCACCGGTGGGCGGCGCGGCGACGCGGGGCCCGTACGCGTACGTCTGGGTACAGGCGCTGCCCGGAAGGTCCCAGCAGTCCGCCGTCCCCGGCGGGACGAGGAAGCCGAGGGTGTCGCCGGAGCGGTCGTGCAGCACGGGACCGACCCCGTCCCGCAGCCGGAGGATGTCCACGGCCTCCAGACCGTGCCGAGCGGGCACGGTCACCAGGTCGCAGGGCTCGGACACCGGTCCGGCGCCAGGAGTGCCGTTGCCTCCACCACTGTCCAACAACTCAGACCCCTCCTCGCGGTCGGTGTGCATGGTCCAACGGCTGTCCTCGTCAACAGCTACGGCAGCGAACCAGCGCATTGGATGGCACTTCATGGCAGAAGCCGGGTGAGATATCCGGTTTGTAGCCAAACCCTCGGTGCCGGGCCCGTCACAGCCGGTACGTTTCCGCCATGGCGTCGTCACCCTCAACGTCACCCCGACCGCAGCACGCTCCCAACACCGCGTTCAGGGCACTGAGGGGGCATCTCTCCCCCGGGGAGTTCGCGGCGAACGTGCGCCGCTCGGCGCGGGAGATCGGTGAACAGGTCTCGTGCGACGCGCGGTACATCGGCCGCGTCGAGTCGGGCGAGATCCGGTGCCCCAACTACGCCTACGAGCGGGTGTTCCTGCACATGTTCCCCGGCTGTTCGCTGGCGGACATGGGCTTCGCACCCCGGGAGTCGGTACGCGGTCGCGCGGCGCGCGCTCAAGGGGCGCACGCCGAACGGGAAGCGCCCCTTCGGTCCACCGCGCGCTGCGGTGATTCCGTCCCCGGCTCCCTCCCCCCGCACCCCGACCACCCCGACAGCCCCGGTCTCATCGCATTCCCCAACTGTCCCGAGTACGACGAGGAGAGCGACGTGCTACGTCGCGCTTTCATGACGGGCGGCCCCGCCGCCCTCGCCGCCGCCTCCCTCGGCGGGGCCGCCCCCCACGCCTGGTCCGCCGACCGCTCCGCACCCCCAGTCCCCACCCCCGCCTGTGCCGGCGAGGCCGAGGCGAGCGCCGTCGAGGCCGCCGTACGGCAGATCCGGCTGCTGGACGACCGGCACGGCGGCGCGGGGCTCTACCACCGGGCCGCCGCACCGCTGCGCACCGCCTACGACCTGCTGGACGCCGGAGCCCGCAGCCGGTCGGTGGCCGAGCGGCTGCACACCGGCGCGGGCGAACTCGCCATCTCCGTCGGCTGGCTGGCCCACGACTCCGGCCACTACGCGGACGCCCGCTCCCACTACGCGGAAGCCCTGGCCACCGCCCGGGTCGCCGGCGACCCGGCGCTGGAGGCACACGCCTTCTGCAACACCGCCTTCCTCGCCCGCGACGCGGACCGCCCCCGCGAGGCCGTCCGCGCCGCGCAGGCCGGCCGCCAGGCGGCCAAGGAACTGGGCTCGCCCCACCTGCTGTCGCTCCTCGCCCTGCGTGAGGCCGGCGGCTGGGCCGGGCTGGGCGACCGCACCAACTGCGGGCAGGCGCTCGCGCTGGCCCACCGGCTGTTCGCGCGGGGCAGCCGCGACGGCGACCCGGAGTGGATGAGCTTCTTCGGCGAGGCCGAACTGGAAGGGCTGGAGGCCCAGTGCTGGTCGGCCCTGGGCGAGTGGGACCGCGCCGCCGACCACGCCGAGCGGGCCGTACGCCTCCAGAAGCCGCACTTCACGCGCAACCGCGCCCTGTTCACGGCCGAGTTGGCGGGCGATCTGGCAGCCCGCGGTGAGGTGGACGAGGCGGCGGCGGCCGGCGCGCAGGCCCTGGACTTCCTCGGGCCCGTCCAGTCGACGCGGATCAACTCCATGCTCCAGGCGACCGCCCACCGGCTCCGCCCCCATGGCGCGCAACCGCTGGTGGCGGAGTTCCTCACCCGCCAGGCGGGAGCCGCCTGACCCGCCGGGCCGGATCAGTCCAGGTGACCGGTGTCGTTCCAGCGTTCGAGGGCCGGGTCGCCGTAGGCCCAGCCGAGGACCGACAGCGAGGCGGGATCCAGCTTCAGGCGGGCCGCGAAGGAGGGGTCGTAACCGAGCCAGCGGGCGCCCAGCACGCGCAGGATGTGCCCGTGGGCGAAGACCAGCACGTCGCGGTCGGCCGAGCGCGCCCAGCGGACCACCTCGTCGGCGCGCTCCCCGACCTCGGCCAGGGTCTCGCCGCCGGTGACACCGTCCCGCCAGATGAACCAGTCGTCGCCCGCGCGCTCCCGGATCCGGTCGGGGGTGAGGCCCTCGTAGTCGCCGTAGTCCCACTCCATCAGCGCGTCCCAGCGCGGGGCGCCGCCGAACCCGGCCAGCTCGCAGGTCTCGCGGGCCCGCGAGAGGGGGCTGGTGCGCACCTCCGCGCCGGGCAGCCCGTGCCAGGGCGCCCGGTGCAGCCGCTCACCCAGCAGCTTCGCCGCCCGGCGGCCCTCGTCCAGCAGCGGGACGTCCGTCCTGCCGGTGTGCTGGCCGGTCACCGACCACTCGGTCTGACCGTGCCGGACGAGGAGGATGCGCGCTGCCATGGGAGCCTCTCGGACGTGACGTGCGGGGTGTCCGGCCCGCCCGGACACGGGGTCCGGGCACCCGGAACGCGGCTTCCCGACTGTCCGGAAACCGCTCCCTCCATCTTCGCGCAACCCCCCACCGGACCGCCCGGCGGGGCGCCGCACCAGGCGGTTCGCAGCACCGCCCCCACCTGCGGGGCACGCCTGTCCACGAGGGCACCCACCGCGGGGTACGTCTGACGCCGGGGCAAGGGCGCTGTCATCGTCCGCCAGAAACGGACCGGAAACGGAAGGCGCCCTCGGATTCCGTCCAGGAGGTACGCGGTGCGGCGGCCGTCATCCCTCCGGGGAGGTCGCTTGCCGTGCTGGAGGGCGAGGGCGTTGTCGACGACGCGTGCGTGGAGATCGTCAGCCGTGAACTCTGGCCGTAGCGCCCCGGAAGTCCGCGCCGCTGCGGTGAGCTCTTCGTTGGCCCGGCTTCCGACCCGGCAGATCTCCATGAGCTGCTCCACGTGCGGACAGGTCTGCAACATCGCTCAGCCGCAGGACGGTCCCGTCCTGTACACCGACCGTGCCGACATCGCCGAGGCCACTGCGGTCGTCCTCGCCGACGACCCCTCCATCGACGGCCCGATCACCCTCACCGCGCCGACGGCCGTCACCTTCGACGACCTCGCCAAGATCGCCTCAGACCTCACCGATCGCGCCGTCAAGCGCATCGTCCTGGACGACGACCAGTGGGTCGCCGACCAGGTCACGATCGGTGTGCCGGAGCAGATGGCCCGACGCGTGCTCACCTGGTACCAGGCAGCCCGCACGGGCCACTTCGCCGAAACCGATCCGCTGCTGACCGCACTTCTCGGCCGAGAGCCCCGCACCGCCGCTGACCGACTCGCGGCCCGCATCGCCACCTGAAGCCGAGCTTCTTCCCGGTCACCTGGTCGTTGATCCGGGCAAACCCCCCGCTGCCTGGGCGGTCTCAGCGGACTCCAAGGTCGTGCGCACCCACCTGCACGCGGCGGGAGCCCGTGCAAAGGGGGCCACCGACGAGCCACACGACCACGCCACCGGCCGGTCCCGCGGCGGACCGACCACGAGAATCCACCTCGCCGCAGATGCCGGTCGTCGCCCTCCTGCGTTCGTTCTCACCACCGGACAGGCCGACGACGCACCCGCCTGCACCGACGTCGCGACCCGCGTGCGTGTTCCCCGAGAGACGCGTGCGTGTTTCCCCCAGAGAGTGGCCGTCCGTGCACCGAGCCGGACGTTGGTCCGGCGGACACGGCGGCCTCCTCCCGAGCGATCCGCGAGTACCTGCGCGAGCGCGGCACCCGCGCAGTGCTCCCCGTCCCCGACGACCGGCACGGAGACCGACCACGACGAGGAAGACGCGGCGGCAGACCACCGGCCCTCGACCCCGCCGCCTACAAGCAGCGCAACACCGTCGAACGGCGCATCAGCCGTCTGAAGCAGTGGCGAGGCGTCGTCAGCCGCTACGAGAAGGCCGCCACCGTCCACCTGACCGGGCTCCACATCGTCGGCATCCTCCTCCGGTCTGCTGAATGATCCGAACGCAACTGCCTGGGCGGCCCGAGCAGGTGCCTGCCCGGCGGTCCGGACACCCAGTCCGGCGGGGCGGGTCGGGAGGCCGTCCCGGCGTGTGGCAAGCCGCACCCTGCGGGGCGGGCCGACGGCCGGGGGCGCCTGCCCGCAGAGGCACACGCCGCCTGCGGGGGGGTGGTTGTCAGGGGTGGATGCGAGACTTCGGCGGGTACCGCACCCTTCCCCCGAGGCCACAGCCGATGACTTCCTCCTCGCTCCCGAAGCAGACCCCGCCGCCCGGGCGGTCCGCACCGGCCGGGCGGGCCGCCTCGCCGCGGCGGCTGGCCGAACTGCGCGGCGGTCCCGACGTGCCGCAGCGGCACCTCGACGCGCGGGCCCTGGCCGCGCTGGCCGCCAACCCGGGGTGCCGGCGCCGTGCGCTGCTGGACGGCGCCGGCGTCGACAAGGCCGCGGTGGCGCAGGCGCTGGGGTCGCCCGCCCCGTTCGGGCAGTCGCAGTTCGCGCTCGTGCGCGGCAACGTGTTCGAGGCGCGGGTGAAGGCGGACGGCGGCGAGGTACTGCTCGCCCTGCTGTGCGGACAGGTGGCCGAGACGCCCCCCGAGCCGGAGCAGGTCACAGTTCCCGACCTGGCCGCCGACGGCCCCGCCGGGCGCGCCGAACGCACCAGGCTGGCGCTGGCGGAGGTGGAGCACGGCCACTGGGCGCTGCTCGACCATCCGCTGCTGTCCCTGGAGGTGGCGGGCTCGACGGCGTATCTGGAGCCGGACGCGCTGGTGGTGCACCCGGACGGCTCGCTCAGCATCATCGAGATCAAGTCGTTCCCGATCCTGGACGGTGCCGCCGACCCGGTGAAGGCCGGCGCCGCCGCACGCCAGGCGGCGGTCTACGCGCTGGCGCTGGAGGAGGGGCCCCGCACGGTGCGGGAGAACGCGCTGCTGGTGTGTCCGAAGGACTTCTCCAACCTGCCGGCCGCCGGGCTGCTCCCGCTGCGCAAGCAGGTCGCCGCCACCCGGCGCCAGATCGGGCGGCTGACCCGGCTGGAGGAGATCGCCGCCGAGCTGCCCGAGGGGGTGCACTTCGCCCCCACGCAGGAGCCCGGCGAGCTGACGGCAGCCGTCGAGTCGGTGCCGGCGGCGTACGCACCGGAGTGCCTGTCCGCCTGCGAGCTGGCCTTCCACTGCCGGGAGCGGGCCCGCGGCGCGGAGTCCGTGGTGGCGCTGGGCCGCTCGGTGCGGGGCGAGCTGGGCGGGCTGGCGACGGTGCCGGACGTCCTGGCGGCCGCCTCGGGCGACCCGGACGGTGCCTCGGCCCGGGACCCGGCGGCCACCATGCTGCGGCGGGCGGCGGCGCTGCGCGCGGAGGCGCTGGAGAGCGCGGCCGCACGGCGGTCCGCCGCCGTGGACGCGGAGGTGGGCTGATGTCGCTGATGCACGCGCTGGCGCGGATGGAGGCCGCCGCATGCGGGCACGCCCGTCCCGTGGCCACCGTGCGCCACCGGCACCTGACCGGCCGCCCGCTGGTGCTCGTCCCGCTGACGACGGCCGGTGAGAACGGCGCGCCGCTGGGGGTGATGCTGGGCACCGACCCGGCGGCGCCGACGGTCTTCACCGTCGCCCAGCCGCGCGACCGCGACCTGCGGTTCGCCTTCCTCGGCCGGCTGGCCGAGGTGGTGCTGCCCCACCTGGAGTCCTGTCAGGACGAGGTGGAGCTGGTGGAGCGCAAGGAGACCGACCCGGAGACCGGCAAGCGGGTCACCGTCGAGGCCGAGCTGTGCACCGACGCTCCGCAGGTACTGGTGCCCACAGGTCCCGGTGTGGACTTCGTACGGCTGCTGGGGCGCTCCATGCGGTTCCGGCGCACCGCTGAGGAGGAGCCGGACGCCGAGCATCCGGCGCCGCCCCGGGTGCCGCTGCTGGGCCGCTGGCTCACCCACTACGGGGAGCGCGCCCGGGTGCCGGGCTCCTCGCTGCTGCTGTCGATGACGGGCCTGCTGAGCCGGCACTGGGCCACGGGTCAGAGCCAGTTGGAGGACCAGCATCTGGGGGCGCTGCTGGCGTGGCTGGCACCACCCGAGGGGCTCACAGGGGCCGAGGCGGCGCTCCGTGCGGAGCTGGGCCGGGACGAACGGGGCCAGTTGCTGGTGCCGCCTGCCGGTCCCGCCACGGACCCGACGTTCGACAACAAGCTGCTGGCTCCGGCGCTGGCCCGCTACGACCGGGGTGTGCCCGGCGCCGAGCAGGCGGTGCACGAGTTGGTGACGACCCAGCTGCGGCCCACCTGGGAGGCGATGTGGCAGGGCGTGGAGCTGCTGCACACGCTGCCCGAGGCCGCGCACGTGCCCGACAGGTGGCGGCGCGACCGGCAGTCCTACACCCACCACCGGGACCGGTTGCGGGCCGCCGAACCGCCCCAGCCGCGCCGCGACGACGCGGTCACCGCGGCACGCAAGCTGGCCATGCGCGAGCAGCGGCAGGCCGAGCTGGAGGCGCAGGAGGCGCTGGACGACCCGCTGGTGATGGCCGTACGGCGGCTGGCCGGCGAGGCGTTCTCGGCGGAGGTCCTGGAGGTGGAGATGGCGTACTCGGACGGCAAGCGCCCCTCGCCCCGCCCCCTGGTGACAGTGCACACCCACGACGTACCGCTGCTGTCCGACGGGGACAAGCTGCACCGCATGCTGCCGGAGGGCGGGCAGCAGCGGGCCGAGCTGGTGGAGATGGCCGGGCCGGGGGAGTTCGTGCTGCGGCTGGTGAACGGGATGGGGCGGGGCAAGGAGCCGGCGCCCGGGACCGTGCCGGAGAAGGGCGACTTGCTGTGCTGGACGCTGTTCGAGCACGCGCCGCGCGGCGGTCCCGGCCTGCCCGAACCGGAGGAGACCCCCTGGACCCACGGCGGCCCGCCCGGTGAACCGCACGCGGAGCGGCCCGATCCGGTGACCTCGGAGGACGTACTGTGACGACGCTCGTGGAACCGCCGGGGGCCGCCGCGTCCCCGGCGCAGGCCGCCGCGGCGGCCACGGAGGCCATCCTGGCCGACGCCGTGGACGGCACCCACCGGGGCGTGGTGGTGAACTCGCCGCCCGGCGCCGGCAAGTCCACCCTGGTGGTGCGCGCGGCCCGTGAACTGGCCGCCGCGGGGCACCCGCTGATGGTCATCGCGCAGACGAACGCCCAGGTGGACGACCTGGTGGACCGGCTGGCGAGCGCCGACCCCGCGCTGCCGGTCGGCCGGCTGCACAGCAGCGAGCCCAGGCCCTACGACCCGATGCTGGACCGCCACCGGTCGGTGCGCACCTCCGCGAAGCCCGCGAACCTGGCCGGGCTGGAGGTCGTCGTCTCCACGGCCGCCAAGTGGGCCTGGGTCTCGGCCGAGGAGCCGTGGCGGCACGCCATCGTGGACGAGGCGTACCAGATGCGCTCCGACGCCCTGCTCGCGGTGGCCTCCCTCTTCGAGCGGGCGCTGTTCGTGGGCGACCCGGGGCAGCTCGACCCGTTCAGCCAGGTGGGCGCCGACCAGTGGGCGGGGCAGGCGCACGATCCGTCGGCCAGCGCCGTGAGCACTCTGCTGGCACACAACCCCGGGCTGCCCCAGCACCGGCTGCCGGTCTCGTGGCGGCTGCCGCACTCGGCGGCGGAGCTGGTCTCCCGGGCCTTCTACCCGTACACGCCGTTCCGCAGCGGCACGGGGCCGGGGGCGCGTCGGCTCGCCTTCACCGCGCCCGCCGACGGCTCGCCGCTGGACGCGGTGCTGGACGAGGCGGCTTCGGCGGGATGGGGCCTGCTGGAGCTGCCGGCGGCCCGTACGCCGCGTACCGACCCGGAGGCCGTGGCGGCCGTGGCCCGTCTGGTGCACCGCCTGCTGGAGCGGGAGGGGCGCACCCACGGGGAACGGGACGCGACGGACGGGCCGGGGGCCGTGCTCAGCGCGGAGCGGATCGCGGTGGGCACCGCGCACCGGGACCAGGCGGCGGCGGTCCGCGCGGCGCTGGCGAAGCCGACGGGTACAGCAGGTTCGGCTCGTGGAGACGGTACGCGGAGCGCGGACGCCGCGAGGGACGCGACCCGGGTCACCGTGGACACGGCCAACCGGCTCCAGGGCCGGGAGTTCGACGTCACGGTCGTCCTCCACCCGCTGTCGGGGCGGCCCGACGCCACCGACTTCCACCTGGAGACCGGGCGGCTGTGCGTGCTGGCCTCCCGGCACCGGCACGCCTGCGTGGTGGTGTGCCGGGCGGGCGTGGCCGAGCTGCTGGACGAGCACCCGGCGACCGAGCCCGTCCAGCTCGGTGCCGCCTCCCCGGCCCCGGACGGCTGGGAGGCCCACCAGGCGGTGCTCTCCCACCTGGCGGACCACCGGGTGTCTTTGGCCTGACGCCCGCACTTCACGGCCTTCCGCGACCCGTGCGGCCTCGGGGGTGCCGGGCGCACAATGGAGGGCGGCCCACGACCTTGGAGGTATGTACACATGTCTGAGCCGCGCTCGGCTCCGGACCCTTCGCGCTCCTCCGCCGGGGGGAGCGGCGGCGGCCCGCAGTACCGCCGCCCCGCACCGCTGTTGTTCGAACCGTCCGACGCGGCGCCCGATGACGAGCACTTCTTCGGGCTGGAGTCGCTGACCGACCCCAAGGAGCTGCTGGACCGCTCCACCGAGCTCGTCCACGCGTTCCGTGCGGCGGCCGACCGCGCGCAGGAGTACCAGGCCAGCGCCGCGGCGCAGCTCGCAGACCCGCAGCACTTCGACAAGCTGCCCGACGCGGCCATCGCCGACCGCGGCGGGTGGACCGAGGAGTACGCGCGCAAGATGATCGAGTTCGGTCAGGATCTGCTCAAGGACCGGGTGCCCGGCACCGAGCCCCCGCCCCAAAGCTAGGAGCACCCCGCCCGAGGCGGGGAGAGCGTGCAGGTGGGAGGGGTGGCGACGGTGCAATTATCGATTTCCGGTTCACCGGATCGGGGTGTTAAGGTCTACGACGTCAGCAGGCGCCGCTAGCTCAGTTGGTTAGAGCAGCTGACTCTTAATCAGCGGGTCCGGGGTTCGAGTCCCTGGCGGCGCACGGACAGGTGAAGGCCCTCCGCGGGAGCGGGGGGCCTTCGTCGTGTGCGCACCACGCCTGCCGGCGTCAGGGCTGCTCAGCCCCGCGAGATGCGGATGTCCCAGTCCCCTTCGGCGGTCCGGCCGGTGACCTCGACGCGGACGGCCTCCTGCGGATCGGACCAGCTCTCCCCCATGCCCAAGGGTGCGTCGGCGAGGCGGCTGTGCACGGAGGCCCCCTGGCAGCCGGAGGTGGCCGGGTGGGTGTCGACGACCTCGACGGGGCCGTGGGTCGAGGGGGCGCCGCTGTCGACCCGGTAGATCAGCAGGCCCTCGCTGCACGCCTCGCTGTCGTTGCCCCGGCGTTCGCGGACCTCCATGGCCAGGGCGCGGTTCTCGCCGGTGCGCAGGACGACGAGCCGGGTGCCGTCGGGGTCGGCAGGGCGCCGGGAGGACGCAGCCAGCGGCCGCACCGTGTAGCGGGCCTGCGGGGGCGCTCCCCCGGTGGCGGGCACGCAGGCGACAGCGGACCGTTCCAGCCAGCCCAGCTTCCACTTCTCCCACCCGAACGGTTCCGGCGCGAGTCCGAACTGGCTGCCCATCAGGTCCCAGTCGCCGACCCGGGTGTCCCAGTCCGCCTTGCCGTCGGCGGGGCGTTCGTAGAGGTCGGGCAGGTCGAAGAGGTGGCCGGTCTCGTGTGCGAGGACGTTGCGGTCGGGCGGGTGCCGCTCGAACACCGTGACGAGCCGGTCGAGGTCTGTTCCGTCCGCGACGATCGGCTCATCGAGATTGACCACTTTCGTCGCATCGGAGTCCACACCGGGGGCGTCCGGGTCCGCGACGAGGTAGACGACGTCGTAGCGGGCGAGGTCGACGTGCGGGTCCGCCGCGCGCACGGCGTCCTGGAGGTAGGAACTGCGCAGGTCAGCGTCCCAGTCGCGCTGGATGCCGTAGGCGGAGGCGGGCTTGGGCATCCGGATCCAGTGGTCGACGGGGTGCGGCCGCAACCGGAACTTCCCGTAACTCGCCCGCAGGAAGAAGTCCGATGTGGCCGGGAAATGGTCATTCACAAGCTCTCGAGGGGTGGCCATGGGGGTCGCATCGGGGAAAGAGAGAAAGAGAAGGGCCGCATCGAGCGACCCTTCGGGGCGCGGATAGGAGGCGTTCCAGGTGTCCAACCCCAACGAGTGGTGCGCGTCGGTGCGCGGCAGAGCGCACGGCGTCTGCGCTGCAACGGCCCGTACCGGTCCGGCGGCCAGCCCGACCCCCATGAAGGCCGTCAACGCCATGACGACGGCCCCCACCCGGTGCCGGGCACCCGGACCCAGGCGGTCGGCCCGTACCCCGGAGCGGTTGCGGGCAGACCGTTTCACACCCCCGGGTACCGACGCAGGCGCCACGTGGAGACCTCACCGGAAAAGGAACGGCGGACCCTCCCCACCCTCCCGCCCGCTGTCCGGTTATGCACCGTTTCGGTAGACCGGTCGAGTCAACCGCAGTATGACTACTCTTCGTAATGCCCGGTCGTTAGCGGTCAGGGCGCTGGCAGCACTGGCGCAGAAACGGTCAGCCTCGCGCTCACACCCGTTCCCCGGCCGTGCCGGCGACCGGCGGCGGCAGCCGAAACACTGGCTCCGCTTGTGCGCCAACCTCTATGATCGGCACATTTCCAGCGCGGATCCTCCCCTGGGCGGCCTACGGGCAGCCGGCCGAACCGATCCGCACGAGACGAGCCCCCCGCGGAGCGATCGGTGAACGGACCCCTCGAAGGACCGGGCAAAGACTCCGGCGAAGCCCTCGTAACGCAACCCCAGACCATCACGGAAAGTAGCCACAAGCGCTGGCGGCGGCGCGCACACAACGGGCACCACGAGAGCGACTTCCGGGCTGCCTTCCAGGCGGCGCAGCTTCCGATGGCCATCGTCGACCCCCACGGCCGTGTGCTGACGGCCAACCGCGCGCTGGGCATCCTGCTCGGCGCCGACCCGCGCCGCCTGGTCGCGCGCCCCCTCGCCGAGCTGGCCGGCCTCGGCCTCGACGGGCGGGTCCGCAGCGCCTACCACGAGGCTCTCCAGGGCCGCGCCGACCGGATGTCGTGCACCCGCAGGCTCAAGCACGCCGACGGGCACACCCTGTGGGCCGAGATCACCGTGACGCCCACCGCGCACGGCGAGGCGCTGCTGTCCATCGCGGACATCAGCGAACGCCGCGACCTGCAGGAGCGGCTGCGCCACCTGCAGATGCACGACCCCGTCACCAGGCTGCCCAACCGCACCCTGTTCTTCGAACGGCTGGCCGGGGCGCTGGCCGACTCGGCGACCGGCCGGACCGGCCTGTGCTACCTGGACCTGGACGGGTTCAAGGCCGTCAACGACACCCTCGGCCACCGGGTCGGGGACAACCTGCTCGACGCGGTGGCCCAGCGGCTCACCCGGTGCGCCGAGTCCGGCGGTGGGGACGACGGCGGGCACCTGGTGGCCCGGCTCGGCGGCGACGAGTTCGCGCTGCTGGTCGAGTCCTCCACCGGCACCGACCAGGTGACCGCCCTCGCGCAGTCCGTCCTGGCCGCGCTGCAACGCCCCTTCGACCTGGCCGGGCAGCGCCTGTCGGTCTCCGCCAGCATCGGCGTCGTCGAACGCGAGACCGCCGGCACCACCCCCACCGAGCTGATGCAGGCCGCCGACACCACGCTGTACTGGGCCAAGGCCGACGGCAAGGCCCGCTGGACCCTCTTCGACCCGGAGCGCAACGCCCACCGCATGACCCGCCAGTCGCTGTCCTCGACCCTGCGCAGGGCGGTGGAGAGGGGCGAGTTCGTGCTGGAGTACCAGCCCATCGTCGGCTTCTCCGACGACGCGCTGCGCGGCGTGGAGGCACTGGTGCGCTGGCAGCATCCGCAGTTCGGGAAGCTGGGCCCCGACCGCTTCATCGGACTCGCCGAGGAGAACGGCGCCATCGTGCCGCTGGGCCGCTGGGTGCTCCAGGAGTCCTGCCGCCAGGCCCGGCGCTGGATGCTCCGGCATCCCGGCCCGCCGCCGTACGTGAGCGTCAACGTGGCGGTGCGCCAGGTGTGGGACAGCGACCTGGTGCGGGACGTCGCCGACATCCTCCAGGAGACCGGACTGCCCGCCCACCTGCTTCAGTTGGAGCTCACCGAGTCGGCGGTGATGGGCTCGGCCGGGCGCCCCCTCCAGGCGCTCCAGGCGCTCTCGGACATGGGCGTCCACATCGCCATCGACGACTTCGGCACCGGCTACTCCAACCTGGCCTACCTCAGCCGCCTCCCGGTCCGCGCCCTCAAACTGGACGGCACGTTCGTCCGCGGCTTCCGCACCGCACGGCACCAGAACCCGGCCGACGAGACGATCGTGACCGCCCTGGTGCAGCTGGCGCACAAGCTGGGGCTGACCGTCACCGCGGAGTGCGTGGAGGGGCCCGCACAGGCCGAACGGCTGCGCCGGATCGGCTGCGACACGGGCCAGGGATGGCACTACGCCAAGCCGATGGAGGCCGACCGGATCGCCGAGATGCTGGACCGGCCGGCCGCCTCCACGGCGTCCCAGGGCGCTGCGGCCCCCTCGGCGTTCCCGGCCGGCCGGGCTTCCTCCGGTGCGCCGGCCCCCACCGCCGGTCAGGCGTTCCGCGCCCCGCCCGCCGGGTCCTCGGGCAGCGCGTAGGCGTCGGCGATCAGTTCCAGGGAGCGGACCCGGGCCTCGGGTGAGTGCGCGTTCGCGGTGAGCATCAGCTCGTCGGCGCCGGTCCGCTTCACCAGGGCGTCCAGGCCCTCCCGCACGGCATCGGGCGTGCCGTAGGTGACGTTGCCCAGCCAGCTGTCCACGAAGTCGCGCTCCACCGCGCTGTAGGGGTGGGCCTCCGCCTCCTGCGGGGTCGGGATCAGGCCGGGCCGCCCGGTGCGCAGCCGCACCATCGACAGCGCCCCCGTCAGCACCTGGCGGTAGGCCTCCTTCTCGTCCTCCGCGGCCAGCGCGGCGGCGCCGATCAGGGCGTACGGCTCGTCCAGTACGGCGGAGGGGCGGAACGTCTCGCGGTAGAGCTCCAGGGCGGGCAGCGTGTTGGCCGCCGAGAAGTGGTGCGCGAAGGCGAACGGCAGTCCGAGCTGCCCGGCCAGCTGCGCGCTGAAACCGGACGAGCCCAGCAGCCAGACCGGCGGCCGGTGCGCCGCCGCCCGGTCGCCCTCGGCCTGGACCGGTCCCGGCACCGCGTGGATCCGCGCGTAGCGGTGGCCGTCGGGGAAGTCGTCGTCCAGGAAGCGGATCAGCTCCGCCAGCTGCTGCGGGAAGTCCTCGGCCCCCTCGCGCAGCCGCTCGGTGCGGCGCAGCGCGGCGGCGGTCGCCCCGTCGGTGCCCGGGGCGCGGCCCAGGCCCAGGTCGACGCGGCCCGGCGCCAGCGCCTCCAGTGTGCCGAACTGCTCGGCGATGACCAGCGGCGCGTGGTTGGGCAGCATCACCCCGCCGGAGCCCAGCCGCACCCGTTCGGTGTGCGCGGCCAGGTGCGCGAGGATGACCGCTGGCGACGAGCTGGCCACGCCCGGCATCGAGTGGTGCTCGGCCACCCAGTAGCGGGTGAACCCGCGGGCGTCGGCCAGCGCGGCCTGCCGCGTCGAGGCGGCCAGCGCGTCGCCCGCCGTGTAGCCCTGCCCCACGTTGACCAGGTCCAGAACGGAGAGCGGCACCGGCGCCCCGCCCCGTACCTCGCCTCGGATACCGGTGTCCCGGGACCCGTCCTGTGCCTCCTCGCCTGCCTGGCCTGCCTGGCTCACGATGGCTCGCCTTCCCTCGGTTGCTCTCCGGGCCGTTTGCGCCCGAGGGGTCAACGCGTCAGCGGGCCGCTGTCTTCCCGGCAGCCTCCGAGGGCCGCTTCCCGGTGGTCACCGGGCCCCTGCGGCACCGTCGGGGCGGTGAGGGACCCGCCAGGTCGGACGTCGGGTCGGTCCGTCGGGTCGCCTGCCGGACCGGGCCCTGCCGGACGAGGTCGGACACGGCCAGGTCCGGCAGGGCGAGGTGAGGTCCGGCACCGTCAGGTGAAGAGGGCGCCCAGGGCAGGGCACCTGGCCTTGACGTCCAGAAGGCGGAGGCCCTCCCGCGCGGTCACCTGGTTCGCCGTGAGCACGGGCTTGCCCAGCTCCGCCTCCAGGGCGGGCAGGTAGGCGGCGGTGTGCAGGGCCGTGTCGGGCAGGAGCACCGCCTGGGCCTCGGGGTGGTCGCCGCCGCGGGCCAGGGCCAGGACCTCCTCCTCACCCCAGGTGCCGACCTCGGCCGCGGTGATGATGCCGCTGCCGCGCATGGCGACGACCTCGGCGCCCGCGTCCCGCAGGAAGCCGCGGAAGAGGTCGGCGACGTCCTCCGGGTACGTGGCCGCGATGCTGACCCGTTCGACGCCGAGGTCACGGATGGCGTGGGCGAAGGCGAAGGACGTGCTGGAGGCGGGCAGGCCCGCCTGCTCCCCCAGCTCGCGGACCTGTTCTCGGGCGCCGTCCCGGCCGAAGACGAAGCTGGCGCTGGTGCAGGCCCACACGACGGCCTGGATGTCGTGGCCCTTCGCCTCCTCGACCTTGGCCGCGAGCCGCGCCGCGGAGCCCATCTCCAGGAGGGCGTCCACCCGGTGCGCGTCCTCTCCGATGTCGGTGTGCACCAGGGGCAGCCGTACCTCGGTGCCCGCCTCGGCGAGGATCCGCTCCAGCCTCGGATAGTCGTCCTCGGCCGAGTAGCCGGGGTAGAGGAACCCGACTGCCGGGGCCGGTGCCGCCTGTGCCATCAACGCCTCCTGGGAGTTCGGTGCGGTGTGCGGGTGCACGGCACCGGGGGGTGCCGTGCACGATGTTGCGTACTGAGGTGTGCGAGGTGCAGCGATGTACGAGGGGCAGCTCGCGGTGGACGGACGGTCCCCGGGGGGGGCGCTGTCGGGGCGGGCTGCTGTCGGGGCGGGCGGACCGCTCTCGGGCCGGGTTGTTGTCGGGGCGGGCCGCCGTCGGGGCCGGGCCCGAGCGAGGTGCCGGGGCCCGGTGCAGGGCTCAGGCCGGGGGCTGGGGGCCCCAGTCGTCGGGGTGGGCGGGCTGGCCGTACCCGAGCTCGCCCGGGCCCTCCAGCGGCTCGACGGGCTCGGTGCCCGCTCCCGCCAGCGCGGCCTCCGGCTCGTGCTCGACGGTCTGCTCGTCCGGTTCGACCAGGCCGTCGGTCTCATGGGCGAGCGGCTGGGTGCCGATGGAGGAGGTCATGGCGGCGGGGCCGCGCCGGGCGACGGGGTCGAGCAGCGCCTGGTAGGGGCCGACGGCCTCCTTGCCCAGGGCCCGCAGCGCGGCCCACATGGTCACCTGGTTGGCGGAGAGGACCGGCATCCGCAGCTCGGCCTCCAGCTGCGGGATCACGTCGTAGGTCGGCAGGTTGGTGCAGGAGATGAACAGTGCGTCGGGCGCGTCCACCACCGCCTCACGGGCCATGTCCACCACGTCCCGGTAGGGCACCCGCCAGATGTGCCGGGTCAGGCCCAGGTAGCAGCGGCCGCTGATGCCGATGCCGCCCTCGTCGAGGTAGTCCTCCAGCGAGTCGGTCACCGACTTGGTGTACGGGGTGACCAGGGCGATCCGCCGGGCACCGATCTCCCGCAGGGCGTCCAGAAGCGCTCCGGAGGTGGTGAGGGAGGGGAGCTCGCCGGCCTCGGCCATGGCAGCGGTCATGGCCCGCTCCCCCGCCGTGCCCCCGACGAAACTCCCCGAGGTGCAGGCGTAGGCCACCACTTCGGGGGCCACGGCGCTGAGCGCCCGTACCGCCTCACGCAGCGTCTCGTGCTCGCTGACCAGGCGGGCGAGGTCCAGGCTGACCTCTACGGGGACGAAGGGGGTGCGGGTGAGGTGCAGGGACACGTCGTCCGGCACCCAGCGCCAGAGTTCGCGGTCCAGTGCGAAGTCGAAGGGAGCGACGATTCCCACGCCGCGCTGCGGCAGCGGTCCGCCGAGGAAGGAGACGTCCATTTCGGGCCCCAAAAGAACGGAGGGGAATGGCTCATGGCCAGAAGGCCCCTGAGTCAAGGGAAGTCAAGGAACCACAAGAACTGCAAAGCCGGTCAGAAGCCGGGACGCCGGGGCAGATGTCTTTGTTGACGAAGGTAGTTTCTGCTCCCTACCGTGGTCAATCCCGCCATCTGAGGCTGGTTCCCGTCACTCGTCGGCTCACTCCTCAGCCAACCGTCCCTGCGTTTCGAAACGGTTTCCTGCCTATGTCCGAAACCTGCGTCCTTGTCCTCGACGCCGAGCCGTCGCCGCGGCTCGACCGACTGGCGGGGCGAGCACGTGTCGTCCACGCCGACGAGCAGACCCTTGCCGAGCAAATCCCTTTTGCAGACGTGCTGTTGGTCTGGGATTTCCTCTCCGACGCGGTGCGTCGGGCGTGGCCGGGCGACGGGCCGCGGCCCGGCTGGGTGCACACTCCCAGCGCCGGCGTGGACCGGCTGCTGCCGGAGCTGGCCGACGGCCGCGACACCGTCATCACGAATGCCAGAGGCGTCTTTGACCGTCCCATTGCCGAATACGTCGTCGGCCTCGTGCTAGCCATGGCCAAGGATTTCCGTGGCACCTGGGAATTGCAACGACAGAGGCGCTGGCGGCACCGGGAGACATTTCGCGTCGGCGGAACTCGGGCGACGGTCGTCGGGTCCGGACCGATCGGCCGGGAAATCGGCCGCGCACTACTGGCACTCGGTGTCGAAGTGGACCTCGTCGGCCGTACCGCACGGGACACCGACCCCGAATTCGGCCGCGTACACGCCACCGCTTCCCTCCCCCATCTGGTGGGGTACGCCGACTGGGTGGTGTGCGTGGCACCGCTGACCCCGCAGTCCGCCGGCATGTTCGACGCCGCGATGTTTGCGCGCATGAAGCCCGAAACCCACTTCGTGAACGTCGGGCGCGGCCAGCACGTGGTCGAGGACGACCTGGTGGACGCCCTGCTGGCGCACCGCATCAAGGGGGCCGCGCTGGACGTCTTCGCGGAGGAGCCGCTGCCCGCCGACAGCAGGCTGTGGGACGTGCCCGGTCTGCTCATCTCCCCCCATATGTCGGGGGACACCGTCGGCTGGCGCGACGACCTCGCCGAACAGTTCCTCGACAACTTCGACCGCTGGGAGGCGGGCCGTCCGCTCGTCAACGTCGTCGACAAGCGGCTCGGCTATGTCCCCTCCGGCTCCGCCGGAGGCTCCGCGGGTCCCAACGGCGGCCCCGCAACCAGCGCAGCCCCCGCCGGGCCCACGGCGCAGCAGCGCTGAGCCGGGCAGGCGGCCCACCGTCCCGGCCCGCACAGCGGGTCGGGACTCATCGGTTCGGGTGACCCCGCAGGGGCCGCCCGGTCTCACGGGAGGTTCGTCATGTCCGATCTCACCGCCCTGACCGCGACCCAGCTCGCGGCGGGCTACGAAACGGGGGACTTCTCCCCCCTGGAGGTCACCCGGGCGACGCTGGAGCGCGCGGCGGACACGCAGGAACGGCTCAACGCGTTCGTCCGGATCGACCACGACTCCGCACTCGCCCAGGCCGAGGAGTCCGCCGGCCGGTGGCGCCGCGGCGAACCGCTGGGTCCCGTCGACGGCGTACCGGTGACGGTGAAGGACATCCTGCTCCAGCGGGGCGGCCCCACCCTGAAGGGGTCGCGGTCCGTGGACACCGAGGGCGACTGGGACGAGGACGCGCCCTCGGTCGCCCGGCTGCGGGAGAGCGGAGCCGTCTTCGTCGGCAAGACGACGACGCCCGAGTTCGGATGGAAGGGCGTCACCGACAGCCCCCGGCACGGCGCGACCGGCAACCCGCACGCGCCCGAGCGCACGGCGGGCGGCTCCAGCGGCGGCAGTGCGGCAGCCGTCGCGGCGGGCGCCGGACCGCTGTCCCTGGGCACCGACGGGGGCGGCTCCGTGCGCATCCCGGCCTCCTTCTGCGGCATCTTCGCGCTGAAGCCCACCTACGGGCGGGTGCCGATCTACCCGGCGAGTGCCTTCGGGACGCTCGCCCACGTCGGCCCGATGACCCGGAACGCGGAGGACGCGGCCCTCCTGATGGACGTGATCAGCGCGCCGGACCCACGCGACTGGTCCCACCTGGGCCCCGTACCGCACAGCTTCCGCGGCGCGCTGGCGGCCGGCGCCGAGGGGGTGCGCGGACTGCGGGTGGCCTTCTCGCCCGACTTCGGCGGACGCGTGCAGGTCGACCCCGATGTGGCGGCCGCGGTACGGGGTGCCGTGACACTGCTGGAAGAGCTCGGCGCGGTGGTGGAGGAGGCCGACCCGGGGTTCGCTGATCCCCTTGAGTCCTTCCACACCCTGTGGTTCAGCGGGGCGGCACGCGTGACGCAATATTTCAGCCAAGATCAGCGGGCGGGGCTGGATCCCGGTCTCCGCGAGGTCTGCGAGGAGGGGGCGGCGCGCAGCGCCCTGGAGTACCTGGCCGCGGTGGACGAGCGCATGGCGCTCGGCAAGCTGATGGGGGGATTCCACCAGCGGTACGACCTGCTGGTGACGCCCACCATGCCGCTGACCGCCTTCGAGGCGGGGGTGGAGGTGCCGCGGGGGGCCGGGATGCGGCGGTGGACGGAGTGGACGCCGTTCTCGTATCCGTTCAACATGACGCAGCAGCCGGCCGCGTCGGTGCCGTGCGGCACCGACGCGGAGGGCTTGCCCGTGGGGCTGCACCTTGTCGGTGCCCGGCACCAGGATGCGCTCGTCCTGAGTGCGGCGCACGCCCTGTATGAGGGAGGGGTCTCTCAGGTGGTGCCCTCCGCCCTGGGCTGAGGTCTCAGCCCCTGTGGCCCCACCCGTCTCCTCCCGCACGGCCGCGCGGAACCCGCCGGACGCACCGAGGTCCTGACGCACAGGGCGTAGCCGCGAAGCAAACGAGCCGGAGCTCTTTCGGAAGGGGGCTCCTGGGGTTGGGGGGTTTCCCCCCGGACGGAGTCTGGGATGGAGCCGCCCCGACGCCCGTCCGGCGAGGACATGAGGCCCGGGGGCGAAGCCCCCGACACATGGGGGGTCACAGGGGCGGCGCCCCAGCGGGTTGGAGGGGCGCCGCCTCGGTTTCAGGCTCGGCGGAAGTTGAGACTTTCGCCGAGGGCGCCGGCGCGCCACAGGTCCTGGCAGGCCTCAGCCATCCGGTCGAGCCCGTCGACGACCTGCCCCCACACGATGCCGGGCACCCACCCCGCATCCCCGTTGATCAGCAAGTTGTTGCGCTCGTAGAAGAGGGCGAGGTCGACAACGGTGTTCCGGCCCGCGTGCGCGGCCTCGCTCCCCCGCTGCTCGGCAGCAGCCTCGTACCCGTAGGACGAGGTCGCCAGCTGGGTGTCGGAGAAGGTGAAATAGCACAGGTCGCCCGGAATGGGAGTGATGGTGGGGTTTTCGAGGGGCGGCTCCTGCGGAGCGAACGGCGGGACGAGGGCGTAGATCTCGTTGCGCGCGTATTTGGCGTGGTAGACGTCCCCGCCGAGCGGCAGCGCGTTCCACACGGCCGCGCAGGTGATCGGCGCCCGATCCTCCAGCAGCTTCGCCGTGCAGCTCACTCCGCGCTTGTCCAACGACACTTCGATGAAGCGGTCAGCCATCGTGCCTCCGCACCAGGTGGGCGTGTTCCTCGATTACGGATCAATGGTGGCGCAGACCACGGCCGTATCGCGACCCCATCACAGGCCGGAAATGGTCCGCATATTGTCTGCCCGGTTGGGTAGCCGCGCGCCCATGGCTCCACCACAGAGGAACAACACCACTCGTGCCGGGAGACGTTTGAACCGTCGGTCGCTGCTCGCCGGAGCGGCGTCCTTGGGTGCGGTGAGTGCGCTCGGGGCGACCACCGCATGCAGTCGGGTGTCCAGCGCGGACACCGAGAACGGGGGAGATCTGCTGGAACGGCTGAAGGCCCAGGGTACGGTCAAGCTGGGCCTCGCCGGCGAACAGCCCTACAGCTACATCGACAAGGACGGGGAGCTGACGGGGACGTCGCCTGCCATCGCGCGGATCATCTTCAAGCGACTGGGTGTGCCGAAGGTGCAGCCTTTCCCGACCGAGTTCAACTCGCTGATCCCGGGGCTCAACTCGCAGCAGTTCGACGTCGTCGCGGCGGGTATGTACATCACGTCGGACCGCTGCAAGCAGGTGCTGTTCGCGGACCCCGAGTACGAGATGCGGGACGCGTTCATCGTCCGCAAGGGGAACCCGAAGAACCTCAACAGCTACGAGGACATCAAGAAGGCCGGCGCGAAGATGGCCACCGGCACCGGCTACGCGGAGATCGGCTACGCGGGGGAAGCCGGCATCAAGGAGTCGGAGATCCTGCTGCTGCCGGACCAGCTTGCGGGGCTGCTGGCCGTGGAGCAGGGGCGGGCCGACGTCTTCTCGGGGACGGCCGTGACCGTCCGCAACGTGGTGCGGCAGACCAAGAGCAGCAAGGCCGAGTACACCGAGGCGTTCACCCCGAAGCTGGACGGGAAGCCCGACCTGGGTACCGGCGCGTTCGCCTTCCGCAAGAACGAGCAGAACCTGCGCGACGCCTTCAATCGTGAGCTGCACAAGATGAAGAAGAGCGGCGAACTCCTGCGCGTCATGAAGCCCTTCGGCTTCCTGCCGGAGGAGATGACCACGATGACCGCGAAGGAGCGCTGCGCATGACGGACCTGACCGCAGGTTTGTGGGAGCTGCTCCTCAGTGGTGTGTGGGTCACCGTCCAGTTGACCGTCTACAGCGCGGCACTGGGCGCCTTCGTCGCCTTCGTGGTGGGTGTGGCCAGGACGAACAGGCTGCGCAGCGTCCGGTTCCTGTCCGGCCTCTACATGGAGATCTTCCGGGGCACCTCCGCGCTGGTGCTGATGTTCTGGATGTTCTTCGTGCTGCCGGTGGCGTTCGGCTGGCAGCTCGTGCCGATGTGGGCCGCAGTGCTCGCGCTGGGCCTCTCGTACGGTGCCTACGGCTCGGAGATCGTGCGCGGCGCGCTGGCGGCCGTCGCCCCGGCCCAGCAGGAGGCGGGGATCGCGCTGAGCTTCTCGCCCTGGCAGCGCCTGGTGAAGATCAAGTTGCCGCAGGCGTGGCCGGAGATGATCCCGCCCGCAAACAACCTGCTGATCGAGCTGCTCAAGGGCACCGCGCTGGTGTCCGTGCTGGGTGTCGGTGACATCACCTTCGGGGCCGGCCTGGTGCGCAACGCGCTCGGGCAGAGCGCGCCCGTCTACACGATCATCCTGGTCATGTACTTCGTCCTGGCGTTCCTGCTGACGCGTGTGATGCGTGCCGTGGAGCGGAAGGCCAAGGCAGGTGTCGGCCAGGCTCCGACGAAGAGCGACGGCATGCGCAAGCCCGACATCGCGCAGGCCACCGCGATTTCGCGCTCCAGCCAGGGAGGTACCGCCTGATGCAGTGGGACTGGTCGGCTGTCGCCGACTTCATGCCGCGCTTCTGGGACGGTGTGCTCGTCACTCTCCAGGCGCTGGTGCTCGGCTCGTTGATCGCCTTCGCGCTCGGCCTGGTGTGGGCCATGGCGCAGCGCTCGCCGCTGAAGGTGGTGCGCTGGCCGGTCACGGTCGTCACCGAGTTCATCCGCAACACGCCGCTGCTGGTGCAGCTGTTCTTCCTCTTCTACGTGATGCCTGAGTGGGGCGTCACGCTCTCCGCGCTCACCACGGGGATCATCGCGCTCGGCCTGCACTACTCGACGTACACCGCCGAGGTCTACCGCGCCGGCATCGACGGGGTGCCCGAGGGCCAGTGGGAAGCGTGCACGGCGTTGAGCCTGCCGCGGAGCCGTACCTGGAGCGCCGTCATCCTGCCGCAGGCGATCCGCCGCGTGGTGCCCGCGCTGGGCAACTACGTGATCGCGATGCTCAAGGACTCGCCGATGATCGCCACGATCGGCGCGCTGGAGATGCTCGGTCAGGCGCGGCAGTTCACCGCGATCACCTTCCAGCCGACCGAGCCGATCACCGTCGTCGGTGTCGCCTTCATCCTCATCGCCTACCCGGCATCCCTGCTTACGCGAGCCCTGGAGCGTCGTCTTGTCCGTTGAGAACACCCCGAGCAGCGCTGCGAACGAGGCCACGAACCCGACCGTGGACGGCAGCGAGCTGATCAGATTCGAGAACGTCACCAAGCGCTACGGCAGCAACGTGGTGCTGGACAACCTCTGTTTCGACGTGGCGTCCGGCAAGCACGTCACGCTGATCGGGCCGTCCGGATCGGGCAAGACGACGATCCTGCGGCTGCTGATGACGCTGGTGAAGCCCGACGAGGGCACCATCAAGGTGGCGGGTGAGTACCTGTCCCACGAGGAGCGGAACGGCAAGCTGGTGCCGGCGGGCGAGAAGCACTCCCGCGAGGTGCGCAAGAAGATCGGCATGGTCTTCCAGCAGTTCAACCTCTTCCCGAACATGAAGGTGCTCCGCAACATCACCGAGGCTCCGGTGCACGTGTTGGGGCTGTCCAAGGACGAGGCGGAGCAGCGGGCACGCGAGCTGCTGGAGATGGTCGGCCTGACCGAACACCTGGACAAGTACCCCACCCAGCTCTCGGGTGGTCAGCAGCAGCGGGTGGCGATCGCGCGGGCGCTGGCGATGCGGCCGCAGGTGCTGCTGCTGGACGAGGTGACCTCGGCGCTCGACCCGGAGCTGGTGGCCGGTGTGCTGGACGTGCTGCGGGACATCGCGCACTCCACGGACATCACGATGCTCTGCGTCACGCACGAGATGAACTTCGCACGGGACATCTCGGACGACGTGCTGATGTTCGACGCGGGACGGGTCATCGAGTCCGGTGCGCCGGAGAAGATCTTCTCCGACCCGGAGCACGAGCGGACCCGGGAGTTCCTCAGCGCGGTCCTGTGACCGACAGGGCCAGGTGAGCCGCCCTTCCCTCTGTGCGCCTGGGGCGCACAGAGGGGCGCATCCGGGGGCGCATCCAGCCCGCTGGCATATGCCAATAGCAGCAACAGCCCCGCTTCCGGCAGGCGTTGGCCGCTATCGTGGGCGTATTGCCGTACTGCCGTGACCCCACGGACCGGCGACGGTGCGGACGGTCACAACCCCAGGGGGCCACCGTGGCGCTATCCCAACCACCCTCACCGGGCTCGCCCGAGGAGCCGGGGCGCGAGCCGGTCACACCCTTCGGCTCGGTGCGGTACGCGCTGCGGGTCCTGGAGTCGGCGGCCCGGCACCGGGACGGCGTCCCCGAGGCGACGCTCTCCCGCGAGGCCGGGCTCCCCCACGTCCACCTGGACCACCTGCTGAGGATGCTGTGCCGGGAGGGCTACCTGTCCCGGCTGGACGACGACAGCTACGTCATAGGGGACGCGCTCGTACTGTTCGGCTCGGATGTCGAGCGCGCCCGGGCGCTGCGCGAGCGGTTGCAGAGCACGCTGACCGAGCTGCGGGACGCGGTGGGCGCGGCGGTCTACTTCGGCCGGTACGAGGACGGGGAGCTGGACAGCGCCCAGGTCGCGGACGGCCCCGGCACCCCGGCGGTCAACCAGTGGGTGGACTTCCGCTCGGCCGCGCACGCGACCGCCCTCGGCAAGTGCCTGCTCAGCCAGCTCGATCACGACCGGCGTGCCGACCATCTCGCCCGGCACCGGACGCCGCGGCTCACCTCGCGGACGATCACGAACGAGCGGCTGCTGCTGGACGCCCTCGACCGGCAGCCGCCCACGGTCCCGGTCCTCGACCTCCAGGAGTACGCCGTGGGCACCGTCTGCGCCGCCGTGCCGGTGACGGCGGGCTCCTCGGTGAGCTGCCTGGCGCTGTCACTGCCCGTCACCGAGGCGCACCGCTTGCGCAGAGCGGCCGAGATGCTGAGCGAACGCGCCGCACCGGTGATGCTCTCCCTCGCCCTGTGACCTGCGCGAAGCACACGAAGAAGCCGCGGCCCTCCTGGTGACCAGGAGGGCCGCGGCCTGTGCTGTACGCCGTCAGGGACTCGAACCCCGGACCCGCTGATTAAGAGTCAGCTGCTCTAACCAACTGAGCTAACGGCGCCTGCCTGCCGTTTCCGGCCGACAACAGAAATACTACCCCCTTCGCGGGGGTGCTCGTGACCACTGCGGGGCTCGTCGCAGCCGGTGACCGGCGCACCACGGCCGGTCGGTCAGATCGGCAGGGTGAGCCCCGGCTCCCGCCGCCGGATCGAGCCCACCAGCAGCAGCACCGCACCGGCCAGCGCCCAGCCCGCCATGACCAGCACGGGCGCGCCCACGGCGTGGCCGGAGAAGTAGACGATGTTGCGGACGGCGGTGGTACCGGCGCCGGTGGGGATCCAGTCGCCGATGGCCCGCCAGAACGACGGGATCAGATGCTTCTGGAAAGCACCGCCGGCGCTCGGATTGCCCAGGACCACGAAGAGCACGACGGCGACGCCGATGCCGGCGATCCCGAGGAACGCCTCCAGCGCCATCGTGCACGCCGCCGTGCCGAAGACCAGCAGCGCACCGACCCACCACAGCGCCACGAAGTGCCCGGGCAGCGCGTGCAGCACCGGATCGACGATGACCGCGCCGCCGAGCCCCGAGAGCACGGAGTAGACCGCCACCCCCGCCAGCCGCAGCGCCCCCTGCCCCGGGCGGGCGGGCCGGGTACCGGCAACCACCCCCAGCAGCGAGGCCAGCAGGTAGCCGCCCACGAGCCAGCCGACGATCAGATAGAAGGCGGTCAGGCTCTCGTAGTCGTGCGCGCCCGAGGGCGTGACGTCCACCACCTTCAGGCGCCGGTGCTGTTCGGCGGCAACCCGCTCCCCCACCTGACGCAGCGCCTGGGCCTGCGGGCCGCCCGCCGCGGACGCGGTCAGCAGGGTGTCCTGGCTGCCGCGCGAGCCGATCAGGTACGCGCCCTCGGCCGTGCGCTGCTCGATGCGCGCGCGCCGCCTGCTCGCTCTTCACGACGGTGGGGTCCACCGGGTGGCCCGGCAGTGCGCCGAGGCGGTCGGCGACCTGTTGCGGGGCGACGACGGCCACCGGGATGCCCTGCGGCTGCGGGTGGTGGAAGGAGCCGATGTAGGAGAGCAGGAAGCCCAGTTGGACGAGGAACACGCCGACGACGAGGGCGAGGGCGCCGGGGGTGAGCGCGCCGGTGGGGCGAGAGCCGGACATGGCGTTGTGCATGGACCCGTTTCCTTGTGGGTTTCCGTTTTCGGTACCGCTGCGAGTGATTTCACATCCCTACCGCATCGTCCGCTTCATTCCCCACTGTTGGCCCTCCGGGCGCGCCGTGGGTGTCGGCGCGCGGCTCGGCCGCCGACCGTGGGTGAGACTTCCGGCATGCCCGCCGTACTCACGCGCCCGGCGCTCAGCCGCGCCCTGCTCGCCCGCCAATTCCTTCTCGAACGTGCCCGGATGCCGGTACGGGAGGCCGTGGAGCAGTTGGCCGGCCTCCAGGCCCAGGCGCCCGAACCGCCGTACATCGCGCTGTGGAGCCGGCTCGCCGACTTCGACCCCGGTGAGCTCTCCCGGCTGCTGGAGAGCCGCGAGGTGGTCCGGCTCAGCGTCATGCGGGGCACCGTGCACCTGGTCAGCGACCGCGACGCGCTCCAGCTGAGGGCGCTCACCCAGCCGCTGCACGAGGCCGCAGCCCGCACCACCAGGTCGGCGCGGCTCGCCGCCGCCGACCCGCGGCAGGTGGCCGCGGCCGCCCGCGCACTGCTGGCCGCCGAGCCGCTGACCGGCGCCGAGCTCGGCGACCGCCTGCACACGCAGTGGCCCGACGAGGAGCCGCGCGCCCTGGCCATGACCGCGCGCCTGTTGCTGCCCCTGGTGCAGATCCCGCCCCGCGGGCTGTGGGGCCGCTCGGGACGGCCCCGGGTCGCGACGGCCGAGAACTGGCTGGGGCGACCGCCGGCTGCCGAACCGTGCGTGGAGACGATGGTGCTGCGCTACCTGGGCGCCTTCGGTCCCGCCTCGGTACGGGACGTCCAGGCCTGGTCGGGCCTCACCCGGCTCGGCGAGGTGGTGGAACGGCTCCGGCCCCAACTGCGGGTCTTCGCCGACGAGACGGGCCGCGAACTGTTCGACCTGCCCCACGCGCCCCGCCCCGACGCGGAGGTCCCGCTGCCGGTGCGGTTCCTGGCGCGGTACGACAGCCTCGTCCTCGCCCACGCCGACCGCTCCCGCATCCTGGACGAGCCGGTACGCCGCACGCTGGCCGGCCGGAACGGCCAGGTACCCGGCACGTTCCTGGTGGACGGCCGGGTCGGCGGCGTCTGGAGGAGCGACACCAGAAGGAGGACCGCCACCTTGACGCTCACCCCGTTCGGGCAACTGGCCGACGGGACGCGGCAGGCGCTGGCCGAGGAGGGCGAGCGGTTGCTGCGGTTCGTGACGGACGGGGCGCCCGGCCCGCACTCCGTGACCTTCGCCGCGCCCGCGCCGCCGTCGCCCAAGTAGGCCGACGCGCACCGGCAGCGAGTGAGCCGCCTCGGCGGGGCCGCCACGCGAGGGCCACGGCGGGGCCACGCGAAAGCCACGCGGCAATGACGCATCCATCACATCCGTCACGTTCATAACGCCACAACAGCCTTGAACCGCCCCTACCGGCCTTGCTTTCATGTGACGAGTCCGACAACCTGACGTGCGGTTACCGAGCGGTCCGTGGCGTGCCGGGGGAGCACGCGGGCGGACGTACACGCGAGCGGAACCGCAGGGGAACCGCGCACCGGCCCACGGCCGTCTCACGCCGAGGCGGCGGCCGGAATCCGCCGCCCCGGGCCGAGCGAAGGAGTGCGGGACGCGGACCGGCACGAGGCACGCACGCCACTGCGTGCGGGGGGAAGGTTGCATGACGACGCCGCCGATGGGTGCCCCGCAGTGGGAGTCGACACCGCAGGGGGACCTGGACGGCAGGGCCGACCAGGACGACCAGGACCCGACCCGAACGGCCAGGCTCCGCCTGCCCGGCCCCCGCAGAACCCCCTCTCCGCACCCGTGGGAACGTGCCGCGCCCCGTTACGACTACGAGCACTACAGCCGGCTGGCCGGACCGCTCACCCGGCCCGATCCGAGCAAGCCCTACCGGGTGGCGTACCGCAGCCTGCTCGCGGACGAGCCGCACCGGTGGCGGGCGGGCTTCCTGCTGTGCCTGGCACCGCTGCTGTCCGCGGGGCTGCTGGTGTGGCTGATGCAGCCGGCGCACTGGACGGAGCGTGACGCCGGTGAGGTCTCCGACCTGGTGCTCAAGCTCGACATCGTCATGCTCGTCGCCATCGGTCTGATCGAGCTGTTCCGCACGCTGAACGTCATATCCAACGCGCACGCCACCCTGGTGGCCCGCGACCCGATACCCGTGGTGCCCGAGTCCGGCACCCGCGTCGCCTTCCTCACCTCGTTCGTGCCCGGCAAGGAGCCGATCGAGATGGTCACCAGGACCCTGGAGGCGGCCGTCCGGGTACGGCACCGCGGCACCCTGCACGTCTGGCTGCTCGACGAGGGCGACGACCCCGAGGTCAAACAGGTGTGCCGGCGGCTGGGGGTGCACCACTTCTCCCGCAAGGGCGTCGCCGCCTGGAACACCCCCAAGGGCGCCTTCCGCGCCAAGACCAAGCACGGCAACTACAACGCCTGGCTCGACGCCCACGGCCACCACTACGACTACTTCGCCGGGGTCGACACCGACCACGTGCCGCTGCCCAACTACCTGGAGCGGATGCTCGGTTACTTCCGCGATCCGGACGTCGGCTTCGTCATCGGACCCCAGGTCTACGGCAACTACGACAACTTCGTCACCAAGGCCGCCGAGTCGCAGCAGTTCCTCTTCCACGCCCTCATCCAGCGCGCCGGCAACCGCTACGACGCCCCCATGTTCGTCGGCACCAGCAACGCGGTGCGCGTCTCGGCACTCCGGTCCATCGGCGGCCTCTACGACTCCATCACCGAAGACATGGCCACCGGCTTCGAGATGCACCGCCACCGCAACCCGGCCACCGGCAACAAGTGGCGCTCCGTCTACACCCCCGACGTGCTGGCCGTCGGGGAGGGCCCCAACGCCTGGACGGACTTCTTCACCCAGCAACTGCGCTGGTCCCGCGGCACCTACGAGACGATCCTCGGCCAGTACTGGCGCGGCCTGGGCACCATGCCGGCGGGCAAGCTGTTCAACTACACGATGCTGATGATCTTCTACCCGGTCTCGGCGCTCAACTGGATCCTCGCCGCCCTCTCCTGCGCCCTCTTCCTCGGCATGGGCGCCTCCGGCGTACAGATCGACCCCGCGGTGTGGATGGCGCTGTACGGCAACGCGACCGCCCTCCAGATCGGCCTCTACGTCTGGAACCGGCGGCACAACGTCTCCCCGCACGAGCCGGAGGGCTCAGGCGGGCTGGCCGGCATGCTGATGTCGGCCCTCTCGGCACCCATCTACGCGCGCTCCCTCTTCGACACGGTGCTGCGCCGCAAGAGCAGGTTCGTCGTCACCCCCAAGGGCAACTCGGCCAGCCCCGACACCCTTTTCGGGACCTTCCGGGTCCACCTGTTCTTCATCGCGGTCTTCGGCGGCTCCTTCGTGGGCTCCCTCTTCCTGGGCCACGACCACCCCGCGATGCTCACCTGGGCCGGGCTCGCCCTGCTCATCACGGCGGCCCCGGTCATCGGCTGGCGCGTCACCGTCCGCGCCGAGAAGAAGCGCCGCAGGGCCCGGCGACGGGCACGCGGCAGGGCGGGCCGTCGCGGCGGCCCGCCCCCGGCCCCGGAGGCCGTCGCCGCTCCTGCCGGGGTGCCGGCCTTCGCACCGGCACCGACGGGGTGGGCCTCGCCGCAGGGCACGTTTCCCGGCCACGACGCCGGGCCCGACCACGGCGCCCACCCCGTACGGGGATCCGGCACCCCGTGACGTGAGGGCCCGGACCGCCCGTGAGAGGTGCCGGCGCCCGTACTCGACCCCGCACCGACGCTTCACCTGGGGACTCGCACCATGACCTCCCGCTCGACCCGCAGACAGGCCAGACGCCGCAGCAAGAACCGCCGCCTCCGGCGCATCGCGATCGGTACGGCCGTCATCGTCGCCATCGCCGCCTTCAACGGCCCCGCGCTGTACGGCTTCGCCTCGGACAAGTACCACGACTACGCGATCAACCGGCCCGAGTACAAGGCGGAGAGGGGCCACTGGCAGATCGTCGACGTCCCCGAGAAGTACCGCATCAACACCATCCACGCGGCGCTGCTGAACACCGGCAAGGTGCTGCTGGTGGCCGGGTCGGGGAACGACGCGAAGAACTTCGCCGCCAAGAGCTTCCGCACGGTGCTGTGGGACCCGGCGAAGAACACCTTCAAGAACATCCCCACCCCCGACGACCTCTTCTGCTCCGGGCACAACCAGCTCCCGGACGGCAAGCTGCTGGTGGCGGGCGGCACCCAGCGGTACGAGACCCTCAAGGGCGACGTGAAGAAGGCCGGCGGGCTCATGCTGCTCTACAACGAGAACCCCGACCGGGCCAAGATGGTCAAGAAGGGCACCCGTTTCACCGGCCGCGGCAACGGCAAGTCCTTCGTCGCCCAGCACGCCGTCAACCTGCCGCCCGCCAAGAAGGTGAAGGACCAGGACACCGGAGCGGTCACCACGCGGGCCAGCGTCACCCGCGTCTACGCCGAGGCCGAGCGGGAGGGCCGCGCATACTCGACGGGCACCCAGGACAAGTACACGGTCAGCGGTCTGACCGGCGCCTGGCGGCACGACGTCTACGGCATCGCGCAGAAGATGTCCTTCGACAAGAAGGACTTCCAAGGCATCAAGGGCGCCTACGAGTTCGACCCGGTGGCCGAGCGGTACCTGCCCGTCGACCCGATGCACGAGGCCCGCTGGTACCCCACCCAGGTCACGTTGCAGGACGGCCGGACCCTGACCGTCTCAGGACTGGACGACATCGGCCAGGTCGTGCCCGGCAAGAACGAGGTCTTCGACCCGAGGACGAAGAAGTGGCACTACCTGCCCGACACCCGCTTCTTCCCCACGTACCCCGGGCTCCATCTGGTCGGCGAGAACCGGATCTTCTACAGCGGCACCACGGCCGGCTACGGCCCCGCCGACAAGGGCCGCAAGCCGGGCATCTGGAACATCGAGACCAACAAGTTCACCGCGATCCCCGGCATGAGCGACCCGGACGTGCTGGAGACGGCGATGTCGGTGCCACTGCCGCCGACCCAGTCGCGGAAGTACATGGTCCAGGGCGGGGGCGGTGTCGGCGAGTCCCCCAAGTCGACCTCCAGGACCCGCATCGTCGACCTCAAGGACGACACCCCGCGCTTCCACGACGGCCCCGACCTCTACGACAAGGTCCGCTACCCCAGCAGCGTCGTCCTGCCGGACGACACCGTGCTGACCACCAACGGTTCGGGCCAGTACCGCGGCAAGAGCGACAGCAACGTGCTGAAGGCCGCGCTCTACCACCCGCGGACCAACCGGTACGAGGAAGCCGCCGCGCCCCTCGTCGGGCGCAACTACCACTCCGGCGGCCTGCTGCTGCCCGACGGGCGCGTGCTGACCTTCGGCTCCGACTCGCTCTACGCCGACAAGGCCGACACCAGACCCGGGACGTTCGACCAGCGCATCGAGATCTACACCCCGCCCTATCTGAACAAGGGCAAGAAGCAGCCGGATCTGCGGGACGCCGGCGGGAGCCGCAAGACCGTCTCGCCCGGTGACCGGATCTCCTTCCGGAGCAGGGACGCAGACTCGATCGAGAAGCTGCGTCTGGTGCGGCCCGGCTCCTTCACGCACGTGACGAACGTGGAGCAGTCGTCGGTCGCCCTCAAGGCGAAGAAGTCCGGCCGGTCCACGCTGACGACCGCCATCCCCGACGACCCGTCGCTGGTGACCCCCGGCTGGTGGATGGTCTTCGCCGTGGACGACGACGGCATCCCCTCCAAGGCCCGCTGGGTCAAGGTGGACGTCGACCCGGGCGCCGCCCATGCGAGGGTGACCGCTCAGGACCCCGAGTAGCCGGAGGCGTGGCTGGGCCACGCCCGGTCGACGGTGTCGCTCCCGGCGGACGACGAGAGCTGTCCGTGCCCCGGCCCCGCGGTCAGCGGGCGGCGTTGCGGGCCAGTTCCAGGGCGTGTTCGGGCCACCACCGACCGGCCTTGGGGCCGCCCTTGCACTCACCGTCGGACTCGCCCGGCCGCTTGATCCACAGGTAGGCGTCCACCCGTTCCTGCCCCGTTCTGACCGTCGGCGGCGTGCCCAGCGCGCGGCCCGGCGGGTTGCACCAGGACTCCTCGCCACCGGCGCCGCCCTGCACCGGTCCGTTGCCGTTCCGGCTGGTGTCGATCACGAACGGCTTCTTGCCGATCTTGGAGGACAGCGCCTTGCCGTAGGAGAGGTTCGCGGCCGTGGTCTGGTAGTTGGAGACGTTCAGGGAGAAGCCGTCGGCCTTGGCGACGCCCGCGCGGTGGAGCGGCTCGACCAGGGCGCCCGCGTCGCGTATCCAGTCCGGGTTGCCCGCGTCGAGGTAGACCCGCGTCCCGGGCAGCTTCCTCAGTGCGGTGACGGCCTCGTCGAGGAGACGGTAGCGCTCGTCGTGGTAGCGGCGAGGGGTGCAGCCCTCGGCCACCATGTGGGCGACGGCGTCCGGTTCGACGATCACCGTGGCCGCTCTGTCGCCGATGCCCCGCACGACCGCCGCCAGCCATCTGCGGTAGGCCGCCGCGTCGTGGGCGCCGCCCTTGCTGTAGTGGCCGCAGTCGCGGTGCGGGATGTTGTAGAGGACCAGGAGTGCCTCGCGGTCCGCCTTCGCCGCGGCCTTGGTGATCCGCTCCGTCTGCCCGCCGGGGTCCTGCGTGCCGATCCACTCCGCGACCGGCTGGGTGGCGATCTTCTTCAGTTGCGCGGCTTTCGCGTCCTTGCCGTCCCTCGCGTAGGCGGCGGCCTGTCGCGCCGCGCTCCCCCCAGGGTCGACCCAGTACGGGGCAACGGACTTGGGGCGCTGCTCGATGGTGGGCGCCGCCCCGGCTCCCTTGCGGTCCGGACCGCCGTCCGAGGAGGAGCAGCCGGTCACCAGCAGCACGGCCCCCACCAGCCCGGCCACCGCGCGGGCGACGCCGCGCGGGAGCCTCGCACCGCCCCGCGAGTTCCCCGCGGACCGGTGGCGCGTCGCGCGCGGCGGCCTGCGGCCATGACTGCCGTCCATCCACTCCCCCTTGGCGTAACCGGACTCGGCGCGCCCGGACCCCTGGCGTTCCCAGGGCTCCGGCGCACCCGGGCCCGCGGTCCACCCGGTTCCCCGCCCTGCCCGAACCGTCGCTTCATGGTGTCACAGCGGCCACCACCCACGGCCGGCCTGTGGACAACCCCGCGGCGGCGCGGAACCGGCTGGTCGCAAGGGCGGTCGGCACGCGGTGTGACGGAGGCCGTATTGACAGTGCACATTCACGCTGGGAGCCTCCTGAGCGGCACATTTCCATACCGAGGCGACAGTGCGCAGGAACCCGGTGCGACTCCGGGACGGTCCCGCCACTGTGTCCGTACGCGGCGGTGAACACCCGTGCGGGAGTCAGGAACTGACCTGTCGCTTCTCCACCGACGGGGCGTGGAAACCCCAGGAGGAGGCACACGCGGATGTCCCCGCACACCGCCGGCACGGCCACCGCTCCGGAAGCTGGCGCCGCACATCCGGCGACGGTCAGGACCCGGGACTGGCTCGTCGTCGCCGCCGTGGCGATCGTCGCCCTGCTCGCTCTCTACGCCGTCTTCATCGACAACGGCAACCTCGTTACGGCCACCGGCTCGTACCTGCACGAGTTCTCACACGACGGCCGCCACCTGTTCGGCGCTCCCTGCCACTGACCGGAAGGGAAGCGCTGCTCCTCATGTCCGTCTCCGCTCAGACGTCCCCCTACCCCCTGCTGCCTCTCCTCGGCCGCGGCCTCGCGGCCGGCGGGCTGGCGGGGCTCGCCTCCGGGCTGTTCTCCCTGTTGCTGGCCGAACCGTTGATGGACCGGGCGATCCGGCTGGAGGAACAGCGTTCCGCCGCTGCCGCCGGGCACGCGGGCCACGGCGGGCACGGGGCCCGCACCCACGCCGCCGAGGCCGAGGAGATCTTCAGCCGGGGCACCCAGCACTTCGGTCTGGTCGTCACCGCCGTGGTGGCCGGTCTCGCGCTCGGGGTGTTCTTCACCGTCGCCTACGCCCTCGTCCACCACGGCGCGGACCGCGACGACGGCCGCACCTGGCAGCGCGCCATGGGCGTGGCCGGGGCCGGCTTCCTGGCGCTGTCCCTGCTGCCGGCGCTCCGTTACCCCGCCAACCCGCCCGGGGTCGGCGACAGCGGCACCGTCACCCAGCGGCAGGCGCTGTGGCTGGCCGCGCTGGTCATCGGCGTCCTCGGCATGGTGCTGGCCCACCAGGTGCACCTGCGGCTGGGCCGGGCCGGACGCGGGCTGCCGGCACGCCAGTCGGCGGCGGCGGCCGTGGTGGCCGCCACCCTGGCGGCGCTCTTCCTGCTGCCGGACAACCCGGACGCCGTCCCGGTCGGTGCCACCCTGCTGTGGGACTTCCGCGTGCTGTCCCTGGGGGCGCACGTCGTGCTGTGGGGTCTCCTCGGTGCCCTGTTCGCGGTCCGGCCGGCCCGGCACCGCCCGGTCGCGGCCCCCTGACGTACGGGGCGCGGCCCCCTTTCACGGCAGCCCCTCCCGAGGGTCCCCGGGTCCCTCGCGGGGGCGGGCCGCCGCCGGGGTCAGACCCGGTCGACCAGGTCCGCGATCGAGTTGACGACGCTGGAGGCGCGGTAGGGGTACCGCTCGATCTCGTCGGGCCGGGTGAGCCCCGTCAGCACCAGGAAGGTCTCCAGACCGGCCTCCATGCCGGCGCGTACGTCGGTGTCCATGCGGTCACCGATCATGGCGCTGGTCTCGGAGTGGGCGCCGATCGCGTTGAGGCCCGCCCGCATCATCAGCGGGTTGGGCTTGCCGACGAAGTAGGGGTGCTGGCCGGTGGCCTTGGTGATGAGGGCGGCGACCGATCCGGTGGCGGGCAGGGCGCCCTCCGCGGAGGGGCCGGTCTCGTCGGGGTTGGTGGCGATGAACCGGGCACCGTCGTTGATCAGCCGGATGGCGCGGGTGAGCGCCTCGAAGCTGTAGGTGCGGGTCTCGCCGAGGACGACGTAGTCGGGGTCGGCGTCGGACAGCACGTAGCCGATGTCGTGCAGCGCCGTCGTCAGCCCGGCCTCTCCTATGACGTAGGCGGTGCCGCCGGGGCGCTGGTCGTCCAGGAACTGTGCGGTGGCGAGCGCCGAGGTCCAGATGTTTTCCGTCGGCACGTCCAGCCCGATGCGGGCCAGCCGGGCGTGCAGATCCCTCGGGGTGTACATCGAGTTGTTGGTGAGCACCAGGAACGGCCGGCCGGACTCCTTGAGCCGCTTGATGAAGGAGTCGGCGCCGGGGACCGGGATCCCCTCGTGCATCAGCACACCGTCCATGTCGGTGAGCCAGGACTCGATGGGCTTGCGCTCTGCCACGGGTGGGCTCCTGCCAGGGTCGTGGTGGTCCGGCCGGTGGGTGCGTACCACGGTGTACGAAAACCGGCCGCCGCGCTCAGCGTAACCGCAGCCGCCGGTACCGGTCAGTCAGCACGGACGGCCTCGGCGGACGGCTCCGGCCGGTCCGGGCGGGCCCGCGCGGGCGGTGGGCGGTGCGTGCCCCCCGGTGCCCGCTTTGCAAGGGTGGGAGCATGAACCGGATGGACACCACCCCCTCGCCGCTCCGTGTCGGGCTGCTCGGCTTCGGCCTGGCCGGATCGGTCTTCCACGCGCCGCTGATCGCCACGACGCCGGGCCTCGTGCTCGACACCGTCGTCACCTCCGACCCCGAGCGCCAGGAGCGCGCCCGCCGGGCCGGTGCCCCGGGCGACGAGGTGCGCACCCTCGCGTCCGCCGACGAGCTGTTCGCGGACGCGGACCGGATCGACCTGGTGGTGGTCGCCACGCCCAACCGCACCCATGTGCAGCTCGCCCACCGCGCGCTGGAGGCGGGGCTGCCGGTGGTCGTCGACAAGCCGCTGGCCCCCACCGCCGCGCAGGCCCGCGAACTGGCCGCCGAGGCCGAGGCCCGGGGCCTGCTGCTGGCCCCCTTCCAGAACCGGCGCTGGGACAACGACTTCCTCACCCTGCGCTCCCTGCTCGCCGAGGACGCGCTGGGCGACGTCCGGCGCTTCGAGTCCCGCTTCGAGCGCTGGCGGCCCCGCCCCAAGGGCGGCTGGCGGGAGTCGGGCGACCCGGAGGAGGTGGGCGGACTCCTCTACGACCTGGGCAGCCACCTGGTCGACCAGGCGCTGGCCCTCTTCGGGCCCGCCGCCTCCGTCTACGCCGAGTCCGACGTACGCCGCGCCGGAGCCGAGGCCGACGACGACACCTTCATCGCCCTCACCCATGAGAACGGTGTCCGCTCCCACCTGTGGATGAGTGCCACGGCCGCCCAGCTCGGGCCGCGCCTGCGGGTGCTGGGCAGCCGCGCCGCCTACGTGAAGTACGGCCTCGACCCGCAGGAGAGCGCCCTGCGCGAGGGGGCCCGCCCGGTCGAGGGCACCCCCTGGGGCATCGAACCGGAGACCGCCTGGGGCACGTTGGGCGCCCTGGAGGACGTACGCCCGGTGCCCACGCTGGACGGCGACTACCCCGCCTTCTACGACGCGGTCGCCACCGCCCTGCGCGAGGGCACGCCCCCGCCGGTGACCGCCCACGAGGCGGCGGCCTGCCTCCAGGTCCTGGAGACGGCCCGCTCCCTCACCCGGGCCCGCACCGTGTGAGGGAGGCACCGCGGCACGCGGCGGCCAGGGCCGGGCGGGGCACGCCTCACCCGGCCCGCGCGGCGGGACTCACGCCGACTTCATGACCTGGCGCTGCCGGCCGAGCCCCGCGATCTCCAGCTCGACGACGTCTCCCTCGCGCAGGTAGGGCTTGGGCTCGGGCTGCCCCATAGCGACGCCCGCGGGGGTGCCGGTGCTGATCACGTCGCCGGGACGGAGCGTCATGAAGTGGCTGAGATAGCGCACCACTTCGGCGACGGGGAAGATCTGGTCCGCCGACGAGCCGTCCTGGCGGATCTCGCCGTTGACCCACAGCCGCATCGCCAGCGCCTGGGGGTCGGGCACCTCGTCGGCCGTCACCAGCCAGGGGCCCAGCGGGTTGAACGTCTCGCAGTTCTTGCCCTTGTCCCACTGGCCGCCGCGCTCGATCTGGAAGGCGCGCTCGGACACGTCGTTGGCGATCGCGTACCCGGCGACGCAGGCCATCGCCTCCTGGTGGGAGTCCAGATACCGCGCCGTCCGCCCGATGACGACGGCCAGCTCGACCTCCCAGTCCGTCTTCTCGCTGCCACGCGGGATCAGCACCGTGTCGTGGGGGCCGACCACGGTGTCGGGCGCCTTCATGAAGACGATCGGTTCCTCGGGGATCGCGGCCCCGGTCTCCGCGGCGTGGTCGTGGAAGTTCAGCCCGATGCACACGACCTTGCCGATACCGGCCAGCGGCGGCCCGACCCGCTGGGCCTCCGCCTGGGTGCCGGCGGCCGGCTCGGGCAGCCTTCCGGCGGTGGCGGCCTCGCGGATCCGCCCGAGGGCGGCCTCGTCCGCGAGCAGGCCGGAGTCGATGTCGGTGACGAGCCCCGACAGGTCGCGCAGTGTTCCGTCCTCGTCCAGCAGTGCGGGGCGTTCGGCTCCCGCCGGTCCGACGCGCAGCAGTTTCACGTCGCTCTCCCTCCCAGGCGAATCAGCCGATCGTCCAAGAGGGCGTTCAGAACCACAAGACCGCGTTCACGTACTGGACCGTAGCCTCGTGCACTTGCCTCCGCCGCCCGGCCCCGACGCGGCACCCCGGGACCCGGCGGGTCCGCCCCGACGTGCCGGGGCCCGGCGGGTCCGCCCCGATGCGCCGGAACCTCCGGCTCAGGCGCCCAGCAGGTGGGCCACGGTATGGATCGCGAGGCCGGCGAGGGAGCCGACGACGGTGCCGTTGATGCGGATGAACTGGAGGTCGTGGCCGATGTGGGCCTCGATCTTCCGCGAGGTGTGCTCGGCGTCCCAGCCCGCGACGGTCTCCGAGATGAGGGAGGTGATCTCGTCGCGGTAGGTCGTCACCAGGTGGACGGCGGCGCCCTCCAGCCACCCGTCCACCTTGCCCTGCAACCGCCCGTCGCCCGCCAGGCGCTGCCCCAGCGACAGCAGCGCGGCACGGGCGCGCACCCGCAGTTCGCTGCGCTCGTCCTCGGCGGCGGCCACCAGCATCGCGCGGACCGCACCCCACACGGAGGCGATCAGGTCCTGCACCTCGTGGCGGGCGAGCGTCTCGTTCTTGAGCCGTTCGACACGGGCCCGGGTCTCGGGGTCGGAGCGCAGATCGGCGGCGAAGTCGGTGAGGAAACGGTCGACGGCGCCCCGCGCGGGGTGATCGGGCATGTCCCGCATCTCGGTGACGAAGCGCAGCAGTTCGCGGTAGACCCGCTCGCCCACCCTGCGGTCGACGAACCGCGGCGTCCAGCCGGGTGCCCCGCCCGCCACCGCGTCCATGACCGAATCCCCGTGCTCGCCGAGCCACTCGGCGGCACGGGTGCACACCAGGTCGACGACGCGGCGGTGGCCGCCGTCCGCGACGATCCGCTCCAGCAGCCTGCCGATCCCCGGCGCCACCTCCTGCGCGGTGGCCCGGCGGGTGACCGCCTCACCGACCACCGCCTGCACGTCGGAGTCCCGCAGCACCGTGAGCGCACCGCGCAGTGCGGTGGACAGCTCGGCCGTCACCCGCTCGGCGTTCTCGGGCTGGGCGAGCCAGGTGCCGAACCTGCTGCCGATGCCGACGGCGCGCAGCCGGCCGCGGACGACGTCGGCGGACAGGAAGTTCTCCCCCACGAACTCCCCGAGGCTCTGACCGAGCTGGTCCTTCTTCGTCGGAATGATGGCGGTGTGCGGAATGGGCAGCCCCATCGGATGCCGGAAGAGAGCCGTGACCGCGAACCAGTCGGCGAGCGCACCCACCATGCCGGCCTCGGCGGCGGCCGCCACGTACCCGGTCCAGGTGCCGGCGCCCGCATGCCCGGCCCAGGTGGCGAGCGCGAAGACGACGGCCATCAGCAGCAGGGCGCCGGTCGCGATGGCCTTCATCCGCCGTACGCCGCGCCGCCGCTCCTCATCCGCCGCGGTCAGCCCTCCGTGGCCGCTCCCGCCACCCCCTGGGCCGCCGGGGGAGCCCGGCGCACCCGATCGGCGCAGTGCGCCGCGCCCGCTTCCATCCGGTTCTCCGGTAGCGGGGAGACCGCGTGTGACGGGTTTCACGTGGGCATCATCATGACCGAGCCGCTCGCCCTCATTTGTCCGTTCCATCCGCTCCCACCGTCCCCCTGGACCGCCCCTGGACACCGCCCCGCAGCCGCTTTCCGGCCGTCTTGCGGCCGCTTCGGGGACTGCCATTCTCCCTCGCCCGGAAGCGAGTGGAACGGACAGCCGCTTGTGCGCGTCTGTTTGATCGGCAGCACTGGAACAACATCAACGACGACCCGGTGCCGTAGTCGGAACGACCGCCGACACCCCCGGAGCACACAGCCCCCCGAGGGGGTTCGTGCCCCTTTCGTGGGATCATGGCACTGCCGACCGACCGGAGCCGGGGCTCCGTCCAGTTCGAGGAGATCCATCGCGCGTGACCAGGAACATGGGCTATGCCCTGCTCGCCGGGCTTGCGGCGATCGTGGTCCTCGTCTCGACCGCGATATTCATCGGAGCGGGCAGCAACGGGAACGGACCGGGTGAGGACTCGGCGCAGTCCCGCAACTCTGCCGCGCCCGCCTCCTCGGGGAACTGGGTCGGCACCTGGTCGGCGGCCCCGGCAGCGGCCGAGCCGCACAGCCGTGACGGCTTCGCGAACATGTCGATCCGGAACATCGTGCACACCGCCGTGGGCGGCACCCAGGCTCGTGTCCAGGTCTCCAACCTGTTCGGCAACCGTCCGCTGACGGTCTCGCACGCCACCGTCGCCCTGGCCGCGGCCCCCAGCAATCCCACGGCGGCGGCCGGCAGCATGCGCCGCCTCAGCTTCGGCAACAGGCCCTCGGTCACCATCCCGGCCGGCGGCGAGGTCACCAGCGACGCGGTGCGGCTCAACGTGCCGCACGCCGCCGACCTGCTGGTCACCACGTACTCCCCCTCGCCCTCCGGGCCGGTCACCTACCACCCGTACGCCCGCCAGACCAGCTATGTGGCCGGTGGCGACCGTACCGAGGACACGTCGGGCACCGCCTTCACCCAGCAGAGCCCGTACTGGCGGTACCTGAGCGGGGTCGACGTGTGGAGCAACGAGACCGACGGCGCCGTGGCGGTGCTGGGCGACTCGATCACCGACGGGATCACCTCCAGCCCCGGCGCCAACCACCGCTGGACGGACTTCCTGGCCGAGCGGCTGCGCACCGAGCGGGCCGCACCCCGGCTCAGCGTGCTCAACGCCGGCATCAGCGGCAACCGCGTCCTGGTGGACGGCAGCAAGTTCTCGCCCAACAACGGGCCCAGCGGACTGACCCGCGTCAACCGGGACGTGCTGTCCCGTACGGGCGTGAAGGTCGTCGTCGTGGAGATGGGCCTCAACGACATCATCAAGCCGCCGCGGCAGCGGGACCCGGTCAAGATCGTGAACGGCCTGCGGGACCTGGTGCGCCAGGCGCACACGCGCGGCCTGCGGGTGGTGGGCGCCACCCTGACGCCGTTCGGCGGTCACCGTGGTTACCGTCCGCGCATGGATGCCGTGCGCCAGGCCGTCAACGAGCAGATCCGCGCGGGCAAGGTGTTCGACAACGTGGTCGACTTCGACGCCGCCCTGCGCGACCCGGCGCACCCCGAGCGGCTGCGCGCGGCCTACGACTCCGGCGACCACCTGCACCCCAGCGACAACGGCTTCCGGTCCATGGCCCAGGCGCTGGACCTCAAGCTGCTGAAGGGGGCACGGCCCGCCAAGCTGTGACGGCCCGCCGCCACGCCCGCGCGAGGCCCCCGTCGCTGCACGGCCCCACGCTCCACGGCCCCGTGCAGGCCGCTCAGCTCGTGTACATCCGCGCGATGACGTCCTCGATGGCCGGCTCGCGCAGGGAGAGGTCCACCAGCGGGTAGTGGGCCGCGATGTGCGAGACGAGAGGGGCGGCGCTGTCGGTGGCGGGGAAGGTGAGCCACTGGCGGGGCCCCTCGGTGCGGACGGTACGGGCCCCGGCCACGTCCTCGATCGGGGGCAGCTCGCGTGCCAGGTCCACCACCAGGGTGCGCTCGCCCCGGCCCACCTCGTGCAGCCCCGCGAGAGCACCGTCGTACATCAGACGGCCGTGATCGATGACCACCACCCGCCTGCACAACTGTTCGATGTCGCTGAGGTCGTGGGTGGTCAGCAGCACCGTGGTGCCGCGCTCCGCGTTGAGCTGCAGCAGGAACTCCCGCACCCGCGCCTTGCTGACGACGTCCAGCCCGATCGTCGGCTCGTCCAGGTAGAGCACATCCGGATCGTGCAGCAGCGCCGCCGTGATGTCGCCCCGCATCCGCTGCCCCAGCGACAACTGCCGCACCGGGACGTCGAGCAGCTCCCCCAGCTCCAGCAGCTCCACGCAGCGCGCCAGGTTCTCCTCGAAGCGGGCCCGCGGGATGCGGTAGATACGGCGCACCAGCTTGTAGGAGTCGCGCAGCGGCAGGTCCCACCACAGGGTGGTGCGCTGCCCGAAGACGACCCCGATGCGGCGCACCAGTTCGGTGCGCTCCCGCCAGGGGTCCACCCCGGCGACCCGCAGCTTTCCGCTGCTGGGGGTGAGGATGCCGGTGAGCATCTTGATCGTCGTCGACTTCCCGGCGCCGTTCGGCCCGATGAAGCCGGTCATCTCGCCGCGCCGCAGGGCGAAGGAGATGCCGTCGACGGCGTGCACCTCGCTGCTGGTACGGCGCAGCAGACCGGTGCGGCGCCGCACCCGGAACGTCTTGGTCAGCTCCCGGACGTCGATGAAGCGCTCGTCCTCTCCTGGAAGGGGACGCCCACCCCCTCCGACGGGCAGACGCACGTCGCCCCCCGCGGGGGAACGCCCCTCCCCACCCGCGGGAAGACGCTCGTCCTCTCCCTCACGGAGGAGGCGCTCGTCGGGACGTACCTCGCGGCGCTCGTCGAAATCCTCGTCCGTCTCCGGCACGGCGTCCACGCTCTCCCTCTCCCGTCAGTTTCCCGTGCTGCGGTACGCCCGCAGCCCCGCCCGCCACACCAGTGCGGTGCCCGCGCAGCACAGCAGGGCGACGGCAGGCGCGGCGAAGTCCACCCAGCCCGGCAGGGACAGCGGATCGTCCCGCCCCAGTACGCGCAGCGCCGGCAGCCAGTTGACGAAGGCCAGCGGCACCACGAACGTCACCCCGCGCACCAGCTCCTTGCCGAACACCGTGGGCGGGTACTGGAGCAGGGTCGTACCGCCGTAGGTGAAGGCGTTCGGCACCTCGGAGGCGTCCTGGGCCCAGAACTGGAAGGCGCCGCCGAGTACGAACACGCAGCCGAAGATGAGTCCGCCGCACAGCACCATCGAGACGGTCAGCAGCACCCGGCCCGCCGTCCAGTCCAGCTCCAGCCGCGACAGCGCCCAGCCCAGGACGAGCCCGCCCTGGCCGACCCGGCCCAGCCTGCGCAGGGCGAACCGGTCCGCCGCGATCTGGCTGAGCACCGGCGCCGGGCGCGTCAGCAGGACGTCCATGGTGCCGTCCCGCACCCGGCGGCCGATCCGTTCCGCCTCACCCAGCAGCAGGTCGGCCAGGCCGAAGGCGACGCTGGAGGTGCCGTAGAGGAAGGCCACCTCGGGCAGCGTGAACCCGCCCAGCTCGGTCACCTGGGAAAACATGATCATGATCGCGGCGAAGTCCAGGAAGGTCGTCGCGAAGTTCGCCGCCAGCATCATCACGAACGACGCCCGGTACGCCATCGTGGAGCGCACCCACATCACCGCGATGAAACCGTAGGCGCGCAGCCCCCATGCGAAGCGGCCCGCCCCACGGCGGGCCGCCGACAGTGCCTCAGCCACCCTGGACCACCACCTTGCGGGTCGCGACGGCCTGGAGCAGCCGCCCCGCGGCCAGCAGCACCGCCGCCCACATCGCCTGGAAGCCGAGCCCTGCCCAGCTCCCGTCCGGGCTCGCCCCCAGCAGCACGTCGGCGGGCACCTGGAGCGTGGCGGCCCACGGCAGCCGGCGGGCCACCTCGCCGAACGCGCCGGGAAAGACGGTCAGCGGCAGCAGCATCCCCGAGAAGAAGAGGCTCAGCAGGGTCGCCAGGGCGCTCAGCCCCGTCGCGTCCAGCAGCCAGAAGCTGCACAGGGCGAACAGGTAGCGCAGCGCGAAGCTGACCACCACCGCCAGTACGACGGCACACAGGAACAGCAGCCACACTGTGGGCGAGGAGGGGAGCGCCAGGTCGAAGGCGAGAGCACCGACGGCCATCGGCACCACACCGCGGCCCAGCACCTGGAAGGCGGCTCGTCCCAGGTCGGAGGCGAGCCACCACATCTGCAGGTCGACCGGCCGGTAGAGGTCGATGGAGACGTCGCCGTTGCGTACGCGTTCGTGGAACTCGTCCTGGAAGCCGCCGCCCATCAGCGCGGCGGTGGACAGCATCGCCTGGCCGACCCAGACGAACGTCAGCGCCTGCGTCTCGTCGTACCCGCCGAGGTGGGGACGCTCGTGCCACAGTGCGAGGAACGTATAGGCGAGAATGAAACCGAAGACGGTGTTGGTGAAGACGCCGGCCGCCGTGGCGACACGGTAGGTGGCGTAGCGCCGGAAGCCGCTCGCGGCCACGGCGAGATTGAGACGGAGCAGATGCATCCTTTCGAGCTCCTCCACCGTCTTTCCAGTAGCACTTCCGTGCGAGAACCGTGCGTGGGCGAAGCGACGGAGCTTAGTCCGGCGGCTCGGTGGGCCGCCACCGAATATCCGGACCCCGCCGCGCCCTGGGCTCGGTCTGCGGTGCGGAGGGTGCGAAAGTGTTCTACGGGGCGTACTACGCATCGCCCGCCATTGGACGAGGAGTCCCTGCAGACATGAGTGACGAGCCGAACAGCGACGCCGAAGGCCGTGAGCCGGAGTCGGACGGCCCGCCCGAGAAGAGCCCGCCCCCGGGGGACTCCCCTGCCAAGGGAAACCCCCCGGCCGAGGGAGACTCCCCTGCCAAGGGTGAGCAGCACGGCAAGGCGGCCGGGCCGGCGGCGAACCCCGCCCCGAAGCGGGCCGCACGCGGTGCCAGATCCGGCCCGGAGACGGTCACCGGCCCCACGAGGGCCACCGGCTCCAAGGGAAGCGCCGCCCCCAGGGGAAGCGCCGACCCCGCCGGGGACGTCTCCTCCGCGAAGAAGGCCGGTCCCGAGGACGCCGGTACGGCGGGGAACGAAGCCGCCCCCGGACGGGACACCGGTGCCACGGGTGGGACGGCACCCTCGGGTGACGCCGCCTCGGGTGACGCCGCCTCGGGTGGCGCGGCCTCGGAGGACACCGGCGCGGCGGCGGGCGAGGGCTCCGGCAGGAAAGATTCCGGCAGCACCACGGACAGCGGCGATGGGGCGGCAGAGCCCACCGTCAAGAGCCGCATCCCCTTCACCAGCAGCACCCCCCAAAAGAGCTCCCCCGCACCGGAGAGCGAGCCCGCCCCGGAGGCCGAGGCTGCCCCGGAGGACGGGAGCGCTCCGCAGAGCGAGGTCGCCCCGAGGGGTGGAGAGGCCCCGAAGAGCGGCGAGGCCGCGACGGGCGGAGCCACCCATGACAGCGGACAGGCCCCGGACCGCGAGGCCGCGACGGGCGCAGCCACGCCGAAGGGCGAGGCCGCCCCGGAGGGGGACGCGGGCTCCGAGGGGGGCTCCGCCCGGGAGAACGGTGCGGGCTTCACGAGTGCCACCGGTCCCGAGGAGCGCGGGCGGGGCAACGGGCGGACCCCTTCCTGGGCCACCGGAGCCGTCCCGGCGGCAGCGGGCGCGGCGGGCACCGCGGCCGTCTCCGCGGGGGGCGACACCCCCGCCGCGGAGACCGCCCTCATGGGCCAGGCAGCCGCGGCACCCGGCGGCCCGGGTGCCGCACGCACCCCGCCCGCAGAGAACGACAAGGCGGGCAAGGCCGCCAAGAAGGGCAGGAAAGGCAAGGAGAAGCGGCGCCGCACCGGCTGGCGCCGGCTCCTGCCGACGTGGCGGATGGTGCTCGGCGGCGCCCTGCTGGTGGTCCTGCTCGTCTCGGGCGCGCTGGTGGCCGGCTACCTGCTGGTCAGCATCCCGGCCCCGAACGAGGCGGCGGCGGCGCAGACCAACGTCTACCTGTACGCGGACGGCAGCCAGATCGCCCGGGACGGCGACACCAACCGGGAGAACGTCCCGCTCAGCAAGGTTCCCAAGGCGACGCAGCACGCGGTGCTGGCCGCCGAGGACCGCGACTTCTACCACGAGTCGGCGGTGGACCCGCAGGCCATGGCCCGCGCCGGCTGGAACATGCTGACCGGCGGCGGACGCCAGTCCGGTTCGACGATCACCCAGCAGTACGTGAAGAACTACTACCTGAGCCAGGACCAGACGGTCACCCGCAAGGCCAAGGAGTTCTTCATCGCGCTGAAGCTGGACAACGAGGTCAGCAAGAACGAGGTTCTGCAGGGCTACCTCAACACCAGCTACTTCGGGCGGAACGCCTACGGCATCCAGTCCGCAGCGCACGCCTACTACGGCAAGGACATCAGCGAACTGACCACGGCCGAGAGCGCCTACCTGGCCGCCCTGGTCAACTCGCCGAACGCGTACGACACCAGGGCCCACCCGGAGAACAAGAAACGGGCGCTGGCCCGCTGGAACTACGTGCTGGACGGCATGGTGCAGGAGGGGTGGGTCAAGAAGAGCGACCGGAAGGGCATGAAGTTCCCGGAGCCGGAGGAGCCCAAGCCCTCCCGGAACATGTCCGGTGAACGCGGCTACCTGGTGGAGGCCGTCAAGAACTACCTCACCAGCAACCACATCATCGACGAACAGCGCCTGCGCGCCGGCGGCTTCCGGATCACCACGACCTTCCAGCCGAAGAAGCAGAAGGCCATGCGGGACGCGGTCGACGACAAGCTGATGTCGCAGCTCGACAAGAAGAACCGCAAGACCGACAAGTACGTGCGCGCGGGCGGCGCCTCGGTGGACCCGAAGACCGGCAAGGTCGTCGCGATGTACGGGGGCATCGGCTTCACGGAGCAGTACACCAACAGCGCGACCAACCGCGAGTACCAGGTCGGTTCGACCTTCAAGCCGTTCGTGTTCACCTCGGCCCTGCAGAACAAGGCCAAGACGCAGGACGGCCGGCCGATCAAGCTGAACACGGTCTACGACGGCAAGAACAAGCGCGAGGTGGTCGACAACGGCCAGGGCACCGACTACGCGCCCGCCAACGAGGACCAGCGCTCCTACGGCCGGATCCCCGTCACCACCGCGATGGACAAGTCGGTGAACAGCGTCTTCGCGCAGATGGGCATCGACGTCGGCCCCAAGAAGGTCAAGCAGACCGCGGTCGACCTGGGACTGCCCGAGCAGACCCCCAACCTCACCGAGGACGGCTCCATCGCGCTCGGCGTCGCCGCGGCCTCGCCGCTGGACATGGCCGAGGCGTACGCCACGCTCGCCAACCACGGCAAGCACGGCGAGTACAGCATGGTCAGCAAGGTCACTCGCGGCGGGGAGGTCGTCGACCTGCCCGGACACGATCCGAAGCAGGCCGTCCCGCGCGCCGCCGCCGACACCACCACGGCCGGGCTGCGCAGCGTCGTCGAGGGCGGCACCGGTACCGCCGCCAAGGCCGCCGGGCGCCCCGCTGCGGGCAAGACCGGCACCGCGGAGGAGGACAAGGCCGCCTGGTTCGCGGGCTACACGCCGGACCTGTCGACCGTGATCGCGGTGCTGGGCAAGGACCCCGCCAACGGGGCCCAGAAGCCGCTGTACGGGGCCGGCGGGCAGGAACGCGTCAACGGCGGCGGCTACCCGGCGGAGATCTGGGGCGCCTACACCAAGGCGGCGCTGGACGGCCGCCCGGCCAAGGACTTCGACCTGGACACCTCCGGCAACGGAAGCGTGCCCAGCTCGCCGCCGGCCGATCCCTCGCAGCCGACGACCGGCCCGCCGTCCTCCGACTCCCCGCCGGACAGGCCCACCGAGACCGAGGAGCCGCCGGACGAGCCGAGCTCACCCGAGCCGCCGACCTCCGATCCGCCCACCTCCGACGGTCCGAGCATCCCGGAGACCGGTGGTGCCGACGGCGGCGACCCGGGCGGCGGTCCCGGTGACCCCGGCGGGGGCGGGGACCCGGGTGATCCGGGCGGGGCGGGCGGCCCGGGCGATCCGGGCGGCGGTCTGCCAGGCGGCAACGGGTGAGCTGAGCCACCACCTCCGGTCGCGGCTTTTGCTACGGTCCGAGGACCGGTCCGCCACGGCGGGCCGGTCCCGACGAGACGCGCCGTACCGGGACCGACAAGACGACGCACCCCCGCAGTCGTGTTCACGGAGGTGCCGTCATGGCCTGGATCCTGCTTGTCGTCGCCGGTCTCGTCGAGGTCACCTGGGCGATCGGGCTCAAGTTCACCGAGGGCTTCACCAAGCTGTGGCCCAGCGTCTTCACCGTCGCGGGCTTCGCCGTCAGCATGATGCTGCTGTCCCTGGCCGCCAGGAGCCTGCCCATCGGCACCGCCTACGGCGTGTGGGTCGGCATCGGCGCGGCCGGCGCCGCAGTGGTCGGCATGCTGCTGCTCGGCGAACCCGTCACCCCGGGGCGCCTGTTCTTCATCGCTCTCCTGCTGGTCTCGGTGGTCGGCCTCAAACTCACCTCCGGCACCCACTGACCCGGCCGGGGGCCCGGGGGTTGCCCCCGGACAGACACCGCATCGCTCTCCTGCTGGTCTCGGTGGTCGGCCTCAAACTCACCTCCGGCACCCACTGACCCGGCCGGGGGCCCGGGGGTTGCCCCCGGCGGTGGAGCCCGGAGACGGGTGAGGCGCCCCGCGGGAGCGGGGGCGCCTCCGTGTGGAGCGCTGGTGCGGGGTCCGTCAACGGACCCCGCGGGTGCGGGCCCTGCGAAGGGTCACAGGTACAGGCCGGTCGAGTCGTCGCTGTCCTGGAGGCGTTCGGCGGCCACGGCGTGCAGATCCCGTTCGCGCATGAGGACGTACGCGATGCCCCGCACCTCGACCTCGGCCCGGTCCTCCGGGTCGTACAGCACCCGGTCGCCGGGCTCGACCGTCCGCACGTTCTGGCCGACAGCGACGACCTCGGCCCAGCCGAGCTTGCGTCCGACGGCCGCCGTCGCGGGGATCACGATGCCGCCGGAGGAGCGGCGCTCGCCCTCGCTGTTGTCGGTCCGCACGAGCACCCGGTCGTGCAGCATGCGGATCGGCAGCTTGTCATCGTGTGTGGGGGCAGGGGTCCTTGAGCTCACCGGAAGACCGTATCCCAGCCTCGCGTCGGCGTCGGTGCCGCGTCAGTGACGACGGCGGCGGCCCTTCGAGCGGCCTGCGGGCTTCCGACGGGACGACAGCGCGAGGGCCCCGCCGAGCACGGCGACGGCCAGCACCCCGGCGGGCACGACACGCTCCAGGCGCGGGGCGCCGTCCTCGGTGACGAACTGGGCGCGCACATCGGTGACCGCCCGGTTGGCGGCGACGTACGCGCGTCCCGCCGTCCGGTCCACCGCGGCGGCGGCCTTCGCCTTGGCGTCGCCCATGATCGTCTTCGGGTGCACGCGCACGGCGATCTCGTCGAGCGCTGCGGCGAGGTCCTGCCGCCTGCGGACGATGTCCGCCTCGATGTCCGCGGGGGTCCTGGCTTCCGGCACCGAGCTGCCTCCGTCGCTGTCAGTCCTGCGTCCTACCGTGTGTGTCAGCGGCCATCCTGTCAGCTTGCCGGGGCCGATGCCCCACGGCACCCCCGAACGGCGGCTTCCGGCTACGCTCGGGCAGGTCCGGCTGCGACCGTCGGCCGGTCCCGCTGGCAGGCACGCTGCTACCGGCGGGTACCCGCAGCGGAGGCGGGCGGAACCCACCGGTTCCGCCCACCGCCCTGCCCGGCACGGACCTCGCGGACCGGCCCCCGGTGCGGAGGCACGCAGAGAAACGCGGAGAAACGCAGAGGAACAGGGCGGCGCGCACGAACCCGGTGCGCCCGCGCAGCACGGCGGACCGGAACAGCCCCGCCTACCCGAAACAGCAGTGGAGGAGCCCGATGAGTCAGCGTCTTCAGCCCGGCGACACCGCCCCCGACTTCACGCTGCCCGACGCCGACGGCAAGGACGTCTCACTGTCCGACCGGCGCGGCCGCAAGGTGATCGTCTACTTCTACCCGGCGGCCATGACGCCGGGCTGCACCAAGCAGGCCTGCGACTTCACGGACAATCTGGAGCTGCTGGCCGGTCAGGGCTACGACGTCATCGGCGTCTCCCCGGACAAGCCGGAGAAGCTGGCGAAGTTCCGCGAGAAGGAGTCGCTGAAGATCACGCTGGTCGGCGACCCGGGCAAGGAGACGATGGAGGCGTACGGCGCCTACGGCGAGAAGAAGCTGTACGGCAAGACCGTCACCGGCGTCATCCGCTCCACGGTGATCGTGGACGAGCAGGGCAAGGTCGAACGGGCGCTCTACAACGTGAAGGCGACGGGCCACGTGGCGAAGCTGATCAAGGATCTCGGGCTGGTTTCGGGGTAATTGCACCCGGCAACGAGGGGCCCGTGTTGCGTTGCGGTCCGCCTGGTGCGGTACTCATGAGGGATGAACCACGAAGAGGATCAGCCCCACGACCCGGCTGCCCTCAAGCGGCACCGGCACCTCTTCCGCGCTGTGAGACGCAGGCGGAAGCCCAAGGTCCGTCGTAGCGACATCACGGTGACGGACGAGGCCACGGTCAAGCGCGCCACGAAAGCCGCCGCCGTCGGCAATGCGATGGAGTGGTTCGACTTCGGGATCTACGCCTATCTCGCGGTCACCATCGGCAAGGTCTTCTTCCCCGGCGGCAGTACGCAGCTCCTGGCCTCGTTCACTGCGTTCGCCGCCTCCTTCCTGGTGCGGCCACTGGGCGGCCTGTTCTTCGGGCCGCTCGGCGACCGCATCGGGCGCAAGAAGGTGCTCGCCCTGACGATGGTGCTGATGGCGGCCGGCACCTTCTGCATCGGTCTGATCCCTGCCTACTCCTCCATCGGCCTCGCCTCGCCGGTACTGCTGCTGGTCTGCCGGCTGGTGCAGGGCTTCTCCACCGGCGGCGAGTACGGCGGTGCGGCCACCTTCATCGCGGAGTACGCGCCCGACAAGCGGCGCGGTTTCTTCGGCAGCTTCCTGGAGCTGGGCACCCTGACGGGCTACACCGGCGCGGCCGCCCTGGTGCTCATCCTGAACACGGCGCTCGGCGACGACGCCATGCTCCAGTGGGGCTGGCGCATCCCGTTCCTGGTGGGCGGGCCGATCGGCGTGGTCGGTCTGTACCTGCGGATGAAGCTGGACGAGACGCCGGCCTTCCTGAAGCAGGCCGCGCAGTCGTCGCACTCCCCCGAGGCCTCCGCCGTGGAGGCGAACGATCCGCGGCTCTCGGAGAACGCACCCCAGAAGGAACTCAAGACGATCTTCGCCGAGCAGTGGCGCACACTGCTGCTGTGCATCGGTCTGGTGGCCGCCTACAACGTCACCGACTACATGCTCCTGTCCTACATGCCCGCCTACCTGACCGACGCTCTGGGGTACGAGAACTCCATGGAGTTGGTCGCGGCCATCATCACGATGGTGGCGATGGCGCTGGTGATCCAGCGGGTGGGGCACCTCAACGACCGGTTCGGCCGCAAGCCGCTGCTGATGGCGGGCATGGCCGGGTTCGCGATCCTGACCATTCCGGCCTTCGCCCTCTTCCAGCAGGGCAGCTTCGTCGCCGTCCTGCTGGGGCTGCTGGTGATGGGTGCCTGCCTGGTCTGCCTGCTGGGCACGATGTCGGCGACGCTGCCGGCGCTCTTCCCCACCGATGTGCGCTACGGCTCGCTGTCCATCGGCTACAACGTGGCGACCTCGCTGTTCGGCGGGACGGCGCCGGGTCTGATGACGTATCTGGTCGACAGCACGCACGACAAACTGGCCCCGGCCTACTACGCCTCGGGGGCGGCGGTGCTCGGCATCATCGCGGTGGCGTGCATGAAGGAGACGGCGCGTCGGCCGCTGGAGGGCTCGCCGCCTTCGGTCAGTACCCGCGAGGAGGCCATCGCGCTGGCCCGGGCCGAGGCCAACGAGCCCACGTTCTGAGAGCGACCACCACGAGCAAGGCACCACGAGGGGCCCGCGTCCACCGGGACGCGGGCCCCTGCTGCCACCCCGCCCCGGCCCGCAGCCGTGCGTGCGCAGTACGATACGTGCGCGCGCGAGTGCCGGAATTGGTAGACGGGACGGCTTTAGGTGCCGGTGTCTTCGGACGTGGGGGTTCGAGTCCCCCCTCGCGCACCGCGCCCCGGCGGACCCCGCCTTCGCCGGTGGGTCTCCCGGGGGTTCAGCTCCGGGCGAGGGAGTCCCGCACGAGCGGGGCGAGAGCGCGGAAGGCCTTGCCGCGGTGGCTGATGGCGTTCTTCTCGGCCGCGCTGAGCTCCGCGCAGGTCCTGCTCTCCCCGTCGGGCTCCAGGATGGGGTCGTACCCGAAGCCGCCGTCGCCCGCGGGGGCGTGCCGCAGGATGCCGCGCAACTGCCCGTTGACGACGCGTTCGGTGCCGTCCGGGAGGGCGAGCGCGGCGGCGCATTCGAAGTGGGCCGCGCGGTGCCGGGCGTCGATGTCGGAGAGCTGGGCGAGCAGCAGTTCGAGATTGGCTGCGTCGTCGCCGTGCCGGCCTGCCCAGCGTGCGGAGAAGATGCCGGGCGCCCCGCCGAGGACGTCCACGCACAGGCCGGAGTCGTCGGCGACGGCGGGCAGCCCGGTGGCCTGGGCGAGGGCGTGCGCCTTGAGGAGGGCGTTCTCGGCGAAGGTCACGCCGGTCTCCTTGACGTCCGGAACCTCCGGGTAGGCGTCGGCACCCACCAGCTCCAGATCGAGACCGGTTTCGGCGAGGATCGACTTCAGCTCGGCAACCTTGTGGGCGTTGCGGGTGGCCAGGACCAGGCGTGGGGTGCTCATGACTCCAGTATCCCGCCGCCCCGCCCGCCGACCGCGGCGGGCGGGCACCCACGTGCCCGGAACCAGGCGTCGCCCAGGGGCGCAGGTCGGCTACGGCCCGGAGCGGGTGACGTGCGGGGCCCGGACGGGGGGCGCTTCAGCCGTTCGGGAACGGCGCCGCGGGGGTCAGCCGGGGGTGCAGACCTTGGTCAGTTCGTCGGCCGCGTCGGTGACCGGGCGGGTGCGGGGTGTCCGGCCCGCCTCGACGTCGGAGCGGACGCTCTCGACGGCGTCGCGCAGCGTGGAGACGGCCGTACCGACGTCACCGTCGTCCGTCTCCTTCTCGATCTTGTCGAGGTTCTTCTCGATGGCGTCCAGGGACTCCCGGGCGCGGACAGGGTCGTCGCCCGCGTCGGAGACGGCCTGCTGGAGGTCGTCCACGGACCCGGCGACGGCGGAGGCGGTGGATGCGCAGTCCAGCGCGCGGTCGACGGCCGCGCAGCCCGCTGTGAGCGGTACGGCGAGTGCGAGGGCCGCTGCCGCGGCCGCGACGTTCCTGCGGAGCACCGGCGTGGTCCCTCCCCCGGGACTGGTCGGGCCGCACGGTTCGACACGTGCGGCCCGCACCCCGTCAGACGCGTAAAGCGGCGGCAAAGTTCCCCGGCTCCGCAGCGGGATTCCGCACCGCCCACCGGGGCCCTCCCTCTCACCGAGGGCACCACCCGCCCAGGCCCCACCCGACCCCATCCGACGGGGCCGCCGCTCAGTGGCCGAGGGCGGTGCGCTGTGCGGCGTCCAGCCGGGCGCAGCCGGCGACGGCGAGGTCGAGCAGCCCGTCGAGTTCCGTCCGCGCGAACGGCGCCCCCTCGGCGGTGCCCTGGACTTCGACGAAGCGGCCGTCGCCCGTGCACACGACGTTCATGTCGGTCTCGGCGCGCACGTCCTCCTCGTAGCGCAGGTCCAGCAGCGCGGTGCCGTCGACGATGCCGACGCTCACGGCGGAGACGGTGCCGGTCAGCGGCTGCGCCTTGGCCTTGACGAGCTTGCGCTCCTGCGCCCAGGCGACCGCGTCGGCCAGCGCCACGTAGGCGCCGGTGATCGCCGCGGTGCGGGTGCCGCCGTCGGCCTGGAGGACGTCGCAGTCCAGCACGATGGTGTTCTCGCCCAGCGCCTTGCAGTCCACGACGGCGCGCAGCGAACGGCCGATGAGGCGGGAGATCTCGTGGGTGCGGCCACCGATCTTGCCGCGCACGGACTCGCGGTCGCCTCGGGTGTTGGTGGAGCGCGGCAGCATGGCGTACTCGGCGGTGACCCAGCCCAGGCCGCTGCCCTTGCGCCAGCGGGGTACGCCCTCGGTCAGGCTGGCGGTGCACAGCACCCTGGTGTCGCCGAAGGAGACGAGGACGGACCCCTCGGCGTGCTTGCTCCAGCCGCGCTCGATGGTGACGGGGCGCAGTTCCTCGGCCGTACGGCCGTCGATACGTGACATGGGGGCGAGCGTATCCCCGGCCGCGGCCTGGTCCGAACGCGGGAAGGCTCCCCGCCGGGGCCACCCCCTCCCCGGCCGGGGCGCGGGGTCACAACTGGTCGTTGATCTCCTCGGCGATGGGGTCGGCGTCGGTGCCGATGACGACCTGGATCGCGGAACCCATCTTGACGACGCCGTGCGCCCCGGCGGCCTTGAGCGCGGCCTCGTCGACGAGGGAGGGGTCGCCCACCTCGGTGCGGAGCCGGGTGATGCAGCCCTCGACCTCCTCGATGTTGTCGAGCCCGCCGAGTCCGGCGATGATCTTCTCAGCCTTGGTGGCCATGTCCTACTCCTGTGTTCCGGCCTGGTGGACGCGGGGCAGCGTGGTTGTCACGTTAGCCCACGATCAGCCCACCAACGCGGGCATCCGTCCGCTTTCTGGCGAATGATGGCGATTACCGGCGCCGAGCGGGGCCCGCCGTCCCACCGACGGGCCCCGCTTCGACGCTAGAGGTCTACACCAGTATGCGTCAGCCGCCCGGTCGACGGACGAGGGGCCGACCAGTCAGGAGGAGGCTTGTGAGCGCCGACGCCGCAGCCGAGCCGGGCAGGCCCCACCAGAAGCCGCAGCGCAAGTGGGTGTCCGTCTTCTTCCAGGGCCTGCAGAAGATGGGCCGCAGCCTCCAACTCCCCATCGCGGTCCTCCCCGCCGCGGGCATCCTCAACCGGCTGGGCCAGCCCGACATCTTCGGCGACGAGGGGCTGGGCTGGACCGATCTCGCCAAGGTCTTCGAGGGCGCCGGCAGCGCGCTGCTGGACTCGGCGCTCGGGCTGCCGCTGCTCTTCTGCGTGGGAGTGGCCATCGGCATGGCCCGCAAGGCCGACGGTTCGACCGCGCTGGCCGCCGTGGCGGGCTTCCTCGTCTACTACAACATCCTCCAGCAGTTCCCCACCTGTCCGCCCGGCTCGTCCTTCGACACCGAGATGAGCACCTGCGTGGGCGCGGGAGGCAAGGCCACCGGCGCGGCCACCTTCCAGAACCCCGGGGTCTTCGGCGGCATCGTCGTGGGGCTGCTGTCGGCCTGGTTCTGGCAGCGCTTCCACCGGGTGAAGCTGGTGGACTGGCTCGGCTTCTTCAACGGGCGCCGGCTGGTGCCGATCATCATGGCGTTCGTGGCGCTGGTCTTCGCCGTGCTGTGCCAGTGGGTGTGGCCGCCGATCGGCGACGGGCTGACCACCTTCTCCAAGTGGATGACGGACCTGGGCGCCTGGGGGTCGGGGATCTTCGGTGTCGCCAACCGTGCCCTGATCCCGGTCGGGCTGCACCAGTTCCTCAACACGTTCATGTGGTTCCAGTTCGGGAGCTTCAAGAAGCCGGACGGGGAGGTGGTCCACGGCGACATCAACCGCTTCCTGGCGGGCGATCCGAGCGCGGGCCAGTTCACCTCGGGCTTCTTCCCGATCATGATGTTCGCGCTGCCCGCCGCGGCGCTGGCCATCACGCACGCCGCCCGCCCCGAGCGCCGCAAGGTGGTGGGCGGCCTGATGCTCTCCACCGCGCTGACGTCGTTCGTGACGGGGGTGACCGAGCCGATCGAGTTCTCGTTCCTGTTCGTCGCCCCGGTCCTGTACGCCGTCCACGTGCTGCTGACCGGTGTCTCGATGGCGCTCACGTGGGCGCTGGGCGTGCACGACGGGTTCAGCTTCTCGGCCGGGCTGATCGACTACGTCATCAACTGGAGCCTGGCGACCAGACCATGGCTGATCATCCCGATCGGCCTGGGTTTCGCGGTGGTCTACTACACGGTCTTCCGCTTCGTGATCACCAAGTTCGACCTCAAGACGCCCGGCCGGGAGCCGGAGGAGGTCGCGGAGGAGATCGAGCAGGACAACACGCGCTCGTAGGCGTCGGCCGGTGAGCACCGGCCTCCCGGCTCCGGCCCGTAGCGCGCCCGGCAGGGCTGCCCGCCCAGGGCAGGGGTCGGCCACCTCACTGGATCACCTGCATCGCCTGGATCACCTGGGTCACCTGGAATCGGCCGTTCCGAACGGCACCGTGCCCGTGCTACTAATGGTCTACACCACTCTGTGGACTGGACCACCAGCGGGCCCCACCTCCTTCTCCGTGCGGCGCCCGCCCCCACCTGAAGGACACACGCCCATGAGCACGGACACCGCTGCGCCCGCGAAGAAGCGGGGCTCCGGCCTGTTCCAAGGACTGCAGAAGGTCGGCCGCAGCCTGCAGTTGCCGATCGCCGTCCTGCCCGCCGCCGGCATCCTCAACCGGCTCGGTCAGCCCGACGTCTTCGGCGACAAGGGCCTGAAGTGGCACGACGTGGCCGCCGCGTTCTCCGGCGCGGGCGGCGCCATCTTCGACAACCTGCCGCTGCTGTTCTGCATCGGCGTCGCCATCGGCTTCGCCAAGAAGTCCGACGGCTCCACCGCGCTGGCCGCCCTCGTCGGCTTCCTGGTCTACAAGAACGTGCTGGAGGCCTTCCCCGTCCACGAGGCGGTGGTCAAGGCGGGCGAGGACACGCCGCCGGTCTACAACGACCCCGGTGTCCTCGGCGGCGTCCTGATGGGTCTGATATCCGCGGTGGTGTGGCAGCGCTTCCACAAGACGAAGCTGGTGGACTGGCTCGGCTTCTTCAACGGCCGCCGCCTGGTGCCGATCCTGATGGCCTTCATCGGACTGGTCGTCGGCGTCGTCTTCACCCTGATCTGGGGCCCCATCGGCGACGCGATCACCGCGTTCGGCGAGTGGATGACGGGGCTGGGCGCCGCCGGTGCCGGCATCTTCGGACTGATCAACCGGGCGCTGATCCCGGTCGGTATGCACCAGTTCCTCAACACCGTGGCCTGGTTCCAGATCGGGGACTTCAAGAACGCCGCGGGGGACGTCGTGCACGGCGACATCGCCCGCTTCTTCGCCGGAGACCCGAGCGCCGGGCAGTTCATGTCCGGCTTCTTCCCGATCATGATGTTCGGCCTGCCGGCCGCCGCCCTCGCCATCGCGCACTGCGCCAAGCCGCACCGCCGCAAGGCCGTGACGGGCATGATGGTCTCGCTCGCGCTGACCTCGTTCGTGACCGGCATCACCGAACCGATCGAGTTCACCTTCATGTTCCTCGCGCCGGTGCTCTACGTGGTGCACGCCGTCCTGACGGCCGTTTCCATGGCGGTGACGTGGATGCTCGGGGTGCACGACGGCTTCAGCTTCTCCGCGGGCTTCATCGACTACGCCATCAACTGGAGCCTGGCGAGCAAACCGTGGCTGATCATCCCGATCGGACTGTGCTTCGCCGCCGTCTACTACACGGTCTTCCGCTTCCTGATCGTGAAGCTGGACATCAAGACCCCGGGCCGCGAGCCCGACGAAGAGGTCGAGGACCTGACGAAGTGATCCCGGAGTGACCGTCCCTCCCCCGGCCGGAGGAGGGGAGCAGCGGCGAGGGCCCGGCGGTCGCAGCGGCCTCCGGGCCCTCGCCGCACGCATGGCCCGTGCGCATGGCCCGCGCGCCTGTCACCGCACGCCGTCACCGCACGGCTGCTACAGCTCGTAGACGGCGCCGGGGCGCGCCATGTCCACGGGGCCGTCGAAGGCGGCCTTGGCGTCCCGCAGGTTGACCTGCGGGTCCGTCCACGGCGGTACGTGGGTGAGCACCAGCCGGGCGGCGCCCGCGCGGGCCGCCACCTCGCCGGCCTCCCGGCCGTTCAGATGGAGACCGGGGATCTGCTCCTTGCCGTCCGTGAACGACGCCTCGCACAGGAAGAGGTCGGCATCGCGCGCGGCCACCTCCAGGCCGGGGCAGGGGCCGGTGTCGCCGGAGTAGGTCAGCACCTTTCCGCTGTCGCGGTGTTCGATCCGGAAGGCGTACGCCTCGACCGGGTGGTCGACCCGTTCGGTGCCGACCCGGAAGGGGCCGGCCTCGAAGGTGCCGCGGGGCGCGAGCTGGTGGAAGGTGAAGACCTCGCTCATCGACGAGTCGGAGGGCGTGTCGGCGTACGCCGTGGTCAGCCGCTGCTCGGTACCGGGCGGGCCGTGCACCGGGATGGGTCCGCAACGGCCGCCCTCGTGGCGGTAGTAGCGCGCGACGAAGTAGCCGCACATGTCGATGCAGTGGTCGGCGTGCAGGTGGCTGAGCGCGATCGCGTCGAGGTCGTAGAGACCGCAGTGGCGTTGCAGCTCACCGAGCGCGCCGTTGCCCATGTCCAGGAGCAGCCGGAAGTCGCCGTCCTCGACGAGATAGCTCGAACAGGCCGAGTCCGTGGACGGAAACGACCCGGAACAGCCGACGACGGTGAGCTTCATGGAGTGGGAACCTCCGTTGACGGCAAGCGGGAGAAGTCCCCGTGTCGTGGACGAGGGGACTTCCGAGCGTAAGCCGCGCGGGTCCCGGTGCGTCCTCGGTGCGGCGTCGGTGTGGGCGGAATCACCAGTGCGGGGTAGCGTCGTTCCCCGACAGCTCACGGGCACGGACGCGACGGCCGCGGGCGTCGGCGGCCGAGCCGCGGCGGACAGCCCGGCCGTGCGGACAGCGGCCGCAGCAGGCGCTCGGAGGCGGGAGGCACCCATGGACACCGCGTGGTGGCTCGCGCTCGGCGCCGTGATGCTGCTCGCCTTCGTCGCGGCGCTGGTGGACGGGCGCGGCAGGCTCGGTCCCCGGCGCAGGGGCGCGGCCCGCGAGGCGCGCGCCGCGCTGCGGGAGGGCGCGCCCCTCCCCCGGCCCGGTGAGATCTGGCGGGCCAGTTTGCCCGACGGCTCCGAGCCCCTCTTCCTCGTCCTCACCGTGCGGACCGACGGCGCCCGGCTCGCGCGGCTCACGGGCGAGCCCTCACCGCTGCCGGTGCTGCCCTCCGGCGCCCCGGACGGGCCCGCCTACCTGGAGCCCGGGTCGGTCGCCGAGGTCGGTCTGGCCCGGCTCCGCGTCCGGCACGGCGAGGTCACCCCGGACGCCTGGGAGCGGGTGCGGCACCTGGCCGAGTGACCCGCTCCCTCCTTCGCCGGCTCCGCTCGGCACGGGGTCGGAGCCGGCTTGTGGCTCACGCCCAGAGCTGGCCCTGCACGGTGGCGACGGCCTCCTCGTCGGACGCGGCGGTGTACAGCCCCGTCGACAGGTACTTCCAGCCGCCGTCCGCGACGACGAAGACCACGTCCGCGCTCTCGCCCGCCCGCAGCGCCTTGCGGGCCACCCCGATCGCGGCGTGCAGCGCGGCCCCCGTGGAGACGCCCGCGAAGATGCCTTCCTGCGCGAGCAGTTCACGGGTGCGGGTGACCGCGTCCGCGGAGCCGACCGAGAAGCGGCCGGTGAGCACCGACTCGTCGTACAGCTCGGGCACGAAGCCCTCGTCCAGGTTGCGCAGCCCGTACACCAGGTCGTCGTAGCGCGGCTCGGCGGCGACGATCTGGATGCCGGGACGGTGCTCGCGCAGGTACCGGCCCGCGCCCATCAGCGTGCCCGTGGTGCCCAGGCCCGCGACGAAGTGGGTGACCGACGGCAGGTCGGCGAGGATCTCGGGGCCCGTACCGCTGTAGTGGGCGCCCGCGTTGTCCGGGTTGCCGTACTGGTAGAGCATCACCCAGTCCGGGTGCTCGGCCGCCAGCTCCTTGGCCACCCGGACCGCCGTGTTGGAGCCGCCCGCCGCGGGGGACGAGACGATCTGGGCCCCCCACATGGCCAGCAGTTGGCGCCGCTCCTCGCTGGTGTTCTCCGGCATGACGCAGACGATGCGGTACCCCTTGAGCCGGGCCGCCATCGCCAGCGAGATGCCGGTGTTGCCCGAGGTGGGCTCCAGAATGGTGCAGCCGGGCCGCAACCGCCCGTCCTTCTCGGCCTGTTCGACCATGTGGAGCGCCGGGCGGTCCTTGACGGAACCGGTGGGGTTGCGGTCCTCCAGCTTCGCCCAGATGCGGACGTCCTCGGCGGGCGACAGCCGCGGGAGCCGTACCAGCGGCGTGTTCCCCACGGCGTCGAGCGGGGAGTCGTAGCGCATCAGCGGCGGCCGTCGGCGTGCGGGGAGCCCCCGGCGACGGCGGGCAGGATCGTCACGCTGTCGCCGTCGCCGAGCTTGGTGGAGATGCCGTCCAGGAAGCGCACGTCCTCGTCGTTGAGGTAGACGTTCACGAAGCGGCGCAGCTCGCCGCCGTCCACCAGCCGGCCCTGGATTCCGGTGTGCCTGCTGTCCAGGTCGGCGAAGAGCTCACCGATGGTGGCGCCCGTGCCCTCGACCGACTTCTGGCCGTCGGTGTAGGTGCGGAGGATGGTCGGAATGCGGACCTCGATGGCCATGAGAGTGCTCCTGTCGGAGAGGAAGAGTGGCTTTCGCTGTGGCAGGCGGAGGCGCGTGCCCCTGCGTGCGGGCGGGGAGCGCTCGGGGACGGCACCGCGCGCGGCGCGGCGTGCGGGTCAGGCCGGCCGACAGATCGCGCTGGCGAGGCGGCACAGGTCGACGTGCAGGCGCGCCACGAGCAGCATGCCCGGGGTCTTGTCGAAGGCGCTCACGTCGTGGACAACCATGGGCTCATCGTAACGATTCCCGGACGGGGAATCGGATGCCGGTTTCATCATGCGGACGATTCCGTCTCACGAATGCCGGGAAACCGCTGCTCAGTACCTCTCGACGATTTCGACCTCCTCCTCGGTCACCTCACCGTCCACGATGCGGAACGAGCGGAAGGAGAAGGGGCCTTCGTCGTTCCCGCACTCCGCCGTGGAGACGAGCACGTAGTGGGCGCCGGGCTCGTTGGCGTAGGAGATGTCCGTACGGGACGGGTAGGCCTCGGTGGCGGTGTGCGAGTGGTAGATCACGACCGGTTCCTCGTCGCGGTCGTCCATCGCGCGGTAGAGCTTGAGCAGGTCGCCGGAGTCGAACTCGTAGAAGGTCGGCGAGCGGGCCGCGTTCAGCATCGGGACGAACCGCTCGGGGCGGCCCTCGCCGGCCGGACCGGCGATCACGCCGCACGCCTCGTCGGGGTGGTCCTGGCGGGCGTGGGCGACGATCCGGTCGTGCAGCTCCTGGGTGATGGTCAGCATGAGGGCAAGGATATGCACGCGTCCGCACACCCGTCCGGGCCTCCCGTCGCGGACCCCGGTACCAGGCGCCGCGGGACACACCGCGTACGACGAGGGGCCGGACCGTCCCCCCGGGGGAGTGCGGTCCGGCCCCTCGGCCGTCCGACTGCCGACTGTGCGGCCGGTGGCTCAGTCCTGGCCGGTGGCGGCCTCCGGCGCCAGCGCGCCGGCGCCCGGGGCGGCGTCGGCGGTCGCCGGGGTCGCAGCGGTGATGCGCGAGCTGCGGTGCGCGTGCGCGGTGTGGCGGGCGTGCACCAGCCAGTAGATCCCCATGACCACGGCCCAGCCGATGCCCACATACAGCGAGACGCGCGCCGTGTCGTCGAGCGCGACGATCACCAGCACCATCGTCAGGAAGAGCAGCGCCACCCAGCTGAAGACGCTGCCCCCGGGTGCGGGGAAGCTCGACCTGGGCAGCCTGCCCGCGACGACGGCCCGCCGGTAGAGCAGGTGGCTGATCAGGATCATCATCCACGTCCAGATACCGCAGGCGGTGGCGACCGAGGTGACGTAGGCGAAGGCCTTCTCCGGCACCACGTAGTTGAGCACCACGCCGATACCCATCAGCGCCACCGAGAGGGTGATGCCGGCCGCCGGTGAGGAGCGCGCGTTCAGCTTGCCGAAGTAGGTCGGAGCCTCCCGGTTCTCCGCCAGGTCGCGCAGCATGCGGCCGGTGGAGTACATGCCCGAGTTGCAGGAGGAGAGGGCGGCGGTCAGCACGACGAAGTTGACGATGCCGGCGCCGAGCGGGATGCCGATCTTGCCGAAGGCCGCCACGAAGGGGCTGACGCCGTCGGAGAACTCGGTCCACTTGACCACGGAGAGGATCACGGCCAGCGAGCCGATGTAGAAGATGACGATGCGCCACGGCAGCGTGTTGATCGCCTTGGGCAGCGTCGTCTCCGGGTCCCGGCTCTCACCGGCGGTGATACCGACCAGCTCCACCGCGATGTAGGCGAACATCACGCCCTGGAGCGTCATCAGGCTGGAGCCGATGCCGTTCGGGAAGAAGCCGTCGTGCGCCCACAGGTTGCTGACGGCCGCGGTGTCACCGGCCTGCGAGAACCCGAAGGTCAGCACGCCGAGGCCGATCACGATCATGCCGATGATCGCGGTGACCTTGATCATCGAGAACCAGAACTCGACCTCGCCGAAGACCTTCACCGAGATCAGGTTCACGCCGAACAGCACCACGAGGAAGACCAGCGCGCTGACCCACTGCGGGATGTCGGGGAACCAGTAGTGGATGTAGATGGCGGCCGCGGTCAGCTCGGCCATGCCGGTCACGACCCACAGCAGCCAGTACGTCCAGCCCGTCATGAAGCCGAAGAACGGCCCGAGGAACTCCCGGGCGTACTCCGCGAAGCTGCCCGAGACCGGGCGGTACATCAGCAGTTCGCCGAGCGCCCGCATGATGAAGAAGATGACGACGCCGGCCATGGCGTACATCAGAAGAATGCTGGGTCCGGCCTTGGCGATGTTCGCGCCGGCCCCCATGAACAGGCCGACACCGATAGCACCGCCGATGGCGATCATCTGGACCTGGCGGCTCCCCAGCCCGCGCTGGTAGCCCTCGTCGGAAGGTCCGGCTGCGCCGCCGCTTCCGCCCGTGCTTGCGGATCCGGGTTTGCCCCCGTCGTCCGCGACCTGCTCGGAGGTCATGTGGTGCGCCTTTCTCCATACCGATCCGGCCTGCCCGGATCGGGTTCCGATCCCCCCGGATGGAGTTGTCGGGCCGGCGATCGGCCGGCCGTGCGCCACTGTGCGGGCAGGGGTGGTGCCCGCAACACAGCGGATCGTGCAGGTGTACCACGGAGGTCTGTCCACGACGAGTGGTACAGACCACAGATAGAAGGGGCAGAGGCGGACATCACGCCCGCAACAGCGTCCCTGCCGTGATCTTTTCGTTAACCGGTCTTTACTGACCGTTTAACGGATACCGAAGCGGGACCAACCGGGATGATCAGGGCAGGCGGTCACGGGTTCGGGCGGCCGCGAGGCCGGGCGGGCAGGGGGTCGGGGAACCGGGGAACCGGGGCACTGCAGAACCCCGGAATCAAGGCGTCAGCGTCTCGATCAGCGTCTCCTGGAGACCGCCGAGCCACAGGTACGCCATCACCAGCGGCTTGCGTTCGTCGGAGTCGGGCAGCGCGTACAGCTCGTCGTCACTGTCGTCACTCACCTCCAGTCGGGTGCCGAGCGCCAGCCGCAGGTCGTTCAGCGCGCCGAGCCAGTGCAGGGACTCCTCGTTGCCGAGCGTCAGCACGGCGCCGCTGTCACCGGGGGTCAGCGTGTCCAGCGACCGCACCACGGCCAGCCCGTCCGCACGCTTACGGGCCCGCAGATCGTTCTCCGTGTAGCGGCGGAACTCCGAGGAGGCGGCCCGGTCGTGCCGCTCCCGAGCGGCCTCGTCGCTGCCCGGCTCCACCTGCTGCCCGGAGTCCGCCGCCGGCCCCGGTCCGTACGCGTCGGGAAAGAACCGCGCCAGCACCGGATCGGCGGGCGGCTCGCTGGGGCCGTCGGAGAACGGCGGCCAGGAGACGGCCTCGATGCCCGCCAGCTCCTCGTCCGTGCTGTCGCCCTGCGCGCCCTCGCCGGGCGGGGTCTCCGGGCGCGGCTGCCCGGCCGGTTCGCTCCCCGGGCCGATCAGCTCCAGCACCTGCACCGCCAGGCTGCGCAGGATCGAGATCTCCACCTCGTCCAGGGCGATCGCCGCGCCGCCGTCCCCGGTCGGCTCGAAGTACCCGGCCATCAGCGGTCCTGGGTGAGCGTCGCCCACAGGCCGTAGCTGTGCATGGCCTGCACGTCGCGCTCCATCTCCTCGCGGGTGCCGCTGGAGACGATCGCGCGGCCCTTGTGGTGGACGTCGAGCATCAGCTTCTTCGCCTTCTCCTTCGAATAGCCGAAGTACGCCTGGAACACGTACGTCACATAGCTCATGAGATTGACCGGGTCGTTGTGCACAACGGTCACCCAGGGCACGTCCGGCTGGGGAACCTCCAAGGGGTCCTCGGTGGTCTCCGGGCGCTCGATCTCCATCGGGGTGGCGACACTCACAACACCCATGCTGCCACCCGGTACCCGCGGGCGCCCAAACGGCGGCCCCCGGTACCGTATATCGTCAGCTTGACGAAATCCGGGGTACGCTCCCAGCGACCGACCCGAACACACGAGGTGAGCAGCAGTGCTGGAATCCCCCGGGGCGCAGCCCCCGCACGAGACCCGGCAGGAACACGCCCGGCGGATGGAGACCGGCCTGCCGGTCTCCGTGCCCTCGACGGCGCTCTTCACCGACCAGTACGAACTGACGATGCTCCAGGCGGCCCTGCGGGCGGGCACCGCCGAGCGCCGCTCCGTCTTCGAGGTCTTCACCCGCCGGCTCCCCGAGGGCCGCCGCTACGGCGTCGTGGCCGGCACCGGCCGGGTCCTGGACGCCGTGGAGAACTTCCGCTTCGACGACCAGCTCCTGGAGTTCCTGCGGGAGACCGAGGTCGTGGACGGGCCCACCCTGGAGTGGCTGGCCGGCTACCGCTTCCGCGGCGACCTCCTCGGCTACCCCGAGGGCGAGGTCTACTTCCCCGGCTCGCCGCTGCTGCGGGTCGAAGGGTCGTTCGCCGAGTGCGTGCTGCTGGAGACGGTGATCCTCTCGATCCTCAACCACGACTCGGCCGTCGCCGCCGCCGCCTCCCGGATGGCCACCGCCGCGGGAGGCCGGCCGCTCATCGAGATGGGCGCCCGGCGCACCCACGAACTCGGTGCCGTCGCCGCCTCCCGCGCCGCCTACGTCGGCGGCTTCGACACCACCTCCGACCTCGCCGCCGGCTTCCGCTACGGCATCCCCACCGTCGGCACCAGCGCCCACGCCTTCACTCTCCTGCACGACACCGAGCGCGACGCCTTCCGCGCACAGGTCGACTCGCTCGGCAGCGGCACCACGCTGCTCGTGGACACCTACGACGTCGCCGAGGCCGTCCGCACCGCCGTCGAGGTGGCCGGGCCCGGGCTCGGCGCCGTCCGTATCGACTCCGGCGACCTGCTGCTCGTCGCCCACCGGGTACGCCAGCAGCTCGACGAGCTCGGCGCGACCGGCACCCGCATCGTCGTCACCAGCGACCTCGACGAGTACGCCATCGCCTCGCTGGCCGCGGCGCCCGTGGACGCCTACGGCGTCGGCACCCAGCTGGTGACCGGCAGCGGCCACCCCACGGCCTCCATGGTCTACAAGCTCGTCGCCCGCGCGGACAGCGACGACCCCGCCGCGCCCCTGCTGCCCGTCGCCAAGCGCTCCCTGGGCGGCAAGACCTCACTGGGCGGCGCCAAGTGGGCCGCCCGGCCCCTGGACGCCGAGGGCGTCGCCGAGGCCGAGGTCGTGGGCAGCGGACCCGTCCCCGCCGACCTGGCCGGCCACCTGCTGCAGACCAAGCTCGTCGACGGCGGCACCGTCGTGGGCCGCGAACCCCTGGAGGCGGCCCGCGAACGCCACCGCGCCGTCCTGGCCCGGCTGCCCATGTCCGCCGTCCAGCTCTCCCGCGGAGAGGCCGTGCTGCCGGTCGAACACCGCTGAGGGCCGACGCCCGCACGAGCCGGTGGGTGACCGCTGTCCGCGGGCGAGTCACCAGCGGGGGCCGCGCACTGCCGCCGCGGCGCCGGAGTGTCTAGTCTCGGAACCGGAGGGCGGCGGCCCCGCCCCCATGGACGCTCCAGGATCCCGCAGGGCGTGCCCGATGCGCCCGCGAGCGCTCAGGGCCGCCACCCCGGTCCGCCCCCACCCAGTCGACCCACCAGCCGAAAGGTGTGCACCATGCACCGGGCACTGATCGTCGTGGACGTGCAGAACGACTTCTGCGAGGGCGGCAGCCTGGCCGTCGCCGGCGGCGCCGACGTGGCCGCCGCCATCACCGACCTGGTCGGGGACGCGTCCGCCGGATACCGCCATGTCGTCGCCACCCGGGACACCCACATCGACCCCGGCGACCACTTCTCCGACACCCCGGACTTCGTCCACTCCTGGCCGCCCCACTGCGTGGCGGGCACCGAGGGCGTCGGCTTCCATCCCAACTTCACCCCTGCCGTCGCCTCCGGCTCCATCGAAGCCGTCTTCGACAAGGGCGAGCACACCGCCGCCTACAGCGGCTTCGAGGGTGCCGACGAGCACGGCGTCCCCCTCGCGGAGTGGCTGCGCGAGCGCGGCGTCGCCGAGGTCGACGTCGTCGGCATCGCCACCGACCACTGCGTACGCGAGACGGCGCTGGACGCCGTCCGCGAGGGGTTCCGCACCCAGGTCCTGCTCGACCTGACGGCCGGAGTCGCCGAGGACACCGTGCAGCGCGCCCTGGACGAGCTGCGCGACGCCGGAGTCGAACTGACGGGCAAGCCAGTCGTCACACCGGCCTGAACCCCGAAGCCTGCCCCCCGTCCCGGTCCCGGTCTGTGGGCCCCGGCTGCGGGGCCCCGGCTGCGGGGCCCCGGCTGGGCCCCGAAGAGCCACGAGCGCTCAGTCGGGGCCCGAACCCGGGAGGGTCAGGCGGGGGTGGCGCGGAGGAGGGCGGCGATGGGGCGCCAGGAGTTGTGGGCGTCGTCGGGGACAGCCCGCCAGACCAGGCCCTCGGGGTGGTGCAGCACCGCGGTGACCTCGTCCGCGCTCGGCGGCTCCGCGTTGCCCCGCAGGTAGATGGCCCGCAGGCCGAGATTGCGCAGGCGGGTCAGCGCGCGGGCCCGGTTGCCCGCGTGCACCAGCACGCGGACCCGCTGCTCGTCGCCGGGTCTGCGGACGGTCGCCTCACGCACCGTGTGCGGCTCGTCGGCGTGCGCCGACCAGCGGCGGGCGGCCGGCAGCAGCCCGGAGCGGCGGGCTGTGGCCCCACCACCCGCTCCACCCGCTCCCCGCGGCCCCGGGGCAGCGGGCCCCGCACCGTGCGGCTCGGGCGGCGCGGGCAGCGTCAGCGCGACGATCACGCTGCCGTCCGGCAGCCTGACGAATCCGCCTCCTGACATGATCACCATCTCCCCCGTGAGACTCGTTCGGGTACGTCCTGTGCGGGGCCTCCGTGAGGCGGCCCCACCAGGCATCTAAACGCGATCCAGCGCCGATCGCCAGGGGGTAACGGGTGATCATGTTTTGACCTGCAACGATGCAAACAAATTCATTCCTGGGTTGCATGGTCGTCGATCACCAGTTCCCCGAGCCGCCGTAGTGGATCTTCACCCGTCCTTCACCCGGGGTGATTGCGCAGTCTTTCCGCCCGTTTTATTCGTTTATGCCCTGTAACATCTCAGGTGGTTGAACGCCGGACGATCCCTCCGGCCACCATTGGCCCGACCGCTGGCGCTGCCACCCCGCGCCTTCGCCTCTCCGGCAAGCGGAATTCCCAACTCCCCATCAGATAACGGGTGCGAACACCGGTACGGGGCCGACTCCCGGCCGTACACCGGGATCCGAGGCCCCTCGCGCGCCACCCCCGCGCGCGGCGCGCGTCGGCGGGGCCCACGGGAGGGCACCAAGAGCCGGTCGCTGTCCGCCAGTTGGGATGCCGGGGCCGCTGTGCGTCCGTGCGCCCCCCGTGCAACAGAGGCGTGGGTCAGCTCACGCTTGCGGCGCTTTCCGCCAGGGCATCCGGACCGTAGAGTCGTTCGATGGCGCCCCGTTCGTAGCGAGGCAACGCGTAGCGCGCAACGACCCGTTCACCTTCAGACCGTGCCCCCATCCCCCGAGGACGGATCCGCCATGCCGCGTCCGAATCCCGCCCAACTCCTCTACGGCTCGGCCACCGTCATCTGCTCCACCCTCGCCATGTTGCTGCTCTCCCAGACACGTTCGAGCGGCTGGATCGCCGTGATCGCGATCGCGGCGCTCGCACTTGGCCTGCTGGTGGCGCTGACCGCCCCGTCGGCACACGCAACTCTCAGGCGGCGCACCGCCGCCGGGCGGGCGACGGCCCGCGCCTCCGTCCGCTCCGCCGCCCGGCCGGGTGCCGTGTCCGCCCGGCGCCCGGCGACCGCGCGGTCGGTGGCCTCGCCGTCGCCGACCACCTCGGCGGCCTCGGCAGCGGCGCCGGCGACGATGGGAGCCGCCCGCCACTGAGCCCCGGCCGCCCCGCCGCCGGACGGCGCGCCGTCGACGGGGCTTGCGCCACGGCCGGGCCGGTCCGGTCAGTCCGTCGCGACCACGACCGTCCGGGCCGACTTGTCGTGCAGACACTGCTGGTAGGGCTTGTCCCAGGTGCAGAACAGCACGTTCACCAGCCAGAACAGTGAACCGATGCAGGGCACCAGCGGGGGGATCTGGTAGACGGCGGCACGCAGCCAGCCCGGTGACCCCGCCGGCACGGCGCCGTTCTGCAGCATGGCGACCCGGATGTGCATCGCCTTCTTGCCGACCGTCTGTCCCGACGACGTCAGCATCAGGCCCTCGTAGACGAGGTAGACGACGGTGTAGACCAACTGGGGCCAGTACGCGTACCCGTTGTACCCGTTGTCGTACGAGTAGCCGCCCTCGATCAGTCCGGAGACGACGCCCACGGGGATACCGATGAGCAGCGCGTCGATGATGCGGGCCAGCAGCCGCTTGCCCCGTGAGGCCAGCGGCGGCATCCCCGCGAGCGGATCGGCGGCACCGGCGGCACCGCCGTACGGGTTGTCGTACGGACTGCCGTAGCCGCCTGCCTGTCCGCTGTCTCCGTAACCCCCGCCCGGCGGGGGCGGTGGCGGGGGCGGGCTGCCGTACGGGCCGCCGCCCGAGCCGCCCGGGGGCGGAGGCGGAGTGCCGTAGGGGTCCGGGCCGGTGCCGCCCGGAGGGGGTGGGGGCGCCTGGCCCGGCGGCGGCTCCTGGTCCGACGGCGGTCGACCGGGTGGCTCCTGGCCGGGCCGTTCACCGGACGGACTCTGCCCGGACGCGGGAGGGGCCCCCTCGGCCCCGGGAGGCGGCTGCGGCTGCTGCGGCTTCCGGAACGGGTCGTTCTCCGGCTGCTCCGTGCTCATGGCCCGAGTGCACAGCCCCCGGCCACCCGCCGCATCCTGGGCGGGCCGTTCGGGGGACGCCCGCCCTCCGCCGGTCTCCGAATCCGGCTACAGCCTGACCTCACCGTCCACGTTCCCCTTGGCCACGAAGGTCCCGGCCACCTTGTCGTGCCAGCACTGCCGCCACGGACGGTCGAACAGGCACCACACGACATTGACCAGCCCGACCACCAGGACGCCGAGCACCCCGTGGACCAGCCAGCGCAGCAGGGAGCTGCCGAAGCCGGGCTTCCCGTGCCCCTCGATGTTGACGACGGAGAGCCCGAACAGCTTCTTGCCGAGCGTGCGGCCCCACCGCGCGGTCGGCATCACCTCGTACAGGAGGCCGAAGACGAGGAGGGTGCCGACGACCAGTGCGAGATACAGCCCGGTCGTGCCGTCGACCAGCCAGATCTGTTTGGTGACGCCCGCCTGTTCGACGGCGTCGATCTTCGCCTGGATGTGGTCGACCGTCCTGCCGACGAACGGGAACGCGACCGCCGCCCCCACCGCGAGGGTGAGGACGAGGTCGAGGAGCCGGGCGCCCAGCCGCTTGCCGAGCTCCGCCGGCCGGGCCTCCTGCGCGAGCGCGCGGGAGAACGGGTCGTCCACGGGCGGCCGCCACGGCGCCACCGGCTGTTGCTGTTGCTGTTGCTGCTGCTGAAGCTGCGGTTGCTGCTGGTGCGGTGCCGGGTTGGACCACGAGGGGGTCGCCACCCCCTCGCCCGTGCGCACGGGCGGCGTCGTCCCGGGTGGGACGGACGCGTCCTGTCCAGCGCCCGGGAGCGGCGCCGGGGCACCGGACGCGTCACGCTGCTCCGGCAGCGCCGGGCTCTGCTGCCGGACCGGCGCGAGTCGCTCCCCTGCCGGGGCGGCGGCCTCGGCGGCTGCGGCTCCCGACGCCGCGCCGCTCTCCAGCGCGACCGCACCCCGGCCGCCCTGCGGCTCCCGCCCGGTCACCTGCTGCCCTGCTACCTGCGTGTACCCGGGGCCTTGGCCGGGACCCGCGCCGTGGCCGGAGTCCGCACCTGCTGCGGGGCCGGAGCCCGGCCCCGGGCCCTGGCCCGGTACAGCGCCCTGGCGGGGACCGGCGCCTTGGCCGACGTTCTGCTCGGGGCCGGCGGCCTGGTGCGGGACGGTGCCCTTGTGGCGGTCGGCGCCCTGGCCCGGTCCGGCGCCGTGCTCCGGGCCACCCGACGGCGCCCACCCGGGGTTGCCGACGGCCCCGGCGGCGTCGCCGGTCCCGTCTCTCCCGGTGGGCTGCTGCCCGAAGGGTGACTGGCCGGAGGCGGGTTGACCGGAGGCGGGTCGGCCGGACGTACCGGACTGCCCCGGCGGGGAGTCGCCCGGCGCGGAGGAACCACTCGCGGCCGGTGCGGCGGCCGCGGGGCCGGAGGCGTCGGAGCGGAGGACCTCCGAACGGCGGAGCCCGACCGTGTGTTCGCGGCCGCCCTGCGGCTGGGGCGGCGGATCCTGGGGCGCGGAGGCGGATGCGGCGGCGCCCGCACGACCGGACGGTGCGCCCTCCTGTCCCCAGCCGCCGCGCGGGTCCTGGGCGGGGCCGAACCCCGCCTGCGGGGCGGCGGCCGCACGCTCGTCGATGCTGTTGCCGCTGCCGGTGCCGTCGGCGGGCTCCTCCGTGCCGCCCCCGACCGTGTCCTCGTCGAGGAAGACAGGACCCGTCTCCTCCGAGGGCGAGCGCCGCGGCCGTGCGGGCGGCCCGGCCGGCCCGTCCTGCTCGGCGGTGGCGGGCGGCGTGGGAGCCGTAGCCGGCGAGGACGCCACCGGCGGCGGCGCGGGCATGGGTTCACCCTCACGTGGTTCCGGACGGCTGGTGCCGGGCACCCAGGACGAACCGTTCCAGTAGCGGATGTACCCGGGGATGGACGGATCCGGGTAGTACCCCGCACGAGGTACCTCGTCATGAGCACCGGAGGGCCCCACTGCCTCCAACTCCCCTCACCAACGACGCCTGTGACCAGACCGCGGCGGCGCCCAGCACTGGGCCGACCACCGGCGGCGCGGCGGGAACCTCCGCCTGTTCAAGGAGGACAGTAACGAAGAAGAGGGGGCGGGGAGGAAGCAGACGGCGGGGAAGCCCGCCTTCGGGCGAACCTCGGGGGGCCCGCGCACGGGTCCGTCACCGGCACTTCACACGTCCCCCGGGCCCGGTCGGCAGGCATGGCGCGGCGCCCGGAAAGGCGGGCGAGAAGCCCGCGGAGTCGCCGCAGAAGGCCCGAGGAGAAGGAGGAGAAGAAGGTCGGCGAAAAAAGTCTGCAAACCCGTGTAACGAACTGCGCGCAACTGCCTCTAACCCTGTGCGGGCCTCTCGCAGCGGGCCGCACAGCGACAGAGGAAGGCGAAGTCGATGCACACCGTGGTCGAACGCGAAGTGGAGATGAGGCTCGTTCTCTCGCCCGAGCGCAGCGTGGCCGTACCGTCCCGGCTCAGCTACCGCAGCCACGACCCGTATGCCGTTCATGTGGGCTTCCACATCCATTCGGAGGCGCCCGTCCACTGGACGTTCGCCCGGGAGTTGCTGGTGCAGGGCCTCACCGAGCCGTGCGGGGAGGGCGACGTGCGGGTGTGGCCGACACGGGTGGGGGCGCGGGAGGTGGTGTGCATGGCCTTGAGTTCGCCGCACGGGGACGCCCTGGTGGAGGTGTCCTCGACCGTGTTGACGGCCTGGCTCGAACAGACTCTCCATGCGGTGCCGGCCGGTGCGGAGCAGACGGCGATGGGGCTGGACGCGCAGTTGAGCGCCCTGTTGCGACCATGAGGGGCGCCTGCCCCCTCCCCCGCCTGCCTCCCCGCCTGCCTCGTGCGCCTGCCTCCTACGGGGGACCCGGACGCGGGAGCTCTGCCGCCGACAGCTCCACTGCCGCCACGAACCCGTCAGCCGCGCTCCGTTGCAGCCGTACCGGTTGCTGGGGCCGCACCGGCAGTTGGAACCGCCGGAGACCGGGATCCCCCGGGCAGACCGGAATTCTGCGCGGTCCCGTGAACTTTTCTCCGGAGCGCGTCATCTCACCTCACGTACGGGTCGGCGCCGCACGCCTGCGGCGCCGACTTCTCGGCCGCCCCCGGCACCCGGTGGGGTTCGTACCCCTTCTGGTGAGACGCCGGGCGGCCCCGAGGGGGTGAGTGACGCCCTCATGGGCGGCAGGCCGGGTCGACGCCCCCGTCGTCGATCCGGCCTGCGTACCGTCCGGTTCCCGCCGTCCCGCACGGTCGGCGGGACCGACGTTCCGTGCGGGCGGGGACGACCGACGGCCGGGCTCAGAAAAGCTTGCCCGGATTGAGGATGCCGTGCGGGTCGAAGGCGTGCTTGACGGCACGGTGCAGGTCGAGACCGACCGGGCCCAGTTCCTCGGCGAGCCAGTCCTTCTTGAGCAGTCCCACCCCGTGCTCGCCGGTGATGGTGCCGCCCAGGCGGAGGCCGAGTTCCATGATCTCGTCGAAGGAGATCCGGGCGCGGCGGGCCTCGTCCTCGTCGGCGGCGTCGAAGCAGACCGTCGGGTGGGTGTTGCCGTCTCCGGCGTGGGCGCAGACACCGATGGTCAGATCGTGCCGCTCGGCGATCTCGGCGGTGCCGCGCAGCAGTTCGGCGAGGCGGGTGCGGGGTACGCAGACGTCGTCGATCATCGAGGTGCCCTTGACGGCCTCCAGCGCGGTCAGCGCGGTGCGCCGGGCCTGGAGCAGCATGGCGGACTCGGCCGCGTCCTCGGCGGGGACCACCTGGACGGCACCGGCGGCCGTGCACAGGTCGCCGACCGCGCGCAGTCGGGGGCCCGGGTCGGGGGTGTCGAAGGCGGCGAGCAGCAGGGCCTCGGTGGTCTCGGGGAGGCCCATCTTCGTCAGGTCGTTGACGGCCCGCAGCGTGGTGCGGTCCATGAGTTCGAGCAGCGCGGGCGTGTGACCCGCCTCCATGATGCGGCACACCGCGTCGCAGGCGGCTTCCGCGGTGGGGAACTCGGCGGCGAGTGCGAGCTGTTGGGCCGGTTCGGCCTTGAGTGCGAGGGTGGCGCGGACGACGATGCCGAGGCTGCCCTCGGAGCCGACGATCAGCCGGGTGAGGTCGTATCCGGCCACGCCCTTGGCGGTGCGGCGGCCGGTGGACAGCAGTCGGCCGTCGGCCAGGACGACGTCGAGCCCGAGCACGTACTCCGCCGTCACCCCGTACTTGACGCAGCACAGTCCGCCCGAGCCGGTCCCGATGTTGCCGCCGATGGTGCACATCTCCCAACTGGAGGGGTCCGGCGGGTAGAAGAGGCCGTGCTCGGCCACGGCGCGGGAGAGGGTGGCGTTGACGACGCCGGGCTCGACGACCGCGATCCGGTCGACGGGGCTGATCTCCAGGATGCGGTCCATCCGGACGAGGGACAGCAGGACGCAGCCCTCGGAGGCGTTCGCCGCCCCCGACAGACCCGTACGGGCACCCTGCGGGACGACGGGGACCCGCAGCGCGTTCGCGGTGCGCATGGTGTGCTGCACCTGTTCGACGGTGCGTGGCATGACGACGGCGGTCGGGGCCCCGGCGGGGCAGAAACTGGCCATGTCGTTCGCGTACGAGGCCAGGACGTCGGGGTCGGTCAGCAACGCGTCCGCGGGGAGGCCCTCGGCCAGCCGTTCGATCAGCTCGCTCATGCCTCCAGCCTGGCAGCAGACAGGCGGGGCGGAAAGGCCCCGGACCTGCTGTTCTTCACCAGCCGGATTCCTGGAGCGGCGTGGTCGCACCCGGCACCTCGCCGACGGCCCCGGTCGCCGGGCGAACCGGGGGCCGGGGCCGTCGACGGTGGTGGGGCTACAGGTTGCCGCGGCGGTCCTGTTCCCTCTCGATGGCTTCGAAGAGGGCCTTGAAGTTGCCCTTGCCGAAGCCCATGGAGCCGTGGCGTTCGATCATCTCGAAGAAGACGGTCGGCCGGTCCTGGACCGGCTTGGTGAAGATCTGCAGCAGGTAGCCGTCCTCGTCGCGGTCGACGAGGATCTTCAGCTCGCGCAGGGTCTCCACGGGCACGCGGGTCTCCCCGGCCCACTCCCCCAGGGTGTCGTAGTACGCGTCGGGGGTGTCGAGGAACTGGACGCCCGCGGCGCGCATGGCCCGTACCGAGGAGACGATGTCGTTCGTGGCGAGCGCGATGTGCTGGACGCCGGCGCCGCCGTAGAACTCCAGGTACTCGTCGATCTGCGACTTCTTCTGGGCAACGGCGGGCTCGTTGATCGGGAACTTGACCTTGAGCGTGCCGTCGGCGACGACCTTGGACATCAGCGCGGAGTACTCGGTGGCGATGTCGTCGCCGACGAACTCCTTCATGTTGGTGAAGCCCATGACCCTGTTGTAGAAGGCGACCCACTCGTTCATCCGGCCGAGTTCGACGTTGCCGACGCAGTGGTCGACGGCCTGGAAGACCCTCTTCCCGGGCGGCGCGACCATCGGGTCCGTGGCGACGAAGCCGGGCAGGTAGGGGCCGTCGTAGCCGGTGCGTTCGACGAGGGTGTGGCGGGTCTCGCCGTAGGTGGCGATCGCGGCGCGCACGACGGTGCCGTGGTCGTCCTTGGTCTCGTAGGGCTCCTCGATGCCGCGGGCGCCGTGCTCGACGGCGTACGCGTAGGCGGCCCGCGCGTCGGGGACCTCGATGGCCAGGTCGATGACGCCGTCGCCGTGCGCGGCGACGTGCTCGGCTAGGAAGCGGCCCCAGTCGGTGGTGGGGCGGATGACGGAGGTGAACACGAAGCGGGCCGAGCCCGATTCGAGGACGTAACTGGCCGTCTCCCGGCTGCCGTTCTCGGGCCCCGCGTAGGCGACGGTCCGCATGCCGAAGGCGGTCGAGTAGTAGTGCGCCGCCTGCTTGGCGTTGCCGACGGCGAAGACGACCGCGTCCATCCCCTTGACCGGGAAGGGATCGGCCTGCCGGGCGGTCTGCGGGGTTGCTGCCGGAGTGTGTGTTCCGGGGTTCGTACCGGGGTGAGCTCCTGGGGTAGCAGTCATGGCGGCAGCGTCCCGCCGGTCCGCAAGGTGCGCAATAGTTCGCGTTTTCACTGGGCATATTGCTCAGTGGGATGGGGGTTCGTACGGACGATGTGCGCAATCTGTGCACCGTTGCGCGGGCTCCGACGCTCCTTCACGGAGAGGCACCTCATGGGCATCGACCGGCTCGACGCGCGTCTGCTGGAACTCCTCGCCGAGGAGCCCCGGATCGGCGTACTGGAGCTCTCCCGGCGGCTGGGGGTGGCCCGCGGTACGGCACAGGCCCGGCTGGACCGGCTGACCTCAGGCGGCGTCATCCGCGGTTTCGGCCCCGAGGTCGACCCGGCGGCGCTGGGCTACCCCGTCACCGCGTTCGCGACGCTGGAGATCAGTCAGGGGCAGGGCTCGGGCGTGCGCGCCCACTTGGCCACGGTTCCCGAGGTGCTGGAGCTGCACACCACGACCGGCAGCGGCGACATGCTCTGCCGGCTGGTCGCCCGTTCGAACGCCGACCTCCAGCGGGTGATCGACCGGGTCGTCGGCATCGAGGGCATCGTCCGTGCCGCCACGGCCATCGTCATGGAGAACCCCGTGCCGCTGCGGATCGTGCCGCTGGTGCGCCAGGCCGCGGACGACAGCGAGCAGCGGTGAGGAGGTCCGCACGGACGGGGACATGTGCGCGCGCGGTCCGTGGACCGGCGCGGAGGAAGAGGCGCAGTCGGCCCCGGAGAAGGACGGACCGAGGCGGCCGGTCGGGTCCAGGAAGGCCACGAGGCTCCGGTGAAGAGCGAGCCGGTCTTCGCGTGAGGTCCCGCCTCTCGCACAGGGGCGGCCCGGACGGCCGGACGGCCGCCCGCGCACTCAGCAGTGCGGTACGTCTCCGTCCGTGCGGATCTCCTTGAGCGCGTCGAGCGCCCCCTTCAGCGTGCTGACCGGTACCAGCCGCAGCCCCGCGGGCCGCTGGGCGTCCGCCTCGGCGCACTGCGCCTTCGGTACGAGGAACCAGGTGGCCCCGTCCCGGCGGGCGGCCTGGGTCTTCAGGGGGACCCCGCCGACGGCGCCGACCTCGCCCTTGGCGTCGATGGTCCCGGTACCCGCGACGGTGCGGCCGCCGGTGAGGCCCCCGTGGCCCGTGCCGTTCCCGTCCAGTTTGTCGACGATGCCGAGCGCGAAGAACAGCCCGGCGCTGGGGCCGCCCACATCGCCGAGCCGCAGCTTGACGTGCACGTCGTCGGGGGACCTGTGCACCTGTGCGAGGGCGGCGGTGACGGCCTTGTCCTGCGAGTCCTTCATCTCCGCGGCGATCCGCCGCTCGGCGTCCCCGGTGTCGCCGCCGCCGGGGTAGACCGCCTCGCGGGGCATCACGGCCCGGTCCTCGCGGAACCAGGAGTCCACCACCTGCGGCAGCCGCACCGTGGCCTCGGGGCGGGTGGCGGCGATGGTGACGGACAGCAGCCGCCCCTTGTCCGTGCCGCTTTCCGGGGCGCCCGTGACGGAGACGACGGGCTTCCCGCCGCGCTTGCCCAGCACGTTCGCGGTCTCCCCCGGCTGGGCCAGCGAGAACGGCAGCGGCACGACCAGCACCACGACGAACAGCAGGACGACGGGCAGCGCGCACAGGGCGAGCGTGCGGCCGCGAGTGAGGCGCGGGCGCGGGCCGCCGGGCCCCGTGGGGCGGCGAGCGGTGGTGGATTCGGACACCCCCGCAATCTACCGACTGCGGGGGAGGCCGTACGCAGCCCCCTGTGCGGGGTGGTCAGCGCAGCGCGTCGGCGACCTGGTTGGCGGCCCGGACGACGCGCCGGCCCAGCTGTTCGGGCACCGTGTCGGCCAGCAGGACGACGCCGACGCTGCCCTCGATGCCGCTCACGCCGAGTACGGGCGCCGCGGCACCGCAGGCACCCGCCTCCAGTTCCCCGCGGGTCAGGACGAAACCGGGGTCCCGCTCGTCGTCGGGCAGCCGGCCGGCGAGGATGGCGCGGCCGGCCGCCCCCTTGTCGAGAGGGTGGCGGAAACCCGTGCGGTAGGCGACGTGGTAGTCCGTCCAGCTCGGTTCGACGACCGCGACCGCCAGCGCCTCGCTGCCGTCGACCAGGGTGAGGTGCGCGGTGGCGCCGACGTCCTCGGCCAGGGAGCGGAGCGCGGGCAGCGCGGCCTCCCGCACCAGGGGGTGGACCTGCCGCCCGAGGCGGAGCACGCCGAGTCCCACCCGGGCCCGGCCGCCCAGGTCACGGCGGACCAGGGAGTGCTGTTCCAGGGTGGCCAGCAGCCGGTAGACCACGGTGCGGTTGACGCCGAGCTTGTTGGACAGCTCGGTGACGGTCAGGCCGTGGTCGGTGTCGGCCAGTAATGTGAGGACTCGCAGCCCTCTGTCGAGCGTCTGAGAGGTCTCCGCGGTCACGACGCCCCCCTTCTCGGGTGAGTGACGGCAGCCGCGGATGCCGACGCGTCGGGGGGCGCCTCCCCCGGCCCCGGGCCTGGATCGGTACCCCGAGCGCAGCGCTGGAGGCCGCCGGTCGCGGTGGCACTGGCAAGAACTGTGGCATGGCGAGCTGAGTGTCGACGAGGTGACCGGCCGCCCGTGGCGGTGGCGCCACGGGCCGTGTGTCCGGGGAATGTAGCGAGGAGCACCGCTGACCGGAAGAGTCTGTCCAGAATCCGGTCCACGACTGCCCGCATTCGCCGCATACGTCCCCGAATCGGCCATCTGCCGGGGCGCGATGAGCCGCTTCCGTTCCCGGTGAGGCGCCGGCTACGTCATCCGCGTGGCCCACTCCCGCACCTTGGCGATGCGGGCCTCGATCTGGCCCGCCGTCGCCTCCGCGCTGGGCGGCCCGCCGCAGACGCGGCGCAGCTCGTTGTGGACCACCCCGTGCGGCTTGCCGCTCTGGTGGACGTAGGCGCCGACCAGCGTGTTGAGCTGCTTGCGCTTCTCCAGCAGCTCCTTGTGGGTGACGACGGGCCGCTGCTCGGCAGGCTTCTCCAGCAGGTCCGCCTCGCTGTCGGGCTTCTTCCTGCTGTGCGCGATCTGCCGCGCCTGCCGCTTCTGCAGCAGCATCTGCACCTGGTCGGGCTCCAGCAGACCGGGGATGCCGAGGTAGTCCTGCTCCTCCTCGCTGCCGGGGTGGGCCTGCATGCCGAACTCGGCGCCCTCGTACATCACCCGGTCGAAGACGGCGTCCGACTCCAGCGCCTCGAAGGGGAGCTGGTCCTGCTCGCCGGTGTCCTCGTCCTGCTCCTGCTCGGCCTCCTTGAGCAGGTCGGCCTCCTCGGCGTACGGGTCGTCCTCGCTGTCCTTCACAGGCTTGTCGAGAACGTGGTCGCGCTCGACCTCCATCTCGCCGGCGAAGGTCAGCAGCGTGGGGATGGTCGGCAGGAAGACGGAGGCCGTCTCGCCGCGCCGCCGGGAGCGGACGAAGCGGCCGACGGCCTGCGCGAAGAACAGCGGCGTGGAGACGGTCGTCGCGTACACGCCGACGGCGAGCCGGGGCACGTCGACGCCCTCGGAGACCATGCGGACGGCCACCATCCACCGGTCGTCGGGGTTTTCCGAGCTCCGGAACTCCTCGATGCGCTGCGAGGCGCCCGTGTCGTCGGACAGCACGACCGTGGGTCCGGTGCCCGTGAGGGAGCGGAGCAACTTGGCGTAGGCGCGGGCCTGCTCCTGGTCGGAGGCGATGACGAGGCCGCCCGCGTCCGGCACCGCCTTGCGGACCTCGCTCAGCCGGTGGTCGGCGGCGCGCAGCACGGCGGGCATCCACTCGCCGCGCGGGTCCAGCGCGGTGCGCCAGGCCTGGGAGACGGCGTCCTTGGTCATCGGCTCGCCCAGCCGGGCCTCGATCTCGTCGCCCGCCTTGGTACGCCAGCGCATGTTGCCGCTGTAGGAGAGGAAGATGACCGGCCGCACGACGCCGTTGGCGAGCGCGTCGCCGTACCCGTAGGTGTAGTCCGCGACGGACCGCCGTACCCCGTCGCCGTCCTCCGCGTACTCCACGAACGGGATCGGGTTGGTGTCCGAGCGGAAGGGCGTACCGGTCAGCGCCAGGCGCCGCGTCGCCGGCTCGAACGCCTCCAGGCACGCCTCGCCCCACGAGCGGCTGTCCCCGGCGTGGTGGATCTCGTCGAGGATGACGAGGGTCTTGCGCTGCTCGGCGCGGTTGCGGTGCAGCATCGGGCGCACGCCGACACCGGCGTAGGTGACGGCGACCCCGTGGTACTCCTTGCTCAGCGGTCCGGCGCTGTAGTCCGGGTCGAGCTTGATCCCCACCCGGGCCCCGGCCTCGGCCCACTGCTTCTTCAGGTGCTCGGTCGGCGCGACGACGGTCACCTGCTGCACCACGTGGTGGTGCAGCAGCCAGGAGGCGAGCGTGAGGGCGAACGTGGTCTTGCCGGCGCCCGGGGTGGCCACCGCGAGGAAGTCGCGCGGCTGCCGCTCCAGGTACGCGTCCATCGCCGCCTGCTGCCAGGCGCGCAGCTTGTTGGCCGTGCCCCACGGGGCCCGGCCCGGGAAGGCGGGCGACAGGTGCGTGTTGTTGCTGGGGGTGGTGGGGGTGGTAGTCACGGTCTCCGGGGCGACGGGGTCGGGTACGCGGGCGGGCGCGGCGACCGGTACGACGGCCGGCGCGGGGCCGTCGCAACCCTACCGGGGCCGCGGACCGTCCTGGCCGGCCACCGGCGACTGTGACCAACGCCCCGCCAGCCACACCCCGGGCCCCTCGGTCAGGTGGCCGCGCAGCGCCGCCCGGCCGCTGGGCATCAGCTGCGCAGGCAGCTCGTCGGTGGACACCCACCGCAGGTCCGCATGCTTGTGCGGCTCCCGGTTGCGGGCCTCGCCCTCCCACCGGTGCGCGGCGAAGACGACGACGAGGTAGCCGTCGGGTGCCGCCGTGCCCACGGGGCCGTGCACCACGTGGGCAAGGGTCAGTTGGCCGGGCGCCACCGTGAGGCCGGTCTCCTCCCACAGCTCCCGCACGGCCGTGTGCGTCACCGGTTCGTCCGGTTCCTGCTTTCCGGTGGGCAGGTCCCACAGCCCCGCGCCGTGTGCCGCCCCGGGGCCCCGCTGGAGCAGCAAAACCTGTCGTGCGGCCCTGTCGTGCACGATGACGGCCGCCACCAGCAGGGTCATCTCTTCCTCCGGGTGCTGTCCTTTCCGGGGAACGTAGCAGTCCCGCGCCGCCTCCGGAGTGCGGGTGCGTGCGGGGCCGCGCGGTTCTGTGCGGTTCCGCGGGGAGTTGGCGGAGGAAGGGCAACCGTTCCGTCACCTCGTAGGTCTCACGTATGAACGACCATCGCACCGGTCCCGGCCCGTCCCCGCAGACAACACCCGCTCACTGCGCCCGGACACGGAGCGTCCGACCACAGGAGGACACGTGCTCCACCGCAACAAAGCCACTGCCACCGCCACCGCCGCCCGCGTCATCGGGGTGACGGCCGCGCTTCTGGCGGGCACCACCGCCGCAGCCGGCCAGGTCTGGGCGGCACCGGCCGCGGCGGCCGACGGCAGCGCCACGGCCACCTCCCAGGCCGCCGCGCCGAAGGCGGACTTCAACGGGGACGGGTACGCGGACACCGTCAGCGGCGCCCCGCACGCCACCGTCGCGGGCAAGCAGTACGCGGGATACTTCACCGTCACCTACGGCTCCGCCAAGGGGACCAGCACCACGCACCGGCAGCTCTTCAGCGCCAACAGCGACGGCATCCCCGGTGGGGTGGAGGACTACGGCAACCTCGGCTCCCAGACGGCGGCGCGGGACTTCGACGGGGACGGCGTCACCGACCTGGCCTTCGGCAACGGCAAGGGCCCCGTCATCCTGTGGGGCGAGAAGGGCAAGGGCCTCACCGAGGCCACCCAGTTCTCCTCCGCGGACGGCGGCTCCCGGCTGGTCGCCGGCGACTTCGACGGCGACAAGAAGGCCGACCTCGCCCTGGCCGGCGGTGACTTCGACGGCACGGTGGAGGTGCTCTACGGCGGCTTCACCCGGGACGGCAAGGCTGCCCGCACGGGCCAGGTGAAGACCGGGCACGAGTTCGCGCCCACCACGCTGACCGCCGGGGACGTGACCGGGGACGGCGCCGACGACCTGGTGACCACGCACGCGTTCGAGGAGATGTCGGAGTCCAGCGAGTTCTACGCGGGCTCCAAGGACGGCCTGGTCGACAAGGCCAGGTCCGTCGACGACGCGGAGACCGCCGTGATCGCCGACGTGAACAAGGACGGCTACGGCGACCTGGTCGTCCGTACCGTCCCCGGCGGCGTGGTGGAGGACCTGCCGCACGACCACGGCACCGTCAAGGTGCTCTACGGCTCCGCGCAGGGCCCGGGTGCCAAGAAGACCGCCACCCTCACCCAGAACAGCGCGGGCGTGCCCGGCACCAACGAGGAGGGCGACGAGTTCGGCAAGGCGCTGGCCGCCGGTGACGTCAACGGCGACGGCTACGCGGACATCGCCGTCGGCGTGCCCGGCGAGGACATCGGCAGCGGCGCGGGCGGCAAGGACACCGGTGCGGTCGTCCAACTGCTCGGCGGCAAGAACGGCCTGACCGGCGCCGGCGCCAAGAACTGGGACCAGGGCAGCGCCGGGGTGCCCGGCGCCGTGGAGGCCGGGGACCGCTTCGGCAGCGCGCTCGGCCTGGGCGACACCGACAACGACGGCCGCGACGACCTCGCGATCGGCGCCCCGGGCGAGGACGGCGACGCCTCGGCGACCGACGCGGGCGCGGTGTGGGTGCTGCGCGGTGCCACCGGTGGCCTGACGGCCGACGGTGTCGTCTCCTTCGGGCCGAAGACGCTCGGTGCCCCGGAGAAGGGCTCGGAGCTGGGCACCGCCTTCGCCCGCTGAGCGGGTACGCCGCCCGGCCGCGGCTCCGCCCTCGGGCGGGGTACGCCGCCGGGCGGGTGCGCCGCGCCGAGCGGCCCGTTCGGGAAGGGCTGTGACGTCTCCTGCCGACGGGCCGGGTGACCCCCAGGCGGGTCACCCGACTGCCGGGGGCCGATCCCGAGGGGGGACCGGGCCCCGGCAGTTCTCTGTTCCACCGGCGTTCGAGGTTCCGCTCGGGTGCGACGTTCAACTGGCGTTCGCCCGCGTGGCGCTGAGCGGGTGTCACCTCGCGGGTGGGGGTGCGGCGGCGCGCCGTGAAGTCGTTGTCATGTCCCAACCACGTCGGTACTGTGACGGGCCCAGGCGCCACAGCTCCATCCCCCCACCACAGGAGCAGCCATGCCCTCACGCACCTCAGCCCGGCGGCGCAGTACGCTGCGGACCGCCGCGCTCTCCCTCGCCGCCGCGACGGCCCTCCTGGTCACCGGCGTCACCGGCCAGGCCGCGACCGCCGAGCCGCCGTCCAGCGGCGAACCGGGCCCCACCCTGAACGAGTCCCTCCGCTCGGCCGCCCACCAATACGGCGTTCCCCGCGACCTGCTGGCCGCCGTCGGCTACGGCGAGACCCACTTCGACGGCCACCGCGGAAAGCCCAGTCAGGCGGGCGGCTACGGGGTGATGCACCTGGTCAGCAACCCCACCCTGCACACCCTCGAACAGGCCTCGAAGCTGACCGGCGAGCCCGTGGCCGAGCTGCGCAAGGACACGGACGCCAACGTGCACGGCGGCGCCGCCGTGCTGCGCGCCTACGCCGACAAGCTGAAGCTCGACGCCGCCGACCGGCACGACGCCGACGCCTGGTACCCGGTCGTCGCCCGCTACAGCGGAGCCCAGGGCGGCACGGCACGGCTGTACGCCGACACCGTCTACGAGCTGCTGGAGAGCGGGGTGCACGGCACCGGGCCGGGCGGCGAGCGGATCACCGTCACCGGGCGCGACGTCCACCCCGACAAGGACAAGGCCGACGCGGACGGGCCCGGCGTCCTGAGCCCGGACTACCCCGACGCCACGTGGGTCCCCGCCGATCCCGCCAACTACCGTGCGGGCCGGGCCGAGAAGCTCGACAAGATCATCATTCACGTGACCCAGGGGTCGTACGCGGGCTCCATCAGCTGGTTCCAGAACCCGGAGGCGCAGGTCAGCGCCCACTACGTGGTCCGCTCCTCCGACGGCGAGATCACCCAGATGGTGCGCGACGCGGACACCGCTTACCACGCCAGGAGCGCCAACGCCTCCGCACTCGGCATCGAGCACGAGGGCTACGTCGACGACCCCTCCTGGTTCACCGACGCCATGTACCGCTCCTCCGCGAAGCTGACCCGTCACCTGGCCGACAAGCACGGCATCCCGCTGGACCGGCAGCACATCATCGGGCACAGCGAGGCGCCCGGCAACGACCACACCGACCCGGGCAAGCACTGGGACTGGGACACGTACATGAAGCTGGTCAAGGGCTGACGTGACGCCGGACCGGAGCCGGCCCGCGGCGGCCTAGGACCAGCGGCCCACCGCCCGCTGCCACCAGGGTAGGTATCGTCCACGGCGGACGGTACTTACCTTGGTGGCATGCCTACGCAGGACGCGCCTCCCAGGGAATCCGTGCTCAGCGCCGCACACCGGCCGCTGACACTCGGCATCGTCTCCGTCGTCCTCCTCATCGCCTTCGAGGCAACCGCCGTGGGGACGGCGATGCCGCTGGCCGCCGACGAGCTCGACGGCATCTCCCTGTACGCGTACGCGTTCTCCGCCTTCTTCACCACCTCCGTCGTCGGCATGGTCGCCTCCGGCCAGTGGTGCGACCGGCGCGGGCCGCTGCCCCCGCTGGCGGCCGGCATCGCGCTGTTCGCCGGGGGGCTCGTGCTGTCCGGCACCGCCGCCGCCATGTGGCCGTTCGTGCTGGGGCGCGCCGTCCAGGGCGTCGGCGGCGGCCTGGTGATCGTCGCCCTCTACGTCACCGTCAGCCGCGCCTACCCCGAGCACCTGCGGCCCACCGTGATGGCGTCCTTCGCCGCCTCCTGGGTGGTGCCCTCCGTCGTGGGCCCGCTGATCTCCGGCACGGTCACCCAGCACCTCGGCTGGCGCTGGGTCTTCCTCGGCATCCCGGTGCTGGTCGTGGTGCCGCTGCTGGTGATGCTGCCGCCGCTGCGGCGCCGGGCCGCCGGCCCGCCTCCGCCCCCGCCCGCGGACGACTCCGCCGGGCCCGCACCGAGCAGTGCCGCCCCCGCCGGGGACGACGGCCGACGGCGCATCCGCCTCGCGGTCTGCGTCGCGGCGGGCGCCGGGCTGCTCCAGTACGCGGGGCAGGACCTGGGCTGGAGCTCCCTGCTGCCCGCTGCCGCGGGGCTCGCTCTGCTCGTGCCCTCGCTGCGGGTGCTGCTGCCCCGCGGCACGGCACGGGCCGCCCACGGGCTGCCCGCCGTCGTCCTGCTGCGCGGTGTCGCGGCCGGCTCCTACGTGGTCGCCGAGAGCTTCGTGCCGCTGATGCTGGTCACCCAGCGCGGGCTGTCCGTCACCATGGCCGGGCTCACCCTCGCCGCGGGCGGCGCCCTGTGGGCCCTGGGCTCCTTCGCCCAGTCACGCCCCCGCATGGAACCCCACCGCGAACGGCTCGTCCGCCTCGGCATGGCCCTGGTCACCCTCGGCATCGGCTACGCGCCGCTGGTGCTGGTCGAGACGGTCCCCGTGTGGACGCTCGCGCTGGCCATGGGGGTCGGCTGCTTCGGCATGGGGCTGACCATCTCCTCGCTGAGCGTGCTCATGCTGCGGCTCTCGGCGCCCCAGGAGGCCGGCCGCAACTCCGCCGCCCTCCAGCTGTCCGACGGCCTGTCCAACGTGCTGCTGCTGGCGGTGACCGGCGCGCTGTTCGCGGCGCTCGGCGGCGGCGCCGTCACCGTGGGCGCCCCCGAGCCGCACACGGGCACGGGCCACGCCGGCGGGGAGCCCGGCGCCTTCGGGGCCGTGTACGCGGTCTCGGCCCTCGTCGCGCTGGCCGGCGTGTGGGTGGCCGGACGGCTGCACCCCCGGCGCGACGGCACACCGCCGGGAACTGCACCGCCGGGGGCCGGGTCGAAGGCCGCCCCGGGGAACGCGGCGGCCCCGCGTGCGGTCGCCACCGCCGAACAGGCCGCACCCGTCGAGCAGGCCGAGTGATCCAGAAGCGGTGACACGGGCACTGACAGCGCTCCCCAAAATCTGCTTATGGTTCGGGCATGTTCGACTCGCGGCACATCAAGACCTTCCACGCCGTGGTGCGCGCGGGCTCCTACTCGGCCGCCGCCCGCACCCTGGGCTACACCCAGCCGGCGATCACCCAGCAGATGAAGGCGCTGGAGCGGTCCGTGGGCACCCCGCTCTTCGTCCGCGTCGGCCGGCGGATGCGGCTCACCGAGGCGGGCGAGACGCTGGCGCGGCACGCCGAGGTGATCCTGGAGTCCATCGGCACGGCCCAGCAGCAGATGGAGTCCCTCACCAGGCTGCGCGCCGGGAAGGTCACCGTCTGCGCCTTCCCCAGCGCCGGGGCCACCGTCGTCCCCGAGGCGCTGGCCGCGCTGGCCGCCGAGCACCCCGGGATACGGGTGGACCTGGTGGAGGAGGAGCCGCCCGAGTCGCTGCGCCGGGTGGTGCGCGGCGAGTGCGACATCACGCTCGCCTTCACCTATCCCGGGCTGCGCGAGCAGGTGCCCGACGAGCTGGTGGAGATCCCGCTCCTGGAGGACCAGCTCACCGTCCTGCTGCCCGCCGGCCACCCGATGGCCCGGCGCCGCGCCGTCAAACTGGCCGAACTCGCCGGCGAACGCTGGATCGCGGGCTGCCTGCGCTGCCGCGCCAACTTCCTGCACGAGTGCGCCGAGTTGGGCTTCGCCCCCGAGATCGCGTTCACCACCGACGACAACCTGGTGGTGCAGAGCCTCGTGGCCGAGGGGCTGGGCATCGCGATGGTGCCGGGCCTGGTGCTCTCCTTCCTCGTCCACCAGAAGGTGACGGGTCGCGCTCTGGACCCGGCCTCGCGCCGCCAGGTCTCGGCGTACGTGCTGCGCGAGCACCTGCGTGTCCCGGCGACGGCACGCGCACTGGACGCGCTGCGCCGCGCAGCGGAGCGCCGCGTCGGCTGCTGAGCCCTCCCGGCCCCTTGGATCCATAAGCGGCAGCGGGGGTTCCCCCAACGAACCGTCGTTGGACGCCCGGCACACCCGGCTCGACGCTGCCCGTATGACCGCGACGACGACCCCGACCCTCTCCCCCGCGACGGAGCGCCTGCGCGCCCTCATCGAAGAGGTGCGCGAGGCCGTCGGCCGGGGGCTGTCCCCGGACGTGACCGCCTACCTGGTCGGCGAGCGGCTGGCCCCGCACCTGGGGGCAGCGGACCTGCTGACCGCGGAGCAGTGCGAACCCGACCCGGCGCACTACCGCCAGCACGTGCTGCACGCCGAGAGCGACGGCAGCTTCTCCCTCGTCGCCCTGGTGTGGCTGCCCGGTCAGGGCACCGCCGTCCACGACCACGTCTCCTGGTGTGTGACCGGCGTCCACCGGGGCGAGGAGCACGAGCGCCGCTACCGGCTGCTGCCGGCCGAGGCGGCGGGCGGCGCCGCCCGGCTCGTCGCGACGGAGGACGTGGTCAACCCGAGGGGCTCGGTGTGCGGGTTCGCCCCGCCCGGCGACATCCACCGGGTGTGGAACGGCTGCGACGGGCCCGCCGTCTCCCTGCACGTCTACGGAGCCGACATCTCCCGGCTGGGCAGCAGCGTCCGCCGCGTCTACGACCTCCCCGCCGACGCCTGATGGCGCCCGGCCCCCACCTGCGGACGCCCCGCCCGTCGCCGCGGTGGGCCTGTGCGCGTGGATCGTCGTCGCGACTCGTTCCCGGGCCCGGCACCGCACCGTTCCGGCCCCGGGCCCGGAGCGCCGGGCTCCGGTATCCCCGGCCTACGGCTCACGCGCCGACCGCGGCCTGGGGGCGGATCGGCATGCGGTTGACCGGGCGGCCGGTGGCGGCCCGTACGGCCGAGGCGACGGCCGCGGGGGTCGTGACGACCGGGACCGTCGAGGCCGCCTTGGCGCCGAACGGGGCGACGACGTCACGTTCCTCCACCAGCTTCACGATGCGGATGTCCGGGGTGTCGAGCGCGGTGGGCAGGGCGTACGCCGTGAAGTCCGGGTGCCGCACCACGCCCTTGGCCACCCGCAGGTGCTCGGTCAGCGCGGTACCGATGCCCTGGGTGACCCCGGCCTCCAGACGGGCCCGCAACTGACGCGGGTTGAGCACCGTCCCGACGTCCTGGGCCAGCGCGACCTCCACCACCCGTACCGAGCCCAGCTCGATGTCGACGTCGACGACGGCGCGCACGGCGGCGAAGGCCAGGCCGACGAACGCGTCGCCCTGCCCCCACTCGTCGAGGGGCTCGGTGGGGTGCGGGCGGCACTGCGCGGTGGCCCACAGCTCCTTGCCCTCCAGCGCCTCGACGACCGTCGTGGAGAGCACCCCGTCGTAGGAGGTGATCTTGCCGTCGGCGATGGTCAACAGCTCCGTGGACATGCCGAACTTCGCGGCGAGCGGCTGGAGCAACTGGGTGCGCACCATCTTGGCGGCGCGCTCCACGGCGCCCCCGGACACCCACGTGTGCCGGCCGCGTCCGCTCGCCCCGGACGGGGGCTGGTCGGTGTCGACGGAGGCGACGTGGACCTCCTCGACCCCGAGGACGTCCTGGACGATCTGCCGGGCCAGCGTGTCGAAGCCCTGCCCGGACTCGACGGCGGCGCACATCACGGTGGCCACGGGCCCGTCGACCTTCACCGTGGCCGTGGAGACCTCGTCGGTGCCCTCCGCGCCGAGCATGTGGACCATGCCGAGCGCGTAGCCGACGCCGCGCCGTACGGCCGCCGGGTCACCGGCGCCCTCCGGCCCGCCGGGCAGCAGCCAGTCCTCCTCCGGCGCGTCCTTGGGCAGCGGCGGCAGCGGCGCTTCCCGTACGGCGTCGAGCAGTTCGGCGACCGGCGCCGGGCAGGTCACGGTCTGCCCGGTCGGCAGCAGGTCGCCCGTCGCCATCGCGTTGCGGGCCCGCACCTCGGCCGGGTCGAGCCCGAGCCGCTCGGCGAGCTTGTCCATCTGCCCCTCGTAGGCGGCGCACACCTGGAGGGCGCCCTCACCGCGCACGTGGCCCGAGGGCGGGTTGTTGGTGCGCACGACCCAGCCGTCGATCACCGCGTGCGGCACCACGTACGGGCCGCAGGCGAAGGAGACGGCCGCCGCGAGCGCGTCCGAGGAGGTGTCGGCGTAGGCGCCGCCGTCCAGCAGGATCTGCGCCTCCACCTTCACCAACGCGCCTTCGCTGTCGGCGTGATGGCGGTAGCGCAGCAGGGTGGGGTGGCGGTGGGCGTGCCCGAGGAAGGACTCCTCGCGGTTGAGTGCGATCTTGACGGGACAGCCGGTACGCATCGCCAGCAGCCCCAGCGGCACCTGGATTCCGGCATCCTCACGGTCGCCCATCGCGCCCGGCACGCCCGTCACCACGACCTTGACCTGTTCGGGCGGCAGCCCGAAGCAGGCGGCGGCCAGGTCGCGGTCGGTGTGCGGGTCGGTGGTGGCGGTGTAGATCTCCACCCCGCCGTCCGGGCGCGGTACGGCCAGCGCGGCCTCGGCGCCGATGGGCGCCGGGTCCTGCCGGCCGATCCGGTAGAGGCCCTCGACGACGACGTCCCCGGTCACCTCCGGGTCGCCGTAGCGCAGCGGGATGTGGCGCAGCAGGTTGCCGTCCGGGTGCAGCGGTTCGGCCTCGAACGACTTCTCCGGGTCGGTGACCGGCTCCAGCACCTCGTACTCGACGGCGACGGCGGCCGCCGCGAGCCGCGCCGTGTCCGGGTGGTCGGCGGCGACGGCGGCGACCGGCTCGCCGTAGTAGCGCACCATGTCCCGGGCGAACGCGGGCTGGTCGGCGATCCGGCGCCCGTGCGCCGCGTCGCCGGGCACGTCCTCGTGCGTGAGCACCGCCTGGACGCCGGGCATCTTGGCGGCCTCCGCGGTGTCGATGGAGACGATCCGCGCGTGCGGGTGGGGCGACCGGTGCACCGCCGCCCACAGCAGTCCCTCCGCCCACAGGTCGGCGGCGTAGGGGAAGGTGCCCTGCGCCTTGGCGTAGGAGTCGGTCGGCAGCACGGAGGTCCCCAGGCCGCGCGGCTCCGGCTCGGGGCCGGGGTGCGCGGGCAGCGGTGTCCCCTCCGGGGGCGTCGCGGTGGAGGCGCCCGCACCTCGCCCGGCACCGGTGTGACCGTCAGCCGTGTCCGTCATGCCGCCGCCTTTCTGTGCCCTTTCCGTGCGTGCGCGCCCCACGCCTCACGACTCGCCGCCGTTCTCGGGGTGCTCCGCGTAGCCGGGGTGCTCGGAGCTGCGGGTCTGGTGCGGGATGTGCGCGGCCGGATCGTACCCGTAGGAGCCCTGCTGCGGCTGACCGTAGGCGTCGTACCCGTACGCGCCGTACTCCGGACCGGAGTCGAGCCCCTCCCCGTACGTGCCGGAGTCGTACGCGCCCTGGCCCTCGTAGGTGCCCTGGCCCGCGTACGAGCCCTGGCCGCCGTCGTAGGGACCCTGCTCGCCGTACGGGCCCTGGCCGTGGTGCGGCCCCGGGGCGCCCGGCTCGTACGTCGTCTCGGGATAGGCGCCGGGCTGCTGCCCGTAGCCGCCCTGGCCGAACGGGGGTTGGCCGTAGGCGCCGTGCCCGCCGGGACCGTGGGGCGCACCGCCGTGTGCCGCGTGCGCCTCCGCCTCGGCGGCCTCGCGCTCGGCCTTGGCGGCCCGTCCCTCGACCACCGTACGGACCGCGTCCAGCACCCCGCGGTAGCCCGAACACCTGCACAGGTTGCCGCTGATCGCCTTGCGGGTCTCCAACTCGCTGGGGGCGTGGTTGCCCTCCAGCAGGTCGTGCACGGTCATCGCGAGTCCGGGTACGCAGAAGCCGCACTGCACCGAACCGCTCTCCGCCAGCGCGCACTGCACGTCGGACGGGGTGCCGTCGGACGAGAGCCCCTCGACCGTCCGCACCTCGCTGCCGGCGGCGGTGGCGGCGGGCACCAGGCACGCGGCCACCAGCCGGCCGTCCACCTGCACCGAGCAGGCGCCGCACTCGCCCTGCGCGCAGCCGTCCTTGGCACCGGCGAGCCCCAGCCGTTCCCGCAGCACGTACAGCAGTGACTCGCCGATCCAGGCGCTCGTCACGGGGCGGTCGACACCGTTGACACGCAGCACGTAGGAGACGTGCGGGTGTTCGTCCTCCGTCCCGACCGCCTCGGGGACCGTCTCGGACACGTCACCGGCCCCGTCGTCCCCCGGCTCGGTCCCGTCGGTCCCGGCGTCGGTCGCCGCGTCGGAGGTGTCGGCAGCCGGGCCGGTTGCGGAATCGGTGCCCTGGCCGGCGCCGGGCCCCTGGGCTGCTTCCGCCGCCGGGCCCTCCGTCGTTCCCCCGCCTGCGGCCGTCGCCTCCGCGCCGTCCGCGGCAGCGTGCGCGGACCCCTCGGAGGCGTGCGGGCCCGCGGCTTCGCCGTCCTGGGGGACGGAAGGAGCACGGGCGGCCCCGGCCCACTCCTCCGCGTCCGGGCCGTCGGTACCGGGAGCTGCGGCCGCGCCGTCGTCGCCGGGCGCGCCCGGCTCCTGCCCGCCCGCCGGTGCGGAGCCGGAGGCGTCGGAGGTCTCCGCGGCGACCGGGGGCGGGCCCGGCGCGGGCTGGGGCACCGTGTGCGGGTGGGGCTGCGGTGAAAGGTGCGCCTGGGGCTCGGCCTCGCCCAGCGGCGTCACCTCGGCGTCCGTACGGCTCTCCGGCTCGGCGGGCGGCGCCGGGGGCTCGGCGGCGACGATGGGCGGGGCCGACTGCTCGGCCGCGAGGTGTTCCGCCCCGAAGTGTCCGGCCCTCCCCGGGGCGCCCCCGCCCTCGCCCGGGTCCTCCCCGGACGGCGCGGGTGCCGGTGCGGAGTCCGCCGTGGGCCTGGGCAGGGCGTCGGGGGGCACGGGGACGGAGCCCGGGGCACCCGACGGGGCGCTCGGGAAGGTGTAGTTCGCGCTCGGACGCTCGGGCAGGTCCACCGAGGGCCATCCCGGGAAGGCGGCATCCGACGGGATGCGGCCGGAGCCGTCCGAAGGCGCGGAGCCCTCCGGCGCACCCGCCTCCGGCGAAGTCCCGGAGGCTCCGGCACGCTCACCGGACCCGGGGGCCGCGGAAGGGCCGACGTGCCCCGACGGCTCCGCGGACCCGTGCGGTCCCGCAGGCGCGTGCGGCCCGACAGGCGCCTGCGGACCCGCAGAACCCTGCGCAGCAGCGGGACCATGCGGACCCGCAGGATCATGCGGGGCACCGGAACCCTGCGCAGCGGGACCATGCGGACCCGCGGCACCATGCGGCTCCGCGGACCCGTGCGGCCCGGGAGTCCCCTGCGGCCCCGCGGAGTTGCCGTGCGGAGGGGTGTCGGCCGACTCGAAGGAGCCCGCGGGCGACTGGGGCGGCAACGGTCCGGTGCCGGGCTCGCCCCAGTGCGGGGCCGCGGCGGGGGAAGAGGGCGGCCAGTGGCCGGAGGCGGACTCGGGTGGCGCGGCAGCGGGCGAGGCGGGACCGGCTGCCCCGGCGGGGTTGCCCTCCCGCTCCCCGCGGGCCACACCCGTGCCGAGGGGGCGGCGGCCCGTGCGGGCCTCGTGGGAACCGGCGAGCGCGGCCGCGGCGGAGCCGCCCGGCAGGTGGGCGCCGCCGTCGCCGTCTCCGTGCCCGTTCCCCTGTCCCTGGGAGGGGTCGGCGCCGAACACGGCCTCGTGCCCGGCGGTCCCCTGCTGCCCGGTACCGCCGACGTGTCCGGCACCGGGGCCGCCGCCGGCACCACCGAAACCGCCGTCACCACCGAAACCGCCGTCACCGCCGTCACCCCGGCCCGGGGCGTCCTGATACCCCGTCTCGGGGGCGAACGGCAGCACCCAGTGGCCCGCGGCGGCGGGGTCCGTGCCCGCGGCGGGTGGCAGCGGGGCGGATGCGGGCCCGGCCGCGGCGGCGGCCTCGGACGGGTCGATGGCCGGCGGGGTGTACCCGCCCTGCCCGGTGCCGGGCGCGGCCAGCGGCACCTCGTCCTGGAAGCCGCCGGCGGGCAGCTGCACGAAGGCGGTGGCGTCGGCGTCGTACTCGCCACCGCCCCAACTCCGCGGCACATGCTGCCCGTAGGCGCCGCCCTGGTCGTAGGCGCCGCCCGGCCCGTAAGCAGCGTCCTGTCCGTAGGCGGGGTCCGCGCCGTACGGGTCGCCCGCACCGTACGGGTCGTACGGCGCGGGTGGGGTGTGCGCGGTGTGCGGGGCGGTGTGGCGGTGGTCCTCTGCGTCCGTGTGCGCGTTCACGTGTCCCTGCGGGTCCGCACCCGCGTGCGGCCCCGCGCCCCCGTTCCGGTTTCCGTTCCCGTTGTCCTGTGGTGTGCCGCTCATGCGAGAGCCCTCCCGAGTCCTCGGCGGGCCAGTGTCGCCACCGTACGCCGCAAGTGGAGGGCGGCGGGCGGTAGCTGGGGTACGGCACCGGCGGCGCCGTCGGTGCTCTCCTCCGGCGGCGGGTCGGGGATGCACGCCATGGCGACGTACTCCCCGAAGGCGGTCAGCGCCTCGGCGGCGAGGCCGCGCCGGCCGTCCCAGTCGATGAGCGAGGCGATCCAGGTCTCGGCCTCCAGCGGGCGCAGCGGCATCGGCGCGACCGCGCCGACGGCGCACCGCACATGGCGCCGCATGGGGTCGAGGACGACGGCGACGGAGGCCAGCGCGCGGCTGGGCCCGGTGCGGCTGGTGGCTTTCAGGAAGGTCTGCGGTGCGTGCAGCAGGGGCACCTTCACATAGCCGACGACCTCGCTGGGCTGGAGCATGTCCATGCCTGCGAGCAGATGGCTGACGGGCAGTTCCCGGCGGGCACCCTCCGGCCCTGCGATGGACAGCGTCGCTTCCAGCGCTGCCAGCACGGGCAGCGCGTCACCGGTGGGCGCGGCGCTGACGACGTTGCCGCCCAGCGTGCCCGCGTTGCGGATCTGCGGCGGGCCCGCGGCGCGGGCGGCGGCGGCCAGCGCGGGGATGAGCGCCGCGAAGTCGGGCCGTCCCATCCGCGCGTGCGTCAGGCCCGCGCCGAGGACGGCGTGCCCGTCCTGGTAGGACCAGCCGCGGATCTCGCTGATCCGGCCGAGGCCGACGAGCGCGGCGGGGCGGAGCTGCCCGGAGTTGACGTGGCACATCAGGTCCGTGCCCCCGGCCACGGGGACGGCCGCCGGTACCGCGGAGAGCGCCGAGACGGCTTCGTCCAGGGTGGTCGGCAGCATGACAGGGGGCACAGCCTGCGCGGCTTGTCCGCCGCCTGGTGCATGCCGTACGTGCGTGCTCAACCTGCTGCCCCTTCCCCGACCGACCGGGCCTCCGGCTGCATTGCCGTACGGTACGTGCTCACAGCCCGGACGAGGCAACTCTGGCATATCTCGGCCGGGCACCGACACGAGGGCCGGGGATGGGCCCTTTCGCCCGGTTGACCCTCTCTCGCGGAGTAAGCGGGAAGAGGCAGGAAAGAGGCCGGAACGGGGCTGTTCGCCGCCTACTTCGCACCAGGACGCACATGCGCCGGTGCTCCGTCTCGGCCCCGCGGGGCCCCCGGTCCGCCCGCGGGTTCTCCCGGTCCGGCCCGCGGGGCGGTGCCCTCTCAGTCCAGGGGGCGGCCGGGAATTCCGGGTCGCTGCTGCCAGGGCAGGGGGCCGTCCAGGGGCCGGTAGGCCACTCCCAGCGCGTCCAGCCGCGCCAGGTGCGATCCCGCCAACCGTTCGGCGAAGTCCGCGTAGTCCCCGCCGGGTCCCGACCACGCCAGCTCGGCGACGGCGGCCAGCCGCGGGAAGACCTGGTAGTCGATGCGGGCGGGGCTCTCGGTGCACTCCGTCCACATGTTGGCCTGCACCCCCATGACCCGGGCCGCGGCGTCGCTCCCGCTCCCGCCCCGGGTCAACTGCGCGGGCACCGGCTCGAACCCGTACACGTCGCGCAGGGTGGCGACCTTGCCCAGCGGCACGGGCTCCTCGGTGCCGGGGGCCTGCCGCCGGTCGAGGTAGAGCTGGTCCTCCGGGCACATCACCACATCGTGGCCCGCCTCGGCGGCGGCGATGCCGCCCTCCGTCCCCCGCCAGGAGGAGACGACGGCGCCGGGCGTGAGTCCCGGCCCTTGGAGGGTGCCGCCCTCCAGGATCTCGTCCCACCCGACGAGCCGCCGCCCCCGTGCGGCGAGCCACCGGTCGAAGTGCCGCACCATCCACCCCTGGAGAGCGTCCTCGTCGCGCAACCCCTCCTGGGCGATGCGGGCCTGTGCGACGGCGGAGGACCGCCACTGCTCCTTCGGGGTCTCGTCGCCGCCGATGTGCACGAAAGGCGAGGGGAAGACGTCGAGGACCTCTTCCAGCACGTGCTCGTAGAAGCTCAGGACGTCGTCGGTGGGGGCGAGCAGGTAGGGGCTGACGCCCCAGTCGGTCCACACGCCGAGCGTGGCGGTGTCCACCGCGTCGCTGGTGCCCAGTTCGGGGTAGGCGGCGATGGCGGCCTGCGAGTGTCCGGGCAGTTCGATCTCGGGGACGACGGTGATGTGGCGGTCGGCGGCGTAGGCGACGATCTCGCGCAGGTCGTCCTGGGTGTAGTAGCCGCCGTGCGGCCTCTCGTCCCACAGCGGGGACGCCCGGTGGCCCACCCGGGTGCGGGGCCGCCACGCGCCGATGCGGGTCAGCTCCGGGTACCGGCGCACCTCCATGCGCCAGCCCTGGTCGTCCGTCAGGTGGAAGTGGAAGACGTTCACCTTGTGCGCGGCCAGCAGGTCGAGGAGGCGCAGCACACCGTCCTTGGGCGTGAAGTGCCGGGCGACGTCCAGCATCATGCCGCGCCAGGCGAACCGCGGTGCGTCCTCGACGCGGCAGGGCGCCAGCCGCCACTCCCGCGCCCCGCCCGCGCGCCGGTACGCGGCCGGCGGCAGGCGCTGGCGGAGCGTCTGGGCACCCCAGAAGACGCCGGCCGCGTCCCCGCCCTCGATCAGCACGCGTGCCGCGGTGACCTCCAGCCGGTAGGTCTCGGGCCCGCGCGTGGCGTCGATGCGCAGCTCGACGGTGTTGCCGGGCGCCCCGCCTTCGTTGCCGGGCGCCCCCACCGCGGCTTCGTGCTCCTCCTCACGGAAGGGCAGCACCGCTTGTGCGCGCAGCCACCGCGCGGTCCCGCCCGTGCCGGGCCCGGCGACGAGGACGGTGCCGCTCCCCCACACGAAGGGCGGCCCCTCCTCCTCCCGTACGTCGCGGGCGCGGGGCACCAGTCCGGGGCGTCCCGCCGCTGTGCTGCCAGTGGCCGGCATGGTCGGTCCTCCTTACTTCACCGCTCCGCCCAGTCCGGAGACCAGGCGGCGGTGTACGCAGACGAAGAAGACGAGCACGGGCAGCGTCATGACCGTCGAGGCGGCCATCACCCCGCCCCAGTCGGGGGTTTCGGTGTCGAAGAAGACGAGCAGCGCCATGGGGAGGGTGGAGTTCTCCGTCGCGCTGATGATGAACGACTTGGCGAAGAGGAAGTCGTTCCAGGTGGAGATGAAGGAGAAGACACTCGTGGCGACGAGGCCGGGGAACACGAGCGGAAAGAGGATCTGCCACAGGAACCGCGTGCGGCTCGCCCCGTCGATGAACGCCTGCTCCTCCAGCGCCTCGGGCACCGCCTTGACGAAACCGCGCAGCATCCACACGGCGAACGGCAGCGAGAAGGCGAGGTGCGGCAGGATCAGGGAGAGCAGCGAGTTGAGCGCACCGAGGTCCCGCATGAGGAAGAACAGCGGAATGGTCAGCGCCTCCACGGGCACCATCTGCGCGACGAGGAAGAGGACGAGCAGCGTGGTGCGCAGCCGGAAGCGGAACCGGGTGACGGCGGTGGCCGCCAGAAAGGCGATGAGTGCGGAGCCGACGACGACGGTGCCCGCCACCAGCACGCTGTTGAGGAAATAGCGCCCGAATTCCTGCTGTTCGAAGACGCGCCGGAACGAGTCGAGCGTGGGTGTGAGGGTCCACGGAACGGGCCGGTCGGAGCGGACCTCACCGGACGGTTTGAACGCCGAGAGCACCATCCAGTAGAGCGGGAAAGCGACAGCCACGGCGATGAGTACGGCGGCGCACTCGGCGGCGAGCCGCCAGGGTTTGCGGACGCGCCACCGCCGGGTGGGCGCGCCGGGGGCGGTGGTGGCCGGGGTGCTCATATCTCCTCCCCGTTCCTGCGCAGCAGTTTCAGGTATCCGAGCGTGACGGCCAGCAGAATCAGCAGCATGACGACGCCGATGGCCGAACCCAGGCTGTACTGGGAGGAGGCGAAAGCCTTCTGGTAGGCGTACACGTTGAGCACCAGATTCTGTTTGGCGATTCCACCGCCGCCCGTCATCACGTAGATCTGTGTGAACACCTTGAAGTCCCAGATGACGGACTGGATCGTCACGACGATCAGAATGGGCCGCAGCATCGGCGCCAGCACGCTGCGCCAGGTGCGCCACACACTCGCCCCGTCCAGCGAGGCGGCCTCCAGCACCTCGGCCGGAACGGCGCGGATCCCGGCGTAGGTCGTCACCATGACCAGCGGGAAGGAGCACCAGACGACCTCGAAGAAGACGAGTGCGAACGCGCTGTAGCGCCCGTACGTCCAGGCGAAGTCGCCCAGCCCCAGCACCCGGTTGACGGGCCCGAAGTCCGGGTCGAAGAGGAACACCCATACGGTGGACCCGGTGATGGCGGGGGTGGCCCAGGCGCCGAGCGCGGCCAGCATCAGCACCAGCCGCGGCACCGCCCGCACCCGGGTCAGCAGCACCGCCAGGGCGCACCCGACGGCCACCGTGCCCAGCACGCAGGCGGCGGCGAACACGACGGTCGCCAGCAGGACGTTCCAGAACTCGCCGTCGCCCAGCAGTTCCGCATAGTTGGCGAACCCCTGGAAACTGGTCGGCTCCCCGCCACTGACCTGCGCCTGCGTGTACTCCAGGAAGGAGATCAGGCCGAGCTGGTAGACGGGGTAGGCGAGCAGCCCCGCCAGGACGACCAGGGCGGGCGCGAGGTAGAGCCACGGCGTCCAACGGCCCTGCGCCGGCCGCCCCCGCGCGGCGCCCGCCCGCGGGCCGCCCCTGAACGGGCCGCTCCTGCGCGGTCCCTCGTGGGGACCGCCGGTGCCCGGTCCGCCGCTGCGCGGGCCCGACAGCCGGGCGGCGGCGGGTTCCTTCTCGGAGCCGCCCCCCGCCTCGGCGGCGGTGGTCAGGCTCACCGGGCGAACGCCTCGTCCATCGCCGCGGCGGCGTCGGCGGCCGCACCGTCGACGTCGTCCTTGCCGCTGACGATCCGCTGGAACATCGAAGGCAGCACCTGCGACGCGTCGATCCGCCCCCAGGCGGGGCTGGCGGGCACGAACTCCGTCCCCGCCTCCAGCGTCGCCACGAACGGTTCGACGAACGGCTCCCGCTCGGCGACCTTCGTGCGGGTGTCACCGTAGGTCGGCAGGAAACCCATCGCGTCGAACAGCTTCTCCTGGGTGCGCTTGCCCGCCAACTCCTCGGCCAGGTCCACGGCGAGGCTGCGGTGGTCGGTGCTCTTGAGCACGCCGATGTTGTTGCCGCCGGCGAACGCGGGCGCGACCTCCCCCTTCTTCACGCCGGGCAGCGGGACGACGCCGTAGTCCCCCTTCACCTCGCCGTCCTCCATGGCCTGGCGGTTGAAGTCACCGCCGATCACCATGCCCGCCTTCCCGCCTGCGAAGGCCTCCACGGTCTCGTTGCCGCCCATCTTGGCGCACTTGCCCGCGGGGCAGTTGTCGCCGCCGAAGAGGGAGGTGTACGCGGTGATGCCCTTCTTGGCGCCCGCGCTGGTGAGCGTCGAGTGGAACGAGCCACCTTTCCCCTCCTCGGCCAGCTCACCGCCGTGCGCCCACAGGAAGGGCATCGCCCCGTAGGTGTAGGCGCCGCCCACCGCGATGCCGTACATGTCGTGGTGCGCGTCCCGGATCTTCTTCGCGGCTCCGGTCAGCTCCTGGAGCGTGCGCGGCGGCTTCAGGTCCAGTTCCTCGAAGACGTCGGTGCGGTAGTACAGGGCGCGGACTCCGACGAAGAGAGGCAGCCCGTACTGCTTCCCCTCGACGGTCACCGACTTCTTGGCCGTGGGGTCGAGGTCGCGGGCCGCCTTCCAGTCGCCGAACTCGGCGCTGATGTCGGCGAGCCCGCCGTCCGCGACATAGCCGGCGGTGTCCGTGTTGCCGTACTCGATGACGTCCGGGGCGGAGTCGGGGTCGTTGAACGCCCCCTTGATCTTCTCGGCCCGGCTGTCGACGGGGATGTACTGGACGTCGACATCGACACCGTGGTGCCGCTTCTCGAACCGGTCGGCGACCTCCTTGACCACCTTCTCCTTCGGCCCGTTGCCGACCTCCCGGAAGAGCCACACCCGCACGGTGCCGCTCTTGCTGTCCTTCCCCTCTCCCCCGCCACCCGACGTGGACGGTGCGCACCCCGCCGCCCCCGTAGCCATCGCCACCGCCACGACCACGGCGCCGACCCCCGCCACCCGCCGCCCCACCCTGCTTCTGCCGTCCCTCACGATGAGACCCCCAAGCACTGGTATTGCACGATACGCAACGGCTGTTTCGCACTGCACAACCTGCACGCGTGAGCCGTGAGGCTACGAGGCCCACGCGGACGGGGCAATAGGTCTGAACCAACGACGCGACAGCCGTCGCCCGGAGACCGCCGGAAGAAACCTCATCGCCCCAGGTGACACCCCGTTTCTCCACACAACGGGACCGAGCAGGCGGAGTGCGACTTGCGCAGGGGGGACGGCACCATCAGCCCACGTTCGGCCGCGAGGCCAGGGAGACGGTGATCCGGCCCGCAGCAGACGTGGAGACACCGAACAGTTGGGCAAGCCGCGGCGAGGCAGAGCGGCCCACCAGCACCCCCGGCCGTCGACGCCCGCGCGGCGGCCGGACGCCACTGCGCCCTCACGGCGAGGCCCCGGCGGAGTGGGCGCCCCCTCTCCACCCGTGCCCCTGCAGGGGGCTACCCTGCTGGCTGACCGTACGTTGACCCCACCATCACACAGGGTCAGGCCACGCGCGGCGTACCAAGCCCTTCGCGGAAGGTCGCCGTCCGCCCACCGTTCCAGGAGGACACCGCCTCATGAGCAAGCGGCAGCCGCAGCTTCCGACGCCGCCGGCGAACCCCTACGGGGCGCATCCGGGGGCGGGGTGGGCGCCGCCGGTGGTGCCCCGGAAGGGTTCCGGCAGTGGGCGGGTCATCGGGATGTGCGTCGGCGGGGCGTTGGTGTTCTTCTACGTCGTGCTGCCGGTCGGGGACTGGCTGTTCTCCTGAGGGCGGCGCGGGCACCGGGCGCCGGTACGAAGACGAGTCGAGGTCGAGGGGTCGAGGTCACAGCATGTGGAAGCGCACGGGGGCGGCGTCGGACGGGCCGGGCGAACCGGTGACGTCGGCGGGAGGCCAAGGGGCCGGGGCGGCGCCGGGGGCCGGGGCGGCATCGAACGCGGGGGCGACAGCAGCGCAGGGGGCGGCGCCCGGGGCCCCGTCTCCGTCGTGGGAGGCGCCGAGTGAGGTGGAGCGGCGGCTTCTTGAGGCGAAGGTGCGCCACGACTGGGCGGCCTACATGGATGTGCTGGCGGGCGAGTGGCTCTACCGTCTCGTCTCCAGGCAGTGGCTGGACGCCAACCCGGGGAGGCTCCCGGCGCGGCTGACCCCGGTGTGGCGCCCCGAGGTGCAGGGCTGGTGTGCTGCCGTCTACACCCAGGGCATGCTGCCCGCGCCCGTCGAGGATCCGGTGTTCATCTCCGAGGGCCTGGGGGACTACGCCCGCGACTGGACGCAGCAGGACCCGGCCTGGCTGGCCGTGAACCCCGGGTCGCCCTGCGAGGCGTACTTCCCCGCAAGCCGCGCACTGTGCGCGCTGTGGCGGCAGCACGCGGACCGTACGTCCCCGGAGAAGTCCACGACGCTGCGCACCTTGTGGGTCGGTGGCCCGCGCAGCGGGGCCGTGGCGCGCGGTCTGGCGTGTGGCGCGCTGCTGTCGGTACGGAACGGTTCCTACTGGAACTCCCTCGGGCACGGCTGGGGTTACGTCGACGAGCGGCAGACCCTCGCACGCTGGTGGGACTGCACCTCCCGGGCGACGTGGCGACGCCATCAGGAGGAGCTGCTGTGCAACGAGATGAGCAGCCAGGTGTGGGAGTTCACGCTCGGGTTGCGGTACAGCATGGCGCAGGACTTCGGCGGCCAGGTCGAGACGGCGCACTGGCGGCAGGCGGCCGAGAGGGTGCTGCGCAGCCGTTCCGCGACGGCCACCGTCGAGCTGACTCCGGACGGGGTCACCCGGGTCGAGGGCCCCTCCGAGGAGGAGGCGGAGTACCAGATCGAGGGCGTGAAGCGGCTCATAGGCCGTATCACCCGCTACGAGTCCCGCTTCCGTGCGGACGGCCTGCTCCCGGAGGGCCGTTTCGTCCGCTCCGTGGCGGCCTGGGACTACGGCCGCGCCTCGGGCATGGCCCGCTTCGGTCTGGCGGCCCGTTTCTGCTCCCTGGCCGAGGCGGAGGAAGCCGTGCTGCGCGCCGGGCGGGTCAGCGCGGTGGCCTACCGCTCCTGGGAGGACTTCTCGGCCGGCTACATCCTGGGCCGCTGTCTGCACTTCGACGACGAGGAGTTCGGGCACTGGTACGAGGACATGCTCGAAGCCCATCGCCTCCTGACGACGGACCCCGAGAGCCCGTGGCTCACGCTCCCTCTCCGGGCGGGGGACGGCGACTGACCCCGCCCGCCCCACTCGGCCGGCCCCGCCACCTCAGCCCGTCCCGGCCCCGTCCTCCCCGGAGGGGACGGCCGCCAGCCGCGAGTGCCGTACCCCGTACAGGAAGTAGACGGCGAGCCCTGCCGCCATCCAGCAGCCGAAGACGGTCCAGGTGACGGCGGGCAGGCTGAGCATCATCCACACGCAGAAGCCGAAGCCGAGCAGCGGCGTGACGGGGAAGAGCAGCACGCGGAAGGTGCGCGGCATGTCGGGCCGGCTGTAGCGCAGGATGAGGACGGCGACGTTGACGAGCGCGAACGCGAAGAGGGTGCCGATGCTGGTGGCGTCGGCGAGTTCGCCGAGGGGGACGGTGGCGGCCAGGACGCCGCAGAACGCCGCGACGAGCACCGTGTTGGCGCGGGGCGTCCCGGTGCGCGCGTGCACCCTCTCGAACACCTTGGGTACGAGCCCGTCGCGGGCCATGGCGAACAGGATGCGGGTCTGCCCGTACAGGACGGCGAAGACGACGCTGGCGATGGCGACGACGGCTCCCGCGGCCAGCACCACGCTCCACAGGCCCAGACCGGTGACGTCCTTCATGATCCTGGCGAGGGCGGCGTCGGTGTGGCCGAACTCCTGCCAGGGCATGGCGCCGACGGCGACCAGCGCGACGAGGCAGTAGAGCACGGTGACGATCAGCAGCGACAGCATGATGGCGCGCGGCAGGTCCCGCTGCGCGTTCTTGGCCTCCTCACCGGCCGTGGAGGCGGCGTCGAAGCCGATGTAGGAGAAGAAGAGGGTGGCGGCTGCGGCACTGATGCCGCTGATGCCGAGCGGGGCGAGCGGCGTGTAGTTGCCGGATTCGATGCCGAAGAAGCCGATGCCGCAGAAGAGCAGCAGCGTCACGATCTTGATGACGACCATGACGGTGTTGATCCGGGCGCTCTCCTTGGCGCCGCCCATCAAGAAGGCCATGGCGAGGACGATGACGGCGAGCGCCGGCAGGTTGACGTACCCGCCCTCGCCCAGCGGGGCGGAGACGGCGGCGGGGAGGGTCACCCCGAACGTGCCGTCGAGCAGCTCGTCGAGGTACTCGCCCCAGCCGACGGCGACGGCCGCGACCGAGATGCCGTACTCCAGCAGCAGGCACCAGCCGCACACCCAGGCGACGAGTTCGCCCATCGTCGCGTACGCGTACGAGTACGAGGAGCCGGAGACGGGGATGGAGCCGGCCAGCTCCGCGTAGGAGAGCGCGGAGAACAGGGCGGTCAGCCCGGCCAGGACGAACGAGATCGCCACGGCAGGACCGGCGAGCGGCGCGGCCTCCCCCATGACGACGAAGATGCCCGTGCCGAGCGTCGCGCCGATGCTGATCGTCGTGAGCTGCCACATCGACAGGGAGCGCCGCAGCGCGCCGCCCTCGCCCTGTCCGCTCTCGGCGACGAGCTGGTCGACGGGCTTGCGCCGCATCAGCCGCCGCCCGAGCCGGGGGGACGGGCGCGGGCCGCCGGAGCCACCGGGGCCGTGCGGCCCCTCGGCCGAGGGCGGTGCGGCGCCGTGTTGCAGCATCTGGGGCTCCCCTTGTCGCTTCGGTCGCTTCGTTCCGCGTCGGTCGGCCTCGGGTGGAGGTGTGGACCTGCGACAAGGGACCTGCGGTGGCCCAGCCGGCGGTCACCGCCACTCCTGACACGGGGCACGAGCCTACGAGTGGGCAGCTCACGGCCGTAATGCACGTCCGTTGCGTGTTGCCGCACGACCCTTGCGCACGGCGCCGCCATGCGGGGAATCGTTGCACCCGCCCTGCTTCCTCCCTCTTCGCTGGCCGGAGCAGCGTGCCCGGGCTGCGCCGGTCGACCTCGCGCAGCCGGGCGCTCAGCGCCCGCGCCCGCTGCGCCTGGACGCGTCACCGCACAGCGCGCAGCGCACGCCGCTCACGCTCGGTGGCCGCCGGGGCGGCCGAGACGTGGACACGCCAGGTACGCCCGCCCCGGCCGCACCAGCCTCGGCCACACCTCCGTGTCGGCCCGTCAGCAGTAGGGCGGCTGGCCGGTCAGGGAGTGGGCCACGCCCATGAAGACCCCGAAGAGGCGGAAGAGGGCGGGCAGTTCGGCGTGTACGCGCACCGTGCGGTCGTCCGTACGGGCCACCCCCGGAACCCCCTCCAGCTGCTGGGCGACGGACGCCGACTGCCAGCGCACGGCGAGGGTGTGCTCGGTGGTGTCGGGCACCATGCGGGTACGGGACACGGCGTCCCGTACCCCGTCCGCCGCCGCCTCCTCGATGGCGCCGCGCGCCTCGGGGGCCGGGCGCAACCGGGCGGCGAACCGGTCGCGCGCGTACTTCACGGGTGCCGTGCGCACGTCCGGGGCCCACTCCTCGACCTCCGCGCAGGCCACGTCGCAGCCGGAGAGGGCGACCACCGGCACGCCGATCGCGCCGGCCGTCGCGCAGGAGAAACCGATCTCGCCCATGGCGTGGGTGTCGTCCAGCCACATGTCCTCGACCTCGTGGCCCATGAAACTGTGGCTGAGGACCCCCAGCGCGCCCGCCCGCGCGTGGTAGCCGACGCAGACGACGGCGTCGAACGAGTCGTCCAGGTCCTCCAGCATGCCCATCGGCTTCGGCTTGCCGCGAACGAGGGAGGCCGCCGGATGCAGCTCCTCGATCAGCAGGTTGCGCATGGTGCTGTGGCAGTCGTTGACGACCACCGTCCCGGCGCCGGCCGCCACGGCACCCCGCACGGCCGCGTTGACGTCCTCGGTCATCATCACGCGCCCGCGCTCGTAGTCGCGGCCCCCCATCTGGACGTCGTCGGCCCCGACCAGCCCGGTCACCCCCTCCATGTCCGCGCTGACGTACACCTTCATGCCGTGCTCCTCACCGCGCTCCGCGCCCTGACGCTCCACGCCCCGCTCCTTGGCTGCCATGCGCCGAGTCTCGCAAGCGCACGGGCCAGAATGGGGGCATGCACACGTGGCCCGTACTGATCTACGACGGTGACTGCGGTTTCTGCACCACAGCGGTGCGGTTCGGCCTGCGGCGGGTACGCCCCCGCTGCACCGCCGTGCCGTGGCAGTCCCTCGGCGCCGCCGAGCTCGCCGCACTCGGGGTGACCCGCGAGCGCGCGGAGCACGAGGCGTTGTGGGTGACGCCGTCGGGTGCCGTCCACGGGGGCGTCCAGGCCGTGGCGAAAGCGCTGCTGAGCGCGCCTGGCGGCGGGTGGCCGGTGGCGGGCGCCCTGCTCACGCTGCCGCCTCAACGGTGGCTCGGGGCAGCCGCGTACCGCCTCGTCGCGGCCAACCGGCACCGGCTGCCGGGCGGTGCGGCCGCTTGCGCGGTGCCCCCGGCCCGGTGAGGCCGGGCCGGGGGCGAGGGCCCGGTCACCTGATCTTGTACTTGCAGCCCTTGTCGCTCTTGCCGCCGTCGTTGTCCGCCACCTGCCTGCCGTCGACCTCGATGACGCAGGACGCCGCCGTGAGCTGCCCGTCGTCACCCTGTACCGAGCCCGGGACCACGCTGACCAGGGAGCCCACCTTCTGCTCGGCGGGCGTCAGGCTGACGGTCTTCTCCTTCTTCCACGGCAGCTCGGACGTGTAGTAGGGCCCGCCGTCCAGGATGTACATGCTCTTGGTCGCCTTGCCCTCGCCCCGCAGCTCCAGGGTCACCTTGTGCGTGGCACGCTCCCCCTCGGCCTCACCACTCTTCTTGCCGCCCCCGCCGCTCTTGTCGGCATGCTGCTGGTGTGCCTGCGGCTTCTCCCCGTCGTCGCTCCCGCAGCCCGCCAACAGCGCCAGCCCCGCGACCAGAGCCATCCCCGTCATCACCGTGCGCATACCATCGCTCCTTGCCTCGTACCGTGCGACGACGCTCATCCCATCAGGTCGGCGGCGAGGATCGTGCACCGGTTCGTGAGAGGGGTGCACGAGTTCAGCCCGCACGCCGGTGCGGCCCGCGGCAGCGTGGCACAGCGAGCACGTGGCCCGTGTCGGCGGGGCCATGGTTCCGAGTGCCGACGAGAGCGGCTTCGTGCCCGACCCCGGCAGCTGAGACGTGGGCAAGACCGGCGACCGGTCCACCGGGTACGGCCAGGACGTCACCTCCTGGTCGGCAGTTGCTCGCGCTGCGGACCGTACGGGGGTCGGGCGGCCCTCCCGCCTCACCCACGAGGCGGTGTTCCGACGGTGCCCCCCGTACATGGTTGCCGGGGCCTGCCGAGGGGGTCGGGATCGGGGTCGTGTGAGCTGACCAGGCGTACGGATCCCTCATCGGCAAGCCTCGCCAGCAGCCGCTGCGTGTCGAGTCGGGCGGTCTCGTCGTGTTGCGTGGAGGCGGCGAACGCCTCGACTGCGAGCGGTGCGGTGCAAGTGAGTTGGGTGTGGTGGTGGATCGCGTCACCGGTGTGCAGAAGCTCCTGACCCGGGCCGACGTCGTCGATGAGCACGCCGGCGTGCCCCGGCGAGTGGCCCGACAGCTCGACCAACCGGATCGAGTCAGGGATGCCCGCGAGTGTCCAGGAAGCCTGTCCCCGCCAGCGCGGTGCCGGCACGGGTGCGGGAGCCCACGCCACGCCGTGCGCCCATTGTGCGGGCACGGCACGGCCATCGCCCTGCTCGACAGCAGACCGGCACGCGGGCGTGGTGTGTACGCGGGCCGAGGGGAAGTCGGCGAGGCCGCCGACATGGTCGCGGTGGTGGTGAGTCAAGATCGCATCGGAGACGTCCCGTGGGTCCAGACCCAGCGAGATCACACGGGCCATCAGTGTCTCGCCCGGATCGAGAGCTGGGTTGACCTGCGCAATCCAGTCTTTCCCCAGCCGGGGCCCGGGGGACTCGATGTCCCTGTGCCCGATCCCGGTGTCCACGGCGATGAGCCGGTTCTCCAGCTCGATCAGGAGACATCTGCAGACGAAGTGGGATACCCCGAAGACGGCTGCCCCGCCGGGGACGTTCAGGGTTCCGCAATTGAGTTCGTGGATGCGCACCCGGCGGACAGTAGAAGTTCGTGTCGACACGAAGTCAAGCATCATGAGCTCATGCGCACCCAGCTACTGCGAATCGGCGAGGCGGCTGAACGTCTTGGAGTCTCCACCCACCTCCTCCGACATTGGGAGGTGGAAGGGGTGATCACACCGCATCGCACCACGAGCGGTGCCCGACGCTACGGCCCGGCACTGCTGGATGCACTGTCGATCGCAGTCAAGTGCCAGCAGGCAGGCATGTCGCTCAGCACGATCGCCCAGCTGCTGAACGGGCCGCCGCAGGAGCGCAAGCACCTCGTCGTCGAGCAGCGCGATGCGATCAACCGGCAACGCGCGCAGCTCGAACGGACCGCGGCGTTCCTCGATCACGTGCTGGAGTGTGGCCACCCCGTTGTTCGCGAGTGTCCAGCTTGCCAAGCGTTCGCCTCGCCAACGCCCTCACCTGCAACACCTAGTTGATGGACTGGATCTCCTGGACGGTGACGTTGCGCGTGCTGCCGAACTCGCCGTCGGGCAGGTCGTCGTCCCCCGCGCCCCCGGTGCCCTTCCACGAGGCGTCCCAGGTGAGCGTGGCCCGCAACGGGTAGCTGCCGCCGCCCTGCGTCGCCCGCAGATACGTCACCCCGCACGGCGGAGACTTCTTCCCCGCCCCCTTCCGGTACGGCACCCCGATCCCGCCGTCCTCCCGCACGGCGCACTCACCCGACGCCGGATGCACCACGGCCTCCCTCGTCCCCGCGGACAGCGCCAACGACTCCGGCTCCACCCGCGTCGTCGCCGAAATCCTCCTCCCAGCGCCCAGATCCACCGACGCCGTCACCGACAACGGCTTGTAGGTGCCCTCATCCAGCCACACCCACGTCGGCAGATGCACCGTCTGCCGCTGAC